>CAWJRE010000021.1:0-107919 GCA_963845075.1 uncultured Alphaproteobacteria bacterium | reverse complement strand
GTCGACGAACAATTTGGTGCCGCGATTTTGCGAGATGCCGCGTAAAGCTTGTAGTCACCGCCTGCCCAGCGGAGAAGAGTCGACGGAGGAGTTCGATTTCAAGAATATGGCGAGGGTATCGCCGCGCCACATCGAAGCTTTCGAGCCGACCTTCTGCAAGGTGCTCCAGTGGTCGCGCTCACCTACGTTTCCGCGATCGACGACCCGAAGCGTTTCACCTCGTCGAAGCGGGTGGGGGCGTCATTTTGGGCTCACGCCGAAGAAGTATCAGTCAGGCGAAACCGACATCAGCGGTCGGACTGGCGGATCAGTGACGTTCGGTGCGCGCCGTTCTCTATGTCGAGGCGTCGCCCGAGCACTAAAAACACGAGATCGAAATTCTATCGTGTAATTTCGAGCTACTAAACCGGAAGAATGTGGGTTAAGCTTTTTTGAATATACGCAGGAATTAGCTTTCTGAACCTTTCCGAATGTCCGGAAAGGTTCCAGGAGCCTTTGGGAACTCTAGGAACCTATGCATTCTGGACGTTCAGAGCGCTAATTCCTCAACGATTTCAAAGAGCAGGGGTCTCCGGTCGATCAGTGTGGCGTAGGCTCGCAAATTCATGTGTGTATTCGAAGCTTAACCGACATTCCTCCAGGTTTAGTCACTCAAAATTACACGATAGGATTTCGATCTCACACGCTCGTATTTTCGTGTTTTAGTGCTCGGGCAACGCGAGCGTCCACCGGCAATTTACTGTTCGAGCACCGACCGCCGTTTTAGCTTTGGTGCGGTCGACGATCGCGTCAATCGGCTTGCTCAAGCTCTTCTAGGCCTAGGCTTCCGCAAGGGCGATGTTGTCGCCTTCCTCACCACTAATCGCGCCGAGATTGTGGAAATCTATTTCGCACTGGCGCGCACTGGCATCGTGGGACTGCCGCTGAACTATCGCTTGGCCGAACCAGAGATTGTCGAATTGATGCGTGCGATGAACGCGAAAGGTCTGATTTTTGAAGCGAAGTTTGTTTCGGTGGCGAAGCAGGCCGCAACACTCAAACACCTCATACAGATCGATGGCGACAAGGCGACTTTTGCGCCCGACTACGAGATGCTGTTGGCGCAGGCGCCGGCCCGCGCCCCCGATGTCGAAATCGAGGAGAGCGACCCCTACTATTTTAATCTCACTTCCGGCACCACTGGCCTGCCGAAGTCTTACATTTTGACGCAGTACAATAACGCTACGCTTGGTCCAATGTTTCAGGCGTTCGACATGACGCGCGATGACGTCGTTATGACGGTCTTCCCGATTTTCGGTCGCACCGGTTTCGCTTGGATCATCGGCGCGATGCTCTACGGTGTTCCGAACGTGCTTGCGAACTTCGAACCGAACGAGATACTTCGCCGGATCGGATCGGAGCGCGTGACGATGGTCAATCTCGTTTCGACAATGGCATCGATGATGTTGTCGGCTCAGGCTACTACACCGCACGACCTGAGCTCCCTGCGGGCAGTGCTTTTCGTCGGCGCGACTTTGCCTGAAAACGTTCGCGAGCAGACAATCGCAAAACTCTGCCCGCAAATCTACGAATTTTATGGGATGCAAGAGACTGGCGCGCTTGTCGTTAGCACGCCAAGCGATCGAAAGAGGCGCCCTAGTCGGTCGGCCGGGTCATTCCGTTCGCGGAGGTTAGGATCGTCGACGAAACCGGCAAAGACCTCGAACCGAACCAATTGGGTGAGATCATCGGCCGCTCACCAAATGCGGTGACGGAATATTTCAACAACGAGGAGAAATCGGCGGAGACGTTCCGCAATGGGTGGGTGCACACTGGCGATCTCGGAAGCCTGGACGAGGACGGCTATCTTACGATCCGCGGCCGCAAGAAAGACATGATTATAACGGGCGGTCAGAACGTGCATGCTGCTGAAGTGGAAGAAGTCATTTTGAAACATCCCGGCGTTGCGGACTGCGCGGTATTTGGCCTTCCCGATGATCTGTGGGGCGAGCGTGTCACGAGCCTGGTCATCCCCAAGGGCGGTGTAACCATTGAGCCTGAAAAGCTTCAGCAATTTTGTCGGCAGTTTCTCGCCGGATTCAAAACTCCAAAGGAGTTTATCTTGGAGAATGGCGTGTTGCCGCGAACTCCAACCGGTAAGATCCAGAAATTCCTCCTGGTGCAGCGGTTCGGCCGCAGTCGCTAACCTTCCCCGGTATCGCTAGTTGAGGGCAGTAAGGCGGAGTCAAGGAGGCAGGTCGGCTTGCTTTGAACGGGCATCAACCTCACCGGACTGCCGCCGGGGCTTCCGCGGCCCGAACCATCGGATGACGATACTCAGCTCTGACCTCTCAGTTGCTATCACGTCCGGACTTTTCCTTTTGAAGGCGCACCCGGCGCAGGGCCACACCAACGAAGAAGCCCCAACCGACGAACGATCGGGGCTCGGCTTGCCAAACCATTTGGTGCCGCTATGCGTCTGGGATAGCGGGGTCAATGGCTCCGTTCTCGGCAAAGCGTAAAGGCAGGCAATCAATTGCTCCGCGATTCGTCCATCCGCCGAAAGTGCAAATCAAACAAATGCGTGGAAAACTACTTTCAACATCGCGCGTCTCGTGCCACCGGTGGCCCTCAGTCGGGAAGTGCTCAAGCGCGGCGCCGGGGCGGGCCTACGCCAAAAGCGGGCCGCCCTTGGGTGAAGGCGGAACTGGTGGCTTAAGGCGCGCAACTGTGTCGAATGCAAACGGCCCTGCGGAGACACCCTGCGGGGCCGTTTATGTTTGGGTGGCGCGTCTTGACGATCAGCGCGATTCCTGCGCGGCGCTGGCGCGGCGCGCGGCTTTCTCGATGCTGTCATGCGGGGTTAAGGTGTACAAAGTCTAACCCATAGTGCGGATGATCGTCGGCTTCATCTTTCCGACCGGGCTAACTTTCGCTAAATAGCCGGATCACATGTAGCATTTTATCGCCGACGCCGCGATCATGGCCACCAAGTGCAAGCCCCCGAGGGTGATCTGCCCTGGTTGTAAAGTCGAGATGGGTGAAGTCGCAGCCTGGTCTCCTCAAACGGACTACCATGATCGTACACAGATACAGACCGAGCGGGTGGTTGCGATCTAGCCCGCGATAGGTCCCAAGACGCATGGATTTCACGCGGGGCTGAGCGCAGCTATTTCTTGCCGGTATCCGCTGCACCGCTTTCGCGTCTTGGGATGCCCCGGAAAGAAAGTATTTGAGGAAGAAGCGGCTCTCCCGCCTCAGGAGAGGACCACCACAGCTAATGCACGCTGTTTCATCGCCCGCAAGTGTCGCGTCAGTGACGTCCCATGCAAGTCGCTTTTCCGCTCTGGGGATTAACCGCACCCGACGAGACAGTGATGCCCGACGGCCGGGGCGTAGCGGACGGATCTTCAGCCGTGGGGCCCGTTTTCTGACTGCGTCATGGAACGCCCGTCACTCTATGTTAGCGAGAATGTTCTTTAGCCAAGCGGCCTGTACCTTGCCTACTTTCCCAAGGTGCTCGGGGTTCGTGTAGAGGCTCATGTGATGGACGCCCGATACGGAGACGAACGTCTTGTTGGGATTGGTGATAACGTTGAATGCTTCCGCCTCAAGGTCGGCCGAGGTAATATTGTCAGCCTGCGCAAGCGTCATCATCACAGGCGTTTCGACGATGCGCTCGCAAAACGGAGCCACTTTGTACTGCAGGAGCAGTTCGACCAACTCGATCGTGTTCCAGTGCTCGTGACGCGGTGCCTCTTTTTCTTTGATGGCCTTGAACCCAGCATAGACGTGGGGGAACGGCCAGGCAGTGAGTTCTGAATTGCTACTGACGTCCTTCTCGGGTGACATCGGCATTCGGCGGCTTGGTTTTCCGCGAAAACGTTCGCGCCTGTCCTCCGCCAGCAGACTATTCAATTGCGCAAATCGCGCTTCCCCGTGCACGCGTCGCATGGTCTGGTATCCATCGACCACCGGAATCGTTGAAATTGCGAATGCTGGGCGTGAATCCAGGGCGGCAGTTACCAGCACGTGTCCGCCACTGTAGGAAATGCCCCAGATCCCGGTCCGCTTCTTGTCAATGCCGGAAAGGGTTTCAGCAAAGGTTAGCGCGTTCCTATAGTCTTCTATCTGGTCCCATGGGTTGAGATGTTGCCTTGGCTCGCCCGTGCTTTCGCCAAACCGACGATAATCAAAACGCAGAGTAGCGCAACCTAGGTCCTCAAAGAACTTGCCGTACCAAGGCATCACGATTTCTTTGGTGTAGCACCATCCGCCCGCCATGATGACGAGCGGCACGTTATCGGATTTCCCGCCCGGTCTTGTTAACACGCCCTTGCAGACATCCCCGCAGCTGTTGAACTCAACGGTGTCCGTCACGGCGCGTCCTCCGAAGATGATTGGGGGTGGAAGAGATTCAAGATGCACATTGCCGGATTCGGAGTCAAGAATCTCATATATTCTAGTGAGGCTTCGCCTCAGACAGACAAGCGTAAATCCAAGTTTTGGTCGGCGACAGGCGCAGTGCCGCAAGGGCACCTCATAGGGTCGCATTCGATCGATCGTGAAGATGGCCGATCAGAGTTGGACTCGTGATCGGATAAAGGGAGGTCTGTCCTCGGGTGATCGCTTCATCGAGGCGGTACGCGACTTTGTCGAACTGCCCCTTCGCAGCCTTGTGTTGTGAGATGCCGCGCCAAAGCAGAGGCGCCCGAGAACGTTTCACAGCTGGAGTGCGGGGCATGGTCGGGCGGCTAAGCGGCCGAATGGGTTCTGGGCTGAAACACAGCGCGAGGAGAAGGTGCTCGCGACCGTCGCCTCCCTGGTCGGGGCACTCGTGCTCGCCCGGGCGGTGAACGATCCCAACATCGCGGCCGAGCACGTCGCAACGGTAACTTATCATCCATTTCGCATACGTGACAGCAATCTTCACTGCGATCCATCAAAGTCCGCGCTACACGGCCTTGCGCAGTGCCTTGAAGCATTTGTTCCTTGGGCTGCAGCCGTGACAGACCGACGTGCTTCGGCCAAGTTCCCGATTTCCGTTGATTGAGCTAAAGCAGACGTCGTTGCCTTAATTGGCTACTTCCGCCTTTGACGCTGGCTGTGTAAAAACCCTACGCGGTAGCCGGTGCTGGACAATCTTAACGCGTTTGCGGCGGCGGTACGGGGCGACGCCGTATATCCCATCACCGGACAAGATATGATCAATAACATTGCGCTGCTGGAAGCCATCACGCGCTCTGCCAAGACCGGCGGAGTCGTGACGGTGGAGTGATCAGGAGGAAACGTCATGAAGGCTCTCGTTTTCGAAGCTCCCGACAAGCCAGTCGTCGCCGAAATGCCAATGCCGGAGCTCAAGGACAACGAGGTTCTGGTCCGCACCGCCGCCATCGGAATTTGTCATTCCGACTACGAGCTTCTGGCCGGACGATACATCATCCCGATTACCTATCCGGTCAGGCCGGGCCACGAATGGTCCGGCGAAATCGTCGAAATCGGCAAATCGGTGAAGGGCCTTAAGGTCGGCGACCGGGTGATCGGTGAATGCGTATTCCGTACTCCCGAACGTGTTCATCACTTTGGCTTCTCAACCGACGGCGCCGACTGCGAATACTTCACCGTCGCGCCCAGCCTGCTGCACAAGCTTCCCGAAAGCATCAGCGACAAGGCTGCGACCTTGATCGAGCCGTTCACCTGCGGCTTTTACGCCATCATCAATTCCGGCGGAACCAATGCCAGTCAGACGGTCGTGGTTTCGGGAGGAGGGACAATCGGCTTGGTTACGGCCGCTGCCGCGATCGGCATGGGCGCAAGCGTCATCGTTGTCGATCCGATTGCATCACGTCGCGATGCGGCAAAGAAGATTGGCGCTACGGAAGCGCTTGATCCGACCTCAGACGGCGTCGCCGAGCGCATCAAAGACCTGACCGGAGGGCGCGGCGCGGACTTGGTAGTGGAGGCGTCCGGCCACGATGCTTCGCTCGCCGACGTGTTCAATTTCGCCCGCGAGGAAGGCCGCGTCTCCATGGTCGGCATCAATATCGGGCGCAAAATCCCGGTTGTGCTTGGCAATATACAGATGAAAAACTTGACCGTGCGCGGCAGCATCGGATCGCCCGGCGTGTGGCCGGCGGCGATCCGCTTTCTCGAACGGACGAAGCTCGATCTCACGCCGATTCAGACCCACGAATTCCCGCTCGCCAAAGCGGTCGAGGCCTTCGAGTTCGGCAAGGATCCGCGCAAGTCTATCAAGATCACCATCAAGGCTGCGTAGTTCGGTGGCCGATCACGCTCTCATTGTCGGCGCGACGGGCATCATCGGTAACGCGCTCGTCGAAAGGCTCGTTGAGAACGGAGGCTGGGCCATCAGCGGACTTGCGCGCCACGCCCGGAGCCGCCCCGGAGTTGACGCGATCCAGGTCGATTTGACCGATGCCGGCGCCGTCAAGCAAGCGCTCGCGTCCCGCGGCATCACTCACGCCTTCATATGCACGTGGTCACGCCAAGCAACCGAGGCCGAGAACTGCAAGGTCAATGGCGCGATGCTGCGCAATGTCGTTGACGCGCTTGGCAACGACAAGCTCCGCCACGTCGCGCTGGTTACCGGGACTAAACATTATCTCGGACCTTTCGAAGCTTTCGGGAAAAGGGGCGCAGAGACGCCTTTTCGCGAAACGCAGCCGCGCTTGCCGGTCGAAAACTTCTATTACGTTCAAGAGGACATCCTGTTCGAGGCGGCCGCCCGTGGCGGGTTCACCTGGTCGGTGCACAGGCCGCACACCGTCATCGGCTACGCCGTTGGCAATGTGATGAACATGGCTTCGACACTCGCCGCCTACGCCGTGATCTGCCGGGAAACAGGCCGCCCGTTCGTCTTTCCGGGGTCGCCGCAACAATACGCTGCAGTTACGGACGTTACCGACGCGCGCATCCTTGCCCGGCATCTGATGTGGGCCGCGACAACGGCGGCGGCGGCGAACGAGGCGTTCAATGTCGTCAACGGCGAGGTGTTCCGGTGGCGGTGGCTGTGGGACAAGATCGCCGCCTATTTCGAACTCGAGGCGCCCGAATATCCGGGCCACCCGACGCCGCTCGTCGACCAGATGCGGGACGCCGGCCCGGTCTGGGATCGGATCGTCGCCAAGTATGAACTCGAGCGGAACCCGATCGACCGCGTCGCTTCGTGGTGGCATTCGGACGCCGACCTCGGGCGCACGCTGGAAACCTTCAACGACATGAGCAAATCGCGTCGTTTGGGATTTCTCGAATATCAGGAGACGGTTGGTTCGTTCGCCGACACTTTCTCTCGGCTCCGCGCCGCTCGCATCATTCCGTAGTCCGGCGTCAGTCTCCGGCGACGACGAATGCTCGAAATGAACATCTTTGGCTTTGCTTCCGGCTATCCCCTGGCAAATAGTAGAGAAAAGAAGTGGCGGCGGAGGAAATAGCTCAATGGGCTGTCTTGCTGGATCGCCTCGGGCGACCCGCAATGGCGGATTTGCGCGCAGCGGTAACGCGTTAGCGGGAGTTGCGCCGGCCTCGACCGCACCGGCCGCTGGTCCGCGAAAGCGCCGCGACCATGCATCTCATGACGCCGCCAGAGGGCGCGGGGCAAAGGAAGCCAGGGCAAAATTCCGTTCGGCTGACGCCGGAGTCGCGACGTGACAAACAATTCGGACCGGCCGACGCGCCCTCTCTCGGCCTCCGTTTTCAGCGCTTCGCTGCTGCGCTCCAGCGGCGGCATCCTGCTTGTCACCATTCTGCTCTTCCTGCTGAGCTGGTTTGTTCAGCCGGAGAGCCTCGGCAGTGCCGCGCTCAGCGGCATGATCCCGTTTGCTTCCATTTTGGCGATCGTTGCGCTCGGCCAAACCTTGGTCATTCAGCAGGGCGGAATAGACCTCTCGGTGCCGGGCATCGTTTCGCTGAGCGGCGTGATCGTCTCCTATTATTCGAGCAACGAGCCCGGAATGAGTGGATCGACGCTGGGGTCGGCGGTCTTCTACGCAATCGCGGCGGCGTTGATCGCCGGTCTCGTCAACGGACTGCTCGTGGCGTATGCGCGGGTGGCGCCGATCGTCGCAACGCTCGGGATGAACGCGGTCCTGTACGGCTTCGATGTCGGTGTTTCCGGCGGCACGCCGGTCCAAGTGCCCGAGAGCCTTTCCCAATTCGTCGACTACAAGATATTCGGCGTGTCGACGCTCGCTTATATCGCCGTCGGCGTCACCATCGTTTTGACGTTCCTTGTCAAGAAGACCGTTTTCGGACGCCGATTTGAGGCGGTTGGAGCCAATCCGCGCACGGCGCGCGCTGCCGGCGTGCTGGCAAGCCGTTATCAGCTCGCGGCCTATGCGGGAGCCAGCGTGCTCTATTGCATGGCGGGCATTTTCCTCGGCGGCTTGATGCACCTGCCGAGCGCGTTCCAGGGCGACAGCTACCTGATGCCGTCGATCGCCGCGGTGGTCCTGGGCGGCACCTCTTTGTTTGGTGGCGTTGGAAACCTCACCGCGTCGGCGATCGCTGCTTTGTTTCTGACGCAACTGCAGCAGCTCGTGCTGACGACCGATGCGGGGGTCGGCGTTCAGTTCCTGTTTCAAGGCGGCGCCATCGTCGTCGGTGTCGGCATCTACAGCATCAAGTGGAAGAATTTGGTGGGCTTGTTGGCCCGCTTCGGCGGAGGCATGACGCCGCAGGCCGCCGGCGGCTCGCATTCGTGACAACGCATCGTGCGGGAGGTTCATCGCACCGGAAAGTCTCGTCGGAGTGAAAACAACAGGGAGGAGAAAAATGGATTCGAAGCGGAAATATGGGCTCCTGTCCGGAGCCGCGACAGTTGCGGCAGTGACCATCGGCATGGTTTCTTGTGCCGTGGCCGCGCCGCCCGAATGGTGCTCGAAAATCGCCGGCGGAATTTATTGCGCGCAGCCGGAAGCGAAGGTCCCCGACTTCTGCGGGACGAAAAAGATCAATGTGGCGCTGGCCGATGGCTTTGCCGACAACGGCTGGCGGCAGCAGACAACGGCCGTCGGCATCAACGAAGCAAGCCGCTGCCCGAATGTGATCAGCTGGACGCATACGGACGGCCAGGGCAACACCCAGAAGGCGATTTCCGACATTCAAGGACTGGCGGCGAAAGGCGTGGAAGCGATCGTCGTCTTCCCGGATGGAGGCCCTGCCATCCTGCCTGCGATCCGGGATGCATTCAAACACGGCAGTTCGGTCGTGCCATATCGTGTCAAGGTCGGCGGCAAGGAAGGCGTTGACTATACCGCTTATGTCGGCACCGACTTCAAGAATGACGGCGTGGAGTGGGGCAAGTGGATGGTCGACGCTCTCCATGGCGAAGGCACCGTCGCCTATCTCGGCGGACCGCCCGGCGTGAGCGAGAGCATCGAGAAATCGGAAGGCCTCAAGGACGCGTTCAAGGGCCATTCCGGCATGAAGTGGATCGGACAGGATCCCTATGAAGTGACGAATTGGGATCCAAGCCAAATGGCGAAAGTGATCTCGGCGTTGATCGCCAAGTATCCGAAGATCGACGGCATATTCGCCGACCTCTCGGGTCCGATCCTGACATCCGGCGCGTTTCCTCGCTCAAGTCGCGATATTCCCTTCATCGGTGGTGAAGATGCGAACGTGTTCGGCTGCACGTGGCAAAAGATGCATGCCGAAAATCCAAACAAGGTGTTCCAGTTCACCACCAGCAGCGCCGAGCAATGGAATATCCGGCTGGCGATCCAATGGGCCATCGCCAGCGCCGCCGGCGGCAAAGTCGACGAACCGTTGGTCATCACCGACACCAAGGGCGTCAAGCACACCGTCGCCAATCCGGGCGACAAGAACGTCAAGAACTTCGTGATGGACGATTCTCTGAAGGGCGAAATCTACTGCCTCAAGGAGCTGCCCGAGTCGGCCGGCAACGGGACGAGCCTGACGATCGAGCAAACTCTTGCCTCATTGAAGGGAGGACTGTGAACTTTCCAGATCCTTGGGAATGATCGTGACAGGGCCGGCGGAGCAATCCGCCGGTCTCTCTCGCAGTCCCTTGCAAAAAGCGGCACAATTCGGGTCACGATAGGGAGCGGGGGAGGAAATGCACGTGGCCGCGATCGAACGAGTGGCGCAGGCGTTGCCGAAATCCGACGCGACGCCGATCGGATTGCGTTTGGTCAATGTCTGGAAGCGCTTCGGCGGCGTCGTCGCGGTCAAGGACGTTTCGTTCACCGCTTTCGCGGGCGAAGTGCACGCGCTGCTGGGCGAGAACGGTGCGGGCAAGTCGACGCTGATGGGGATCGCGTCGGGTGACGTGCGACCGGACGCCGGCAGCATTGAGATTTGCGGCCAAAAGATCGAGCGGCTCAGCGTCGCGCAGGTGCAGCGGCTCGGCCTTGCCATCGTGCATCAACATCCGGCGGTCTTGCCCGATCTCACGGTGGCGGAGAATTTGCTGTTGGCCGTTCCGGCCGACTTGCGCCGCGGCGAAACAAGCAGGATGGACTGGGTCGCCGCCCAGCTCGAGCGCGTCGGCTGCACCGTTCGTCCGCGGACGCGCATGGCCGAAGTCGGCGTCGCACAACGTCAACTCATCGAGCTCGCCAAAGCGTTGGCGATCGAACCGAAAGTGCTGGTGCTCGACGAGCCGACCGCACCGTTGACCGCGGATCTCGTCGAGTTGTTGTTTACGAAAGTTCGGGCCGCCGCCTCGCGCGGCGCCGCCGTCATCTATATCTCGCACCGCCTTCAGGAGGTCCGCGAGATCGCTGATCGGGCCACCGTGCTGCGCGATGGCGAGATCCGCGGTTCGGCGCCGATCGGCGAGATGTCGGACGAGCAAATGCTGCGGCTGATCGTCGGCCGCACCGTGACGAACGTGTTCCCGCGCAAGAGCGCTGGCGTCAAGGCGGATGGCGTCAAGCTCACGGTCGAGAACTTGTCCGGGGCGGCCTTCCACGATGTGAATTTGGACGCGCGAGCCGGAGAGATCGTCGGCATTGCCGGCATTAGCGGCAATGGCCAGAGCGAGTTCTTGCGGTCCCTGGCCGGTTTGTTGAATGCCACCGGCCAGGTGCTGCTGGCCGGAAAGCCCATCAAGCTCGGCAATCCCGAGGCTGCATCCCACGCGGGCATCACCTTCCTGTCGTCCGATCGGCACAAGGAAGGCCTGTTCATGAGCCTCTCGGTGCGGGAGAACGCCGCGCTTTCGGCGCTGCCGCGCTTCGCTCAGTTCGGCGTGGTCCGGCGGCGCGTCGAGGTTCAGCGCGTCGAGGAGCAGCGCGCTGCGCTGGCGATCCGGACCGCATCAATTGATGCCAATGTCGCAAGTCTATCCGGCGGCAACCAGCAAAAAGTCATTCTCGCCCGCTCGCTGCTTGCGAATGCATCAGTGGTTCTCGCCGAGGAGCCAACCGCCGGCGTCGATGTCGGCGCCCGCTCCGAAATCTATCGCATCCTGCGCGACGTCGCCGACCGCGGCACGCCGGTCGTGATCGTGTCCTCCGACATGCTGGAACTCGAGGGGCTGTGCGACCGCGTCATGGTCTTCTCGCGTGGCCACGTCGTCGGCGAATTGACCGGCGCCGACGTGACCGAGGAGAAGATCGGCCGCACCATGATCACCGCCACCGCCCATCGCCGCGCGCAGGGGCGGCTCGGCCGGCCGGACCGCGGCGACAAAGCAACCTTCATCCAACGGATGCGCCGGTTCGTCGCCGGCGACTATGCGCCGAGCCTAGTGTTGGCGTTGTTGATTCTGGTCCTTGGCGCCTATGCGACCAGCGTCAACGTGCGCTTCGTCTCCTCCTTCAATATCGAAAAGATCCTGCTGCTCGCGGCGGCGCTGTCGTTCATCGGCTTCGGCCAGATGTGCGCCATTTTCATCGGCGGCATCGACGTATCGGTAGGGCCGCTCGTCGGCTTGAGCGTGGTCATCTCTTCGTTCTTCTTCAACGAGGACGGCACCGCGCCAATGATGGCGCTTGGCTTGGTGGCGATGTTCGGCGCCGGCGCGGCCGTCGGATTGGTGAACGGATCGCTGGTCCGCTTCGGAAATTTTACGTCGGTCGCCGCGACGCTTGGCATCTACATTATCCTGCAGGGCATTTCCGTCATTTTGCGCCCGCAGCCGGGCGGCCCGATCGACGGCGACGTCATCTCGGTCATTCAGACGACCGTGGCCGGCATTCCGATCGCATTCGTTGTCGCCGTCGTCCTGGCCATCGCGCTCGAAATCGCGCTTCGCTATACGCGTTGGGGGCTCAGCATTCGCGCCGTCGGCTCGCACGAGCAATCAGCGGCGCGCGTCGGCGTGCGAACCGACTGGACCGTCATCGGCGCCTTCCTCGCCTGCTCGGCGCTGACCGTCGTCGGCAGCATCATGGTGATGTCCCAGCTCGGTATCGGCGATCCCAATCAGGGCATCGGCTACACGCTCACCAGCATCGCGGCCGTGGTTCTGGGCGGCGCCAGCCTGTTCGGCGGCCGCGGCGCCTTCATCGGCGTGCTGTTTGGCGCGGTCCTTATTCAGGAAATCAACTCGGTCACCACGTTTCTCAGTCTGTCGCAATCTTGGCAGTACTGGTTCATCGGATTCATCACGCTGGTCGCCGTCGCGATTTACTCCCAGGCGCGTCGTGCGCATGACGAGGAATAGCAAGCCATGCGGGGAATAGACGGCAAGAGCATCGTTGTGACCGGCGGGGCGCAGGGCCTCGGCGAGGGCATCGTCCGGCGCCTGGCGGATGCCGGCGCGCGCGTCGTTGTTGCCGACTTGAATGGCGACAAGGCGGAGGCGCTGGCGGCCGAACTCCGCGGCACGGGCCGGAAGGCGATCGCATCGAAGGTTGATGTCGCTGAGCGGGCACAAGTCAAGGCGATGATCGCCGAGACGGTCGCGGCGTTTGGCGGTATCGACGTACTGTTCAACAATGCGGGCTTCAATAAGCCGGTCCCATTTTTTGACGTCGATGAGGCAAACTTCAACTCGATCATTCGCGTCAACACGCTCGGCGTGATGATCGGCATGCAGGAAGCGGGCAAGCAGATGATCGAGCAGGGACGCGGCGGTAAGATTATCAACACCGCGTCGATCGCGGGCCGGCAAGGCTATGCGGAGTTCGCTCCATATTGCGCAAGCAAAGCCGGTGTCATTTCGCTCACCCAGGCCGCGGCGCGCGAGATGGCCAAATATAAGATCACCGTGAACGGCATCGCCCCCGGTGTCGTCCGGACGCCGCTATGGGACGGCCTTGAACAGGACATGATCGACCGCGGCGTCATCAAGCAAAAGGGCGAGTTCATCGAGTTGTTCTCGGCCGGCATTCTTATCGGCCGCCCCTCGCTGCCCGATGACCTCGCCGGCCTTTGCGCATTCCTGGCTTCGTCCGAGTCCGATTACATCACCGGCCAGATCATCATGTGTGACGGTGGCATGGTGTTAGTTTGAGAGGTTTGTCATGACTCAATCTGTAGCGTCGACGATTGCAGCCGAACGGATCGCATTGCCGGTCGCCGAGCGCGAGCGCGCTGCGAAGGCGACGGCTGCCAGAATTTCGAACCGGGTTGTCGTCGGCGGCAAACTCCTGCCGGCCGTCACAGGCGAGCGTTTCGAGGTAGAAAATCCCGCGAATGCCGAGGTGATTGGTTATGCGCCGCGCTGCGGAGATGCTGACGTCGCGCGCGCGGTCGAGGCAGCGGCAGCCGCTTTGCCGCGTTGGTCCGCCCTGCCGCCGCGCCAGCGCAGTACGCTGCTGCTCGAGACAGCCTCGCTTCTTGAGCGCGAGGCCGAGTCGATTGCCCAGCTCTCCGCTCTGGAAACCGGCAATGCGCTTGCGACCCAGACGCGCGGCGAAGCGCGAAGCATGGTTGACATTATTCGCTTCTTCGCCGGGCTTGCGAGCGAACTCAAGGGCAAGACCATCCCATGGACGCCCGGGCGCTTTCTTTTCACCAAGCGCGTGCCGGTCGGCGTTGTTGGCGCCATCATCCCTTGGAATGCGCCATTGATGCTGACCGCATCCAAGATCGGTCCCGCGCTGGCAGCCGGCAATACTGTCGTGCTCAAGACGGCCGAACAGGCGCCATTGGCCGTACTGCGCGTGTTCGAACTCCTGCAGGAAGTTCTGCCGCCTGGCGTCGCCAATGTAATTTCCGGCTACGGCGAGGAGGCCGGGAAGCCGCTGGTCGAGCACCCTTCGGTCCGCAAGGTCACCTTCACCGGATCGAGCGCGGTCGGCGTGCAGATCATGCACTATGCCGCCGACAAATTGATTCCGGTCACAGCCGAGCTCGGCGGCAAGAATCCCAATATCGTGCTGCCCGATGCCGATCTCGATTTGGCCATACCGGGCATCATCCAGGGGCTGCGTCTGTTCCGCCAGGGACAATCCTGCACAGCCGGTACCCGCGTCTACATTCACGAGGACGTCTATCGCGAAGTCATCGATCGACTGGTCGCGACGATCGGCTCCGGCCGCGTCGGCAATCCGCTCGACGACTCCACCGAAATTGGTGCGGTTATCTCCGCCGAACAGTTGGCGCGCATTGAGCGCTACGTCGAAATGGCCCGGCAAACGCCCGGTGCGCGCATTTTGACGGGCGGCGCGCGACCGGGCGCGGAGGCGCTGCGGCGCGGCTATTTCTACACCCCGACGCTGATTGAAGGCGTTCCCCCGCAATCTCCCGTATGCCGCGACGAGATTTTCGGGCCGGTCGCGACCGTTTCTCCCTGGCGTGATTTCGATGCGGTGCTCGCTGAGGCGAACGACACCCGCTACGGATTGGCGGCGGTGTTGTGGACGCGCGATCTGTCGCGGTCCATGGAGTTCGTCGACAAGATCGAAGCCGGCTTCGTTCAGGTCAATCAATTCTCGGTCGCCGAAGCGAGCGTCGAGTATGGCGGCACGAAGATTAGCGGAGTAGGGCGCGAACTGTCGCTCGAGAGTATGGTGGAACACTTCACCTGGCCGAAGACGGTCATCATCAACTACGGGACACCGACCAAGTAGATCAAACAAACATCGACCGGGAGGAAATATCAAAATGCGTGTCGCCCTGATCGGCGTCGGCAATATGGGCAAGCCGATGGGCCGGAACATGCTCAACGCCGGCCACAGTGTCACGGCCTACGACGTGGTTCTGGAGGCGGCCGAATATCTCGTGCAATTCGGCGGCAAAGTCGCAGGCTCCGCGAAGGCGGCGACGGAAGGGGCGGACATCGTCATGACGATGCTGCCGACCCACGATCACGTCCGCGACGTCTATCTGGGCAAGGACGGAATCCTTACCGGCATTCCTGCCGGCACGCTCTTCGTCGACAGCAGCACCATCTCCATCGCGGTCACGCGCGAGCTCGCCGCGGAGGTGAAAAGGCGAAATTGCAAAATGATCGACGCGCCGGTGTCCGGCGGCACGCATGGTGCCGAGGCGGCGACGCTGACCTTCATGGTCGGCGGCGATGCCGAGGACCTCGAGCGCGCGCGGCCGATCCTGCAGGCGATGGGCAAGAACATCGTGCATGCCGGCGCCAATGGCGCAGGGCAGACGGCCAAAATCTGCAACAACATGCTCTCCGGCATCTGCATGGTCGGCACCACCGAGGCTTTGGCGCTCGGCGTTGCAAATGGGCTCGATCCCAAAGTGCTGTCCGAAATCATGCGCACCAGTTCGGGCACGAACTTCGCGCTGCTGCAAATGAATCCCTATCCGGGCGTGATGGAGAAAGTGCCGTCGTCGCGTGGTTACACCGGTGGGTTTCGCTCCGAATTCCAGCTCAAAGACATGCTGCTCGCCGCCGAACTCGCCAATCAGTCGCGCGTCGTGACCACATTGGGTACGGTTGCCTGCAACATGTTCGCGCATCACTGCGACGCCGGATACGGCAAGCACGACTATTCGAGCATCATGGTGATGATGGACCCCAATCTGAAATCGAAAGCGCCGAAATGAGATGGCGGCTGCGCACCGCGCGATCGCTCGTGCTCGGCGGGCGCCATGGGTATGGCTGGAATAGCGTGCCGCCAACAAGGAAATCGCCATGACCGGCCTAAGGCAGGCGAGCGGGCACGCCGTCCCCGTCGTTGATGGGGTCGATGAACGGCTGGTGGCCTACGCGTTTGCGGTCGAAGCCATATTCGCCGAACTGCGGGCGATCATCGGCCAGCTTTCGGGAACGTTTATTCTGCTGCAGACGCGACGCACCTACGATCTCGGCGAACTGCCGGCACTCGTTCGCGACCGGCGCGACCGTGCTGTGGAGCGAATCGACTGTCTCAATTCACCCGAGGGCCGGCTTGCCGATCGTGGCAAGCTGGCACAGGCCGTGGACCATATCGATGCGGCGATCGTCGCACTGCGCAGCATGCGCCACGACCGCTGCCACGAACAGATCGTGAGCGTGTCGGCGCGGCTGCACGCCGCCTACCGCCTGATGCAGGATGTCTGCGATCATCGGATCGGCCTGACCATGGTCGATATCGGCAATGCCTGCTGCGCCTGCGGAAAGAAACTGGCCTAGATATACGTGACTGGGAGGACGATGATGTCGCTATATTCGATCTGGGTTCTCGAATATGCCTACACCAATGTCTTTCCGAAGACCGGCGTATTGTACGGTGCGCATAATCAGGGATCTCTCAAGCTTGCCTATTGCTACACGGTGATCAAGGGCAATGGTCACGTCGCCATGCAGGACGTCGGATATAACAACAAGGACTACGCCAAGGAATTCGCCGACAGCCTCGGGCTTGAGAAATGGCAATCGCCGCGGACCGTGCTCGGCGAAATCGGAATCAAGCCAGAAGACGTGGATACAATATTCATCTCGCACGCGCACTTCGATCATTTCGGCAATGTCTATGATTTTCCTAACGCGACTTTCTACATTCAGGAGCGCGAAATCTCGAAGTTCGTCTGGGCCTTGTCGCTGCCCGAACGCATGCGTTTCCTTCTCACCGGCATCGACCCTGGCGACATCCTGCGCGGCGTAGAATTGGCGACGCAGGGGCGGTTGGTCTGCATCGACGGCGATATGGAGAATGTTCTGCCTGGAATCGATTTGCGCGCCGCGTTCGACACGCACACTTTTGGTTCGATGTGGGTGGCGGTGCGCAATGACGGCAAGCCGGAATCTCAGGATACGTGGGTGCTGGCCGGCGATCTCGCCTATCAATTTGAGAATTTAGGCGATAGCGGAAAGGGCGGCGCTCCTGACAGCCGGTACGTACCGATCGGATTGGCGGTCGGCAGCCAAACCAATCTGCTGATGGTCACTGAGTCGATGATCAAAGCCGTCGGCAACGAAACCAGGCGGGTCATTCCGCCGCACGAGGAGCGGATCAAGAACCGCTTTCCATCGCGGATCACAAAGGACGGTCTGAGAATAACCGAGATTTGTTTGGCTGATGGTGCGCGGTCAATGATGGTTTGATTGGCTAAAGACGAACCTAGTATAGCATGCAGAGGGCCACTCACATCAGCAGACCGCCGCCGCAGACGATGACTTGGCCGCTGATGTAATTCGATTCCGGGCTACAGAAGAGATAAACGGCGTCCGCGGCTTCTTCAGGCGTGCCGCTGCGCCCGACGGGGATCAACTTCTCGAATGTCGATAAAAGGTGTGGTTGGACGCCGACCTTAATTGACCGCCCATCAATGTCGATCGTCGCCTGCGTAGCTTCAATCGGTTGCGTAAGACGGGTTCTGATAAGCCCGAATGCCACGCAATTTACGTTGACCTTGTAGCGTCCCCATTCCTTGCACAGCGTGCGTGTGAGCCCGATGAGCGCGGCTTTGGCGGCGGAATAACTGGCTTGGCCTGCGTTGCCGTAGAGACCGGCGATGGACGAAATGTTGACGATCTTCCGGAACACCTCTTGACCGGCTTCTGCCTCGCTCTTGGCCATGACGCGGATCGGCTCGGCTGCAGCCCGCAAAATGCGAAACGGCGCGACCAAGTGGACGTCGAGCATCGCCTGGAACTGTTCGTCGGTCATTTTTTGGATCGTGGAGTCCCAGGTATAGCCGGCGTTATTGACGATGACGTCCAGCCCACCGAATGTCTCCATCGCGGCGCCAACGAAACGGTCAGGAAAGCCTTGGTCGGTAACGCTGCCATTTACGGCAACAGCTTCGCCGCCGGCCGATTTGATTTCTTCGGCGACCGCACGCCCCGGTTCTTCGTCGGCATCGTTGACAACGACTTTAGCGCCATGCCGCGCCAACTTGAGTGCGATGGCGCGGCCAATGCCGCGGCCAGAACCGGAAACGAGGGCGACCTTGTTCTTCAAATTCTGCATATCGAATTCCTCAGATGGCAATGACGGCTTCGCCGGCGAGCTTGATCTCGCCCTTCTCATTCTTGGCAGTAAGGGAAAGCCGCACTCGTTTTTCGCCCATCGCTTCGAACAACTCGGCGACATCGCCTTCGCACGTCAGTTGAGTGCCGAGTTGCGTAATTGCGGCAAACCGCGTTGAGAAGGAGCGGATTGCGCCAGGCGTAACCGCATCGGTCAATGCCTGGCCGAGATAGGCCATCACCAGCATCCCGTGGGCGAACACGTCGTCGAATCCCGCTTTCTTGGCAAAATCCAGATCGACGTGGATCGGATTGTGATCACCGGACGCACCGCAGTAGAGAGCCAGTGTGTGCCGGCTGATTGGCGGAAATGTCTTGTTCACTACCCGATCGCCGACTGCGATGTCCTTCGCCTGCAAGCTCATGACGTTCCTAATTTCGGATAACGATGGAGCGCACCGCTTCCGCTACTTTGTGGCCGTGCTGGTTTGTGACTTCGGTTGCCACGTTCACGATCGTCAGCGCTCCTGCCTTCTTGTCCACGACGTCGCTGACTTGCGACCGAAAGGTCAGAGTGTCACCGACAACCACGGGGGCATAGTAGGAGAAGCGCTGCTCACCGTGCAGAACACGGGCGAGGTCGATTTGCAGAGCCTCGAGGAACTCAAACGGCTTCTCGGCGTCCATCATTTCGAGGCAGAAGAGATAAGTGGGCGGTATCGGGATCGCGGCATAGCCGGCGGCCTTCGCCGCCTCGGCGTCGCGATAGATGGGATTGCGTTCGCCAAGCGTGTTGAAGAAATAGCGCAAGCGGCCCGGTTCAACGCTGGCATGGACGGGGCTGAAACTGCGCCCAATCGCGGAGCGATCGACCATTTTTTACACCCGCTCGTAGAGCGTGACCACGCAGGCGCCGCCAAGGCCGAGATTGTGTTGCAGTCCGTGCTTGGCGCCTTCGACCTGCGTGCCTTCGGCGCAGCCGCGCAATTGCCGTGTGAGCTCGTAACATTGAGCAAGGCCGGTCGCGCCGAGCGGATGTCCCTTGGATAACAACCCGCCAGACGGATTGGTGACGACTTTCCCACCGTAAGTATTGTCGCCGTCTTCGACGAACGCTTCCGCGCCTCCCTCAGGGCACAGGCTCAGCGCTTCGTAGGTGATCAATTCATTCTGGGCGAAGCAGTCGTGCAACTCGGCGACATCGAGATCTTCGGGTCCGACGCCGGATTGTTCGTAGACGCGATTCGCCGCCGCGCGCGCCATGTCGAAGCCGACGACGCGCATCATATCGTTCGTATCAAACGTTGAAGAGTAATCCGTGACCATGGCCTGCGCCGCGATGCGGACGCCGGTTCGCAGGCCGCGTTTCTTTGCGAATGCCTCGGACGTCAAAATCGCTGCCGCGGCGCCGCAGGTCGGGGGACAGGCCATGAGGCGGGTCATGACGCCCGGCCAGACAACCTTGTCGCTCATCACTTCTTCCGCCGTCACCTCCCTGCGGAAAATGGCAAGCGGGTTGTTCTTGGCGTGCCGGCTCGCTTTTGCGCGAACCCTGGCGAAAGTTTCAAGTTTCGTGCCGTACTTTTTCATGTGGCTCAGTCCGGCGCCGCCGAAATAACGCAACGCCAGGGGAATCTCTTTTGCCTCAACAAGGCGATCGGTTACTTTGTCAAAGTCTTCGAAAGGGCTCGGCCGATCGGCAAATATCGAGCCCAGCGCGCCCGGTCGCATTTGCTCGAATCCAAGTACTAGGACGCAGTCCGCTGCGCCGGAGGCGACCGCCTGCCTGCCGAGAAACAAGGCGGTAGAGCCGGTAGAACAATTGTTATTGACGTTGACGATCGGAATCCCGGTGAGGCCGAGGGGATAAATCGCCTTTTGGCCGGCCGTTGAATCTCCATAGACGTAACCGGCATAGGCTTGTTGCACGCTCTCATAGCCGATGCCGGCGTCGGCGAGCGCCATGCGGCTCGCGGTCGCGCCCATTTCATCATAGGTCGCGCTAGCGCCGGGCTTTGCGAACGGCACCATTCCCACGCCGGCGACGACAACCGACGACGTCATGCGTTTCCTCCTTCGAGTGATTGAGCAGGCGAGCAGCAGCGCGTCCTCACTAGTGCACCGCCGCATACATGATGCGCTCTTCCGTCGCCTCGCGCGCCGTGAACTCTTCGACGACGCGCCCTTGTCGTGTAACTAGGATGCGATCGGACAAATTCATAATCTCGGGCAGATACGAGGAGATCACCACGACCGCCAACCCCTCGTCCGCCAATTGATTGATGAACTGATGAATTTCAGCAATTGCGCCAACGTCGACGCCGCGCGTCGGCTCATCGAAAATGATAAGCTTCGGTGTTTGTACCAGTGATTTGGCGATGACGACCTTCTGTTGGTTGCCGCCCGACAATTCGATGACCCGGGCATCGCCGTTAATGGCGCGGATTTTGATCGCTTCGATCCATTTCTTGGCCAGTCGACGCATCTCGGCCATGTTCACCAATGTGAAAACGCCGCCCCTGGTCGCCATCGCGCTGATATTGAGATTGCCGCCGATGGACATCGTCTCGAAGAAGCCTTCAAGCTTGCGATCCTCCGTCACATAGACAATGCCGTCACGCACCGCCGGCTGCGGTACACGGTAGCGCACCGGGCGGCCGTCAAGCTTGATCTCGCCGCCGTGTAACATGTCACGTTTGAGAACGCCGGCGATGATCTTTGCGGTTTCGGTGCGCCCCGATCCAATAAGGCCGAACATTCCGGTCACTTGGCCGGCGAAGACCGAGAACGAAGTGTTTCGCACCATTGATCCCATCGAAAAATTCTGTACGCTCAATACCTTGCGACCGCGTTTGCGGACCGATTTGCTCCCTGCATGAACGCCGTAAATTTCGCCGGACAAGTTACGTCCGACCATGGCCCGGATGACCGTGCTTCGGTCCAGGTTGGCGGCAAGATCGGTCAGCACATGCTGACCGTCGCGCAGCACGGTGATGCGATCGGCATTCTGCAGCGCTTCTTCGAGCGCGTGACTGATAAAGATGATGGAAACCCCGTTCTGTTTCAGCCGTTTCATCAGGCCGAAGAAGTGAAATTTCTCTTCGGGCGTGAGGGAGGCCGTCGGTTCGTCGAAGATGATGATGCGGGCACGCTGACGCACCGCCCTGGCTATCTCCACCATCTGACGCTGGGCGGCACCGAGCGAGCCGACCGAGGCCGTCGGATCGACGCCGAAATTTAACGACTGCAGGAACTGCTGCGCGGCGATGTTGATACCGCGCATGCGGTTGAAAAATCGCTCTTTGCCCAGAAAGATATTTTGCGCAACGGTCAATGCCGGAACGAGGCTGTTCTCCTGATAGACCATGGCGATGCCGGCGCTCAGCGCGTCTTTGGGCACGGCAAACGTGATCGGCTTGCCGTCGAGCAGCATCGTGCCGGAAGTTAGCGCCACCGCGCCCGCGATGATCTTGGTCAATGTCGATTTGCCGGCGCCGTTCTCGCCGACAAGAGCATGGATTTCGCCGGCTTCGAGCGTGAAACTAACGTCCTTAACCGCAGCTACCCCGCGATACTCCTTGGTGATGGTGCGCATCTCGAGCAGCGGGCTCATTGCTCGACCAACTCCTCGACCGGCAAGCCAAGAACGACGTTACCGCCTTTACTTGCGACAAAAAGGGTTTGCGAATGTTCGAGGACGCTCGCGGTTCCGTGGCGCGAGCCATCGGCCCTGCTGTGCAGGCTCAGTGTCGGCTCGAAATCGTCGTTGAGTTTGATGACCAATCCATAGGAGCGTGACGGCGCCCAGGGCTTGAGCACGCCCATTTGCTTTAACGCGCCACCCTGGATCGGCTCGAGGAACGAGCGCCCGTTGGCTAACGCCGGCGCAATCCAATAGTCAGGATCGATTTCACTGACCATACGGCGCCGATAGCCGTCTTCACGGAGCACGAATTCGATGAGCTGGCTGCGCGGCGCAAAGACTGAGAGCCAAGCCGTGCCTTCCGATGCCGGGGCAAGCCGCGCCGGGTATCCCGGCAAGTCCAAGAGTACCGGCTGCGGTCGAACGGAGCCATGCGGATCAAGTAAGACAAGCCGATGCGCCCAACTTTCGGAGATGACGATACGGTCACCAACAGGCAATACGCCGAACGGCCAGCGGAGCTGGTCGGCCATGAGGCGCGGCACGCCGTCACGTGGAAACAATACGACAGAGCCGGAGCCGTGCCGGGCGATGCCGCTCTCCATCAGATCACGCTTCCATTGATCGGCAGCGTATCGCGCTGAGCCGCGGCAGATAATCAGGGAATCGCCGAGGAACGCGAGCGCAGTCGCGCAGCTCGTTTGGGTAGCCGGTAACGGCGCAACTGTCCCGTCCGGTTCGATGACGACCACCTCTGCGCCGGTCAAGCCGACCGCGAGGCGTCCGTCGACAGCGGCCGCGAGGCACGCGATTGGCCGATCAAAGCTGCGGACGACTGCGCCTGTTTCCAGCTTTCGAAGATCGCGGCCGGAGGAGAACAGCACCTCGCCGTGATGAAGTATCAGATTGTCGGGCGCACGCGCCTCCATCACGACATGCGCTTCTTCCAATCTTTGGTTTGGCCGCAATGCGCCGTCCATCGGCGGGACAGTGATGGCCGCATCCCCGCGGCCGACGAATCGATCGATCACCCCGCGCAACATCTATTTGGTGCCCCAATAGTCGTGGAAGCCGTGCCAGTTGGGATCGGCCCCGGGCAAACGATAACGACCGATGCGGTTGTTAGCGATGCCGCCGAGATAAAGGCTGCCTTTGTGCTCGCGCATCGACGTGATCATGGGGTGATGGGTGCCCTTGAGGTCCCAGAGTGCATCGAGGATCTCGCCCTTGTCGTTGAATTTCACCACGCAGCCGGTGTTGAGATTGGGATAGAGCCATTCGTCTTGCGCGACGCGCCGCGACATGCGGCGCCGGAAGCCGGGCAACCGGAAAGCGAGATCGACCGCGGGCGAACGCATGCCAACAATCGCCAGCCAATAATGACCATCTGAGGAGCGATTGATATTGTCCGGATAACCCGGCAGCGAAGCGATGACGGTTTCCAAACGGCCGCTCTTAGGTCCATCGAACCAATACCGCTTGACGCAGCAGCCCCAAGTCTCGGCGAACAGGATGGATTGGCCGTCGTGGCTGGTGCAGACGCCGTTGGGAAACTTGAGATGGCGAATGACCGTGCGGGTCGAATTGTTGCGAGGGTCGTAGCAGATGATGCGGCCGTTGCCGCGGCTCTCCAGTGAATTGACCGGCCACTGATGCATTTCGTAGCGGATGGTGGCTTCCGAGAAGAAGATCCGGCCGTCGGGCGCGATGTCGAGATCGTCGGCGAGCCGGAGACGGGAATCGTCGTTGACAGAAAACGTCGAGCGATTGGTCTCGTCGGTCGCCTTTGACACGGTGCCGTCAGGCGCGACACTATAAAGGCCCATGCCGCCCACGCAGACGTACAGGTTCTGCTCGCGATCGAAGGCGAGCCCCAGCGGCTGGCCGCCGATATGGGCAAAAAGTTCGAGCTTCTTATAGTCCGGGGCGAGAAAACGCATCACGTCGCCGTGGCGCGTCCCGCAATAGAGGTTGTCAGCTAGATCGAAGATGACGTCCTCGGGCGCTTCAACCTGGCCGAGACCGATGATTTCGACGTCTCTGAGTTTGTCATTGACCTCGTACGGGGAGCCGGAACCGGCCGCCGTCGCCGGGCACGGCGGCAGATCGTTGACCGTCGGCGACACATAGACTTTAGACAGGACCTTGTGGCGGTTCTTTAGCCAGCGCACATCGAGAGCGGCAGCCAAGAGCAAAATCAGACCAAGCAGCATGCCTCCGGCGCCGCTCGGAATGCCTAGCCGCACGACTCCGTTAGTAATGACAAGGACGATAATCGCTCCGGTCAGCGCCTTACCAGTGGATCCGCGGCCGCCACCTAAACTGTTGCCGCCGAGCAGAGCAGCCGTGAGCGCGGCGAGTTCCATGCCAAAGCCGGCGTCGGCGCCGGCGCTGCTCAGCCGCGCCGCGTACATAAATCCGGCGACCCCGACGAGCGCGCCCGATAGGACGTAGGTGCTGCAAACGGTCCAGCGCACCGAAATCCCGGAATTGTGCGCCGAGCGCCGTGATCCGCCGACAGCCATGATTCTCCAGCCCGGACGCGTGCGGCTGAGCAAGACGTGACCGATGAGTACCGCAGCGATGAGCAAAATGAAGCTGAACGGGAGGCCGAATACAGACCCCGAGCCGATGAAGTCCCAGATCTCCGAATCGGCAAAGCCGCCAGAAATTTGCACCGCGTATTTGAGCAACAGCATATCGACGACGGCGCGGACAATGATCAACGTCACCAGCGTCGTCAGAAATGCGCGCAGCCGGAGCAAGCCGACCAGGACGCCGTTGAGCAAGCCGACCAAACAACAGGCAAGAAGCGTGCAGAGGAATGCGGCGCCGACCGGCCAGCCGAGAATGTTCATCACAGCCAGCGCTGTGAAGTTGCCAAGCGCGAAGTTCGATCCGACCGAGAGATCGATGCCGCCGGCGACCATGACGATCATCATGGCGAGCACGACGAAGCCGAACTCGCCGAGCTGTCGCAGCGAAACAACCAGGCTGGCTGGACTGAAGAAATCGGGGATCAGGTAGCCGAATAGGGCGACTGTAATGATGAGAAAGGTGAATGGCGCGACGTTATCGATCCAGCGCTTGGTCAGAATCTCACCGAGCACATGGTCGGGGATGTATTTGTAGCGTGCGCGAACAAGGGCCTCGCCCAGGCTCGGCTTGCGCGTCGCGCCGCCGTTCTGAGCGGCGGCGATCGCAACGGCGTCGACCATCATTTCCTCTCGAGACTCTTTGAAGGCAACGAGCGCGGGGCGGACGTGCCCAAGCCGCCCCGCACTTTAGCTGACCTATTTGGAGGCAGTGGTGGTCGGAAGAGCCCAGCAGCTATCTGGCTTGAGCGTGTCTTTTGTCAGGACCGTGAGCGGCGAATAGTCGATGATCTTCACGGTGCCGGGCTTCGGCTTCATTTCCAGCAGCGCTTTGATCAAGGTATTCATATCGCGGCCCTGACCCATGGCATTGTAGTTGATGAGGGCACTGAAGGTGCCATTGCTGACGTTGTCGCAGGCCGACGTCGCGCCGCCCCCTGACGTCACGACATAGACTTGACCGGTCTTGCCGGCTTCGCGGACGGCAGCACCGACGCCGGTGTCCATGCCGTCCCAGAAGCCGATGACGCCGCAAAGATCGGGATTCTGCTGAAGCACGGTCTGGGTGATCGCCTTCGCTTTTGAGGCGTCCCAATCGGCCGCTTGATTGGAGACGACTTTGATTTCCGGGTGTTTGGCGAACACGCGCTCGATGCCTTCGATCTGATAGACGCTAGCGCCGCCGGTCAGCACGCCTTGGACGATCGAGACCTTGCCGGACTTGCCGCTGCCCTCGCCGCATTGTTTGACAAGGATATTGGCAGCCATTTCGCCGAGACCGTTGTAATCCGAGCCTACGTAAGCTTCCGAGACGTAGGCCGACTTCATATTGATCTGCACCGTGTAGATCCCCGCGGCCTCGGCCTGTTTGAGCAGGCGGGCGTAGGATTGTATGTCCGGACTGTGGACGACGATAAGGTCCGGCTTTTCGGCGATGAGCTGCGTCAATGCCTGGGCGCCGGCCTCGGTACTCCAGTTCGGGTCGCGAACGACATAGGAATAGCCGAGCTCTTCGGCCTGCTTGGCCAACTGCGAATTCCACGCCTGGGCAAGGTCGAAGCCCATCGCGATAGGAACGAAGGCCACCTTCTTGCCTTTGAAGACGTCGAGATAGCCGGCGCGGCTCGGATCGACGAGACCGTCGGCGCGTACGCCGTTTTGCGCTGCGATCATGCAACAAAGTCCCGCGAGCGCGCCGATGATAAGTTTCGATTTCATGTCTTTCCTCCTGCGTTGTTGTTGGCGGTGATCCGCTTCTGATTGATTGGCTTGAGTAACTCTGTCGCGGCCGGCGGCGATGCCGGTATGTCAAATGTCTCCCTGTTGCGCCGTTTGCTCGTCGCGCGGGTTGAGAATGCTGTCGACGACGATGGCGATAAGCAGGATCACGCTCTTGATGACGTTCTGGCCGGTGTACTGAATATCCATGATCGTCATCCCGTTCAGCAAAGTGCCGATCAGCAGTGTGCCGACGATGACGTTGCGGACTCCGCCCTTACCGCCCGACAGGCTGATGCCGCCGAGCACGACGACGAGGATGACGTCATAGAGCAGCGTTGAATTGACGATGCGCGTGTTCATCAGCGTGACACCGGTGGCCATGATCAGGCCAGCGGCATAGCCGACCAGCGACGAAAAGACATACTGCAGCACTACCAGCGGCCTCACAGGCAAGCCGCTAATGCGCGCGCTCAAGGGATTGTCGCCGGTCGCATAGACGAATTGGCCGAGCCGCGAGTAGAGCAAGAACAAGGCTACTGCCACCGCAAAGGCTGCAAACAACAGGATGGGCAAAGGAACTCCCAGCACCCGGCCCTCACCAAGAAATTGCAGGCTAGATGCGCTTGCCGGCAGATTGACGAGATCCTGACCAAATACCGCGTAGCGTCCGAAGCCGTAGACGAAGGCTCCCATTGCCAAGGTCGCAAACAACGCCGGGATTTCCACATAAGCGATCAGAAATCCGACAATCACTCCGACCACCGCCGCGAAGATCAAGCCTAGCAGCAACGCAACCCAGATCGGATAGCCGGCGGTCATCAAAGTGAAGGCAAAGGCGGTCGACACCGCCATGGTCGCGATCAACGAAAGATCAATGCCACGGCCGATAACGACGATCGCCATTCCAACGGCGAGAATTCCGAGAACGGCGACGCCACGGATCAGCGTGATGATATTGCCGTAGCTGAGAAAGCCAGGGAGCGTGATCGCGAACGTCGCGAACAGCGCGACCCACAGCAAGAAAACGATCTGCTCCTGGTTCAACCTCGGCATCGATAGGCCTTTTGGCGCATCGCCGTGCGCCGAAACAAGGTTTAAGCAAACCTGCCGGGTAGGCCCCGGCGGGGTCATTTGTACCGATTTCGTTTGGTCGTAAGCGGGTGGCGGCGAGCGCCCGGAAAGCCTCCCTGATCTTCTTTTGTCGGACAGTATCGGCGACCTAATTTTTGTCAAGCCAACAAATCCAAGAGTTGGCGTTTGACAAACCGAAAAACTGAGCGTCCTATTTCAAAAATTGTCCGACAGAAAATTTTATCACGCGGAGGAAATCGGGCGCCATGTCCGAGCAAGCCGAAGTCGATTTTCGGGCGAGTGAAGCCATTCCGGTTTATCGCAGCGTCGCCAACACGATCGGTGAGCGCATCCTGAGCGGCGAATGGCCGATAGGCTCTGGTCTGCCGTCGGAGACGGTTCTGGCACAAACGCTCGGGGTCAATCGCTCGACCGTGCGCGAGGCGATCCGGGTGCTGGAGGAGAACGGCATGCTGCGCCGCCGCCCCGGCGGCAAACGGCTCTTCGTCAGCGCGCCGAGCGATGGCGAGGTCGCCACGCGCGTCAAGGCGGCAATGGTGTTGCAGGAGATGAGCTTTCTGGAATTGTGGGAGGCGATGCATTGCATCGAGCCGGCGATCACGGCCGCGGCGGCCTTGCGAATTTCCGACGCCGAACTCCACCAGCTTGAAGAGAACGTCGACCGCACCCGCCACGCCGCAGCGTACTCAAAGGATTTGATCGCGCTCGACTATGAATTTCATAGCATCATCGCGAGCGCTTCGCGCAGCCGCACCCTGCAGCTTTGTCGCGAGCCGATCGGCCAGCTTTTCTATCCAGCGTGTCTGCGCCTGGTTTTGCGTCTCAATGTCGTCGAGCGCATGGTTTTCGCCCACGAGCAGATTCTGGACGGCCTGCGCAACCGCGACATCGGCAAGGCGCGGCTGTGGATGACCAAACATATCGTTGACAGCAAGCGCGGCTACGAATTGGCCAACATCGATATGGCGCAGCCAATTCCCTGGCCCGCGGACGAATAGAGCCGCTCGGCACGATCATGAACAGTATCGTTGAACGTCTCGATAGCGAAGCGGCGCTGAGCGACAGTCTCGCCGCACGCTTGGGGCAATTGATCGAGAGCGAATGCGGCGTCGGTTGTCGCGTCGCCAACTTGGCGGCGATGGAGGACGGCCACGCCGGACTAACGTTCGGCTTCGATACTGTGGATGCTGCCGGTCAACCGCTCGATTCCTATGTCCTCAAACTTGCCCCGGCCGGCGTTACCCGTCGTGGTAACACCGACGTCTATCGGCAAGCGCCGCTGCTTCGGGCCTTGAAGGCTGCTGGGATGCCAGTACCTGCCGTGCCGTGGGCCGCATCGGACGGCGACCTGCTGGGCACGCCTTTCATAGTCATGGAGCGCCTGCCGGGCCGCGTCTTTTTGGTATGGGAGCCCCACAGCTCATTTCCGCGTGACCGGATTCAGGTGCGTCGCGTGTGGCTTCAGGCGGCGCGGATGCTCGCGCGACTGCATAAGGTCGATTGGCAGACGTCGCTTCCCGACTGGGAAAAGCCGCGGCCGCTGAGCGAAGAACTCGATTTTTGGACGCCGCTCCTGCGCCACGCGCAGGAACACCAGTGGCTGGTAGCCGGTACTGAACTCAGAACGCTGTTGGCCGCGCATCTGCCTGACGGCTCCCCGGTCGGCGTCGTCCACGGCGACTTTCAGCCGGGCAATATTCTGTATGTGGACGGTCGGGCCGAGGGATTGATCGATTGGGAGCTGGCGTCAATCGGTTCGCAGGGATTGGACGTTGGCTGGCTGTTGATGATGTCCGATAGCAAGGCTTGGGATCCGGCTTGGCAGCCGGTCGCACCGGTATTGCGCGAGGAGTTAATCGACGCGTACCGCGAGGCCGGCGGGCCTGCGCTGCTCCACATCGATTGGTATCAAGCCCTGGCGAATTACCGCCTCGGCGCGATTGCCTGCCTTAACGTGAAGCTTCACCGCACCGGCAAGCGCACCGACATTCTGTGGGAGCGGTTCGCGCCGTCCATTTCGACATTGTTCGCTCGCGGCATCGAATTAGCGCGCTGCGCGGCAAGCCAACCATCTGCGCGGAGGGACGCTTGATCGACTTCGAACTTCCAACCGAGTTGGCCGATCTGCGCGATCGCGTCGATAACTTTATCGCCGACAACATCGTTCCATACGAGAACGACAAACGGCAAGGCGCGCACGGCGCCTCCGAGGAGCTGCGCCGCGAGCTCGTCGGACTAAGCCGCGCCGCCGGTTTGTTGTCGCCACACGGGCCCAAGGAATTCGGTGGTCTAGGATTGGATCACCGCAGCATGGCGGTGGTGTTCGAGGCGGCGGGCTGGTCGACCCTCGGACCGCTCGCGCTCAATATTCAGGCCCCCGATGAGGGGAACGTCAATCTGCTCAACGTCGTCGCTACCCCCGAGCAGAAGGCCCGCTGGCTCGCACCGCTGGTGCGCGGGGAAATTCGGTCTGTCTTCTCCATGACTGAAACCGTGACGGACGGAGCCGGCTCCGATCCATCACTGCTGCAGACGATCGCTCAACAGATGTCCGATGGATTTGTGATCAATGGCCGCAAGTGGATGATTACGGGCGTTCCCGAGGCCAGCATTAACATCGTCATGGCGCGCACGCTCGATGCGAGGGGAGTGGATCTGGGAGCGACAATGTTCTTTGTCGACATGGACGCGCCCGGCTTCCGCGTCGACCGCATGCTGGAAACGATCGACACCAACTCGCCCGGTGGACACGCCGAGGTCTCGTTCAAGGATGTTCACGTCACGCCCGATCGCGTATTGGGGCAGATCGGCGAGGGTTTCCGCAACGCACAGGTCCGGCTTGGTCCCGCGCGCTTGACCCATTGTATGCGCTGGCTTGGCGCGGCGCGGCGCTGCCACGCCATTGCAGCGGAATATGCCGGACGGCGCCACTCCTTCGGCCGCACGATCGGCGAGCACCAAGGCGTCGGCTTCATGTTGGCCGACAATGAAATCGATTTGCATCTGTCGCGTCTGACGATCTGGCACGCGGCCTGGCTGCTGGATCGTCATGAGCACGCGCGCGATGAAACCAGCATGTCCAAAGTGTTCTGTTCGGAGGCCCTAAGCCGGGTGGTCGATCGCAGCCTGCAGATACTTGGATCGATCGGCATCACGAGCGACACGGTCGTCGAACGCATCTATCGCGATATCCGGCCATTCCGCATCTACGATGGGCCCTCGGAAGTCCATCGGCATGCACTGGCGCGGCGCATCGTGTCGCGGAATACCCAGCAGCGGCGTTAGCAGCGGCAGTCATCTTCATGGAACGATTGCCGACTTACGAACAGCTTTACGCTTCATTCCGCTGGAACATCCCGGCGCGCTACAATATCGCCGCCGATGTTTGCGACCGGCATGCGGCGGATCCGAGCAAAGTTGCGCTGATTGGCGAAGCGGCCGATGGCAAGGCTTGGCAAATGACTTTTCGCGACGTTCAGCGCAAGGCCAATCAGCTGGCGAACCTTTTCGTTGCCACCGGTCTCGTCAAGGGCGACAGGGTCATGCTGTTGCTCGGCCAAAATCCGTGGACCGCGATCGCCCACGTGGCGTGCTGGAAGGCCGGCCTGGTATCGGTGCCGGTATCCACGCTATTTGCCGCCGACGCTGTTGCCTATCGGCTCAATCTTGTCAGTGCGCGAATACTCATCACCGATCAGGCAAACCTGCCAACCGCTTTGCGGACCCTGACGATGGCAACCGAAGTCGTCCGCCTCTACCTCATCGATGGCCACGGACCGGAAGCGGAGTCGCTGCCGGGAGCGCTTGAGAGCGCACGCGATGCCTTCACCAACATTGATACCGCGGCCGACGACCCGGCCTTCCTGAATTTCACCTCGGGCACAACCGGCAGTCCAAAAGGCGCACTGCAGGCGCATCGCTCGATGCTCGGACATTTGCCAGGAGCCGAGTTCGGCCTCGATTTCTTCCCGCAGCCGGGTGACATCATGTGGTCGCCGGCGGACTGGGCGTGGCTTGCCGGCCTGATGGATGTGCTGATGCCCGCCTGGTATCACGGCGTTCCCGTACTCACGTTCCGCGCGCCCCGCTTCGATCCCGAACAGGCCTTCGCCATGATCGGACGCCATCAGGTGCGCACCGCGCTGCTGGTGCCGACGATGCTGCGCCTGATGCGCCAAGTGGCAGATCCGGTCGAACGCTTCGGCGCCAGGCTTCGCGTGGTCTATTCGGGCGGCGAGTTGGTCGGTAAGGAGCTGCTCGAATGGGGCAACGAAGTGCTGCGGATCCCGATCAATGAAGTATTCGGTCAGACCGAATGCAACCTCGTCCTTGGTTCGAACTCCAGCGTCATGCCAATCAAACCGGGTTCGATCGGACGTGCGGTACCCGGCCATGTCGCCGCTATCGTCAACGACGTCGGGGAAGAACAGCCGCCAGGGACAACCGGCAACATCGCCTTCCGCAGTCCAGATCCAGTGATGATGCTCGAATACTGGCGCAATCCGCAGGCCACTCGCGACAAATATGCCAACGGTTGGCTGATCACCGGCGATCTCGGGAGTTGCGACGAAGACGGCTATTTCTGGTTCCAGGGACGCGCCGACGATGTCATCACCAGCGGCGGCTATCGCATCGGTCCTTCGGAAATCGAAGATGCGCTCGCTCGGCACCCCGCCGTCGTGATGGCCGCGGCTGTCGGCGTGCCCGACCCGATACGAACTGAGTCAATCAAGGCGTTCGTAGTCTTGCGGGACGGCTTCTCCCCGAGCCGCCAGCTCGTTGACGAAATCCGCAACTTCGTCCGCGATCACTTGGCCAAGCATGAAGTACCGCGAGACGTCGAATTCGTCACCGGACTGCCGATGACCACGACCGGAAAGATCGTGCGCCGGGAACTGCGCGATGCCGAACGCGCCAAATTGGCGGGCAAATAAATGTCTCGTGTAGATTCAGAGCCGAAATCGCGATAGCGCGGTCGGCCAACAGAACTTCATCTCGGAGTCATTGTTGCACGCGGCCATTGGTTCCGGCGTCACGCCAATCTCTCGCTCCACAAACTGTGAGAGTTTCTTTGGCGGCAAGCAGTTCGCGCGCCGGTTCACGGTCGACGCGCTGCACTGCAAGCGAGTCGTGCATTGCGGCAAAGCCGGCAACGCCAGGTGGCGATGATCTTCAACAAATTGATCTTCGGCTATCGTCAATTTCGTTCGACTGCGCTAAGTGGCGCTTGGTACTCGGCAAAGAGATAAATCATGCAAAACAATCGCCTCAAACCTGAACTCGATCCATGCGCCCTTGCTGGGGAGCTTTCCGGCAAGCTGCTGATCGGCGGCGCCCTCGTGCCGGCGCGTCGCGGCGGGACGTTTCCGAACGTCAACCCTGCGACCGGCGCCGTGATCGGACAGGCCGCCGAGGGTGACGCCGCCGATGTCGACGCCGCGGTGCAGGCCGCCGCGCACGCACAGAAAGCATGGGCGAAACTGCCGGCCCGCGAGCGCGGAAAACTGATCGTGGAATGCGGCCGCGTACTCAACGAACACGTCGAGGAACTCGGCCGGCTCGTTGCGCTCGAGACCGGCAAGGCGCTGCGCACCGAAAGCAGAATAGAGGCTTCGATTCTTGCGGACGTATTTACGTTCTTCGGCGGGCTCGGTTCGGAGCTCAAGGGCGAGACCGTTCCGTTCCGCCCCGACATGTTGACACTCACTGTCCGCGAGCCGCTTGGCGTCATCGGTGCCATCATTCCATGGAACGTCCCGATGATGCTGATGGCGCTCAAGATCGCGCCGGCGATGGTCGCCGGTAACACCGTCGTCGTGAAGTCGGCCGAAGAAGCCCCCTTCGCGGTGTTGCGCGCCTGCCAGATCATGAATCAGATCCTGCCACCCGGCGTGCTCAACATCCTGTCAGGCATGGGTCCGGAATGCGGCGGGCCGCTGGTTGCCCACAAGGATGTCCGCAAGGTGACGTTCACCGGCTCGGTCGAGACCGGCAAGATCGTTTACCGGACAGCCGCCGAGAAGCTTATTCCGGTGACGCTTGAGCTTGGCGGCAAGAGCCCGATGATCATCATGAACGATGCCGATCTCGCGAAAGCGGTCGACGGTGCGGTTGCGGGCATGCGGTTCACGCGCCAAGGACAGAGTTGCACGGCCGCGTCGCGTATTTTTGTGCACGAGACGATTCACGACACGTTCGTGGAACGCCTGTGCGCCCGCGTCGATGCGATGAAGATGGGCGACCCGCTCGATGAAACGACCGACATTGGCACGATCATCTCGCCGCAGCAATTCGAGAAGGTGAATGACTACATTCGCATCGGTGAGGGAACGCCGGGAATGCATGCGATCGCGTGCTCGAAGCTCCCGGACGACGATAGATTGAAAGATGGCTTGTTCGTTCGTCCGGTGATTTTCGTCGGCGCCACGAACGACTCGCGGCTGGCCCGCGAAGAGATCTTTGGACCGGTGACTTGCGTCATCAAGTTCAAGACCTATGAAGAGGCGATCGAAAGCGCTAACGACAGCGAATACGGGCTGGCAGCGACTATCTGGACACGCGATTTGAAAACGGCTCTCGACGGCGCACAACGGCTCGAAGCCGGCTTCGTCCAAGTCAATCAAAACCTTGTCGTGACGTCCAATCTTAGCTACGGCGGCGTAAAGAATTCCGGCCTGGGCAAGGAGGCGAGCTTAGAAGCGATGCTGGAACATTTCACGCACAAGAAGACGATTATCGTGAACATGCAATAAGCGGAAGGACACGGCGAGTAGCTTACACCAGTTTGCGCGTGACGCATGGTAAGTTGCCGAGCATGCGAGCGGCGCGGATGCGGCCGAACGCGCCGCGCAGGTTGGTGACCTGAACGATGCCAAATATTTCGCAGAGCGGTTGGACATCGATGCCGGCGTCCCGGAATATTTGAGGCCTGGGAAAATCGGCTCTCCTCGGTCTGGCGAATTTGCAGAGAATTCCGGCTGCGACGACGCGGCTGAGAGCCAAGCGGCGGGCGAAGCCGACGTGCCTGCTGGCTGGTCGCGCGGCCGCCGCCCGAAGAAGTCGTCAGAGAGTCGGAGCGGCGGAAGACACGACTTGCCGCGACGATCGATGCGCTCCGCTCGTTCGCGGAGTTAGGCCTGTGCCAGCATTTGCAGCCTTGCGCGCAGTGCGTCGATCGCTGGCTTGGCCAGCCCGGCAATCTGCGGGTTCGATAGCGCCTGGTCGCAGAGCCGGTTGAGCGCCGGCATCGACGCTTCGACCAGAGACGCAAGCTCCTTGCGTGAACTCGGTGGAAGTTGCGCGGCAAGGCTGTTGATCTTGTCCAACCGCTCGGTCGCTTGCTGCAGTTTGGGCAAGGCGGCCCGCGCGGACGCGGGATCGGTGATGCCCTGAAGGGTTTTGCGCACGGTATCAACCGACGTTGTCAGGTCGGCGGAGACGTCGGCCGCGTTAGGGGTGTTGGTGGCAACGTCCTCGGTAGCCTTGTTGATGAGGCCTCGAGTTTGTTCAGCCACTTGCTGTTCGCGATCACCGAGAAAATACCAGCCGAGTCCGGCCAGCACGATGAGGCCGAGAATCCACAAGGGCCAGGAGGCGGCCAGCGGCTTGCGGGCCGCTGCGTAGGCGACCTGGCTTGCGCCCATCGCCGTGTCGCTCATGGTGCCGGCCATCCTGCCGGCCGTGGCGCCTGCGGTTTCGGCGCCGCGGCGCAAGCCGCCGTCAAGAGCATCGAGCATACCGCGTGCGCCCATCATATTGGCGAGGCCGGACGGCATGGCGGCAGTAATCTGATCTTTCTGCGAGGAGAGAAGATTGGCGAGGCCGTTTGCGTCCAGACCGCCGCTGCGTTGCTGCTGCCCGAGCGCACCCATGACCATGGGAGCGATCAGCCCGAGTACCGTCTTGCCGGCACTTTGATTGATGCCCGCAAAGTTGCTTACGGCGGATACGAGCCCATTCAGTCCGCTGCCTCCGAGGAGTGTCGAAAGCAGGCTGGAGCCGGTATCGGCGATGGCCTTTTGATCCGGTCCGCCGATCGCGCCGGTTATCTGGGAGAGCATGTCGGGACGCTGCTGTTCGAGCGTTTCCGACAATTGCTGCGCGCCGGCAGGCTTGGCGGCGAGACCGGCGAAGCTTGCAAGGATCGCGGGAACGGCGGCGCTGACCACCTTTTGCGCGACATCCGGGTCGATGCCGAGCGTCCGCGCGATCTTCGCGACCATATCGGGTGTCAGGAATTGCATGATGGATGAGACGAGGTTCGTGGCCATGGTGCCGATCTCCTTTGTCGTCTGACGATGTCGAGACAGATCAGGCGCGCGGATTAGTTCGCTCGCTGCGGCTGAAGGCGCCGCAAGCAAGCTTCGCAAAGCCGGTGTAAGGGATGGCGCATTTCGGCGATCTAAATTGGCGCCGGTAACTTAAGCGAGAGTTTTGGCTCGTTTCGGCTGAACATCCCGACAAACTGAAAGACAGTTTAGCGACGCATGATCTTTAACCTTGCCGCAACCGGAACCGCGGGAACCAGAGCTGCCGAAATGCAAAAATTCCCGGAAGGCACGGAAGGTGAGCCAGTGAAGTCGCGGCCACACTGCCGGACCGGCCGGTCGCAAGATTGAGCACCTAGAGCGGGATGAGCTATGGTTCGATCAGTATCCCGCTCTAGCTTTTTGTTTGAGCATAATCTTTTCGGAAAACCGGATTCCACTTTTCCGGATTATGCTCTGAGACAACGGGCGGAATTCCGCCCTACGCCCCAACCGCTTGACGGTGACGCCGCAGCGGTTGGGAGGTTGCTTGCAATCAACAAGCGTTGCGCCCGTCATGGATAATGGTCGCGCCAGAGATAACTCGCGTCCTGGCCGCGCTGCCAATAGTTATAGTAGTTGCGATCCTGAGAGTTCCGCGATCCCCAGCCTTCGGCTTGCTGGCTGCTGTTCCTGCGCACGCTGGTCCGCTGAGAAGCGTCGCTGCGCTTAGCGCCGCGCTTGGCGCCGCGCTCATCGTCCGACGATTGGCCGGAGACGACTTGATACTGCGTGTCGTGAACTTTGTTATCCGGACCAAGCCGGAAGTGTTCGACAAAGCCATGGCTGCCGCGCACGCGGTCACCGCTCTGGTAATCGATCGCTGCGTCGACAAGGCGGCGCTGTGCCTCGGGCGATGGGCCGCTGAGCGGCACTTTGGGAGCAATCTTGCGCGCCCAGATCGCTTCGATGATCGGTTCGAAAATCGGTAACGCCACACTCGCTCCGGTCTCGCTCGAGCCGAGCGAACGACGCTTGCGATCGGCGTTGTCGTAGCCGACCCAGACGGCGACGGTGACATCATTGGTGAATCCGATGAACCAGCCATCCACCGCGTCCTCAGTTGTGCCGGTCTTGCCGGCAACGTAGGGCGAAAGCGACGCGATCGCGCGGGCGGTGCCGCGCGCGACGACGCCCTGGAGGATGGTCTTCAGTTGATAAAACGAAGCGCGATCGGCGCCGTCGACCGTGGGAGATATCTGAGCTTCGGGATATTGATAGATCGTGCGCCCGTTTGCCTCGATCGAGTCGATGCCATGAGGCTGCGGTCGAACGCCTTCCTGGGCGATCGCGGCATAGAAGGCGGCAAGATTGATCATATGCACCGGTTGTGCGCCCAGCACGAATGGATAGTAGCGAAGGCAATGGGCGTAAATTTTCATCGCGGTCGCCGTCGCGCAAACGTCGTCGAGGCTCTTGGCAGGATCGGTTTCGATGCCGCCGTCGAGCAAATGCGCGGTGACGAGATTGCGCGAATATTCAAGTCCTCGCCGCAGTGTGAGCGAGCCCAAGGAGCGGCGGTCGGCGTTGCGCGGAGTCCAGAAATATTCCTGCCGCGTCGTGCCGCGATGGACGCCGCCGATTGGCGGCAAAGTGATCGGTTCATCCCGCACCAGGGTGTTAGGCTGCAGCCCCTTTTGCAGAGCCGTAAGGTAGGTAATCGGCTTGATCGTCGAGCCGGGCTGACGCTCGGTCTGCCAGGTGCGGTTAAGCTGACTCAAGGGGTATGAGAAGCTGCCGGCCATTGCCAGGACGCGCCCGGTTCTGTTTTCCAGTACAAGGGCCGCTCCCTGCACCGACGGTCGTACCCGCAGCCGCGCCTGAACATTGCCTTTGCTCGACCCGGCATCGCTGCCTTTGGTCGAACTGCCATTCTGCCCGCTGACATGGACGTACACGACATCGTAGAGGTTCAGGTTACGTGCAATCTCGTTGGTCAAGCCCGCGAGCGGTCCGGTGCGCCCATCCGAGAGACCGACGCGAATGGACGGGCCCCTTTGCAGGACAACAGCGGGTGTCCAATGCACATCGTAGAGCGGCAGGTGCAGAGCTTTGAGCGCCTGCTGCCAGGCCGGCGTGCCCGGGCGGTTATCCCCTGCAAGCTTTTGCATGGCATCCGCAACGTTCGCCTCGGGCCCGCGCCATACGATCTGCCCGGATGACATTTCATATTGCGCTAGCCCTTCCTGCAGTGCCGCTTCCGTATCTCGCTGCAGCTGGGCATTGATTGTCGAGTGCACGATGTAGGACTGGGCGGTCAGAACTCTCGATCCCGTCCAACCGCGCCTCGCGGGCGAGAAAATCGACAAACTGAAAGCCGCTGTCGCGGCGCGGCCGGGCGAAAGCGATCACCTTTGGCGCGGCGGCGAGTGCGTTCTCCTTCTGCTCCGCGCTGATCACGCCGTCCTCTTGCATGCGTCCGAGCACATAGGTGAGGCGCTCCTTGGCCCGCTCGGGATGACGGTCCGGATCGAAATAGCTTGGCCCTTTGAGCAGGCCCGCCAACATCGCCGCTTCTGTTAGCGTCAGTTCCTTTGCCGATTTGCTGAAATAGCTGCGCGTCGCCATTTCCACGCCCCAGGAGCCGCGACCGAGATATGCGGAATTGAGATACAGTTCGAGAATCTCATCTTTGCTCAGGGTGGCTTCCAGGCGGGACGCTACGATCATCTCTCGGATCTTGCGCTCATAGCTCACGTCCTCGCCAACGAGCAGGTTCTTCACCACTTGTTGGGTGATAGAGGAACCGCCTTGCGGCCGGCCGGAAGCGCCCAAATTGCCGAGGAAGGCGCGGATGATGCCACGCTCATCGACTCCATGGTGATCGAAAAAACGGCGATCCTCGGCGGCGATCGTCGCCTCCTGCAAATAATCGGGAATTTCGGACAGGGGCACCCAGATGCGCCGATTGCCGGGCTCGAAGACTTCCGCGAAACGTTGGCCGGCACCGTCGAGCACGGTGCTCATGCTGGGCAGCTTTCTGTCCTTGAGCGCCGTCGGGTCGGGCAAGTCGGCGGCCGCGTTGTTGTAAAATTCAATCACCTTGGCAAGATCAACGCCCGGCTGATCGACGGCCTCGTTTTTGCAGAAACGATGATACGCCGTATTCAAATCCGCAAAATTGATGCCATGGAAGGCCTTGGCGTTGGCGCCGAAAGCCGCCGAGTCATCGAGGGCGGTTGAAATCAGATCGTCAAGGTTGATCGTTTCGATGTCGAAGGCCCGGCGCATGTGATCGCAGCCGGCGCGCAGGACCTGAACAACCCGATCTTGGTCAGTCGCTGGATCGAGACGAGTTCCAACCGACGCCGGGTGGGTCAAGACTTCGCTGAGAGTGAATGCTGTCGCAAATATCTTGACGAGAATAGCGTCCATGGGGACCTCGGTCCGCTGCGAAAAAATTTCGCCGACCGAACTCGCTACTGCATACCCATTAAAGGCAGTGTGACCTCATTCCGTAATTTTTTTGATGAAAGCGCCTTATTCGCGCGTTTTGACGTGACTAGCGCTTGCTCCGGCGCGCCGAGCCTTCATCGGATTGTCATGTATGGCTCCCGGCAAGCTTCTAGCTCGCGAGAATTGACGCGTGAAATGAGGCAGCCCGCCACCGATCAAGCAGAGCGAGCGTTGAGGATGTCGATGCGGCTAGTTCGAAAACCGCTACAATTTTCGACAATGATCGCGATTGGAAAGTCGTCAACGCGATTATCAGTCGGAGTCTTGGGCGACGCGATTTCCAAGGAACCCGCTTCAACGGGTCAAGTCGCGCCATTGCTCCGGTGCGAGCGGCGCGCCGGAAGGATGAATTCGTCTCGGCGCGCCGCAAAAGGCTCAAGCCTTATTTGCACTGCTTGACGAGTGTGGCGAATACAGCGGTATATTGTTTTCCTTCCGCGGAATTCGGGTCGACTTCCTCCAGCCCATCCATGACCTTGGCGTATTCAGGTCCAATTTGCTGCGCGAGGCTGTCAGCCTTGGCGCCGAGGGCTTCGAGGGCCTTGTTATCCTTCTTCTGCTCAGCCTTCTCCATCTGATCTTGGAGCTTGCCCATATCGCAATAGGCCTGCAGCTTGGCCTTGTCGCCGCTGATCGTTTGAACAAGCTTTTGCGCATCCGCGATGGTCGGCTTCGGCACTTTGGTAGCCGGGGCGTCCTTTTGTGCAAAGGCTACCGCTGGAACCGCGGCGAATAGTGATACGGCCACAACAAGCTTGAGGTTCATTGACATCTCCAAAGGAATGGTAGGGGAAACGCGGGTGAGCTACGACAACACTGCCTGCTCGGCGCACAAACAACAAGACTAAGGTAAAAATGAGTTCCGCTGCCGTCTGACCGCCGACGTTCGGCAAAAAACGAACCGGAGCCGGAATAGCCGGTCTTTGAATCGGATGCAAGGAACGCCGGCGTGTTGGTTGTGCAGACCTAGCGGACCCGTTGGAGCGGTTAGCACCAGAACTTGCAGACGAAACTCTTGACGGTGGTAATCGGATTTTCCGCAGCGGCGCCGCCTTTCGCAACACCCTTGCGATCCTTCGTTTTCGGCAACTTTTCCGCGATCACCAGCGCCCAGAACGTCTTGTATTGTGTCTGATCGTTACGGGCGACGGCGACCCCGATGCTGTCGGCCTGCGGTTGCAGAAGGTTGGCATTGTGGCCCGGCGAGGTCTGCCAAGCACGAAACGTTTCGGCCCAAGTCTTGGTGCCGGCCGCGATGTTTTCGGCCGCCCGGCCGGTATGCGCGCCGGAAATCCGGGAGCCGAATGACCCCGCCACGTTATGATCCATGATGCCGGCGGCGGCCATCGCCTTTGCCTGCCGCTCGGCAATCTCGGTCAGCTGTGGGTCGGTTTTCACCGCCGAAAGTCCGTGCTCGCGTCTGTACTGCGAGATCATTGCCGCCATGTCTTCTGCATGCGCCAGCGTGGCCGTTACGGCCAAGCCGACCACAAAGCAGACGACCTTCATCACGACCCTGCCGTCCGCATACAAGGCGGCCCCTGTCGGTCGTCGGGTCATTTCGTTTCCGCCGGAGTGGGAGTTTCCGGACCGTCGCCGACAATCAGGAGGATCGCTTCCTCGTCCTTGGCTCCGTCGAAGTGAACTTGCTTGCCGTAATGCGTGACGAATGCCCCGGCGGGCATCGGGACCGTACCATCGGGGTCGAATTTCGTGCCGCTACCGACCCACCACGTTCCCTTCAACACCGTGATGAACCGGTCGTGTGGATGAAAATGCGGATGGCTGAAATGATTGCCGGGCAGCCATTTTATCATGACGGCGTAAAATCCGGGCTTCGACGGGTCGCCGACCATGACGGCCCGCTCGGCGCCGGGAAAGCCTGGAATGCTTTCCCATTTGACTTTATCAGGTAGAGTGTACGTCACGGCGGCTGGGTCGAGTTCGCCCGCGTGCATTGGTCCACATGTCAGTGCAATGGTTATCGCCAAGAGCGCAAGTCTCAACAGTGTCATGGGCTCCTCTTTCATGCTCTGCAGTGGGCGGGGTAGGATCGGGACGCCACGCAACAATTACACCCCGACGATCGATGCCGGTCAAATCGATAGCGCTCCACGGGCTCATGTGAGCCCAGAAACGATGACAAGAGTTACGCGCCAGACGTTGCGTGTTCATCCGGACACAATTTGCGCCGCAGTGACACAGATCGAAGTGGACGTTGCGCGTCCGCGAGCCGGGCGTTTGATATTGACTTACGTCATAACGGGCAAGATCGGCGATCTTGCAATGCCGCCCATAGTGGATCCGGTACGGACTGACGAACTCTGGCAACACACCTGTTTCGAGGCCTTCCTCCGCGGCTCCGTGGGTGCCGGGTACCTTGAGTTCAACTTTGCGCCCTCGACCCAATGGGCAGCTTACCGATTCAGCAATTACCGGACCGGGAGGTGCGTTGCGACCGAGATTAGTACCCCCTTGATTGCCGTGGAAGGTGGTCTCGAGCGCTACCTTTTGCGGGCGTCGCTGGAATTGGATCAGTTGGAACCTCGCTCCACGAGCAAGGGAGGGGACGGCATGTGGCGTCTCGGTCTTTCGGCGATTATCGAAGAGGCGAGTGGCCGGCGGTCCTATTGGGCGCTGGCTCATCCACCCGGCAAGCCGGATTTTCATCATCCTGATTCCTTTGCTCTTGAGGTTAGCTGAGCGCCGACCGTGAAATTTGGCATCGACCGCCTGATTGCCGAGCCCTCGTTGCGCGCGCCGTTGAGCGGCAGGCGTATTGCATTGCTCGCGCATCCGGCCTCGGTAACGGTTGATCTAACGCACTCGCTTGATGCGCTGGCTGCGTGCGGCGACATGAAGATCGTTGCGGCGTTCGGTCCGCAGCATGGCCTGCGCGGCGACAAGCAAGACAACATGATCGAGTCGCCGAATTTCAACGATCCGATACACGACATCCCCGTGTTCAGCTTGTATGGCGAGGTGCGAAAGCCGACGGATGAGATGATGGATACATGCGATGTCATCCTCGTCGATCTGCAGGACCTGGGCTGCCGGATCTATACGTTCATCACGACGCTCCGCTATCTCCTGGAGGCGGCATCACGACTTCGCAAAGCGGTGTGGGTCCTGGATCGGCCCAATCCTGTTGGCCGGCCTGTCGAAGGCTTGACGCTGCGCGCCGGCTGGCAAAGCTTTGTTGGCGCCGGACCGTTGCCGATGCGTCACGGGCTGACGCTTGGAGAGTTGGGCTCTTGGTTTATCAAAACGCTCAAGCTCGATCTCGAGTATCGCGTCATCGAGATGCAGGGCTGGCAACCTGATGCCTCACCCGGGTTCGGCTGGCCGCTTGGCGAGCGAGTGTGGGTCAATCCCAGTCCCAACGCGCCAAATTTATGGATGGCCCGCGCCTATGCGGGCACGGTGATGGTCGAGGGCGCGACGATGTCGGAGGGCCGCGGCACCACGCGGCCGCTCGAATTGTTCGGCGCGCCCGATATCGATGCGCGGGCGGTTTTGAAGGAAATGAATGCACTTGCGCCGCAATGGCTGCGCGGTTGCCGGCTGCGCGATTGCTGGTTCGAACCCACGTTCCACAAGCATGTCGGCAAGCTGTGCAACGGCATTCAAATCCACACCGAAGGTCCTGGCTACGACCATGAGGCGTTTAAGCCGTGGCGCATCCAGGCACTCGCTTTCAAGGCGATCCGCCGTTTGCATCCGGACTATCCGCTGTGGCGCGATTTCGCCTATGAATACGAGCACGGGAAGCTCGCGATCGATGTGATCAATGGCGGCCCATTGCTGCGCGAATGGGTGGACGACGCATCAGCGAGGCCCCAAGATCTGGATGCGCTGGCTATGCCGGATGAGCAGGCTTGGCTGAACGAGCGGCAAGACATGCTGCGCTACTGAGGGATGGCGTACGTACGAGGAACCGTTTGCGTGCGCTGTCTTTTTAATGAGTTCCGTATCTAGCTGATAATGCCACATTTCGAATGCGCGGGAACTTTCGCGATAAGTTAGCTAAATCGCTGTGCAGATATTGCCGATCTCGGCGCAAATAAGAGTATTTTTTGTGGTTTAGCCGAGCGCTTCTGCGATCTCGCTAATGAGAAAGCCGGATCGATGCGCGTTGACTGACGCTCGTTATCACGATTTTTTCCATTTCGCGCATTTCAAGCAATGATCTATCGACACGCGGCTATCTTCACAGCAACGATTGCAATTTGCCGCGCCCCGAGCAATGTCGTCGACCGAGCAGTCGGCGTCGGCGCCGGGCGAGCATTTGTGTACGTGGCCACCTAGATACTGAAAGGCGGCGGAAAACGACCGTCCGGCGAATGCGGCGTGCGGAGACTTGATCGCTCATGCCTAGTCGCATCGAGGATTACGCGCTCATCGGCGATTGCGAGACGGCTGCGCTCGTCTCCAAAAGCGGCTCCATCGACTGGCTCTGCTGGCCCCGCTTCGACTCGGGCGCATGTTTTTCCGCATTGCTCGGCGACATGAACCACGGTCGTTGGTCGATCGCTCCTGCCGCGGTCGGATCGGATATCAAGGTCAGCCGTCGCTACACACACAACACACTGATCCTCGAAACCGAGTTCACCAGTGCCGACGGCGAGAATGCCGTCGCTCTCATTGACTTTATGCCGCGGCGCGAAGGGCGAAACGCGTCGCATCTCGTACGCCTTGTCGTCGGCAAGCGCGGCAGCGTGGCGATGCGCACGGAATGGATTGTCCGGTTCGGATATGGGGGCTGGGTGCCGTGGGTATCGCGCAGCGATGCGGGCGACCTCATTGCGATCGCGGGCCCGGATATGGTGGTCATGCGCACACCGGTCGAGCTTCGCGGCGAAGGGCTGACGACGGTGGGCGATTTCGTCGTGTCCGCGGGTCAGCGTGTGCCGTTCGTCTTGACGTATGCGCCCTCGCACTTGCCTCTGCCGGAGCCGATTGATGTCGATGGAGCGCTGCGCTCCACCGCGGATTTCTGGCAGACATGGGCGAGCACCGCTCGAACAACCGAACCATATTCCAAGATTGTCGTACGCTCGCTGATCACGCTAAAGGCGCTGACCTACGCGCCGCACGGCGGAATTATCGCCGCGCCGACGACCTCGCTGCCGGAGCAATTGGGCGGAACGCGCAATTGGGATTATCGGTTCTGCTGGCTGCGCGACGCTACGCTGACACTGCTTTCACTGATGAATGCCGGATATTATGACGAGGCGCGGGCTTGGCGCGATTGGTTGCTCCGCGCCGCCGCAGGAAGTCCGGAGCAGATCCAAATCATGTATGGGGTCACCGGCAAGCGATGGCTGGCCGAGCGTGAGGTGCCGTGGCTCGACGGCTACGAGAGCTCGAAACCGGTGCGTATCGGCAATGCCGCTGCGGATCAACTCCAGCTCGATGTCTACGGCGAAGTGATGGACGCGCTGCACCATGCGCGGGCCGGCGGCATTCAATATCTCGCTGCGGCCTGGGAATTCCAGCAGTCGCTGCTCGATCATCTCGAGACCGTATGGCGTAGTCCCGACGACGGCATTTGGGAAGTGCGCGGCGAACGCCGTCATTTCACCCATTCGAAGGTCATGGCTTGGGTCGCGTTCGACCGGGCGATCAAGAGCGTCGAAATGTTTGGACTGCCCGGACCGGTCGAGCGCTGGCGGCGGATACGTGCCGAGATCCACGAGGAGGTTTGCCGCCGTGCGTTCAACGCAAAGCTTGGTGCATTTGCTCAGTCCTATGAGAGCGATTTGTTGGACGCGAGCGCGTTGCTGATTCCACAGGTAGGCTTTTTGCCGCCCGACGATGCGCGCGTGCAAGGGACGGTCGCAGCGATCGAACGAAGGCTGCTGCGTGGCGGGCTTGTTCTTCGCTACGACACCGCCGCCACCCAGGACGGCCTGCCGCCGGGCGAAGGCGCCTTCCTGCCGTCCAGTTTCTGGCTCGCCGACGCCTATGTCCTGACCGGACGGACCGCGGACGCGCAGCGCCTGTTCGAGCGGCTGGTCAGCTTGTGCAATGACGTTGGGCTGCTCGCCGAAGAATACGATGTCGGCGCTCAGCGCCAGTTGGGCAACTTTCCGCAGGCGTTCTCACATATCGCGCTTGTCAACACGGCATACAATGTCGGTCATGCGACCAAGCCGTGCGAGCAGCGTTCCGGGCATAAGCGGATCCGTGCCTCGGCAAAGCGTTCTGCGGTTGCGGGAACCGGCTGAACGATCGTTCAGGGCCGGAGTTTCGGGCAATACGCCTCAATTGCCCTAGTCGAGTGAATGACCGCCGCGACACTTGGAACCCGATTGGGCTGCCGCTTGCGACGCAAATTGCGGGGAACATCTCAGCAATCGCGGACGACACATTACGTGCTGAAGGTGCTCCTAAAGCGATAGGTAAAAGGCTGATCAACGACAACTCGAAATCAAATCAACGAGAACTCTCTCGTCGATGCGAACTTTTTGGGAAGTCCGCCGGTTGTCTATTGAGCAGGGTTGCGGGTTATCGGACGGCAAACACCACAAAGGTTGCCGGAGTTCTGAATGGCACGGCTTGATCCGATCATCTTCCTGATCGACGTCGACAATACGCTGCTCGACAACGACGGCATACAGCAGGATTTGAAGGATCATCTCGAGCGCGCCTACGGACGCGCCGCCCGCGATCGCTATTGGCGGATCCTGGAGGACCTGTTTTCGGAACTCGGCTACCGCGACTATCTCGGAGCCTTACAGCGCTTTCGCGTCGAGCATCCTCGCGAAGTGGAGCTTCTGTCGATGTCGGCCTACCTCATCGACTATCCATTCGCCGGCCGGCTATTCCCGTCCGCTCTCAAGGTGTTGAAGCGGCTAGCCGACTTCGGACCGACCGTTATCCTGTCCGACGGAGACGTCGTCTTTCAGCCGCACAAAGTCGAACGCGCCGGCCTGTCCGATGCGGTCGATGGACGTGTGCTCATCTATATTCACAAGGAAGAGGCCCTCGATGACGTCGAGCGGCGTTTTCCAGCCGAACACTACGTTCTCATCGACGACAAGCCGCGCATCTTGGCGGCGGTCAAGCGCTTCTGGGGGGACCGCGTCACGACCGTGTTCCCGCGGCAGGGCAGCTACGCTCGCGATCCGAAAATGGTCGGCGCCTTGCCGCCGGCCGATGTCACGATCGAATGCATCGGCGATCTTCTCAGCTTTGAGCTGCCGAGCCCACGGCCGGCATCGCCAATGCCCGCATCCAAATTGGAGCCGGCACGATGAACCCGACAAAGACCCTGCACAATCTCGGCCAGAGCCTCTGGCTCGACAACATCACCCGCGACCTCCTGAGCAGCGGCACGCTTCAACGCTATATCGACGAATTCTCGGTGACGGGTCTCACCTCGAATCCGACGATCTTCGATCATGCGATCAAGAACAGTGCCGACTATGACAATGACATCGCTCGGCACGGATCGCGCGCGAAGCCGGCGGAAGATTTGTTCTTCGAACTGGCGCTGGCGGATCTGACCAGGGCTGCCGATCTGCTGCGGCCCGTCTTCACCCGCACCGACGGTGTCGATGGCTGGGTATCGCTCGAGGTTTCGCCTTTTCTCGCGCATGATACGCAGCGCACGATCGCCGCGGCGCGCGATCTCAGCCAGCGCGGCGGCAAGTCCAACCTCTTCATCAAAATTCCAGGCACCAAAGAAGGATTGCCGGCAATCGAGGCGGCGATCTTTGCCGGCGTTCCGATCAATGTGACACTTCTGTTCTCTCGGGAGCAATATGTTGCCGCGGCCGAAGCTTACCTGCGCGGGGTCGAGCGGCGCATCGAAGCCGGGCTCAATCCCGCCGTCGCCTCGGTCGCGTCGCTCTTTGTCAGCCGCTGGGATGTCGCGACCGCCGGGAAGGTCCCTGCCGAATTGACCAATCGGCTCGGTATTGCCATCGCCCAGCGCGCTTACGTGGCGTATCTGGAGTTGCTGGCTTCGCCACGCTTTCAACGCGCCGCCAATGCCGGCGCGCGCGCACAACGCCTCCTTTGGGCGAGTACCGGCACCAAAGATCCCAAGGCGTCCGACATACTCTATGTTAAGGCGCTCGCGGCACCCTTCACGGTCAACACCATGCCCGAGGGCACGCTCAAGGCTTTCGCTCAGCACGGCGAAATTGGTGCGACGCTCGCGCCGGACGGAGGCGATTGCGAGAAAGTGCTGGCCGCCTTTGCCGAGGCCGGCATCGACATCGATGCGCTGGCGAAAAAGCTTCAGGACGACGGTGCCGCATCGTTCGACAAGTCGTGGAACGACTTGATAGCCTGCATCGAATCCAAGAGCGCCGTCATGCGCAAAGCGAGCTGACCCCATGGCAGTCGCGTCCGGTCAACGCAAGCGAGCAGCCGATTCCGCCGGCGCCCAATCCGTGAACGTACCGCCTTTGCGCAGCCGCCCCGCCTGGGCGTTGCTCGAGAAGCACTATCAGAAACTGAAAGGCGTCCACCTGCGGCAGCTTTTTGCCGACGATCATGAACGCGGCGAGAGATTGGCGGTCGAAGCGGCCGGAGTCTATCTCGACTATTCCAAGAACCGGATCACCGGCGAGACATTGAAATTGTTGTTGCAGCTCGCTCAAGAGTCACGGCTGCGCGATCACATCGATGCGATGTTCCGCGGCGACAACATCAATGTGTCGGAGAACCGCGCTGTCCTGCACGTCGCGCTGCGCGCGCCCCGCGGCGCCACCATTCTTCACGACGGCCGCAATGTAGTCCCCGACGTTCACGCCGTTCTGGACCGGATGGCGGACTTTTCCAAGCGCGTGCGCCGCGGCGACTGGAAAGGCCAGACCGGCAAGCGCATCCGCAATGTGGTCAATATCGGCATCGGCGGATCGGATCTCGGGCCGGTCATGGCCTACGAAGCGCTCAAGCACTACAGCGACCGGGCCATGACTTTCCGTTTCGTCTCCAACGTCGACGGCACGGATTTCGCCGAAGTGGTGCGCGATCTCGATCCGACAGAGACATTATTCATTGTCTCCTCCAAGACGTTCACCACGCTAGAGACTATGACCAACGCCCGCACCGCGCGCGAGTGGTTATTGGCCGGCATGAAGGGCGAGCTGGGCGCTATCGCCAAACACTTTGTCGCCGTATCGACCAATGCAAAGGAGGTCGCGAAATTCGGTATCGACACCGCCAACATGTTCGGCTTCTGGGATTGGGTCGGCGGCCGCTATTCCATGGATTCGGCCATCGGTCTCTCGACTATGCTGGCCATCGGCCCGGACAATTTCCGCGCCATGCTCGGCGGCTTCCATGACATGGACGAGCATTTCCGCACCGCGCCGTTCGAGCACAATCTGCCTGTGCTGATGGGCCTCATCGGTATCTGGTACAACGACTTCTTTGGCGCCCAGACCGTCGCAGTGCTGCCCTACGACCAGTATCTGAAGCGGTTTCCCGCCTATCTGCAGCAACTCACCATGGAGAGCAACGGCAAGCACGTCACGCTCGATGGCGTGCGGGTGGATTACGACACCGGGCCGATCTTTTGGGGCGAGCCGGGAACCAACGGCCAGCATTCGTTCTATCAGCTGATCCATCAAGGCACACGCCTGATACCCTGCGATTTCATCGCTTTCGCGCGGCCGCTGAATCCTCTAGGCCGGCATCACGACATGCTGATCGCCAATGTCTTCGCACAGACGGAGGCGTTGGCTTTCGGCAAGACTGCCGATCAGGTCAAGGCGGAAGGCACACCGGATTGGCTTGTGCCGCATCGGTTGTTCGAGGGAAACCGCCCATCCAATACTCTCATGTTGGACGCGCTCACGCCGGCAGCGTTGGGCAAGCTGGTGGCGCTCTACGAACACCTTGTCTTCACGCAAGGGACGATCTGGCAGATCGATTCCTTCGATCAGTGGGGCGTGGAACTCGGCAAAGCTCTTGCTCAGCGCATTATTCCCGAACTGGAAAGCGCGACGGAGCCGAAGCTTGAGCACGACAGCTCCACAAACACGCTGATCCGCCGGTATCGCAAGCTCAAGGGAGCTTCGTGATGCCGCGAGGATATGACCGCCCACTCTATATTCAGCCGTTCGATCATCGCGGCTCGTTCCAAACCAAAATGTTTGGCTGGCAGTCGCCGCTAAGCGATACGCAAACGGCGGAGATCGCCGCTGCCAAACGAGTCATCTACGATGGCTTTCTTGCGGCGCTCGCCGGCGGCGTACCGAAGGAGAAGGCGGGCATCCTTGTCGACGAGCAATTTGGCGCCGCCATCCTGCGCGACGCCGCGTCCAGGAATATCGTCACCGCTTGCCCGGCGGAGAAAAGCGGACAGCACGAATTCGATTTCGAGTATGGCGAGGATTTCGCACGCCACATCGAAGCGTTCGATCCAACCTTCTGCAAAGTTCTGGTGCGCTACAACCCGGAAGGCGATGGCGCGTTGAACAAACGGCAAGCGGCCCGCTTGAAGCGCCTGTCCGAGTTTCTCGCTGCGCGGGACCGCGGCCGCTTCATGTTCGAGCTTCTGGTTCCAGCGGAGAAGATGCAGCTCGACCGGCTCGCCGGCGACAAGAGGGCCTATGATCTCGAGCTACGGCCTCGCCTGATGGTCGAAGCCATTCAGGAACTTCAGGATCGGGGCGTGGAGCCGGATCTGTGGAAGCTTGAAGGGCTGGATCGACGCGAGGATTGCGAGCGCGTCGTGGCGGCTGCCCGCGCGGGCGGGCGTCATGCCGTCGGCTGCATCGTTCTCGGTCGCGGCGAGGACGACCGTAAAGTTCGCGAATGGCTCGGGATCGCGGCGACCGTGCCGGGCTTTATCGGATTTGCGATCGGCCGCACCGTATTCTGGGATCCGCTCACCGCCTTGCGGAGCAAACAAGCGACGCGCGATCAGACCGTTGCCGAGATCGGCAAGCGCTATCGTGAATTTGTGGATTTGTTCGACCGGAAGGAGGCGAGCCAGTCTCCCATCGCCTCGTCAAGCCACCGACCGGAACGTCGTTCCTCTATGGAGGGCTAAAGCTATGCAGCTTGGAATGATCGGCCTCGGCCGGATGGGCGGGAATATGGTGCGCCGCCTTTTAAAGGGCGGCCACCAGTGTGTGGTCTACAACAGATCGGCCAACGCGGTGGCGGAACTGGTGAAGGAGAAGGCCGTCGGCACCACGTCGCTGCCGGATTTCGTCAAGAAGCTCAGCAAGCCGCGCGCAGTCTGGCTGATGGTGCCCACCGGCGTCGTTGACAATGTCATCGCCGATTTGCTGCCCCTTCTTGAACGCGGCGACATTCTCATCGACGGCGGCAATTCCTACTACATCGACGACATTCGCCGCGCCAAAGAGCTAAAATCGAAGGGCATACATTATGTGGACGTCGGCACCAGCGGCGGCGTCTGGGGACTGGAGCGCGGCTATTGCATGATGATCGGTGGCAGCACCGACATTGTGAAGCACCTCGATCCGATCTTCGCTACGCTTGCACCCGGCCGCGGCGATATTCCGCGCACGCCGGGCCGCGAAAAAGTCAACGGCACATCCGAGCAGGGCTATCTGCATTGCGGACCGCACGGTGGCGGCCACTTCGTCAAGATGGTCCATAACGGCATCGAATACGGTGTGATGGCCGCCTATGCCGAAGGGCTTGGCGTCCTCAAGGCCGCCAATATCGGCAAGACAACCGGCGCGATCGATGCGGAAACCACGCCGCTGCGCGATCCCGAACATTATCAATACGATTTCAATCTGGCCGATATCGCAGAGGTCTGGCGGCGCGGCAGCGTGATTGCGTCCTGGCTGCTCGATCTCACCGCCGCGTCGCTGATCCAAGATCCCGCGCTGAGCAAATTTGCCGGCCGCGTGTCCGACTCCGGCGAAGGCCGCTGGACGATCAAGGCGGCCATCGACGAAGGCGTTCCGGCGCATGTGCTCTCCTCGGCGCTCTATGAAAGGTTCAGCTCGCGCGGAGACGCGGACTTCGCCGACAAGCTCCTTTCCGCCATGCGTTACCAGTTCGGCGGCCACATCGAAAAACCGCCCGCGAAGCGCGCCGGATAATAACGGAGCGAAACGCCGATGCAGCAGCAGGCAAAGGTGAAAGGTCTGACCAGCCAAGAGCTCGACGAGCTCGCGATCAATACGATCCGCACGCTTTCGATTGACGCGGTCCAGCAGGCGAACTCAGGCCATCCGGGCACGCCAATGGCGCTCGCGCCGCTCGTCTACGTGATCTGGAACGAGGTCATGCGTTTCGATCCGCAGGACCCGATCTGGCCCAATCGCGACCGCTTCGTCCTGTCGAACGGCCATGCCTCGATGCTGCTGTGGTCGGTGCTCTTTCTGACCCGCACGCGCGCCGTGAACGCGCAGTATGAACGCCTCGGCGAGCCCGCGGTCACGCTCGACGACATTCGCCATTTCCGCCAGCTCGGCAGCAAAGCTCCGGGGCATCCGGAATATCATTTGGTCTCGGGCGTCGAGGCGACGACAGGTCCGCTCGGTCAGGGCATCGCCACCAGCGTCGGCATGGCCATGGCGCGGAAATGGCTTGGCAGCCGCTACAACAAGCCGGGCTTCGATCTCTTCGACTACAACATCTATGCCATTTGTGGCGACGGTTGCATGATGGAAGGCGTCAGCTCGGAGGCGGCCTCGCTCGCCGGCCATCTCGCCCTCGACGATCTGTGCTGGATCTACGACAACAATCACATCACCATCGACGGCAAGACCAAGATCACCTTCACCGAAGACGTCGCCGCGCGCTTCCTCGCTTACCATTGGAATGTGCTGCGCGTCGGCGATGCCAACGATCTGGAGAGCATCGAGGAGGCGCTTGCGGTCTTCCGCAAGACGAAAGACCGGCCGACGCTGATCATTCTCGACAGCCACATCGGCTATGGCTCTCCGCACAAGGTCGATACGCCCGCGGCCCATGGCGAGCCTTTGGGTGAAGACGAGGTCAAGCTCGTCAAGCGCGCCTATCACTGGCCGGAGAACGCCAAGTTCCTGGTGCCCGACGGAGTTATAGAGCACTTTGCCGACGGCATCGGTCAGCGCGGCGGCAAGGCTCGGCGCGACTGGGAAGCGATGTTTTCCAAGTATCGGGACCGCTTTCCGGACCTCGCCACCGAGATCGATCTGATGCAACGGCGGGAGTTGCCCGCCGGCTGGGATCGCAACCTGCCGAGTTTCCCGCCGGATCCCAAAGGAATTGCCGGGCGCGATGCGTCCAGCCAAGTGCTCAATGTCCTTGCTCAAAATATTTCCTGGTTTCTCGGCGGCTCGGCCGATCTTGCATCGTCAAACCGGACGTTGCTCAAATTCAGCGGCGCCGGGGAATTCGAACCGGGCACTCCCGAAGGCCGCAATATTCATTTCGGCATCCGCGAGCACGCGATGGCGGCGATCGTCAACGGTCTGTCGCTCTCGAAGCTGCGGGCGTTCGGATCGACCTTCTTCATCTTCAGCGACTATGCGCGGCCGGCCATTCGGCTCTCCGCGCTTATGGAATTGCCGACCATTTTCGTTTTTACTCACGATGCCATGGGCGACGGTGAAGACGGACCGACGCATCAGCCGGTTGAGCAGTTGATCTCGCTGCGCGCGATTCCCGGCCTGGTCGTGCTCCGGCCGGCGGATGCGAATGAGATTGTCGAGGCGTACCGCTACATCATGCAGCTTCGCCACCAGCCGGCTGCCCTCGCACTGTCGCGCCAGCCTCTGCCGACATTTGATCGGCGCAAATACGCGTCCGCTGACGGCGTGTCGCGCGGCGCTTATATCATGGCAGATGCTCCCGGCGGCGCTCCTGAGATCATCCTTATTGCCTCCGGAAGCGAGGTGGCTTTAGTCGTTCAGGCTCATGAAACGCTGGCGGCTCAGGGGATACGCTCTCGCATTGTCTCGATGCCGTCCTGGGACATTTTCGAGCAACAGCCGCAGTCCTATCGGGACGATGTGCTGCCGCCCAATGTGAAAGCACGCCTCGCCGTCGAGCAGGGATCGGTGCTGGGCTGGGACCGCTATGTCGGTCCCGCCGGCCGCGTCATCGGTATGAAGACCTTCGGCGCCTCGGCGCCGCTCAAGGAATTGCAGCGCAAATTCGGTTTCGAGCCTGAGCGCGTCGTCAGCATCGCGATGGAGTTGCTCGGCCGCAACTGACCCAGCTTGATGAGCCGCGCGAATTTCGGCGGCGTAGCAAAGAAAGCCAACGTCGATGCTTGACAAGCCAGATCGCCGCGTCCGACCCAAGGCTAAGGAGCAGAGTGCGACCACCACGGTGGCGCCGCCTTGCGCGATGGTGATCTTCGGCGCGGCCGGCGACTTGACCAAGCGTCTCGTCGTGCCCGCGCTCTACAACCTGGCAAACGATCATCAGTTGTCCGAAGAATTTCGCCTCGTCGGAGTCGACCTAACCGATATGAGCGCGGCGCAATGGCGCGCGAATTTGACCGACGCAATGAAGGGGTTCGTCGCCCACGATGGTGAGTTCCATCTCGACGAATTCGCGCAGACCACATGGCAATGGCTCACGGAGCGGATGAGCTATCTGCCGGGTGACCTCAACAATCCGGAGACCTATCGCCGGCTCGGCGAGCATCTGACGGGATTGGACAAGACGGCGGGCACGGCAGGCAATCGACTGTTTTATCTCGCGGTCGCCGACCGTTTCTTTGGTCCGGCGGTTGCCGCGCTTGGAGCCGCGGGCCTTACGACTGAAAATAACAGCCAATGGCGCCGGGTCATCATCGAAAAGCCCTTCGGTCACGACCTCGCTTCGGCCAAATCGCTCAACGCCGAGATCCTGAAAACCCTGCAGGAGCATCAGATCTATCGGATCGACCATTTCCTCGGCAAGGAAACGGTCCAGAACATCATGGCGTTGCGCTTTGCCAACGGCCTGTTCGAGCCGCTGTGGAACAGGCAGCAGATCGAGCACGTTCAGATCACCGTTGCGGAGACCGTCGGCGTCGAGCATCGCGGCAAGTTCTACGAGAAGACCGGCGCGCTGCGCGACATGGTGCCGAACCATGTGTTCCAGCTTCTCGCGATGACGGCCATGGAGCCGCCGATCTCTTTCGATGCCGACGCTGTCCGCGCCAAGAAAACCGAAGTCATTGCAGCCATCAAGCCACTCGATCCGGAGCAGGTGTTCAAGGATGCGGTGCGCGGCCAGTACGACGCCGGCCGGGTGCTGGGCAAACAAGTTCGACCATACCGCCAGGAACCCAATGTGGCGCCGAATTCGACGACTGAGACATATATTGCGTGCAAGCTGAATATCGACAATTGGCGCTGGGCCGGCGTGCCGTTCTACCTGCGCACCGGCAAGTATATGAAACGCCGGTCGACCGAGATCGCGATCCGCTTTCATCAAGCGCCGTATGCGCTATTTCGCGGCACCAACGTGGAGCGAATGCATCCCAACTGGATGATCCTTCGCATCCAGCCGGACGAGGGCATCGCGCTCGAATTCGCGGCCAAGCATCCCGGCCCCACCGTGACGCTGAACACGGTCAGCATGGACTTCGCGTACAAGGCATACTTCAAGATCGCCTGCAATACCGGATACGAAACGCTGATCTACGACTGCATGATCGGCGACGCCACGCTGTTTCAGCGCGCCGACACCGTGGAAGCCGGCTGGCAGGTGGTGCAGCCCATCCTCGATACCTGGGCAAACAATCCACCGCGGGACTTTCCGAATTATGTCGCAGGCAGCGATGGTCCCGCCGCGGCCGATGAGCTGTTGGCGCGCGATGGCAGCGCGTGGCGGCCGCTCGACTGAACGATTCCGGAGAGACGGATGGCAGGGAAGCGCAAGATTTCATTGGTGCTGGCGGACGTGGACGGCACCCTCGTCACCGAAGAGAAGATCTTGACCAAGCGGGCGTGCGACGCCGTGGGCGCGCTGCAAAACGCGGGTATACGTTTCGCCATCACGAGCGGCCGGCCGCCGCTCGGCATGGCGATGCTATTTGACGTGCTCGATATCGAAACGCCGATCGCAGGCTTCAACGGCGGGCTGTTTGTCGAGCGCAATCTCACGATCCTGGACGAAAAGACGGTGCCGGCCGATGTCGCGCGCCAGGCGATCGATCTGATGCACGCGCACGGTCTCGACACATGGGTCTACAGCGGCAACGATTGGCTGATCACCAAGGCCGTCGCGCCGCACGTCGCCCGCGAAGCCTGGACCGTCAAATTTCCGCCGAAGGTCGTGGCCGACGTCCGCGAGCATTTGCAGCAAGTCGCCAAGATCGTGGGTGTGAGCGACGATCTCGACAAGGTGCGGCACTGCGAAGCCGATGCGCAGGCTGCATTTGGACAGCGTGCGACTGCGACCCGGTCGCAACCCTATTATCTCGACGTCACCAACAAGAACGCGAATAAGGGCGCCGTAGTGGAATATCTCTCGCAGCATGTCGGCGTGCCGGCGGAGGAGATTGCCACCATCGGCGACCAACCGAACGACGTGCTGATGTTCAAGCGCTCCGGTTTCAGCATTGCCATGGGCAACGCCTCCGATGAGGTCAAGGCGCAAGCTGCGGCTGTCACGGCTTCCTACAATGACGAAGGGTTTGCCAAGGCGATGGAGGCTTTCATTCTCGGTTCCGCGAGGTAGCAGCACCATGGGCGGAGCGATCGGGCGTATCGAAATATCGGCGGATCCGCCGGCGCTGGCGCGCCACGTGGCCGCGTGGATGACACAGGCAGCGCTGGCGGCGCACAGCCCGTTCCGCGTCTCGCTCTCCGGCGGATCGACGCCAAAGACCTTGTATGGACTACTCGCCTCGGATGAATTCAGAAGCCGTTTCCCCTGGCCGCGCGTTTCCTGGTACTGGGGCGATGAGCGCTTCGTCCCGCACGATCATCCCGACAGCAATTATCGGATTGCCCGCGAAGCGATGCTCGCCAAGGTTCCGGTACCGCCGGAGAATATTCATCCCATTCCGACCGACGGCACTCCCGAAGACGCGGCGCGGCGCTACGAGCGGACATTGCAGGAAGCCTACGGCGCTGCAACGCTTGATCCGCAACGCCCGCTTTTCGATGTCACGCTGCTCGGGCTTGGTCCCGATGGACATACCGCATCACTGATACCTGGAGAGGCGGTGCTGAATGAGCGCAAGCGCTGGGTAGCCGCCGTCTCACATGGCCGGCCCGAAGTCCGCATCACCATGACTTATCCGGTGATCGAGAGCAGCCGGCGCGTCGCATTTCTGGTGGCGGGCGAAGAAAAGGCGGCGATCTTCGGCGCGATCCGCGCTGGCAACAGTCAAGTACCGGCGGCGCGCGTTCGGCCAGTTGGCGAGTTGTTTTGGTTCGTCGATCAAGCGGCCGCCGGCGAAGAACCGGTGCTACGCCGCACCGGGGTGCGTGCGCGATGAAGGCGGGAAGCGCTTCCACACTCGAAGCCGAGCGTGTCAGTCTGCGCGGATGGAATCCGTCGATCATCATCGCGCCCTCGGTTCTGTCGGCCGATTTTGCGCGCTTGGGTGAAGAGGTCCGCGCCGTCGACGCCGCCGGCGCCGACTGGATCCATGTCGATGTGATGGATGGGCGTTTCGTTCCCAACATCACGATCGGACCGGTCGTGCTGCAGGCGATCCGCCGTTCGACCGCAAAGTCCCTCAACGTTCATCTGATGATCGTCGAGCCGGAGCGCTATCTCGCAGCTTTCGCCGACGCCGGCGCCGATCATCTCTTGGTGCAGGCCGAGCCCGGCTCGACAATCCATCTGCATCGGGTGCTGTCGAAGATCCGCGCGCTCGGCAAGAAGGCGGGCGTGGTGCTCGATCCAGCGACCCCGCCGGAGCTGGTCGAGTATGTGCTGCATGTGTGTGACATTATTCTTGTCATGACCGTCAATCCCGGTTTCGGCGGCCAGAGCTTCCTTCCCGAAATGTTGCCGAAGATCCGGCGGCTGCGCGCGATGTGCGCCGAGCGCGGCCTGCATCCTGTGATCGAAGTCGATGGCGGCGAGAACGCCACGACGGCCGCGCAAGCGGCGGCCGCCGGCGCAACGGCGATCGTCGCAGGCTCGGCAATTTTCGGGACAAAGGATTACGCCAAGGCTATTTCAGACATCCGTGCGAGGGCCGTCGCGGCGGCCGTAACGTCATGAACGCGGCTCCTTCCTCTCCCCGTGATGATCGGAACGCTCTCAAGCGCGCCGCCGCCGAGGCCGCAGTTCAATTGGTCGAGAATGACATGATCGTCGGGCTTGGCAGTGGCTCGACGGCGGCTTTTGCGGTCGAAGCACTTTCGCGGCGTCAACGGCAAGGCCTGCGCTTCGTCGGCATTCCCACCTCGGAACGCACGGCAGCACAAGCGAAAGCAGCCAACATTCCGCTCACCTCGTTCAGCGAACATCGCCAGATCGATCTCACGATCGACGGCGCTGACGAAGTGGAGCGCGGCACGCTCAATCTGATCAAGGGGCTGGGTGGAGCCCTGTTGCGCGAGAAGATCGTCGCGGCCGCGAGCCACCGCGTCGCGATCGTGATCGACGGCAGCAAGCTGGTGGACCGGCTTGGAACGCGGACGCCCGTTCCCGTGGAAGTCGTCGCCTTCGGCCTGGAAGCAACCAGCGAGTCACTCGAGGTGCTTGGCGCTAGCGCCCGCGCACGCATGTCATCGGGCGAGCCCTTTGTGACCGACAGCGGCAATCGCATTCTTGATTGCGATTTCGGCCGCATCGCGGATCCGGCACGACTGGACGAGCGCATCAGACGAATCGTCGGCGTGGTGGAAAGCGGGCTTTTCATCAGTCGCGCCGATCCGGTTTTTGTGGCCGATGCGACCGGCGTCCACCGCCTCGACAGCGCGCGCGCCCATCGCGGCAGTCCGCCGATCCTGGTGGTCATGGGCGTGTCGGGGTCCGGCAAGTCGACGATCGCAGAAGAACTGTCGGCGCGGCTCGGCTGGCCGTTCGAGGAGGGCGATTCACTCCATCCGGAGTCGAACATCGCCAAGATGCATGCCGGAATTCCGCTCACGGATGCCGATCGTTTGCCGTGGCTGCAGCGCGTGGCCGCTTGGATCGATGGGCAGCGCGCCACGAAGCAGCCGGGCATTATCACGTGCTCCGCGCTCAAACGAACCTATCGCCAAATCATCATCGGCGACCGGCCGCAGGTGCGGCTGGTTTATTTGCGCGGCCCTCGCGACTTGATTGCCGGGCATTTATCGGGACGCCACGGTCATTTCATGCCGGCGGAGTTGCTGCGAAGCCAAATCGACACGCTCGAAGAACCGGATCCGAGCGAGGATCCGCTGACGGTCGATGTGGGCTCATCCGCTGCGCAGATCGCCGATGAGATCATCCGGCTTCTCGGCACCTCGGCCACCATTTCGCAAGGCGCGGCGGCGTAGCGCACGGATCGAAGCATGGCGCAATTGCCGCCCGCCTTCCAATGGGCTCACCGACTTTCGTACGCGACGAACGCAACAAATCCGAAGATGGAGAAAATGCATGCCGCAAGCGGAACGTTTCGACGTCCTGGTCCTTGGCAGCGGCACTGGCGGCAAGCTGATCGCTTGGCATATGGCGCGATCGGGTCAGCGCACTGCAGTCGTAGAGCGGCGGTGGATCGGAGGCGCGTGCCCGAACGTCGCCTGCATGCCAAGCAAAAATGAAATTCGCAGCGCGGAAGTGGCGCATCTGGCGCGTCACGCGGCGGAGTTCGGCACGATGACCAGTTCGGTCGTGGTCGATATGGCGACAGTGCGCAGCCGCAAACGCGAGATGGTTGAACGTCAGGTCGCCAAGCACTTGGAAAACTATAAAGCGAGCGGCGCCGAATTGATCATGGGGGAGGGCCGCTTTGTCGCGCCAAAGGCGCTCGAAGTGAGCGTGAATGGCGGGAGAGTGCGCACACTCACGGCCGACAAGATCTTTCTCAACCTCGGAACGCACGCCGCCATTCCCAGCACTCCCGGCCTGGCAGAGGCTCGGCCGCTCACCCACATCGAGGCGCTCGAACTCGACTATTTGCCCTCGCATCTGATCGTGATCGGGGGCGGCTATGCGGGCCTCGAATTGGCGCAAGCTTATCGCCGATTCGGCAGCAACGTGACGATCATCGAGTCCGGGCCTCAGCTTATGGGGCGGGAGGATATCGATGTCTCACAAGAGATGCGGCGAATCCTCACCGACGAAGGCATCCAAGCCTACGTGACCGCCGAACTTTTGAACGTAAAGGGCCGATCCGGAGACAAAGTCAGCCTCCTGGTGCGGACGGCATCGGGCGAGCAAAAAATCGACGGTAGCGATATCCTGGTCGCGGCGGGACGCGTCGCCAACACCACCGGCATCGGCCTTGAGAAAACCGGTGTGAAGGTGGACGGTCGAGGCTACATCCGTGTCAATGACCGCCTGGAAACAAACGCGGTCGGAATATGGGCGCTCGGGGAATGTGCCGGCAGCCCGCAATTCACGCATATATCGGAGGACGATTTTCGGATCATCCGGGACAACCTGAGCGGAGGAAATCGCAGCACGCGCGACCGGCTAATACCGTATTGCATGTTTACCGATCCTCCGCTCGCCCACGTTGGGCTGAGTGAGGGCGAGGCGGAACGCCAAGGCATCATCGTCCGCGTCGCGAGATTGCCGGTGGATTCGGTGCTGCGGGCGCAGGCGACCGGTGAGAGACAAGGTTTCATGAAAGCCCTTGTCGGCGAGAACGACGATCACATTCTCGGCTTCACGATGATTGGCGCCTCCGCCGGCGAGGTCATGGCTGTCGTGCAAATGGCGATGCTGGGGGGCGTTCCCTACGGAAGGCTCGCGAACGCCGTGCTCGCGCATCCGACGATGGCCGAGGGACTGGGCATGCTGCTCGCGAACGTGCCGCGCCGATCAGTTCAGCAAGGCGCGCCGGAAAGAGCTGCGTAGACCGCGCCGATCCAAATCCAGAGGCCAGCAAGCTTCGCCGATATTCAGTGAGCGTCCATGCGGCTGCTCGCGTGGCCGATCGCATCAATGCCCAATCATTTTCGACGGCAGCCACAGAATTATTTCCAGAAATGCTACCAGGATCGCAATCGCGATCAGGTGGGCAATGAAATGGGGAAACGTACCCTGGAAGACCTCGCCGACTGGGCGCCCCGCATAACGCGCGACGATAAAGCAATTCAGGCCGACAGGGGGCGTGATCATGCCCACTTCGGCGGTGACGATCTTGATCACGTCGAACCAGATCGGATCGAAGCCAAGCGATTTGATGAGCGGCAATACGATCGGAACGGTGAGCACCAGGATCGCGATCTGGTCCATGAAGGAACCGAGTACGATGTAGCCCGCCAACAGCAACGCGATGGAGCGGAGGTCTTGAAACGCCAGTTCTCGACAATATCAGGACGTTTCTCAGCGTCATGGCGACGGAGCTGCACGAGACGATCCTGAGGCTTGAAAGAACCACCGCTCGAGTGACGGAGCTGACCGCGTCGCGCTCCAGTCGCCCCGAACGCGAGCTTGTCGTCGCCTTGCAGGACTTCGATCGCCTGCAGCAGGAATTCGTGAGCTTTGCTGAGGTCTTCGCGTCAGCGGCGGTCAAATCGCTGGAATCGTGGCAACGGACGACCGGTCAAGACGGCCACCCTGCGGAAGACGGCTATTGCCAAGATACCGCTGACGGATCTTAAGTCTCGCATCCTCCGCCAACTGGGCTCGGCCGACGAAGTCTCCGCTGAAGTTGTTTTTTAGAGCATGACCGCAAAATGTGGAGACCGATTTTCGGTCAAGATCATGCTCAAACGAACAATTTAGGTCGGGGCTTCCACGGAGAAAGCACAGCCGCAGAGCTTCCGGATGCACGGAGCCGCCGGCGCTCAGGTGCTCGCACGCTTGACGACCCGGCGCAGCCCTTTTGTAAGGTCCGGAACTTGGTCCGGCCGCAATCCCCGAAAGTCTGGTCGCGCAGACAGATTCAACGCGTCCAAATGACAGACGATCGAGTCGATCGGGAACTCAGCCTCCGCGCTGACCGAATCCAGAAGGTCACATAGGGAAGCGCCGACAAAAGACAGCAACTCAAAACTCATCGTTGCGGTCACGTCGCGAAGCTGGCGGCCGCGGCTTGCAAGCTCGGCGAGCCGCTCCGGATCGTGTTGATTGTCGCGCGCCGCTTCGAATGCTGTCGTGAGCTCGGCCAGTTCTCGACTGAGCCACTCGTCGAATTCGACCTTGGCCTCCGCGATTTCGATTTCGGCCCTTTCGACCGCGCGGTCGCGTGATATTCCGCCCGGCCGGCGCGCCATTTTTTGAAAGTTGGTATCGACCGGAAATATTCGCGGTTCTGATGTCACTGCCTGACGCTCGTTCGCTAATTATCCTGCCCGGTCCGCACCGCGCTGAACAGGCTATCGATATCGCCTTGCGCGAGTGCCGGGCCGGCTTCTTCGCCGATTTCGACCACCTTGTCGCCTTTGCGGCGGCCGATTCCGTTCGGATATCCTTCGATCTTGAATCTGCGGTCGGGCCCAAAATATGTCGGGGTGTCGACAAATTGGCGCGGGTTGAAGGCGATCCAGGCCAAGCGGTCGTAAAGGCTCCCGGGCGACATCGGCTTGGCAATCACCATGTTGGCGCCTGCGTCACGCGCCAATTTTACGCTCGTTTCTCGGCCGTCGCTGGTCATGACCAGAATCGGAATTGTGCGGTTCGCATTGTCCTGCTTGCGGCGGATCGCACGTGTCAGCGGCAGGCCGCCGTGGGGCGGAAGCCGCGAGTCGCAGATCAGGATATCGATCTTTTGATTGGTGAGGACCTGGAGAACACTGGTGCTGCTTCTTGCTTCCAGAACCTTGTTGCTGCCAAAGCCGCGAAGCATGCTGTGTATCAGCATGGACATGTAGGAGCTCGGATCGGCAACGAGGATCACCAAGTCGCGAAGATTGATGCTGAAGCGAGCCATTCACCTAATTCCGCGAGCGGTCAGTCAGAGCCGCAGAAGCCCGATCCGAAGCTCAGTCGCCGCGCGGAGTGAACTAGAGCAGATACAATCGCATCACGCCTTTTTGGCTTCGAATAGACGCAGCGTCCGCAAGCGATCCTTGGCCTGGACTATAGGAATGCAACTGATTCGAGACTCTGGGCCCAGCGAATTTAAGCATAGATATCGCAATAATATTGATTAACAAAACGCACAGGTGGCCGTATGTGAGCGCGGCGGTTCCCAACGCCGTTGTTCGCGGCTCCGAAAATTACGTATGTGGCGCTTGAAAAGCGCTCCTCAGGTATCCGACCCGATGACAGCTTTCCCGCCCTTTCCGACCGGCGATTATCGGCTGATCAACGCCAGCGTACCGCTCTGCCTGCTCGACGCCCGCGACGGCGGTGACGTCCAATCCAAGGCACTCGCGCCTGCCACCATCACAATCACCGACGGAAAGATCCGCCGACTGGCCGTCGGCGCTCACGCCGCCACGTCTACCGGTGACGATGTCGCGGTAGGACTGCCGGGTTTCGATCTCGACGGTGGCATGGTCTGGCCGGTCTGCGCCGATCTTCATACGCATCTCGACAAAGGCCAGACCTGGTTTCGCGTTCCCAATCCGACCGGCAGGTGGCAAGACGCGCTTGCGCTTGTCGCCAGGGATCGCGAGACGCGTTGGAGCGCCGAGGATGTCGCCGCGCGCATGGATTTTTCGCTGCGCTGCGCATTCGTCCACGGCACCGCCGCCGTCCGCACGCACATTGATTCGATGGGCGCGCAAGGCGCAATCAGCTGGCCGGTATTGGCGCAGATGCGCGATCGCTGGGCGGGCCGCATTGCCCTGCAGGGTGTTTCGCTCGCCATGCTCGACAGCTACGCCGGCGAAGAAGGCCAGCGGCTTGCCGATCTGGTTGCCGACCACGGCGGTATCTTGGGTGCCGTTGTTCTTAACGATCCGAATCCGGGTCCGGCGCTGGATCGCCTCTACGCTTTGGCGCGTGACCGTGACCTCGATCTCGATTTTCACGCCGACGAGACGGACGATCCCAGCTCCAACGCGCTTGAAGCGATTGCGGAAGCGACCATTCGCTTCGGCTGGCAGGGACGTGTCACCGCGGGCCACTGCTGCAGCCTCGCCTGCCGGCCCACTGCTGATGCGGAACGCACGATTGCCTGTGTGGCCGCGGCCGGCGTCGCGGTCGTCTCGCTCCCGATGTGCAACATGTATCTGCAGGATCGCAAGGAGCCGGGTCGAACGCCGCGCTGGCGTGGCGTAACCTTGCTGCACGAGCTTTCGGCTGCCGGCGTGCCCGTCGCCGTCGGAAGCGATAACACCCGCGATCCGTTCTACGCCTACGGAGACCTCGATCCGATCGAGGTTTTCGCGCAAGCGGTCCGTATCGCGCAGCTCGATAGTCCGCTGGGCGGTTGGGCGCGGGCGATAACGGCGACGCCCGCGGGCGTCATGAAGGTCGACGCCGGCTCGCTCGGGCAGGGACGAAACGCAGACCTCATCTTGTTCTGCGCGCGGTCTTGGTCGGAACTGCTCGCCCGGCCGAGCGGACCTCGGCTTGTCATTCGCGGCGGCCGGCCCGTGACGGATGCGCTGCCCGACTATCGCGAACTGGATTCACTTCGCCGCTAGAGCGGGATGAGTTGCGGTTCGCTGGGCATCCCGCTCTAGCTTTTCGTTTGAGTATGATCTTTTCGGAAAGCCGGATTCCACCCTCGGATCAAGTCCGAGGGCAGGCTTTTTCCGGATCATGCTCTAAGCGCGCCGTTTACGGCGAGGCAGGATGCTGCATGAGCACGTTGTCTCGCCAAGCATCCGCGATGTGGTCGAATTTCAATGGACGATTGTTTCCCAGGATGAGTTCCAGAACCCGCGGCGGGGTCAATGGCAATTCCTGAACCCGTCGGCCGATCGCGTTCGACACCGCGCACGCGATCGCCGCGCCGACATTCAGGATCGGAACCTCGCCCGCGCCTTTGGCGCCCAGTGGCCCGATCGACGGCGCGCCTTCAAACAGGCTGATCTCAACCGGCACTACGTCCTGCGCGAGCGGCACCCGGTAGGTCTCGAAGCCATTCTGAAGTATGCGTCCGTTCGCACCGATCGTTACTTCCTCGTGCAGGGCGTAACCCAGGCCCTGCGTGACCCCGCCCTGGATCTGCCCAAAAATGGCACGCGGATTGAGCGCCCGGCCAACGTCTTGCACGACGCGATAGCTCAGCACCTCCACGTGGCCGGTTTCCGGCTCGACCGCGACTTCGCATTCGTGAATGGCGAACACGGGGATATCCAAAGCTTCAATAAAATGTCCCGCCGCGCAGCCCGGCATCGCGGGAACGCCTGCGCCTGTGAACGCGCCGCTTCCCGAGATCGGACCGGCAAGCGCTTGAGCGCGTTGGGCGACGGTCGCGATGGTTGTTCCCGACCCTTCAGCCCCGACGATCTCGACCCTGCCGTTCCGCAAGACCAGATCTTCGGGATCGGCTTCGAGCATTTGCGCGGCCACGTGGAGCAGCTTCTTGCGTACTTCGCCGCAAGCCGCGAGACTTGCGGCGCCAAGCGAGACCGTCGTCCTGCCGCCGCCGACGCCCACATCATAACCGGCAGCATCCGTGTCGGCGGCGCGCACAACGACATCCTCGGGCCGAAGGCCCAGCGCATTGGCGACGATTTGCGGCAGCGACTGCATTGTCGAGCCCGAGCCGATTTCAACGCCCGCCGTCACCAGCGTCGCGCTGCCATCGGCATTGAGGTGAACTGTCGCCGCCGATGGTCCAACGAAGACGAACCAAGTGCCGACGGCAGTGCCGCGTCCGTAGAGACGGTCGCCAGCGAGGTGTTTTCTTGAAGGGTTCGCGCTGCACAATTCGCTCATGCGATCGAGCATCGGCTTGAGTACGTCGCCCTCGAACACTTGTCCGGTCGAACCGAGATCGTTGTTGCCCAACACGTTGCGGCGGCGGAATTCCAGAGGATCCATGCCGATGGTGGCGCAGATCTCGTCGGTGTGGCGTTCGAGCGCGAAGGTGTTGTAGACGCCGTTGCAGGCTCGAAACGCGCCATTAGGCGCGGTGTTTGTATAGATCGCGCGGCTCGCAAGGCGCACCGCGCCAAGTCGGTAATTGCCGCCGAGCGTGTGAGCGGTCATCGTGGTCAGGAAGATCTGCTCGCCGCCATAGGCGCCGCAATCCATCAGCACGACCGCTTCGCGTCCGACGATCTCGCCGTCTTTGGTAACCGCCGACCGGATCAGGATATCGGCGTTTTCCCGGCAGAGGCAGGTCAGCATTTCCTCCCGCCGCGAGTTCACAAGCCGGACAGGACGGCCGGTCGCGCGCGTCAGGAGCGCTGCAAAGGGCTCCAACGCCCAATCGAACTTGAGCCCGAACCCGCCTCCGACCGGAGGCACGGTGACGCGCACGTCCGACGGCGGCACATTCAGAAAGCGCGCGGTGGCGTTCTTGATCGACCAGGGGACTTGCGTCGACGTTTCGATATGGAAACGGCCGTCCTCATAGGAAGCAATGACCGCGCGTGGTTCGAGCGAAAGATGGTTCTGCCGGCCGACGCGAAAACTGCTTTCGACAATCTCAACATCGTCGCGCGCGAAGGCGGCATCGACATCGCCGCGCACGACCGTCGCTTCCCAGGCGACGTTGCCGCCACGTGCCGCGCCGTCGAACAGAACCTCATAGTCGTTCCACTCCGGGTGCACCAAAGGCGCATTCGTCGCCAAGGCGTCCGCCATTGATATGACGGCGGGGAGGGGCTCCAGCTCGACCGCGATTGCGGCCGCCGCCGCTTGCGCCTGCGCCAAGGTGTCCGCGGCTATTGCCGCGATCGGTTCACCATCGTAGCGAATGCGGTCCATGGCAAATAGCGGATGGTCGGCAATGCCGATGCCGTGGCGGAATGGTGCGTCCGCGCCGGTGACGATTGCGCGCACGCCCGGCATCCGTCGGGCTGCCGAAGTATCGATGCGAACGATGCGCGCCGACGGAACTTGGGCGCGCGCCAGCGCCGCGTGCAGCATGCCGGGGCGGGCGCGATCGACCGTATAACGCGTGCGGCCGCGCAACTTGTCGCGCGCATCCCGCCGCGGGAAGTTCATCGCAACGTTCGCAGCGTCGGACATCGTTCTCACCGCGTTTCCGAGGGCTGCACAAGCGAAAGTGCCGCGTCAAGAATGCGTTCGTAGCCCGTGCACCGGCAGACATTTCCGACCAGCGCAGCTTTCATATCGTCCCGGTTGGGATTTTCGGCCTGTTCGAAATAGCTCGTGAGAGAGACCAGCATGCCCGGAAAGCACATGCCGCATTGCACCACATCGTGTTGCTCCAACGCGCGCTGCAGCGGCGACAAATCGCCCTCCGGCGCGAGCGCCTCCACCGTGCGCACCTCGCGGTCCGTAGCGAGTCCGGCCGGCATCAAGCACGACGCGACCGGCTTGCCCTCCAGCAGAACCATGCAGGCGCCGCAGAAACCTTCGCGGCAGACAGGTTTGGCGCCGGTCAAGAAAAACTCGTCGCGGAGCACGTCCACGAGTGGAACTCAAGGGATCGCTGGTCGATACCCGATCTTCGCCGTTGATCTTCAATCGCATCGACATCGCATGCTCGTCCGGACTTTGTCGCTCACGACTGTTTGCGCAACGCGCTTGCGGCTTTGCGCACGAGATTGGGAAGAACTTTCACGCGATACCATCCCGGCGCCTCGACACCGTCGCGAGGGCGCAAAGCTGCGCAATGGTGCTCCGCTTTTTCGGCCGCACGCGCGGGGTCGAGCAGGTGGCCGATCAATTCGGCTTCCAATTCGCGCCAGCGCCGTGCCGCCGCCTCGACTGATCCGACGGCAGCGCTGGCGCTCGTGACCACGCCGGCTGCATCCAACGTTACAGCAAGGCTGAAAATGGCAACCGGATAGTCGCCGGCTTTCCGCAGCGGCAGCCGCACATGCACGGAACGCCGCGGCATGCGCGCAACGATGACGCGCCGCACGAGCTGACCCGGCGCGAGGCTTGCGCGAATCTCGAGAAAGCGCCTCAGCGGAATCCGGTCCGCTCCTCGCGGTCCTTGCAATTCAATCTCGGCATCGAGACACAGAAGCGCCGGCACAAGGTCTGCTGCTGCAAAATTTGCGGCGCAGAGATTTCCGCCAATTGTCGCCACTTGCCGGATGGCGGGATTCGCCGCATTGCCGGCAGCCAAGGCGAGCGCCCGGCAGTCGGGCGCCGAAGCAAGCTCGCGCGCGAGTTCGGCGTGCGTGACGCACGCTCCGATGCTCACTTCACGGGCGCCAACGGACAGCTCTCGCAACGTCGCAATCTTCGAGATCGCCACATAAGAAAGATCGTGTCTCTCCTCACGCAGTGGCGCCCGCATGATCCAGGTTGCCCCGGCGAGCGGCGCCCCATCGCGTCCCCGCTCGTCGAGCGCAGCGACAGCATCGTCCAGCGTTGGCGCTATATAGAGCCGCGTTTCGGCATGCCAGGACAAACGAAAAGCCCCTGTGGTCCAGTCTCTTATCGGTCATTCCGCCCGGCTTTGCCAGCGCGGTTTGGTCGACAATCCCGACGGCGCTTGAGCGACGGCCGCCAGCCGGAGCATTCCGTACCGCTTTGAGGAGGCCGTGCCGGGCGTCGTTTGCGATTCGGTGCGGAACGACATGTTCACTGCGGTGCGCGATGGCGGCGCGACGCTCAATGGCCGCCCGATCGCGGTTTCGGCCAATCATCAGTTGCGCTCAAGTTTGCTCGCAACGCAGGTCCAATCTGACGACGAACGACCTTCGGCGGCACCGCGCGTCCAACCAACGCAAGCGGACATCCTGGCGACGAATGGGCATCTGCATGATGATATGCCGGTTCAGTTCAATGAAGGCAGAGGCGCATATCACAACCGCGCGCGGTAGACGCAGACGTTTAGTGTGTCGATGTTTAAGTCCGGGCAGGCGCCGCGCCGGGATCTCGTTCCTGGCAATTGAGTAGCCCCATGAGGCACCAGCCGTTCGGCAAAATCCTATTCGAGAACCTTGGCGTTTTGGCCGCATGCTCTCGCGTCACGAGCTATGGTCCGCAGCCAGTCCTGGTTCGCCTGCGCATATTCCTCGATTTCCTCGAGTGTCACGGGCAGCGCTTTGCGCAGCGCGTGCGCCACATATTGCGGCGTCAATGTCAGCACAAAAGGCGATTGGTCATTGTCGGCCGCGCCGTACCAAAGCCGGAAGATTCCGTTCTGCATGCCTTTGGCGGCGATGAGCCTGAATGGCTGCGACATGGCTTGGTACCCCGCTCCGAGCGGGCGGCTTCGGGCATCCCATGGCCTCACGCGCATAGTTTAGTGAGCGCGTTAGTAAATTCTATCCGCAGCGGGCCAAGGGAATCAATCTCCCTTGTTGGGCTGGCCGTCAATCGCCCGCCGGACGAACGCTTGGCCCCGGTTGCCCGATACCGCGAAACAAAGAAAATCTATTAATATTGGTCATTTGGCGTCTTTGGTGATCCGTCGACAGCCGGGCGGTGCCGCGCCCGCCGGCCAAGGGCAGCGTTGATCGGCGCTTGACGCCGCTCCGGATTTTGGGTCTATTTGTTTAGTAATAAGCAGAAACGACATCGCGTTCGGAGGCACCCAAAGGACAGGCGTTAGCGGCCTCGGCCGCCTAAAGCCCGGCACTTTCCCCGAACAGCTGCCTTAAGCCCATCTGGGCTTCGATGACTGCATCGTCTCCGGCCGAGGGCGCTCCGGAAACGAAGAGGAAACGCGTTCAAACGAGGGAAAGCCACATGCAAACATCTGTGACAGGGAAGTGGTCGAAGCGGGTGGGCGGAGCGCTCGCTCTCTTGGCCGGCATTGCGCTGACGGCCGTTACCAACGGGCCAGCCGCGGCTCAAAGCAAACAACTTACGTTGTGCTGGGCGGCATGGGATCCCGCCAATGCGCTTGTCGAGCTCGGCAAGGATTTCACCAAAGAAACCGGCATTGAGATGAAGTACGAGTTCGTCCCGTGGACGAGCTATGCCGATCGCTTTCTCAATGAGCTCAACTCGCACGGCAAGCTTTGCGATCTGATCATCGGCGACAGCCAGTGGATCGGCGGCGCCGCTGAAAATCACTGGTACGTCAAACTCAACGACTTCTTCGCCAAAGAGCACATTTCGATGGACGACTTCGTGCCGGCAACCGTGGTCGGCTATTCGGAATGGCCCAAGAACACGCCGAACTATTGGGCGCTCCCCGCCATGGCCGACGCGGTCGGCTGGACCTACCGCAAAGACTGGTTCTCGCGGCCGGAAATCCAGGCCGAGTTCAAGAAGAAGTATGGCCGCGATCTCGCGCCGCCCAAGACCTACGATGAGCTCAAACAAATCGCCGAGTTCTTCCAAGGGCGCGAAATCGACGGCAAAAAGGTGTACGGCGCCTACATCTTTACCGAGCGCGGCTCCGAAGGCATCACGATGGGCGTGACCAACGTGCTCTATAATTACGGCTTCGAATACGAAAATCCGAAGAAGCCGTATCAGATGCAGGGCTTTGTCAATTCGCCCGACGCCGTGAAAGGGCTCGAATTCTACAAAGAGCTGTACAAGTGTTGCACCGCGCCCGGCCTGACCAACGCCTACATGCAAGAGGGCCTCGACGCCTTCAAGTCGGGTCAGGTAGCGATGCAGATGAACTGGTTCGCCTTCTTCCCCGGCTTGTACAAGGATCCAAATGTCGGCGGCGACAAGATCGGCTTCTTCGTCAATCCAGCCGGACCGAACGGGCACTTCACGCAGCTGGGCGGCCAGGGCATCTCGGTCGTGGCCACCTCCGACCATCAGGACGATGCGCTGCGCTACATCAAGTGGTTCGCGCAGCCGAAAGTGCAGCAGAAATGGTGGGAAATTGGCGGTTACTCGGCTCTTAAGGCGGTTGTCGACGCGCCCGGCTTCCCCAAGAGCGCGCCGTTCGCACCCCAATTCCTCGAATCGATGGCGATCGTGAAGGACTTCTGGGCGGAGCCATCCTACGCGCAACTCCTGCTCGACATGCAGAAGCGGGTGCATGACTATGTGGTCGCCGACAAGGGCACCGCGCAGCAGGCACTCGATCTTCTGGTCAAAGACTGGACGAAAGTCTTCAAGGAGCAAGGCAAGCAGGTGGCCGCGCAGTAGAGCGCGGCGATTGTTTCTAGGGCAAACGTCTCCCCGGGCCTGGAGCCCGGGGAGATTCCTTAGGCCGCTACGCGATGCTTTAGAAGACGCTGCAAAAGACAATGACGGCGATCATTCATCCCGACGCCAGTACCGACCGCATCGGCGAGCAGGCCCGCTTCAAGGCCGCAAAGCGGGTGCGCGGGCTATCCGACCGCGGCATTGCCTGGTTGTTCGTCGCGCCGACCATCGCGCTTCTTTTGGCGATCAACATCTTCCCGTTGATCTGGATGATTCGGCTGTCTTTCACCAGCCTCAATCTCAGCATGTCCTATTTGCCGACGCGCTTTGTCGGCCTGGATAATTTCAATGACATTCTGACGGACGAGGATGTTTGGGCTCGCTTGCAGACGACGGCGAGCTTTGTGATCTGGTCGGTCGCGCTGCAGGTCGTCATCGGCTTTGGCTTGGCGCTTTTGATCAACCGGCAGTTCCGCTCGCACAGCTTCTGGACGACGATCATCCTCTTGCCGATGATGCTGTCGCCCGCCGTGGTCGGCAACTTCTGGACATTGCTGTTTCAGCCGCAGATCGGGCCGTTCAACTATGTCGTCGGCCTCTTCACCGGCATTCCGCCGAGCTCCTTCAGCATGACCGGTGAAGTCGCGCTGGCGCCCTGGACGATCGTGCTGGTCGACAGTTGGATGTGGTCGCCTTACGTGATGCTGATCTGCCTGGCCGGGCTGCGCTCGATTCCCGACTACATCTACGAAGCGGCAGAGGTCGACCGCGCATCGTCCTGGCGGCAGTTCTGGTCGATCACGCTGCCGATGGTCATGCCGTTTCTCATGCTGGCGGTTCTGTTTCGCGCCATCGAAAACTTCAAGATGTTCGACATGGTGAACCTCCTGACTTCGGGCGGGCCGGGCTCAACTACGGAACTGGTCTCGATCACCTTGAAGCGGGCCGCCTTCGAGAAATGGCGCACCGGCTATTCCTCGGCGCTTGCGATCATCTTGTTCGTCACCGTCTTCGGCGCCGCCAACATCTATGTCAAAGTTCTCAATCGGGTGAAGCAGCGATGACGGCCGCCGCCAAATCCACCGCACATTCCGTGGTCGAGGCCACGCCGCGCGCGAAAGCTTTCGCCGGCGCGATCGTCATTCTCTATGCCGTGATTACGATTCTGCCGCTGTTGTGGATTGCGGCGACCGCGTTCAAATCGCAAAGCGACGCGATCGCTTATCCGCCGAAGGTGATCTTCCAGCCGACGCTCGAAGGCTACGTCAATCTGTTCACCGTGCGCACCCGGCAGACGCGCGAGTTCATCGCCAATCTCCCGCCGGCGACCACCTGGTACGACAAACTCGTCCGCCAGCACGACATGGTGATTGCCGGACCGTCGAAAGTGGTGCCGCGCTTCATCAATTCACTGGTGATCGGTTTCGGCTCGACCTTCCTCGCGGTCTTGCTCGGTACGCTTGCGGCTTACGCGTTCTCACGCTTCCGCATTCCCTTGGCCGACGACCTTCTGTTCTTCATTCTCTCCACCCGCATGATGCCGCCGGTCGCGGTCGCCATCCCGATCTATCTGATGTATCGGCAGCTCAATCTTACCGACACCAAGATCGGGATGATTTTGCTCTACACGGCGGTCAACGTGTCGCTCGCGGTGTGGTTGCTGAAGGGGTTCATCGACGAGATACCGCGCGAATACGAAGAGGCCGCCCTGGTTGACGGCTACACACGCTTGCAGGCGCTCCGCATGGTCGTGCTGCCGCAAGCCGTGACCGGCATCGCCGCCACCGCGATCTTCTGCCTGATCTTCTCCTGGAATGAATATGCCTTCGCGGTCCTGTTGACGAGCGGCGACGCGCAGACCATGCCGCCATTCATTCCGTTCATCATCGGGGAGGGCGGTCAGGACTGGCCCGCGGTTGCCGCGGCGACGACGCTCTTCGTCATTCCGATCGTGTTGTTCACCATCCTGCTGCGCCGGCATCTGCTGCGCGGGATCACTTTCGGAGCGGTGCGCAAATGAGCAACGCGGCGCTTTCCGCCAGCAAGCTTACGCGTTGGTTCCGCCGCGGGCCGTGGGAAACCGGGGCCATGGCGCTGATCGCGGCAGGCATCGTGATGCTGGTGCAACCGTGGTCGATCGATCTGTACGGCTATTCGTTCGTCACCATCCTGGCCGGTACGCTGGGATTTGTCGCTGTGAGCCACTTTCCGGAATAAGAGGCGCGCATGGCACAAATCCGAGTTGAAAAGTTGCACAAGGCCTTCGATCAGTTCACAGCCGTGCATGATTCGACTTTCACCATCGAGAACGGCACTTTCTTTGCATTGCTGGGCCCGTCAGGTTGCGGCAAGACGACGACATTGCGCATGATCGCCGGGCTCGAGCTGCCGACGAGTGGAAGCATTTTGCTCGACGGCGAGGATGTCACATTCCGGCGCGCTGCCGCCCGCGACATCGCCTTCGTGTTCCAGATGTTCGCGCTTTATCCGCATATGAATGTCGCCCAGAACATCGGCTTTCCTCTCAAGTGCCAGGGCATGGGGCGCAGCGACATTCGCGAGCGGGTCTTGGAGACAGCACGGCTTCTGCGCATCGAGCATTTGTTGACGAGCAAGACGTCGAAATTGTCCGGCGGCGACCGCCAGCGGGTCGCGTTGGGGCGCGCGATGGTTCGGCGTCCGAAGGCATTTCTGATGGACGAGCCGCTGGGTGCGCTCGATGCCGAGTTCCGGCATCTCATGTGTGGTGAGTTGCGCGAACTGCATGACCGAATCTCGGCGACCACGATTTACGTCACGCACGATCAGCACGAAGCGATGTCGATGGCCGACCGCATCGCGGTCATGAATGCGGGCCGGATCGAGCAGATCGGCTCGCCGCAGGAGATCTACGACCGGCCGGCGAGCATGTTCGTCGCGGATTTCATCGGCTCGCCGCCGATGAATTTTCTGCATTGCGACGCCGGCCTCGACTCGGACGCACACGCAGTGAAGTTGAAGGACGTCAGCATTCCAGTGCCTGAAATCAGCGAAAGGCGGCAAGGCGGTGCGGTGGTGCTGGGTGTTCGTCCGGAGCACATCCGGTTCTCGGACGCGGCCGCGCTGCGAGGCCGCGTGTTCGGGGCCGAGTATTTGGGAACGACCCAGATCGTCACCGTCGTGACCGAGCAGGGCCCGATCAAGGCGCGGCTGGCGTCGAGCCTGCCCGTGCAAGTCGGCGAGACGGTGGGTCTCACGTTCCGCTTCAGCTCCTTGAGCCTGTTCGATGCGCAAACCGGAATGGCCATTCAAACGGCAAGCCCGCCATCGGTGAACGAGGAGAGCGCAGCCCATGGCTAACGTCTCTCTTCGGCACATCAGCAAGCGTTTCGGCCACGTCAACGCCGTGCGCGATCTTTCGCTCATCATCAGTGATGGCGAGTTCGTCGTCCTTTTAGGTCCGAGCGGCGCCGGTAAGACAACCACGCTTCGGCTGGTCACCGGCCTTGAGCGCCCCGATGCCGGCATGGTCTTCATCGACGGCCGCGACGTAACCCGCGATCCACCGGGAACGCGGGACATTGCCTTTGTCTTCCAGCAATATTCGCTGTATCCGCACCTGACGGTGTACGACAATCTTGCCTTTCCGCTGCGCTCGCCGGCGCGTCGCGTCCCGGAGGCGCTGATCCGAAAGCGCGTCGAACAGACCGCCGAGCTTTTGCATATCACCAGCAAGCTCGCGAACCGCGCCACGCGGCTTTCCGGCGGCGAGATGCAGCGCGTTGCGATCGGGCGTGCGCTGGTACGTGACCCGGCTATTTATTTGATGGACGAACCGTTGTCGTCGCTCGACGCCAAGTTGCGTGCTGAACTGCGGCTGGAGCTCAAGCGGATTCAGCTCGAACTCGGTTCGACCATTCTTTACGTCACCCACGATCAGGTCGAGGCCATGACCATGGCCTCGCGCATCGGCGTCATTCGCGATGGCGAGCTTTTGCAGGTCGGCACGCCGCGCGAAATCTATGAGACCCCCGCCGACCGTTATGTCGCGAGCCGGCTCGGCACACCGGCGATCAATTTCTTGCCGGTTGACCTTCTCCCGCATGCCGCCATGCCCCCCGGCACCGAAACGCTCGGCATCCGCACCGAACACCTGCAGATCGCCAAGGCCAGTGGCGGACAATTTGCCGGGCGCATCCACCGCATCGAACATCTCGGCGATCAAAATCACGTTCACCTGGAATATCGCGACCACATGCTCGTGACGTTGGCCGATCCGCATCAGCCGTTCGAAGCCGGTCAGGAGGTCGAGTTGCGGCTCGATCGGCCCCTCTATTTCGATGCGACTGGACGGCGGATCGCGCCGACACTGCATTAGGACGGCACCATGTCGCTTGAGCCCGAAATGTTGAAATCACTCGTGAAGGCGGCGGCCGAACAGGTCATCGCCAGTGCGGCAGAGCTGACCGCTCTCGACCAGGCCATCGGTGACGGCGACCACGGCACCAACATGAAGCGCGGCTTCGAAGCCGTGCTCGGCAAGTTGGACACGATCGCCGCGTTGCCGCCGGGCGAAGCGCTTAAGACCATCGGCAAGACGCTAGTCATGACGGTTGGCGGCGCGTCCGGTCCGCTCTATGGAAGCTTCTTTCTCGCGGCCGGGGATGCCTTGGCGAACAAACAATTGCCCGCCGATCTGGCGGACGTGTTCGGCAGCGGCGTCAACGCTGTCAGTGCGCGCGGGCGTTCGAAGGCCGGAGAAAAGACCATGCTCGATGTCCTGTTCCCGGTGCTCGAGACGCTGCAGTCCGAGGCGATCAGCCCGATCTGATCGCGCGGGTGCGCACGACCGCGCACGAGGCGGCTGCGCGGACGGCGCCGATGCAGGCGACCAAAGGGCGGGCGTCGTATCTGGGCGCACGCAGCGTCGGTCACGTAGATCCTGGCGCGCGCTCGAGTTGCGTTCTTGTGCACGCGGTCTGCGATACGTTGGAGGCCCGCTCATGACGGACACGGTCGGCATCGTCATCGTGTCGCACTCGAAGGACATCGCCAAGGGTACGGCCGACATGGTTCGGCAGATGGTCGGCAGCGAGGTGAAGGTGGCGTTCTGCGGCGGCAATCCTGACGGCGGTCTCGGCACTAACGTGCCGCTGATCATCGAGGCCATCAACCAGGTTTGGTCACCAAAGGGCGTAGCCATTTTGGTCGATCTCGGCGGCGCCGAGACCAATAGCGAAATGGCCGTCGAGATGTTGCAACCGGAACAGCGCGACCGGGTCGTGGTCTGCAACGCGCCGATTGTCGAAGGCGCCGTGATGGCGGCGACCGAGGCGGCGGGCGGCAGTTCGCTCGACCAGGTTAGAGCCGTGGCCGAAGAATTGTCGGCGGCGTGAACGCAAGCGGAAGAGGATCGATCGAGGACGCGATGACGTTGGAGAGCCCGAACGGCCAAGTCATTACCGGCAGCGTGCGACTTGTGCACGCGGCGGGCATGCATGCGCGGCCGGCGGTGAAGCTGACCAAGCTCGCCAAGAAATTTCAGGCGCAGATTTCCATTCGCGCATCCGACGCGGCGGAATGGATCAATGCGAAGAGCATCGCCAAGGTGATGGCGCTGCGCGCGGCGCGTGACTGCATTATCCAGATCAAGGCGTCGGGTGAAGACGCCGAAGGCGCTGTCGCCGCCCTGGTCGATTTGGTCGCGGCCGATTTCCCGGACAACGCATCGTGAACGAACGCGCTACCATCGCAGGCTTGGCATATCGGGGCAGGACGGCCTCGATCGGCTTCGCGCATGGGCCGTTCGTGCGCGTGGACGGAGCGACGAGCAGCGGGCGTGTCGCTGCCGCGCCTCCTGATGAGGCGGCGGCGCTGCGCGTGGCGCTCGTTTCAGCCGGCCAGCAGATCGCCAAACTGGCCGAGGCCGTCGGCGGCGATGCCGCGCAAATCCTCGAATTTCAGGTGGCGCTGCTGGAAGACGACGACTTCCTCGATCCGGTCTTTGCGGCAATCGCCGAGGCAACGCCTGCGCACACGGCCTGGTCGTCCGCCCTTGAGGAACAAATTGCCGATTACAACGCGGCCGCCGACGAGTACCTCCAGGCGCGCTCCTCGGACTTGGCGGATTTGCGTGATCGCGTCCTCCGCACCTTGCGTGGCGGTGAGGGCGAGGCACCAAAAATTCCGGGCGGCGCGGTGGTGTGTGCCGACGATCTGCCGCCGTCGCAGTTTCTGGAAATCGATTGGTCGCGCGGCGGCGGCCTTGCGCTGTTGCGCGGCAGTCCGACCAGTCACGTTGCCATGCTCGCCCGCGCACGCGGTATTCCGATGATCGTGCAGCTCGGCTCCGTGCCGGCCAACGCCCGCACGGCGTTGCTCGATGGCGAGGGTGCCACGCTCGAGCTCGATCCGAGCGCCGAACAGATCGGGCTGTTCGAGCGCCGCCGGGATTTGCTCCGCAAGAACCGGGCATCCGCGCGTGCTATTCTGCGCCGCCCCACCGCCTCGTGGGCAGGCGAGAAAATCCGGTTGCTGATCAACATTCAGCGCGTCGAAGATCTTGAGCACGCGGACGCGCAATATGCCGATGGCATCGGACTCATGCGCACCGAATTTCTGCTCGGCCAGCAATCCGGATTGCCCGACGAGGAGATGCAATATCGGGCCTATGACGCTGTTCTGCGCTGGGCCGGCAAGCGTCCGGTCACCATTCGAACATTTGACGCGGGCGGCGACAAGCCAGTGCCCGGATTTACCGTCGACGGCGAGTCCAATCCGTTCCTCGGCGTGCGCGGCTTGCGGCTTTGTCTTGCGCGTCCAGACATCTTTCGCATTCAGCTGCGGGCCCTGGCGCGCGCGGCCGTGCGCGAGAATCTCAAAGTCATGTTGCCTATGGTCACGATGCCTGCCGAACTGGAAGCGGCTCGCGGGATCTTTGTCGAAGCGGTCGATCAACTGCAGTCTGAAGGAATTCCCGCTGGGCTTCCGGAAATCGGCATCATGGTCGAGGTGCCCGCGGCTGGCTTGGCCATCGAACAGTTTGATGCATCGTTCTTCTCGATCGGCTCCAACGATCTTGCCCAATATCTAACGGCCTGTGACCGCACGAATGGCGCGCTCGCCAATCTAATTGATCCTCTGCAGCCGGCGATGCTGAACCTCATCAAGCACATTGTGGACTATGGCAGACGAGCCGGGCGCGAGGTCAGCTTGTGCGGCGATATGGCCGGCGATCCACGTTGTGTGCCCGCGCTCCTCTCGTGCGGCCTGCGCGAGCTGTCGGTCAATCCGTCCGCGCTTGCTCTGATCAAGCAGACAATCGATGGGCTAAGCAGCGGGGCCATCCGTGTCTGAAGCGGCGCTCGACGAAGCCGAGGAGGTGAGCGCTGTGGCCGAGTACAAGCGCATCTTCAAGGAAGTGCTCGACAGCCGGCCCTCCGGCATGCGCATCAGGTTGGCGCACGCCATGGGCAAGAACCGCAGCTTTGTGAGCCAGATCTCGAATCCGGCTTACCCGGTGCCCGTGCCGGTCCAGCATCTCAATACCATTTTCGAAGTCTGCCACTTCCCGCCGGCCGCGAAGCAGGCATTTCTGCGTGCCTATGCGCGCGCCCATCCGAGGCGGCTCGGCCAGTTGGCGAAGGCGCCCCGCGATCGTGCCATCACGCTGCACGTGCCGGATCTCGGAAGCCCTAAGCGAAACGGAAAAGTCGATGCGCTGCTGCAAGAATTTGCGCGCCGCTTGACGGCCATTCTGCAGGAGGAGAATTGACCGCGCGCAAGCGCGGCGAAGGGGAGGCAGTCGTGAAAAAATTCATCAACTCCGTCGATACCATGCTGGCGGAGAGCTTGGATGGCTTTGCCGCCGCGCATGCCGATATCGTTGCTCTTGGCGCCGAGCGGAAATTTGTGCGCCGACGCACGCCCAACCCCAATAAAGTGGCCTTAATTTCAGGCGGTGGCTCCGGTCATGAGCCGCTGCATGCTGGATTTGTCGGATACGGCATGCTCGACGCGGCCTGCCCTGGGCAAGTGTTCACCTCACCGACGCCCGACCAAATTGTCGAAGCTGCCACCGCCGTGGGCGGCAAAGCCGGCGTGCTCTTCATCGTGAAGAACTATGCCGGCGATTGCATGAATTTCGAGATGGCGGCGGAATTATGCGATGGCGCGACCGCAACCGTCATCACCAACGACGATGTGGCGGTCGAAAAATCGACTCACAGTGCCGGCCGGCGCGGCGTTGCCGGCACGCTGGTGGTGGAGAAGATCGTCGGCGCGGCCGCCGAGAAAGGAATGGATCTCAAAGCGTGCGCTCAACTCGGCACTGAGGTGAATGCCAGGACCGGCTCGATGGGCGTGGCTCTGACAAGCTGCACCGTTCCGGCAGCCGGGTCGCCGACCTTCACGCTTGCCGACGACGAGATGGAAATGGGGGTGGGCATCCATGGCGAGCCCGGACGCGCGCGAGTCAAGCTTGCCGGCGCCGACGCCATCGCCGACCTGATACTCACGGCAATCCTAAACGATCGCGGCAATCCCAATTCGGGCGACGTCTTGCTGCTCGTCAACGGCTTCGGCGGCACGCCGACGATCGAACTTTATCTCATGTATAACGTGGCGCGACGTATTCTCGAAAAGCGTGGGCTGACCGTCACGCGATCGCTGGTCGGTTCGTATGTCACCTCGCTGGAAATGGCGGGATGCTCGATCACGGTGACGCAATTGGACGACAAGCTGACGGCGCTCTGGGACGACCGCGTTCACACTGCCGCGCTGCGCTGGTGATCTGCGATCTATTTCTCGACGAAATCCTCGCAGCGCTGGATTTGGTCATTCTGTCCCCAAGGCATAATCGGCACCGACGACGTCGAATTCTTTGGCGAACCTTCGATCAGGCGGTCGGAATAGACCATGTAGACCAGCACATTGCGCTTGGCGTCGCAGCCGCGCACGATTTGCATCTTTTTGAAGAACAGCGAGCGGCGTTTCCGAAACACGTCTTCGCCCTGCGCGAACTTCGACTTGAAGCGGATCGGGCCGATCTGCCGGCAGGCGAGCGAGATGTCCGAAACCTCTTCGGCGACGCCCAGCCATCCCTTGACGCCGCCGCGTTCGGGCACGGTGAAGTGGCAGGCGACGCCTTCCACGTCCGGGTCGTCGAGGCCATAGGTGGCAAGCTTGTCGTTCGGCGTCAGCAGCTTGAACACCGTCGAACGCCTGAAGATCAGATCAGGTTCGTCCGCCGCGTTGCCTGGCGTGGTCGCGAAACCTGCGATCGCCAGCAATAACAGCAGCCAAATGAGGTTTGGCATAGCAACCCCTTCCCGTCCGCCGTGGAGTCCCACCGCACTGCAGTATGAACCGGTTAGATGGTGATGCGCCGGGGTGGTTGAAAGACGCGCTCCGCGGGAACGTGCCATCCGTACAATGTGCCTGCGGCAGGGTCGCGCTCGACCCGATCTCAGACACGCGAAATGGGTTTGTCGGCCGGCTGCGGGCGCTTCCAGACTTGCTCGGAGGATCTGGTCTTCGCCTCAATAACGATCCGGCGTCTCAGCGCCGCCGGCGTCTATCGATATGCCGCACCGCAGCGATGCGACAAACAATGCTGCGCCCGGGCGCTGATGGAAGTTTTAGGCAAAGCGGATCTCGAGCAACCGAGCGAAAGAAGCGGCAAACTCGATGAAATTAGTTAACACGTCTTTGTCCGTATCTTGGAAAACGGCTGACGCAACGCGTTCCATAAACGCTCTGCTGGCATCCTGATCTGTGCGGCAACGCAAGGGGTTAGTCTGTCAGAATGCTCCGGGCGCCAAAGACACGAACGATCTTCTACGTTGCCCTGATCGTCGGCGCAATCGTGGCAGTCAGTGCCATTCCACTGTTGAGCGCCGCAGTGAAGGACGGGCGGACCCTTACCTTGGTCGAGGACATCATTCTCGACTTGCTCATCGGCTGCTTCGTTTTTGTCGGCCCTGCGGGCTTGATGCTATGGCATCAATTGCGTCGGCTGGATCGATATCAGCAAACGATCAACGACGAAAAAAGGAAACTTGACACCGCGATCGACCACATGACTCAAGGCTTGGTCATGTTCGACAGCGCGCAGCGCATTGCGTTGCGCAATCGGCGCTACTGCGAGCTCTATGGCCTCTCACCTGAAATCGTCAGACCTGGCCTTTCCTTTCGCGACCTGCTGATGCTGCGAAGAGAGACCGGATCGCTTTTCGAGGATGTAGACGAAGTCTTCAGTCGCGTCGCCGAAAGTCTCGTCGAAGGAAAGGTGCTCAGCGTCATTAAGGCCGGCCAAGAACGGCCGGCTCGTGCGCATCGCCAGCGAGCCGCTGGAGAGCGGCGGCTGGGTCGCCACACACGAGGACGTGACCGAGCGGCAGCAATTGTTGGCGGTACGCGAGCGTGCCGAGACACTTGCACGCGAAAAGTCGGCCCAGTTGGACGCTGCGCTCAACAACATGGCCCACGGCCTTTGCCTGTACGATGCCGAGGGCCGCATCATCTTGTTCAACCGTCGCTATTGCGAGCTGATGGGTGAGAACGAAAACAACCTGCAGGGACTTTTATTGGTCGACGTCCTTCGGCGCCGCGCAGCCGCGGGTGGATTTCTGCCCGAGCCGGAGGAATATGTTGCGTCAATCTTGGCAAAGGTGCGGGCCGGCGAGATTGCGTCGGTGGAAGTGCCGGGCGCAAACAACCGGATTCTTCGCGTTGTGCGCCACCCGATCGAGGCAGCCGGTTGGGTCGCGACCTTCGAGGACATCACCGAGCAGCGCCACGCCGAACAGGAACGTGATCGCAACCGCGCATTTCTCGATCTTATCATCAACAACGTCCCCTCCGCGATCTTCGTCAAGCGTGCAGAGGACCGTCGATATGTGCTTGTCAACGGAGCGGGCGAGCGATTCTGGCGAATATCGCGAGAAGGAATGATCGGCAAAACGGCCGAAGAGGTCTTCCCCGCGGAAGAAGCCGTGAGAATCGAAGCGCGCGACAACGAACTTCTGCGTTCCTCCCAGCCGCTGTTTGACGAACGCGAGATCGTCACGGCTGCAGGCGAGTCGCGCATGATCTTCTCGCGCCGCATCACATTCCGGGACCAGCGCGATCAAGCGCTCTACATTCTGGGCGTCGTCGACGACGTGACGGAGAGAAAGCTCGCCGAGACGAGAATTGCCCGGCTCGCGCACTACGACCCGCTCACCGATGTGCCCAACCGCACGCTGTTTCGCGAGCAATTGATGCGGGAGCTGTCGTTTGTGCGGCGTGGCGCAAAGCTTGCCGTGCTCTGCCTCGATCTCGATCACTTCAAGAGCATCAACGATACGCTCGGCCATCAGGCCGGAGACGCGCTTTTGAAGGAAGTGGCGCAGCGAATTCGCAGTTGTCTGAATGAAGGAGATTTGATCGCCCGCTTGGGTGGCGATGAATTCGCAGTGGTGCGGACAGGTCTGCAGCATCCGAAAGAAGCGGAAGCGTTCGCGCAGCAATTGCGGGAGATCGTTGCCGGTCACACTTACGATTTGAAGGGCCATCAGACCGGAAGCGACTTGAGCGTCGGCATCGCCTTGGCCCCGGAGGACGGCCTTGAGATCGATGAGCTTTTGAACCACGCCGATCTGGCCCTGTACGGAGCTAAAGCCGAGGGGCGCGGCAGCTACCGGTACTATGAGCCGGAAATGAACGCGCGTATGAAGCGGCGGCGGTCGTTGGAAGTCGACTTGCGCGCGGCGCTGCTGAAAAACGAGTTCGTGCTTTACTACCAGCCCATTCTCGATCTCGAAACCGAGGTAATCGCCGGCAGCGAAGCGTTGCTGCGGTGGCGGCATCCGCAGCGCGGGATGGTGCTGCCGGCCGAGTTCATTCCGGTGGCGGAGGAGACCGGGTTGATCAGCAGCATCGGGGAGTGGGTGCTCAAGCAGGCCTGTTCCGACGCGACGGCGTGGCCGAGTTCGGTGCGCGTCGCGGTCAACGTCTCGCCGGCGCAATTCCGCAATAGCGCGCTGCCGCTTGTGGTCGTCGGTGCGCTGGCGGAATCCGGGCTACCGGCGCAGCGCCTCGAGCTTGAGATTACGGAATCGGTGCTCATGCAAAACAATGAGTCCTCGCTTCTGACGTTGCACCAACTTCGCGAACTCGGCGTGCGCATCGCGCTGGACGATTTCGGTACCGGCTATTCATCGCTTTCCTATCTCCGAAGCTTCCCATTCGACCGTATCAAGATCGACCGCTCGTTCGTCGCTGACCTGCTCGACGGCAACGAGGCCGTGGCCATCGTGCACGCCATTCTGAGCCTGGCCTCCAGCCTTAAGATGCAGACCACTGCGGAGGGGGTCGAAACGGCCGTGCAGCAAAGGCTCCTGCAGGCCGCCGGATGCGACGAGATGCAGGGTATCTGTTCAGTCAACCGCTGCCGGCAAGCGGTATCGGCGAGCTCATTCGGCTGCGGCTCGCCTCAGCTGCCGACGTCGCATAGTTTGTCGGCGGCGTCGGCGGCCGAGGGTGCTTTGAAAATCTTGCGCGCCACTCAGTGCGTGTTGAACACGCTCTGATAGGCCGCCACGGCTTTCCGGGTGGCGGCAAGCTCATCGGCGGTCGGATTGGCCGGATCCTTGGCGGGCGGCGGGCTGCCGAATCTGAGAAGACAGGCCATCAGCAGCATGCGCGCTTTGGTCGAGGTCAGATTGGAGCCGGCGATGAAATAGTCGTGCGGGTCGGCGAAGCCTTCGGGGCTGCCGCGGCCGACGCGCACAACCGGCAGGCCGGCATAAATTGCTCTTTGCAGCACGTCTTGACGGACCGTAGAGGTCATCGTTCCATAAGGCGTCAGACCTTCGGCGACAAACCCGCCAAGCCTATTGGCGCGCAATTTTTGCTCCACCAGCGCCACGAGATCGGCCGTTACCGATGGATCGTCGAAATATTCCTCGGCGAAATAGCCGCCGTCTTTGATGATTGACACAGATGGAATGGCGTCTTCGAAAAGATCGCCACTCGCATCCCTGATGTTCGTTTCAACAAGCGTCAGCGATTTTCCTTTCGCGGAGGCGACCAGCACCGACGAGGGTATCTTGCTTAAGTTCACTTCCGAACGATAGGTGTGCTTAAGCGCAGGCACGTAGTGCAGCACGGCGGCGCCGTGGTAACCCATGCCGCCGAGAATGCCGCCATGACCGCCGGTTGCGACATAGCCCCCAGGCCGCGCATCGACTTTCATGACTTCGCGCGCCGCGAAAATTTGCTGTTCCTGCAGCACGATCACGCCGGCGCGGTTGCGGCCCTGTTCGTCAGCCCAGACCCGCGAGGCGATGTATTCGACGGAATCAGTCAGGTTCTTCGGTCCGTCGTTGCTGATCTCGCCGTGCGGACGTTGCGCGGAATTGCCGCAAATCGGTACGGTCGTATCCATCAGCAAGTTGAACCAGTACGCGGTCTCCTCGACCTGCGGGCTTCCTTGGGTGAAGATCGCGCCATCGTACTTTCCGCTGGCGAGAACGCGCCGCGTGGCGTTGGTGAGCTTCGCCAATGCCGGGCGGGCGGGTGACTCTCCGATGTGGAAGGGCTTATAGGCGAAAAAGTCCTTGCTACGGATTTCCGGCGGAATATCGCCTTCGCCCATGTCGGTGCGGCGCGCTGCGGGGAGGCCCTTGGTGTAACCGCCGGTCGGCAGCACCCGGTAGAAGTCTACGTCCGCAAAAGAGGAAATGAGATTGCCGACGCCGGCGGCGCCAACCGACAAGCGATCGATCTCCTCGAAGCTGCGCGATCCATCCGGATAAAAGCCTTGGCGTGCTTGATCAGCGGGAGCACCCGGCGTGGTGCATTCTTCCTCCCAGGCCTGGCCGTTGGCTTGTCGCGCCATGTAGGGCAACGGATAAAGGCCGTCCTCGGGCTGGATCTCGATCTCGAACACCGCCTTGTCGTCCGGGCTGCTCCGCTCTTTCCGGAAGACGCCCGTGGCGTCGAGATATCCGTCCGGCGGGCCGTAAAGCTCAGCCGCATCGGCTTCGAGCGGATGCGCGGAGAAGCATTCGACATACACTTTTGCGGGAGCGGCCAGGCGTTGCGCCCGCAGCACGTCGAAGCGTTGGTCGCTGCCATCCGGGTTGTTGCGCGGCGGCAAGCCGTATTTGCGCCGCGCCTTGTTGGAAGTCACCAGCGGCGGCGAGTTTTGGATCGTCGCTGTCGGGCCGGCGAGATGGGCGATCTTCACTTTACCTTTGGCTGACACGTTGAACCCTTTCCTTCCTCAAGAGGCGACGGCACTCGGCCGCAACCGTATCGTCTCATCGCGCGGGCGGTGTCGGCCACACGCCGGACTTCTATTCAGCGGCGACGAAGCTTCCGAGCGCCGTCGATTGTTTCAGCGCGTCCGGCAGCACCTCGCCCATGATCGTGCCCTTTTCGATCAATAATATCCTGTCGGACAAGCGGCGAATGAAGTCGAGGCTTTGCTCCACTACGACAATCGCCAAACCCTGATGGCGGTGCAGCCCGATCAGGATTTCCAGGATTTCTTCCACGATCGAAGGCTGGATTCCTTCGGTCGGCTCGTCCAGCAGCAAAAGCTTCGGCTGGCCGCAAAGACAGCGCGCGAGCGCCAAGATCTGCTGCTCACCGCCGGACAGCGCGGCGCCCTGGCGATCGAGCAATGAATCGAGCCGAGGAAACCGCGCCAGCACATCATTGAGCGTGTTCTCCTCGGAGCTGATGCCGTTCTCGATGAAGCCCATGCGCAGGTTTTCGTAGACGGTCAGATTGGGGAAGATTGCGCGGCCCTGCGGCACGTAACCCATGCCGGCGCGCGCCCGCCGAAAGGACGGAATGGTGCCGATGTCGGCGCCGGCGAATTTTATGGTGCCGCCGGTGAGCGGGACTTGGCCAATCAACGTCTTGAGCAGCGTCGTCTTGCCCATACCGTTGTGGCCGAGCACGCCGATGACCTCATGCGCGCCGACCGTAAAATTGATGCCCGAGAGGACCGGGATGCGGCCGTAGCCGGCGTGCAAATTGTTGATTTCGAGGATCACGCCGCCGCCTGCTTGCCCAGGTAAACGTCGCGCACGGCCTGACTGCCGAACACCTGATCGACGTCCCCTTCCATCAGAATGGTGCCGCGGTCGAATACCGTGATGCGCCGCGCGATCGTTCGGATGAACGACATGTCGTGCTCGACCACGATCAATGGGTGCTCGCGATTGATCTCCCGGATGATCTCGGTCGTTCGCACCCGCTCTTCCTCGGTCATGCCGGCGGCAGGTTCGTCGAGCAGGATCAAATTGGGCCGTCCGCACAACACCAGCGCAAGCTCCACCCATTGCCGTTGGCCGTGTGCGAGTTGGCCGACCGGCTTATCGGCGAAGCGGCCAAGGCCCAATCGTTCGATCTGGGCGTCAACGGCGGCATCGGCTTCTTTCCTGGTGGCGTGGCGAGCGGCCGCGATCCAGAGATTTTGCCGCGCGGTGAGTCCATTGAACACGCTCGGCACCTGGGTCTTGATGCCGATGCCGAGCCGGGCGATTTCATGGGCCTGCAGCTTGGTGATGTCGACACCGCGAAACAGCACGGCGCCGCTGGTCGGTTTGATCTGGCCGGTGAGGAGCTTGAAGAAGGTACTCTTGCCCGCGCCGTTCGGTCCGATCAGACAACGCAGTTCGCCTTCGGCGAGCGAAAAGTCGATGTTGCGAACCGCCTGGACGCCACCGAAATGTTTGCTCAGGTTGCGCGTTTCGATCAGCGGCGGGCTCATGCCTTGCCCTCCTGCGCAATCTTGTGCGCTGCCGAGGGTGGCCGCCGCAGGCTGAGCAGCCAGGGGACCAGGTGATCGCTCACCATTGGTGCGACGCCCCTCGGCACCAACAGGACGAAGACGAGTAAAACCGCGCCAAGAATGACATTGGCATTGACGACTTGCTGAGTGCCGATCTTGACCGTCAGCCACGAGATCGCCATGGCGCCGAGCACCGGACCAAGCAGGGTGCCGACGCCGCCGACCATGAGCCAGATGATGATCTGCGCCGATTGGACGACACTGAAGACCGGCGGGCTCACATAGTTGCCCCAGGCGACGTAGAGGCAGCCGGCGAGCCCCGCCAAGGCGCCGCCGATCGCGAAGGCGACGAGCTTATGAAGCCGTGCGTCGTAGCCTAAGAATTCGACGCGTTGCTCGTTCTCCCGGATCGCGACCAGCACGCGACCAAAACGCGTCGCCAAGAGGCCATGCAAGGCGAAATAAACGATCAACAACAGCCCGCTGCATAACAGGAACATGCCGAGCGGCTCGAGTGTCGCGTCAGGCAGGAACGGAATGTTCAGCGAGGGGATATTGGGCATGCCGTTGAAGCCGCCCAACAGCGCGTCGCCGATATGGTAGGCCGGGCCGGCGGTGGAGTTGATGCAATTGTAGAAGATCAGCGTGAGCGTCAGTGTGATAACGCCAACATAAATGTCGCTGATGCGCGCATAGAACATGAAATAACCGAGCGCGGCCGCCAGCAGCGCCGGCAACAACATCGCGAGTAGAAAAGGCGCCGTGCTGTCGCCGATATTGATGACCGCGACCGCGTAGGCGTAGGCGCCGAGACCGAAAAAGGCCGAGTGGCCGAAGCACAGGATGCCGCCGTAGCCCCAGATGAAGGCAAGGCTGAGCGCGAGGATGGCGAAGATGGCGTACAGCGTGATTTGCAGAAGCTCGAACAGATCGAGTGTCAGCGGCAGGATGATCATCAGCGCCGCGCCGAGCAATCCGACGGCGACCAGCCCCCCGTTCGCCCGCAGCGTTGCGATCATAGGCTCCCCCGGAAATAGCGTCCGGTGATTCCCTGGGGCAGGATGCGGATCAGAACGATCGCCGCGAGCAGGAGCGCCACTTCGCCGTAGACCGGATTGGTCAGAAAGGTGGCAATCTGGTTGATGACGCCGAACAGGAGAGAAGCCGAAGCCGTGCCGGCAAGCGGCGCCGCGCCGCCGCTGATGACGGTGATGAAGGCGCGGCCGATATAGGAGCCGCCGATCGTTGGGAACACGCCCGAGACTGGCGCGAGCACGCCGCCGGCAAGGCCCGCAAGCGCGGCGCCGAATGCGAACGTCACCGCGTAGATGCGTGAGGTGTCGGTGCCGAGTGCGGCAGCCATATCGGCGTTCTGCATGGTTCCGCGCGCCAGCAAGCCGAGGCGGCTTGACCGCAAGATCACATACACCGCGAACAGCGTCGCGATCGCGAGCGCGATCACGAACAGGCTGTAGCCGCTCGTCTGGTAAGCGCCGATCCGGATCCCAGGCAGCGGCGTCGGCACGCCTTCGGTGATGTCGCCGAAAATCATGGTCAGAATGCCGACGACGAATAGGCTTAGTCCCCACGTCGCCAGCATTGTTTCGACCATGCGGCCGTAAAGATGGCGGATGATGAGGCGCTCGAGAATGACGCCGATGATCCCGACCGAGATCGGCGCGACGACCAGGATCGCGAGCCAGATATTGATACCGTAATGCACGGCGACGGCCGCACTGTAACTGCCCATCACCATGAACTCGCCATGCGCCAGGTTGATGATGCGCATCATGCCGAACACGATGGCAAGCCCGAGGCTGATCAGGGCCAGCGTCGCGATGGCATAGACAAAATCGATCGCAACGATGACCGCTAGGTCCACCGCGAACCCTCCGGGCGCGTTATCGAGGCATAGGCAAGGCCGAGAGGCGTCGCCGACATGCAGTCATGCGACGCCGTGCTCGCCATCGGCCGCTTAGTTCACCTTGATGATGTATTGTTTGGCCTCACGCGGATTTTTCTTTAGATCGCAGACAGCGGCCGTGTCGGCTGGCTTGCGCTGCGGGAAGGTCTCCAACAAGTTCATCTTCTTGTCCTTGAAGACGGCGAGATGAACGTCGAAGATGCTGTGATGGGTCGCGGGATCGAGCGTGACCTTGCCGCTCGGCCCGTCGATGCTGATGCCGCTTTCCAGCGCCTCGATCATCTTGTCGCGGTCGATGGTGCCCGCCTTCTTCACGCCGGCCGCCCACAGCAGCATGCCCTGATAGCTCGACATTGTGAGATCGGAGATCGGTGGGTAGTCGGCGCCGTATTTGGCGCGGAATTTTTTCAAGAACTCCTTGTTCACCGGGTTGTCGAGGCTCTCGATGTAATTGTAGGCGACGACGATGCCGTCGCTTTCCTCGGGCGTCAGCACCATCTGGTCGTTGGCGCCGCCAAACGTGGTGGACGCGATTGGAATCTTTCCGGACAAGCCGGCGGCGTGGAATTGCCGGTAGAACGAGATCGGTCCGCCGCCGACCAGAACGGTCATGATCCAGTCCGGTTTCGCCGCCTGGATCTTTGAAATGGTGCTGCCGAAATTGGTGGCGTCGAGCGGGAAGAACTCGGTACCGAGAACTTCGCCGCCGCCGTCCTTGACGTATTTCTTCACCCAGTCGGCGGTGATCTGCCCGTAATTGTAGTCGGCGGCCAGCGTGTAGACCTTCTTGCCCCAGTTCTTCATGCCGTGGCCGACGAGCACCTCGGTGTTGTGCGCCGGCGTCAGCCCGTCGATGAAGATATTGCGGTCGCAGACGCCACCCTCATATGGCATGTCGTAGAAGTAGAGCGTCTTGTATTTGTCCAGAACCGGCCGGATCACTTCGCGCGACGCTGACGTAATGCCGCCGTGCACGACTGCCACTTTGTTCTTGAGCGCGGCTTCCTGCGCATATTGCGCGTAAAGCTGCATGTTGGTTTGCGTGTCGAAGCTGACGACCTTGATCTCGCGGCCGAGCAACCCGCCGGCGGCGTTCATTTCGTCGACCGCGAAGTTCAGCACGTCGTACATCGGCTTGCCGGCGGCTTCGAGCCCGCCGGAAAGGTCGTACATGCTGGCAATGACAATCGGATCGCCGGCCGCGGCTGCGCCGCGTATAAGCGCGGGCGTACAAACCGCAGCTGCCGCTCCGCTCTTGAGTAATGCTCTACGGCTAATGCTCATGACCGCACTCCCTTCGTTATCTGGTGCCAATCCTGCCTGGTGCAGCGTCAAGCCATGCGTTTTCAGAACGCGGCCTCACCCCACATTGCTGCAATTCTTCCTGCGGAGAATTTTGCTTCGACAGACATGAAATCCTTCAATCTCTGTCCTTCAGACTCTGTCCCGCTCGGCGGCTTCGACGATAACGCGCTGGAAACCGCGGTCGCTTGCCTCTGCCTGCCAAGCTGTGGACTCTGGTTGCCATCAGGCGACTATCGGCGCACCAACGTGTGCGGTGAGCAGCCGAACTGTTTTTTGAACGCGCGGCTGAAATGGGAGATGTCGGTGAAGCCGAAGCTGAGCGCCGCGTCGGTCACTTGGCGGACGCGGCCTTCCGCGAGGGCTTTGTAGCTCGCCGTCAGGCGTTGCTGCCAGAGCCAGCGGATCGGTGTTGTTCCTTCGACCGAGAACAGGCGATGCAGCGTGCGGGGCGCGACGTGGTGCGCCGACGCGATCGTTTCGATGGTCATGCCCGCATCGTCGAGGTTCGCGAGCACATAGCGCTTCACCTGATCGAGCCGCCCGCCGTATGCGGCGCCGTCGTCCAGCGCGCCTGCAATCTCGACCTCGAGCGTGGTCGCGAGAATATCGAGCGCCGAGGCGCTCACGCGATTGGCGACTTCCTCCTCCAAGGCGGCATCGAAATCGACGATCTGACGTACGATGCTCGCAGTGAGCGCGCCAAGCTGCGATCGGCCGTCGATCCGCTGGGCCGTCAGACGATGCGATGTCGGCAAACGCGAGACCATCAGCGGCCGCGGGATAGTCAAGACGATCCCGCGCGAGTAACCGCCGAATTCCAAGGTGAAGGGCTGCGACTGATCGTAGATGAAGAGGTCGCCCGCGCCGATGCGCGCCGTGCGACCATCCTGGTCGACGCCGACCTCGCCGCAACACACCAAATAAAGCATGAAATGGTCGCGCGGGTCGCGGCGGATTTCGCCTGATCCGCGCGTGACCTCGATTCCACAATCGGAAAATGATGAGTAGACGTCGCTGACGGTCAGCGCGCCAAACCGCCGTGCCGTTATTTGCCCGCGAAACGGTCCTATCACCGGCCGGCGATACTCGGTGACGGAATAGTTTCGGCAGGTCACCTCGTGCCAATGCTCGAAGCAGTCGTTGTCTGGGGCTGCCGTGATATTGTGCACGCTGAGCATCCGGGGGCTCCAGTCGAGTTCACCGGTCTCGGTCCACCGGATGCGAAGCAAGCGGTGTGCCATGCTTGGGCAAAGGCCACGGTCCCGGTTCCAGGCCATGAGGGAAAATGGCGTGCAGAGACAACGGCTCGGCACGTCGAGCCAAGCGGGGTTTCCCGCCGGCATGCTAGCCACGGACGCTCGAGAGGTATTCAACGCGCGGTTAGGCTGGCGCTCGGCCCAATCCGGTTGCGTGGCGGCGCCGCAATATTGTGCCAACGCCATGCGCACGGGCTTGAGCAATTGCGCCTTTTCGCTTCCGCCAGCTCAGGAGGGAAAATCCGATGTCTTTTAAGATGCCGTCGACGGATCAAGTCCGCAAATTGGGTGACAGTCTCGGCATGGAGGTGACCGAGGACTACGCCAATTCGTTCATCAACTTCATCCGGCCGTTTGGCGATGGCTACCGGCTGCTCGCATCACTGCCGGATGACGTGCCGATGGTGAAATACCCGCGTGGCGCCTACTACCGGCCGGTGGGCGACGAAAACAAATACGGCGCCTGGATCGCCAGGACGAACGTCAAGGGCGCTAGCAGCGGCAAGCTGGCGGGCAAGAAAGTGGCGGTGAAAGACACCTATGCGCTCGCCGGCGTGCCGCTGACCAATGGCGCGTCGGTGCTCGAGGGTTTCGTCCCGGAATTCGACGCGCCGGTGATCACGCGGCTTCTTGATGCCGGCGCCGAGATCGTCGGCAAATCGGTCTGCGAGTATTTCTCCTTCTCGGGCGGCGCGGCGACCAGCATTTCCGGTCCCGTTCATAATCCCCGGGCCTGGGGCCATACCCCGGGCGGCTCCTCGACCGGGTCCGGCGCGCTCGTCGCCGCCGGCGAAGTGGATATGGCGACCGGCGGCGATCAGGCCGGCTCGATCCGCATTCCCGCATCGCTCTCCGGCGTGGTCGGCATCAAGCCGACCTGGGGCCTTGTTCCTTATACCGGCATCATGGGGATGGACCCGACGATCGATCATGCCGGGCCGCTCACAGCGACCGCCGCGGAGAATGCGCTGTTTCTGGAAGTGATGGCCGGCGAGGACGGTTACGATTTACGCCAGCGGGGTCTCAAGGTCGACGCCTACACCAAGGCGATCGGCCAGAGCATCGCCGGGATGAAAATCGGCGTGGTGCAGGAGGGATTTGGGCAATACGACTCACATCCGGACGTCGACGCGGGTGTGCGCGCTGCAGCCAAAGTTCTCGAAGGAATTGGCGCCAAGGTCGACGAGATCTCCATCCCCTGGCATCCGATCGGTATTCCGATCTGGTCGGGAATTGCTCTCGAGGGCACGCTCCATGCGATGGTGACGAGTGCGCTGCCGCGCAACATCGAAGGCGTCTATCCGCTGTCGCTGGCCGGGCGGCTCGGAGCGCTGCACGACCGCGCCAACGAGCTGCCGGACACCGTCAAAGTCGGCATGCTGCTCGCGGCTTACACGGACAAATATTACCGCGGCTATTACTACTTCAAGGCGCAAAATCTCCGCCGCCCGTTGCGCGCGGCCTATGATGCGCCGCTTGCCGAATACGATGTGTTGCTCATGCCGACGACGCGCATGATGGCGTCGAAGATTCCGCCGCCGGATGCGCCGATGGAAGCGCTGATGCAGCATAGTTGGGAGCAGATCACGAACACCTGCCCGTTCAACATCACGCATCATCCCGCCATCTCACTTCCATGCGGGTTCGGCGAAGGCGATCGTCCGATCGGTCTGATGCTCGTCGGCAAGCACTGGCAGGAGTTGACGCTGTACCGCATCGCCGATGCGTTCGAGCGTGCCTGCAACTGGCAGACGGTCGGCGCGAAAAAGCGCTAGCGGTCAACTAAGCGATGACGCCGCGAGGGCGTCATCGCATTGTTTCATTCGCATCATCAGGCGGCGCTGCGTCGGTCCGTTTAATTTTGCACGCGGTGTTCGTTGTCGCAGGGCTCGCTCGGCAAGCGGCACAACTGCCTGCCGCCGCTGAGGTGGTCGTAAATCGAATAGAGCGAGTAGGGGTTCCAGCGAGAGTAATAGTAAGGCGCGTAGGGAGAAACGGGCACGTAGGGCACGTAACGAGGATGCACGACGACGGTCGGCTTTCGGTTGTGCGAACCCGCGAAGCCTGTCGTGGTAGTCAGCATCACGATGACCAGCGCCATCGCGAGCCGCGCGGTGGCGGTGTGGTTAAGGCTGGGTAACATGACTGCCGCTGTCCTCTTTGCCTGGCCGGACGACACGATAGGCGAAAAACGTGCACGCATTGAGGCGTCGTTGGCGGCGCTGGCATTTTTCATGCGCGCTTTCAGATGCTTGCACTGGCATCGTTGGCGCCATCCGCTAACGTCCCTGTCCCATAACGAAAACAAATAATGATAATGCTTCGATAATATTAGTTTTTGAAATGCCCTTCTTCTCAAGACCTTCCCGAGCAAAAGTTTTCAAACCTCCCCAGAGTTTTCAAATTCGGCCATCTTTCGTTCTCGCCGGTCACCACTAGCGCGAGCTGACGCGGTCTTGTCGGCAAACCGTGGTGAAGGACAGCAAGAGGTTCGCGGACAGCGGCGGTTGGGGGTGGGGCGCGTTCGAGTATGACGCGGCGTCCGATGCGTTTAGCCCCGCCACTGTGGCGGACAATCCGCCGCAGGGAAACGACGCGAAGTGCGGGTTCGCGTGCCACACGATAGTGAAGACAAGAGATTACGTTTTCACGGAGTACGGAAAGCGGTGAATGGATTTGTTAACGCGCGCCGTACGGCAGTAGCGGCAAGAGATTACATGTTCACGTCACACCTCAAGAGGTAAATGACTCTTTGGCTGGCAGCACCTATCTGAGTTCGGAAGCCTTTTGTATCGCGTGAGACCCGCCGTGCCCCGACCCGACTGGTCGCGCCCTTTGCCGCGGCCACTAACCATCCCCGATGTGCTGACACTTGAAACGCTAACCGACGTGCGAACGCTGGTCGAGAAGCATCTGCCGGCGGAGTACCGCTCGAAGTTTACTTGGCGCCAGCTCGCTGGGCTGCTCAAACGCGCCGCGGAAGGACAGGTGGCCGAGGTCTCGACTGCGCTGCGGATCTTGCTTCACGTCCGGTTTGCCGGTGCTCATGCAGCGGCCTGAGCCGGGACCTCATCTGTCACCACCTTAAATCCCGTCAGCACACAGGGACCAAAAGAGGTGGAGATGGCGACGTCCGTGGCGTCACGCCCGCGTGCCATTAATGTGCGACCGATGCGGGGTTCGTTATGCCTCGCGTCGAAAGTATACCAACGGTCGCCCAAATAGACCTCGAACCAGGCACTGAAATCCATAGGTTCGGGAGCGGGTGGAACACCGATGTCGCCAAGATAACCGGTACAGTATCTGGCTGGGATATTCATGCAGCGACAAAGTGTGATCGCCAGATGGGCGAAGTCGCGACAAACGCCCCGCTCTTCCGTATGTGCTTGCCAAGCCGTTCTTGTCGGGTTTGCGTGAGCATACCCGAACTCAATATGGTCATACACATAATCGCAGATTGTCTGAACCAGCGGCCATCCCTTGGCGACGTTGCCGAACTGCGCCCAGGCGAGAGGCATAAAAAGGTCGGTCTCGCAGTAACGGCTACCCAACAGATAAACCAGCGTCTCGACTGGCAGCCGTTCTAGCGAGTGTTGTTCGGCGTCCGGGGCGACTTCATCTGGCCTGCCGCTATCCCTAATCAGAAAGTCTGCCGACAGTGTGATACTGCCGGCAGGAACGTGAATGACGTGGCAGATATTGCCAAAGCCATCGAGGTATTCCTTCGCAGGAACGGCTGGCGTCAGTTGGATTTGATCAGGGGTGAGAAGATCTAATGCACGCGAGGGATGCGCGCTCAGCATCAAGATCATCGGTGTCGGTTGCGCGCATGTATAGGAAATTTCGTAGCCGGCATGAATCTTCATGTGAAAAACTCGTAACGAGGCGCAGCGCCGTTCACCCATTTCGTCAAGATAAAAACCGCAAAAAAGTTCCTTATTGATGCACCGCTTTGACTCTTACCGCTACCTGCATCCCAAGATGATCCGAAACGTTGCCGTACCAGGACCCTTGAAGAGGAATTGCGTAAGAAGGATGGTGCACCGCTGCGACACGGATCAAGTTGTGGTTTCCGACGACGCCCGCCGAGGGATCAAAATCTACCCAGCCTGGGCCGGGAATATAAGCTTGAACCCAGGCATGAGTGTTACCTCCCATAAGCGACTGTTCGTCTTCATATTGTACCTCCTCACCTAAATGTAGGTACCCAGAGACAAATCGAGCCGCGATCCCACGGGAACGAAGTGCCGCTACCATGAATACCGCGAGATCGCGGCAACTGCCGCTCCCTAGAGCGAGCGTGCGGACTGGGAGCTGAATACCTTTCTCGTGCCGAGCCATGTGGCGGAAAGTCTGATGTATCGTCCTCGTTATTTGGACTAGCAAAGCGTGTGTGCCCGCAGATCCGTCAGCGCGAAAAAATTGATCGCCCCACCGCCTTAGGTCAGCGTGGAGCGGCACAGGTAGAATAAAGCGCCGCAGCTGCGGCCAATCTTCTGCGCTGTAGCTAAAGGGATAATTGCTTGCGTATTGTTCAATGTCGGCTGGTCGAAACTCCTTGGACGCATGATCGAGACGGACATGACTGGTGAAACGTAGTTCGTCCGACTGCTCAGCAAACCGTGCGATCGCAACGTGGTTACCTAATCGATCGCGTTTCCAGACCAGTTCTTTTGGCTCAGGAGTAATTGCGAGCTCGGCTTGGAGAACCCTCTGGTCGTCGTCATCGCGGGGGCGCAGCATCATTCGGTGGGCACCGAATGCTACCGGTCGGTGATAGCGATAGGTGGTGACGTGCTTGATAGAGAAAATCGCCATGGTTGAGCCATCATACCGCACTTCTTAGAGCATGCATTTATCGGGCCAGTAGTACTAATCCCGGAACGGCGCCACCGCTCAATGCTTCACTCCCTTCGGCATAAGGCTGCGGATAAATGCGCCTACTGGGTACAACGCGCTGGAGGTGAGCCTTACAGATCTAATTAGGCCCGTTCGACGGGGCTTTTCGCGGGGCGCGTGCGTTTGCCGGTGGGGGACGACCGAGCGAACGCCACCAGAGTGGATTGGCGGAACCTTTCCGACGCATTTCCACTTGTATCCCCGCAGCAGTGAAGGCTCCCCCAAATGTTCAATCCTTGGCTCACGCTGAGTTTTAAGGCCGTTCAAATGGGCACAGAAGCGCAAAGCGTCGTTGCATTTCGTATGCTGCACTTTGCGTCTGGCGGCGCCCGCAGTGAAGCGACCCGTATGGTTGCGGAAAAGGTGGCCGCCTCAAGCCGTTGCGGCCGCGGCTGCTATGAGTGGGCGTCAGCCTCACCTTGTCGCTGGTAAGGCGCTCAACGCCTACAAAAAGCGTTTACGCGCCAACAAACGGCGGCTGTCGCGCCGCTAGGAGTTTGCCCACTTATGACAAACCGGGAGAATCGCCATGGATGAAAACCGCATAGAAGGCACCGCTCGCAATTTGGGCGGTAAGGCTCAAGAAGGACTCGGTAAGGTCACGGGCAATGCGCAAGCGCAGGCTGAGGGCCTAGCAAATCAAGCCGCCGGCGCTGCTCAGGATCTCTATGGACAGGCGGCAGACACCGCGCGTGAGACGGCAAGCAGCTTCGAGAAAGTGCTGCGCCACACGATCGAAACCCAACCGTACACCAGCGCCTTAGTCGCACTCGGAATAGGGTGGCTGCTCGGTCGCATGCATCGGCCATTGTGAGCAGACACGTTGACTTGGGCACAAGAGGTAATCGGCCATGACTGCCTCGTCACGCTACTCTCGAGCGATCTCCTCTGAAGTCGGCGACATCGAGCGCCGGCTGCAGGTGCTTCAGAACGGTATCGAGAAACTGGGGACGCGCGCCTCATCGAACGCTCGCGATACCGCGGACGGTTTGAGCGAAGCCGTTGCGTCGGCTTTGTCGAGCTGGGCGGATCGCTTCCGCCAAGGCGCAAGCTCCCTCGGCGATCAATCAACAGCGTTCGGCAAAGATGCGGCCCGGTACGGGACCGCAGCTTTGAGCCAAATCTCTAAGAAAACTGAACAGCGTCCGCTCGTTGCTATTGCGGTGGCATTGGGCGTCGGCATCCTTATCGGAATGGCAACGCGCAAACGCTCTTAGCCCAGAGAGCGACAGTCGCGGACGACCCGCGAACGGTGCGAAGGGACCTGTCTTCCACAGGAGATGGAAGTGTAGCCCAGACGGTCAGGCGCATTTCTCGATTGCACGCGCTGCATCGATACACCCGGACAGCCGCGTCGCTTCCCTCAGGAAGTACTTCGATGGTTGCTATTTCCATAGCCTCTCCGCATTGACACGTTGGGCTCTCGGTACAGCCGGGCTCTAGCAGGCGTTCAAACATTTGCTCACCATGTCGATTGTGCGGCTAACGCACAATCTTTCCGCCGGCCAATAGTTCCGCCAATTGGGAACATTCGCACCACATCCGCATTCTGTTTCTAGGTTTGGGTCGGCTTGAGGAATTCGGAAATGCTCGGGACAATACTAATCATTATTCTGATACTGCTGCTTATCGGCGCCCTGCCGACGTGGGGCTATTCAAGCGGTTGGGGCTACTATCCCGGCGGAGGGCTCGGCATCATTCTGATTATCGTTATTATTCTGGTCCTGATGGGACGAATATAGCGACCGGGCAATTTTGGGGGAGACCTGATGTATCTGTCCAATCAGAGCCTCTTGGTCATTCTCTTTGTGGCTGGCTGGCCGGGAAGGTGCTGCAGGGTGGCGGCTTTGGACTGATTGGCGATCTTATCGTGGGGTTGATCGGAGCCTTTATCGGTGACTGGTTATTGCCCCAGCTCAACATTCACTTGGGTAGCGGCATCATTGCATTGATCGTCAACGCTTTCGTCGGTGCTGTTGTGCTGTTGCTTATTTTGCGGCTTGTAACCGGCTGGCGAGGTGGTTCGCGGTTGGGCCGACGTTGGTAGTCGCTGCAGGTTTACGCTTGCGCCTTGCAACAGACCCTCAGAGACTGCCGGATAAAGGACATTCGCCGGCTAACCGTTGCGGTGTACGAAGCGAGCGGTGGAGAGTGCAATCGGGCGCGGGCTATTGGGACGCGGGGACAGCGCCGAGCCATGGACAGTCGTCAGCGCCTTGTTCGCCAGCATATTTGATGATCACACCATCGAGTGGCTCAACAAGCGCGGATATTTGAGGTGGAACTAGCGCGGCCAGCAGAGGCAATCATCGTCGCCGTCAATGCCGTGATCGCGCGGCATCGCTGAGCAACTGTTCATTGGGTAGCGAGCGGCTGCAAGGCGAGCTGCAGCAGCGATGAACCGACGTGCCGCCGGCTAGATTTTCGACAGTCCGCTAACTGAGCCAAAGCAGAAGTGACTGCCTTATTTAGCTACTTCCGCGTTTGACCCGAAGCCGAAATTATCGCGTTAAATTTGCTGTCCATTATACAGTAGAGTGCTTGTTGTCCTGATCGCGTAATAGATGGATTACGCGCGCAACTCTCTGAGACACCTCGTTGCTCCGAAATGTCTCCGATAGCGCATTTTGAATTTGTTCAATGCGTTGAATAGCTGCCTCAGTGGACGTCATTCCGGCCTCGATAAGCAGAGAAATTGTTGCTAATTCTACAATTAGAGTGGCCCGGAAATTTGCCGCACCTTGTTCTCGTACTTTCTTTGTCAACGTCTGGCGTAATCGTGCCGGCGATGCGCCCATTTTGATCTTCGGCCATGCTCATCCTCCCGGGTGAACATCCAAATCGACAACCACAATAATGCACCAGTCGCTCTTGCCGCATAGGGGATGATGCACGAAAATTCGGCACAGACCGAGGCAGGAGATTGCGAGCTCATCCCGCTCGAATGATCGCCCTCCGGTGAGCGCTTTTGCTCAGACCGAGGTCGCTCTCTTTGCAATCGTTAAGCAGCAACCAGGGACGTTGAACGCCCAGTGTTATTTCAATCGGAGCACGACGTAAACCGCAAAGTGAGCAATCTAGCTCAGCTTTTTGCGGGTACTCGGTTTCAAACTAGATGCCGTGCCTCCCGGCCACGCCGCACCGTCGAAAAATAACGCGATCACTTTCATGCACAGCTCATTGTCTCGCAGCATTTAGTAACAATGTAAGCAGTGCCGCGGCTTTGAGACGGCGACGCCGCGGCAAATCACAAGACATCGGACCAGCGCTCAGGGCGTCGCGTCCCGCGTTCCCAATACGCCCTGAGGACGAGTGCCTAATGGATACGAACAAGACCACGACCACAAAATCCGCTAGTTTCCCAAGAACAGACGCTCCGAACGCATTTAGTGAGATGGCGGAAAAGAGCGTTATGCAAAGCCAGGAAGCTTACAAGAAAATGAGCGCTGCATCGACAGAAACTGTTGATCTCATCAAAACCAGTTCTGCGACTGCGCTTAAAGGTTTACAGGACTACAATAACAAGTTCCTGGAGTTCGCTCACACAAACAGCAACGCCGCATTTGGCTTTATGCAGAAATTACATGATGTGAAATCGCCTACCGACTTCATGGAACTATCGACCGAGCACGCACGGACGCAAACTCAGACGCTAACCGACCAGGCAAAAGTGCTTGCGGAGTTGGTCCAGAAGATCGCGCTTTCTGGCGCGAAGCCACTGCAAGAAGGGCTTGGGAAAGTATTCAACCGCGCCGCCTGATCGCGGCTATCCGGTATAGTTCGAAGCCGGCTTCGTATAGTTCGAAGCACGGCTTCGTCGTGTCGGTCACATTCTTCGTAGCGGGGCCACATATCATCTTGCTTGGGAGCAGAATTGAGGAAACGATGGTCCGCGCAGTTTTGCGAGAAGCGTTCGGCGAAAACGCCGGGCGTACATAAGGCTGCCTTCACGTAACGAAGGACCCGACCATGGCGCGAATTGTGCAAAGTCACGTTGAGCCGGTCGAGTCCACTTCCGCCGAGGAACCGGACGCACGTTCGATCTCCAATGAGCCCGTCGTGAGCGAGCAGGGGATGCCGCGGGGTACCGACATCCGCGGCGTCTTCCAAGGCGGACTATTCATGCTGGCGCTCCTCGCCGCGCTCTATGCTGGACGGGAAATCGTGCTGCCTATCGTCCTTGCCATCATCCTCAATCTTCTGCTGCAACCTGCCTTGCGTATGCTGGAGCGCCTTTACGTGCCGAGAATGCTCGGTGCCCTTCTTCTGATCGCCCTTTTGTTTGCCACCATCGTCGCGTTCGTGACTGGAATGTCCGGACCGGCCGGCTCCTGGGCAGCAAAATTGCCGGAGGGCGTTCCGCGCCTGCAAGAGCATCTGAGCTTTCTGCGGGCGCCGATCGACGCAGTTCGCCAATTTCTGCAGCAGGCGCAGGGCTATGTCAGCGGTGATTCGCAATCAACCACCGCCGCGTCCCCCGCCATCGGAGCTGACTTTTTGTTGACCGTGTTCTCGAGTACGCGCGCCTTCGCCGCAGGCTTCTTGGAGACGATCCTTGTACTTTTCTTCTTGCTGCTTTCGGGCGACACACTCCTGCGCCGCCTTGTCGAGGTCCTGCCGCGCTTCAGCGATAAGCGGCAGGCAATCGAAATCTCACAGCACATCGAACATGATATCTCGGCCTACCTCATCACCATCACGATCATGAATGCGGCCGTCGGGATCGCGACAGCACTTGCGATGTGGCTTTGCGGTCTGGGTGATCCCATACTCTGGGGCGCGGTGGCGTTTCTTCTCAATTACATTCCGATCCTCGGACCAATGATCGGCGTGGTTATGTTCACGCTAGCCGGGCTGCTTACCGCAAAGACGTTATGGCCGGCCTTGTTGCCAGCTGGGCTATACCTTCTAATTCACCTTGCCGAAGGCGAAACCATAACGCCGATGCTGTTGGCGCGGCGTTTCACGCTCAATCCCCTCCTTGTCATTGTTGCTCTGATCTTCTGGTATTGGATGTGGGGCGTGCCCGGCGCGATCCTTGCAGTGCCGATGCTCGCAATCACAAAGATCATTTGCGACAGGATCCGGATGCTGGCGCCCTTCGGGCACTTTCTTGAGGGATAACTCCATTGGTTACTCTTGAATACATGACCATTGAGCGCCTCGCCGGCGCGGCTGGTGGCTGCAGCCGCGTTGCGCCCGGCATCTTTCAAATTTGAGCCGGATCGTTTTCGGAATCTTGTATCGAATAGCTCACTCTGAGCACCTCCATTGAGGTTGACTTCAACACCGGCAGCTATGGAGTCTTCTGCCCGTTCTTGCTGGTTGCGATCGATGGGAAAATTCATTGACGCGGAGATCTACGGTGGCGCGCATATAGCGCCGGTCGTAAATTGCGCCCGGCGAGGCGGCAAAAAAGAACCCCGAGCGGAGTAAACGCTTAGGGTTTGAGTCGTTGCCTCAACTTAGGCTTTTTGAGAACTGAGCGGCACTGGGTCGGGGGGACGGAGCGCTGCCCATCTCGGCCTTCAAGTTTCAGATACGATGCGTGTTCCACAGGCACAATGCTGCATCACGCGTTAGTGCTAGACGGTGCGTCCCGTCGCGAGCACATCGGCAGCGGAATTTCCCTTTTAGGTCAGGCTGCCGCCTCAGATGACGGTGTTGTTCTGATTTTCATGCGTCTCAGAAGTGAGCCGTTTTGCACAGTTCCACACGGGAACAAAGCGTATTGGGGAACATCACCGACAGCGATCTCGGTCAGGCGTCGGTGGCTGAGAGTTCCGGTACTCCCGCCTGCAAACAGGGGAGTCGCAAATGACGTTTTCTGAATACACCCGTGAAAACACGCCGATTAGCGCGCGACCGGAGTGCCCAATGTGCGCGGTGCAAATGTATCTGGCGCGCATTGAACCAGAGAAGCCGGGACACGATCTGCGGACCTTCGAATGTCCGAGGTGTCAGCACGTCGAGACCGCCGTTGTGAAGTTTAACTAAGCCGTTTCAGTTGGCGGCCCTCTTTGCCTAGTGGCAGTCGCTTTGAAGGCGATAGGCGGACCCTCGTTCCGTATTGAGTATTGGGCGAGTGAGCATTTTTGCACAGACAGCCGCGCCTCTGCTTAGTAGCTAAAGACGCCACTAAGGTGTCTCCTAAGCAGGATACCGTCATGAAAGAAGCTGATCTGTTTCGGCAATATGCCAAGGAGGCACAAATCGTGCTCCTGACATTCCTGCGTGAGTGTCTGCAAGCTACGGTTCTTCAGCTGCCGGCGACTGCAGTTGGATCTAAGGCTCCGCAACGGGCCGCCTACGTTTAATTGAACAACAGGCGACAGCCCCCAAGATGGCGTTCGTGACCCAACACGGACATCGCCCGACCAATTTTGCGCTGAGCCATCCGTTTCACTGTGGTTGTTGCGCCGGGCCGATCTGTGGAGCGCGCACCGGCTTTGCCATTCCATAAAAGACAACCACACCCTGTCCGCCGCAGCGGGTCGAAAGCGCCTCTTTTGGTGTACCGATACAACTGTCGATGTCCTGCCAGTTGTTCATCACCCAGACATTGCCAGCCGGGTCGATGGCAAGATCGGTCTGCATCTGCAGTCCTCCTCCGACGTAACCGCCGGGTGGCGAAATCTGGTCGCCGGTCTCCTTGCCGGGCGGGCAGTTTTCAGTGCGAACGCCACACAACTGCACGATTGGGCTGCTCGGAGTATTGAAGTTAGAAATCCAGACGTTGTCATTGCCATCTACGACCGCTGCCCAAGGGCCAGGGAGACCATCACCTTTGAACGGCGAGCCGGGAAACTGGCTGCCGTCTGGCCGCAACAGTGTGACGCTGCCACCGAAACGACCACCCTTTTGCTGGGACATCGTCTTCGTGAGGTAATCCGAAGCTGAGGCTACGCCTTTGAGCTTCAGGTGTATGCCCATGTCTATCAAATGGGCCATGCCCAGAAGCCCAGTGCCAAAGCGGTTGGTGACCCAAACATTGCCGCCGCTGTCAATGGCAAGGCCGCTATTATTGATTCCGGTCTTGAAATTCTCGGCTTTGCTCGGATCAGACGCGGGGAAGCGTGTCACGTGGTCCACTCCGCTGTTGGACACCCAAATCCTGTCCTGCTGGTCGATGCCGAGATGAAATGGCGCTCTGAATGATTTGCATGGTTCAGCACTGTCACCCTCGCAAACAATGCGGCCCTTGCTGAGATCACCCTTGGGGAAATGGACAAGCTGACTTTTCTCGATGCCAAGTACCCAGACGTCTCCGCTGGGCGTAACGATGACCCCTTGCATCAGCCCGAGCTTGCCGTCGAAGTTTATGCCTTTTGGCGGCGACAATGGCTTGCCGTTCTTGTCGAATACCGAGATGGACTTGCTGCCATAACTGGTGAGCCAGGCATTATCATTGGCGTCGACAGCCGCACCGAAGGTGCCTCCTTCCATCCCGCCGCCGGTGAAGCCGATGGTGATCGGCGAAAGTGGGCGACCGTTCGGGGCGAACTTGGTCGCATGACCTTGCCATAGGCTATCTTGCCCCTGCCAACCCACTGTGAAGTTATCGCCGACCCAAAGGTTGCCCTCACTGTCGAACATGGCCTTGCCGCCCGCACGATACCCGCCACCGTCAAACTTGAGCGGAAGCACCCAGGCGCTCGGCGACCAATTGAGGTACGGCATAAATGGAACCGGACGCAGGTTCTCGCCCTTCGGGACCGGATAGAACTGGTTCAACAAAGCGTATAGCCGTTGTGGCTGGTGCCATGGATTGCGAGCGATGGACTGGGCCGCTGTCAGTGTGTCGGTCGGGGCGGCTCCCCTCGGCGGTGTCGCCGCTATGAAAAGCCTGTCGCACGCATCGACAGTTACCAATATGGCGCAGCCAGCAATGACGTCGGCCAACGTCGCAAAATTGGCCATCGTTGGCGTTTGGCCACCATTGAGCGGGTCTTGAATAGTGGCTCCCCAGCCACCTGTTTGAACATCAACGAAGTTGGGCACGTTGCCCGCAGCGATACGCAGGCTCAGTGCAGGCCCTTTGATTGCGCTACCGTTAAGAAACTGCGCGTTGGTCCACACCGATGCGATGGTGGTCATCTCGTTGATGACGACCTTGCCCGGCGGGGTGTTGCCCAGCACTGTCAACAGAGCAATGGCCGAGTTGTCGCCGCTGCCCTTGTTGACTGTCGCTTGGCCGCCTCTGGCTACCAGGTACAGGCTAACACCCGGCGTTTCTTGGTGAGAAATACAAACTGGCCGTCGCTGCCCGTTGTTGTTTGAGCCAGCTGTCTGGGTTCGGCAGCACTGGCGGCCCACAACGTGACTGTGGAGCTTACAATTGGACCACCGCCCGCTAGGACCTGTCCCTCGATGCGAACGTCAGCCGCAGCCGGGCTGCACATAGAGCCCCAAAGCCCGCCGGTCAGCAGCATTACCCACAGCCGGATTTTGTCTAGTTTGAACATGCGCATCCCCGCATTTCGAGATGATCTGGACTTTGCACGGTATCTCAACAATAGCAGGGTCTAATGGCCCTGCGTGAGTTGGGCGGCAATTTTGACTATGGGGATGTCTGTTTATGGCCCGTCGCCGACCTCGGGCAACGTCCAACTTGCGTCCGCGATACGGCGAACAGCGGACGTGTCACTCAAGCGCCAAAACCGACGCTAATGACCCATATCAGGCATTCCACTTGGCTCCGCAGTGGACCTTCGTCGCGCGCGTTACTTGTCTGCGCGCAAAGGAGCTGGAAATCCGAGAGGCCGAAATTTGTGACCGCTGTCACAGCCTGAAACAGAAATTGCTGCTTCCTATTCTGTGGGATTGGTGGGTGTACGGGGCTCGCCTTAGACCAACTTCCTACCGGTTTTTCCGGCGCAAGTCGTCGCTCCAGACTGTGAATGACGTCTCATGACGAGCACAGAAACACATCCAGTTTATGTCGTCGTAGGAACCTACGGTGATAAGATTCAATATTGGGCCGCTGCTGTTTCGCGAAGGAGAGCGGCGCAGGAAGTTCGGAATGTGCTAGGGCCGGAATGGAAGACAAGCGTCTTGGATTGGCGGCTTACGCCCGAGAGACTTGCGAAACTGAAGTTGAATCGCAATAGCGTCCGCAAGATCGGGTTCGCCGAAGCCATCCGCTAAGTGCCCAATCCTGACCAGTCGGTCGCTGCGTGCTTCCATCACGAAGACCGCGCAAAGCATCACCATGTCGCGGTCTATGGTCTCGGACCTTGCAGTAGTTGATTCCACGGGCGGACCTGCATTTCATTTGTGTGTCATAATCCAAACGCCATTCCAATTGTCTCCTGGCGGATGCTCGCTGAGGTGACGACAACGCTCAATGTACAATGCCGAGAGCTTGTCATTTGGGTTACATCCAAGTGCTTTACTAAACTGACCGATCGCTTTTTCGAAGCGCGCGGCACGGTAGTGCTGCATCCCTTCATTGAAGTAGCTCACCACATCCATAATGTTGGGAAAGGTCTCGTCCGTGTGGTGATCCAGCACCTCATAAACCGAGACTGGCTCAGTTTTTCCCTTCACCACGACCTGGTCGATGTTGCGAATACGGTAAGTGCCCCGCAAGCGCGTATAGGTATGCTCGCTCAGCAGTATTTGAGCCGAATAGATTTTACAGGCACTTTCCAGCCGGGAGGCGAGGTTCACGCCGTCCCCAATAATCGTGTAGTCCATGCGTTTTGCAGATCCGATGTTCCCCGACACGACCATGTCGGTATTTAACCCGATTCCCATGTCCACGGGCTGCTGACCACGCTTGATCCGTTCCGAGCTCCAACGCCGGCATTCGCGTAGCATCGCAATCGCCGCACGGACCGCTCGATCTTCGTCGTCATCGTGCGAGATCGGGAGTCCAAAAGCAGCCATGATGGCATCGCCGATGAACTTGTCGAGCATGCCCGCTTCGCGAACAATGCACTCGACCATTATCGCGAAGTATTCATTCAAGAAGGCGACGGTGCCTTGCGCGCCCAACTCCTCTGTAAGCGTTGTGAAATCGCGAATGTCAGAAAACAAAACCGTCGCGCGAGTACTAGCACCCCCGAGCAGGCTTGTGTCGCCGCTATTGTCTAGCATGCGCGCGGCGATTGCCGGGTCCATGTAACGCGCCATTGTGGCTTTGACACGCTTCTCCGCGCTGATGTCCTCGATCATCAGGAGCGTGCCCAACTGCTTGCCATCACCACTGGCGAGCGGCAGTACGGTGAGGTTTACTGACAATTGGCGCTCGCCGAACGCGAGCTCTACGTCCATCGCTAAATTTGCCACATTATCGGATCGTACCTTCTCGATGCGCTCTATGATCCACGCATTCTTTCCGCCGAAAAAGTCTTGAGCGCCACGCCCTATGATTTCGGAGAACGGTTGCTTCAGGATGCGCGCGCCAGCAGAATTGCAGGTAACAATCGTATCGGTTTCATCCAATGTGATAACGCCGTTCGACATGCTTTCGAGCATGCTCTCGTTGTAGTTCTTAATCTTTTGCACGTCCTCAAAGAGTTTTGCATTCTCAAGCGCGATCGCAACCTGTGCAGTAAAGGCTTTGAGCCGCGATTCGTCTTCGGGCGAAAATGCGCCGCCTCTCTTATTCAAAACTTGTGTAACGCCGATTATTTTTCCTTGTTTATTAATGACCGGAGTGCACAGGATTGATCGCGTGAAGAAACCAGTTTGCCTGTCAAAAGCTGGGTTGAAGCGCAAATCGGCGTAGGCGTGAGGAATGTTGATGGCTTTTCCGGTGGTAAAAACAGCGCCAGCGATTCCAGCATGATTGGGGAAGCGGATCTCGTTAATCTTTGCGCCCATGGCGATACGCGAGAAAAGCTCTCTGGTCCTTTCGTCATGTAGAAACAGTGTCGAGCGCTCGGCCCCTAGGATCCGGGTCGCTTCCGCCATAACCCGTTGTAGCAGCTGATCGAGGTCAAGCTGGGACGTAATGTCGGCCACGATGTCAAGGAACGCCAACTCCTGGGCTCGCGCCTTTTGCATTCGCTCTACAGTCTGGGAGCTTTTGAGCGCTGGCACCGATTGAGTAGCAATGCCTTCGAGCAAGACCTGATCGCGCTTTGTGAAAGGACCCTCGAGCTTGTTAAGCGCCTGCGCCACGCCGATGATGTCCCCCTTAGAGGTACGCAGAGGCACGCATAGAACTGTTTTGGTGAGGTACCCGGTCTCTTGATCGGTCTTTGGGTTAAATCGCGGATCAGCGTAAGCATCGGCTACAATGATGCTCTCACCGGTCTGAAAGGCGACGCCCGCAATCCCTTCATTGTCGAGTAGTCGAATCTCGCGGCGCTTTATCCCCTGCGCGACCCGCGAATAAAGTTCGCCTGAGCCCTGGTCGTGGATGAAAAACGTTACACGATCACAATTGATCGCGAGCGAAGTCATTTCGACCAATGCTTCTAAAACTTCTTCCAGTGTTTCCGTGCCGGAGATTCGGGTTGCGACATCGAGGAGGATTTTGACGTCCTTCAGCCGGTTGCTCGCGTCGCGCCCACCAGAGCGAGCATGCGCTACGGCTGCGGCTCGCTTTTCCTTTCGACGGGATCCACTACCGCGCGTTAACATTAGGTACCTCGCCGCGCGATTTCTCGGGCTTGATCAAGCTCCTCGCGGAGGGCTTGGCATGTTGCCCTCAGTTCGTTGATCTCGCTTGCTGCGATCGCCATCACCGCTTGCTTTTGGATAGCAATTTGGGCTGTCGATTCTTCGAGCTGCCCGCGCAAAGCGGTTATAGTGGACTGCAGCTGAACCGCCTTCTCGTCGGCCGCCGCGCTTAGACGCCTTATCTCTTGCTCATGCTCATATCGCGACATCTCGATGTCATCACGAAGAGATATTATCGTCTGTCGCAACTGCGCGATCTCCTTGGCCGCGTCGCCGATGGCCCGCGCAACTGCCTCTTGGGTTTCACGCTCCGTCTGCTCAAGCTGCGCGCGCACGGCCGCGATGGTTGACTTTAGGTGGGAGATCTCACTCTCATACTCCGCCCGAATCATCCGCGAAAGCTCGTCACGCGCCGTGCCGCCGTCCTCAAGCGCTTGACGCAGGGCGGCGATTGTTAGTTTCAATTGGCGGATTTCGGCATCCGGCGCACTGTTGGGTTGAACGACGAACCACGAGTCCAGCGCAGGCATGTCCATCTCGTTGCGTGATATTAGCTATCGGATCCAGAAACTGGACCGGGCGCTCGCCAGCATAAAGTCGACCTGGTCGATACTAATTATATTTAGCGCATCTCCGCCGCAAATGCCCACTTAAAATGCGGCCTCGATCAGCCGACGCTCTCACGATCAAGAAGCCTGCGAAGCGATAAAGACCACCAAGACAGTCGATATTCGAGACGGGCGTTACACCCGCGACTGGCGCTGCAACGAACAAGGCCGCGTAATCCTAGAAACCGTTTGAAATGGGGGTGTTATGTAGCGCGAGTGTAATAGTTGCGTTCCACCCCGGAAGCCCCAGCGTCCCAGCCCCGAGCTGGGGCTTTTCTTTTTGGAGGCCTCAGTTGGTCACCTCTCTCGTCTTTTAAAAGCGCAGGCGCGATGTCGCCT
>CAWJRE010000020.1:0-20806 GCA_963845075.1 uncultured Alphaproteobacteria bacterium | reverse complement strand
CACACACTCTTTTCCTGAGTTAGCTCGCGCATCACCGAGAAGCCCATTTCGCGGCCGTAGCCGCTGTTCTTGTAGCCGCCATAAGGCGCCATCGATGACACCGCGCCCCAGGTGTTGATCCAGACATTGCCGGCCTCGAAGGCCTGCGCCGCCCGCATTGCACGGCCGACGTCGCGTGTGATGACGGAAGCGGCGAGCCCGTAGGGGCAGTCGTTCGCCAGCGCCAGCGCTTCGCCCTCTTCCTTGAAGGTGAGCACCGACAACACCGGCCCGAAGATTTCCTCGCGCGCGATCTTCATCGAGTTTTGCACGCCGTCGAAGATGGTCGGCCCGACATAGTGGCCACGCTCCAGCCCCTTCGGGATTTCGGTCGAGTGCACCAGCTTAGCGTCGCTCTTGCCGCTGTCGATATAGCCGGTGACGCGTTCTTTCTGTTTGGCCGAGATCAGCGGGCCCATGGTCGTCGCCGGGTCCATCTGGTCGCCGAGTTTTATCTTCTTGGCGTTCTCGATCACCTTTTCCAGCACCTTATCGTGCACTTTTTCGTGCAAGAAACAGGCGCGAGCCGGCGGTGCAAACCTGGCCCATATTGCTAAAGATCGACATCGCGGCGACCTGCGCCGCCTGGTCGATCGGCGCGTCCTCGAACACGATGACTGCGCTCTTGCCGCCGAGCTCGAGGCCAATCGGCTTGAGCGTATTGGCGGCCTGCGCGGCGATGCGTTTGCCGGTCATGGTGCTGCCGGTGAACATCACCTTGGCGACCATGTGGTGATCGACCAGCGCCGCGCCCGCCACAGAACCGTAGCCCGGCACGATATTGACGACGCCCGCCGGAATGCCGGCCTCGGTGCACAGCTTGCCGAAGAACATCACCGAGAGGCAGGCCTGCTCGGCCGGCTTCACCACCACCGTATTGCCGGCCGCAATCGCCGGGGCGATCTTCCACACCGCCTGCAACAGCGGATAGTTCCAGGGAATGATGCCGCCGATAACCCCAAGCGGTTCGCGCAGGGTCATGTTGATGTAGGGGCCTGGCACCGGAATGGTGTCACCCTGAATTTTGGTGGCCATGCCGGCGAAATATTCCAGTGCGTCGATCGCGGTCACTGCGTCGATTGCCTTGGAATCGCGGATCGGCTTGCCCGCATTGAGCAACTCGAGCTCGGCAAGCTTCGGGCCGTTGGCCTCCACGAGCTGCGCCAGCTTCATCAGCAGCTTGGCCCGGGCGGCGCCGGTCTTTTTCTTCCAGGCGGGATAGGCGGCGAGAGCGGCGCGCACAGCCGCGTCGATATCTTCCTCGTCGCATTCGGCGAGATAGGCGATCACCTCGCCGTTGCCTGGATTAAATGTCGGGAACGTCTTGCCGCTGGCGGCGGGACGGAACTCGCCATTGATGAGAGCCCCCCACGTTTCCACGTTCGCTTTCGCGCTAGCCTGAGCTTCACTCATGCGCAGATCCTTCTGATTGCCGGGGGTTAGTGGCGCAGAACGCCGGTCTTGTCGACTTCGTTCCGCAATGCCTCGAGCTCCTCTTTCGAGGGAGGTGGCACGTTTTCGACTTTTTTGGCGGTCTTCACCTCGAAGCCAGTATTCGCCTTGATGTCGTCCACGGTCACGCCAGGGAACACCTGCGCCAACCGGGCCTCGAGCGTATCGGGATCGAAGTCGAAGATGCACTTCGGCGTTACGATCCATTTTGGCCCGCCGCCGTAAAACTCGTTCTCGCGGCAGACCTTCTTGCCGGGATGCGAGATGTAGTCGACCTTCTCGACCAGGCGCCGCTTATCGTGCGCGGTGAGAAAGACGTAGGTGTCGCGCACGCCCACGGCAATATCATTGATGCCGATCGTGCCGGGTCCACGGAATGACATCTTTCCGTCCTTGCCGGCCAGCCCAATCATGTTGGTGTTGCCCCACTTGTCGGCCTGGATGCCACCGACGAAGAATTTGTCGGCGAACCAGAAGTGGTTGACGTCGCGATATTCGCTGCCTTCCTTGTAGTAGTCCTTACCGCCTGGCGCGCCATAGAACAGGTAGGTGTCCGGGTGGTCGTGCACCGATTCCGCGTAGCGGATCAGATCATAGCCGGTGGATGTTTTCGGCAGTTCGGGCACGTCAATGTCGGTGACCTGGCACAAAGTCACCGAGCCGCCGAGCTGGAGCTTGAGGTTTGGCGCGTGCGTCTTCTGCGCCAGCATGGTAGCGGCGAAAAAGATCTCGGTGTGGGCGCCGGAGGTGATCTTGTCGGTGTCCTTGATCTCGCGCGAGAACATCACCGCCATCATTTCTTTCCAGGAATAGTCGCTCATTGTGTGATCCTTTGAATTATCGATCTGTCGGATGATGGTCGGTTCGGTTACCAGCTCACGATCGGGTGGGTGTAGAGGCTGAGCAGCTTCTTAATGCCGACGGTCTCAAGATAGTTGTAGTGCTCGCGCACGTGGCGCTTGAGGTAGTCGTCCCAGGTCTTGGTGTCGCCTTTTCGGTTGGCCTCACTGCACTTGACGTAGTCCTGGATGAACTCGACGTCTTCCTTGTAGAAACCGTGCGCGGCGTATGGGTGGCCGCCATACGGCGCCTCTACGACGACGTCGGCATAGGCGATGGTGGTCATGAATGGGTTCTTGCGGATCACCGAGTTCGGCACGATGCGCTCTGTCTGCGTCATGATGCGGTTGGAGGCGCGGGACATCCAGCGGTCGCCGAAGCGCGCGCCGAGGTGTTGCCCGTTGCCATAGACGTCCGACCAGCCGACATGGATGATCGCCCAGTCCGGCCGCAGTGGCGGCACGGCGATGATCTTCTTGGTTTTGCCAATCGGATCGATGAACTCGACGAGTTCCTTATTGAGCTGAGGAATGCTGGTGCCGACGCCGCCGCGCCAGGCGAAGAATTCCTGCCCGGAGGCAGCCGCAAAGAAGCCGGCATAGAGCAGGTATTCGCTAGTCTCCATCACCTCGATCTGGCCGGACTCGGCGTATTTGCGGTAGTTGTGGCCGATTGGGCAGTACATTTCCTGGCCGACATAGGGCGCGATCAACTTCTTCACGCAGCCGGCGCCGATCAGCAGGTCGATCTCGAGGCCGGCGGTCGCAGACGCGACGATGGTGAGATTCTTTTTGCCGGTGCGGATCATCTCGCGCACGATCGCCATCGGATGATTGTCGGCACCGAAACCGCCGATCGCCACCGTTTGGCCGTCCTTGATCAAGGCAGCGGCCTCTTCGATCGATTTAACGACCTCTTTCCTCTTCTTGCTCACGTCATATCCCTCGCTTTTTGAACGTTACTCTTAGGATTTCAAAATCGTGCAGCCGTAGACGGCCGAGTCCTGCCCGAGCAGGAGCCCGCCCTGGTTCTGCGCCATGGTGACTTTCGGGCGCTTCTCGATCTGGCGTTTTCCCGCTTCACCGCGCATCTGCCAGACCAGTTCGCAAATCTGCAGCAGCCCGGTGGCGCCGACCGGATGGCCGCGCGAGCACAGCCCGCCGCTGGGATTAACCGGCAGGCGGCCATCGAGCGTGGTCACATGCTCGTCGATCAGCTTGGGACCTTCGCCGGGGCCGCATAAGCCGAGGCGCTCATAAAGCATAAGCTCTGACGGTGCCATGGCATCGTGCAGTTCGATGGCGTCGAGATCCTCGGGGCCGATGCCGGCTTTTTCGTAAGCGGCATAGGCGCTGGTGGTTGCCGAGTTGGGGCGATCGTCATGGGGCAGGCGATAAACGCCGGATTGCAGTACGCAGCTCGCAATCCTGATCGCCATCTTGCTGGAAAAACGCGCGGCAATATCGGCCGAGCAAACCACCGCCGCCGCCGCGCCGTCGGAGATCGAGGAGCACATTAGCAGTGTTAGCGGATCGACGATGACGCGCGATTGCACCACCTCTTCGATGGTCAGTGGCTTGCGGTGCTGGGCGAGGGGATTGAGCGAGCCGTTGTAAGAGTTCTTCACCGCCGGCTTGGCGAAATCGGCCGCGGTCCAGCCGTATTCTTCCATGCGTGACTTCAAGTTGATTTTCGGATGGATCGCATAACTGGTCGTGAACGACATGCCCATTTCGGACAGGTCGAGTTCCGACACGCCGCTGAGCGCGCCAATGGTGCGTGCGTTGTCGCCGACATCCATCTTCTCGACGCCGACCGCCAGCGCCACATCGGCCGCACCACTTGCGACCTCAAGCCAGGCGCCGCGCAGCGCGGTCATAGCGCTGGCGCAGGCATTTTCGACATTGACGATCGGAATGCCGGTAATTCCCGAATGCTGGAGTACGACTTGGCCGCGCACGCCCTCCTGGCCGGTCAACAAGCCGCCGAGCGAATTGCCGACATAGGCGACGTTAATGTCGGAGGACTTGATGCCGGCATCCTCGATGGCCCCCCAAATCGCCGGGTAGGCTAGCGCTTTAAGCGGCTTGTCGCGGAAACGCCCAGTCGCGTGAGCGCCGACGCCAATGATGGCGACTTCGCGCATCAGACCCTCGCTCCGTTGGCGGGGACGTATTTGTAGGTCAGCTCCTCGCGATGCTCAGGCGTGTCGGCGAGCGGCTCGACGATCAGTCGCATTGCCATGCCGTCGTCCAGCACGCCGCGCTCGACCGGATATTTCGAACCGATCAGCGAGAACACGCGCGGGCCTTCCGGCAGGTCGATGAAAGCCTGAAAGGAGGGCGCCTTAAAACCTTTCGGCGCAAAATACGAGATAGTGTGGCTGTAGAGCTTACCGGTGCGGCCGATCTCAACTTCCTCCATCGCGCCGTTGCGATGGCACGACGGGCAAACCGGCATCTTTGGAAAAACAACGGTGCCGCACTGCCGACAACGGTTACCGAGCAGACACGGTGTCGCACCCGGCTCGGTCGGAATGCGCAGATTGTCGGGATTGAGGACTTTCACCGAACACACTCACTCTATTTATCTGCGCATAATCTGTTCCGAACACCGCTTCCCATTTTTCGGGATCGCGTTTGCGATCAGACGCCGAGATGTCGTTTCAATGCGCGGAAGCCGGCGCCGAAGATGCGGGCCATGAGCTGCTCGCCTTCCTCTTCCTTGCCCGGCTCGGTTTCGAATTGCGTCGACCATTCACCGAGCGTGCCGTAGCTGTCTGTGATCGGCCGAAGATGCAGCGAGGTGAGGATCTTTTTTACCGGGAGCGGACCTTCCAGCACCGAATAAGTGATGCGGTGGTTTTCGAGGTCGAACACCTCGAGCCGTTCTCGCAGCACGTCCTTGGTACCGGCCATGCCGAGGCGGCGCACGGCGCCAACAGCGTTCGGCGACTTGCCGTCTTCGATGGTGCTGTCCTTCATGCCCGGCATCCAGGCCGGAAGACCGTTGTAATCGGCGACGGTGTGCCACACGCGTTCGATCGGCGCGTTGATGACCGTGCTCACAAGTACTTTCGGCATCGTGGTGTCCTGCTTAATCGCGCAAATGCGCTGGGTGGGTTCACGCCCGCTGAGCGCGCTAAAGGGCTGTCCGCACCGCAGCCAGAATAATGGTATAACGCTGTTCTAGTATGTCAAGCGCTCGTCCGCCCGGCATTTTTGCGCCAATGCGCGCGCCAAGGATTGACCGATGCTCCATATTGATGATTATCAATATAACAGTTTAGGGAGGACGAGCGCATGCCAAATACTGCGCCGAAATCAACAGAAGCGAGCGGGCAGCCAGCATGGAAAGAGCGCATGGCGGTGGCGCTGGCGCGCGACATCGTCGACGGCGAACGCATCATCTCCGGTGCGCACACGGAGATTTCCTTCGCGGCTGCGATGTTGGCGCAGAAGATGCATGCGCCCAACATCAAACTGCAGTTGGGCGGCACCTGCTTCCTGGTCAACGTTACGGACCTGCCGGTTCGCTTGCCGAAGACTTCGACCGACTACCGCATGATCCGCTGGGCAGAGATCGCCTACGATCACATGGAGACCTTCATGTATTTCGGCGCGCCGGGCGGGCGCGCCTACTACACCGGCAAACGGCCGCCGACCAACAAATACTTCGTCGGCGACAAATTCTTCGCCGGCGGCATCCAGGTCGACGGCTCCGGCAACGCCAATATGATCGGCCTAAAGGGCAAGGGCGGCCGAAGGTTCTCGTTCCGCGGACCCGGTACGGTCGGCATCGCCGATATCGTGACGGTGGCGACGCCCTATATCTTCGTCACACACCATGACAAGCGCACGCTTGTCGAAAAGGTCGACTACATCTCGATGCACGGGCCGAATGGCTGGCGCGCGAACAAGTATCCCGGCCACGGGCCGAAATGGATCATCACGCCGCGCGCGATTTTCACATTCGACAGCGAAGGACGCGCGCAGCTTGCGGGCGTCTTTGCTGGCACCACCCCAGAATGGGTGAAGGAAAACACCGGCTTTTCGTTTGGGCTCGCGTCCGATTTCTCCGAGATAGCCGAGCCGACCGCGGAAGAGCTTGCGGTGTTGCGCCACGAGGTCGATCCCGATGCTGTGCTGCGGCACTGACGCAAAGAAGCGCGTGCATGGATTGTAGACCATGAGCACGAACGTCTACGTCGCGGGTGTCGGGTCGACAAAGTTCGGCGTATTGCCTGGCCGCAACCTGCAAAGTCTTGCCGCGGAGGCCGCGCGCGCGGCCCTTGCGGATTCCAATATCCCGCCGGCGCGCATCGGCTGCGTATTCGTCGGCAATTTCGTCGGCGGTATCATGATGGGGCAGGAACTGCTTGGCCCGATTGTCGCCGCCGATCTCGGCCTGTCCAATGTTGCCGCCGTCAAAATCGAGGCGGCCTGCGCGTCGAGCAGTGCGGCGGCCCGCATCGGCCACGATCTTATTCGCGCCGGCGCAGAGGATGCCGTGCTGGTGATCGGCGTCGAGCGTCTAACCGGCGCGCCGCGCGATGCGCTGACCACCGCGATGACGGCGGCTATCGACCAGGGCACCGAAGGCGTAGCCGGACTTACGTTTCCCGGTTTCTGGGGCATGGTGATGGCCCGTCACATGCACCTCTACGGCACCACGCGCGAGCAGGTCGCCGCAGTGACGGTGAAAAACCGGAAATTCGGCGTGGGCAATCCGCTGGCACAGTTCCAAAAGCCAGTCACGTCTGATGAGGTGTTGGCGTCGCCGCCGATCTCGGATCCGATCCGGCGTTATGATTGCTGTCCGGCGACCGATGGCGCCGCTGCGTTGGTGCTGACCAATGAAACGCTCGCCAAACATTATGGCTCGCCAGCGGTGCGCATTGCTGCCTCGGTGCTGATCAACGGGCCGGCGCGCATCACCGACTACGATGAAATCACCACCCACGACGGCACCGTGCGTGCCGCCAATCGCGCCTACGAGATCGCCGGTGTCGGTCCCGAGGATATAGACGTCGCCGAGTTGCACGATTGTTTTTCCATCGCGGAAATCGTCGACAGCGAGGACCTCGAGCTTCTTCGCCAAAGGCGAAGGCGGCCCGGCGGTCGCTGGCGCACCTTCCGCGTGCAACAGCAAAGTCGTGATCAATCCCAGTGGCGGGCTGCTGTCCAAGGGACACCCGACGGGCGCCACAGGCTGCGGGCAGATCTACGAGGTGGTGATGCAGCTGCGCGGGCGCCATCCGAACCAGGTGGTGAACGCGCGCTTCGGCCTCACCCACAATGGCGGCGGCACAGCTGCGGCTGTAACCGTACATATCCTGGAGGCGTCGCGATGACTGCCATGCAGGGCATAGTGCAAAGCCACACAGTCATCCGCGTGCCGGACAAGGCGCATGCAGCGATGGCGCCATTCGTGCTGCTCCTCGTCGAACTCGCTAACGGCAAGCGCGTGCTCGGCCATTTCCACGGCACTTCACCACCGGCGATCGGCAGCCGCGTGACCGCCGATGCATCCGAACAAGAAACGCCAGTATTTCGTGAGGAGACGCCATGAAACTCGAACCGATTACCCGCGCCAACCGGCCCCAGCGCAAAGAAGTGTTGATGAACGAAGACGAAGCCGCCGACCTCATCAAGGATGGCAACGTCGTCATCGTTGGCGGCTTCGGCACTGTGAATCATCCGATGCCGATTATCCGTGGGCTTATCCGCCGCAAAGTGAAGAACCTCACGGTCATCGGCGCTGCTACCGCGGGGCTTGAACTCGACCTGCTGATCGGCGCGGGATGCGTGAAGAAAGTGATCGCGCCCTATATCGGCGCGGAATTGCACGCGCCGGTCGGCAACTGTTTCCGCTATGCCGCGGAGAACGATGAGGTCGAGGTCTATGAGACCACTGAATATCTGCTCTATTCGCAACTCGACGCGGCAGCGCGGGGCTTAGGTTTCTTGCCCTGGCGCGGCGGCGTCGGCACCTCCCTGCCGGAGCTGAACAAGGACTACGTCCCATTCAACGATCCAATTAACGGCGAACCCTATCTCGCGGTCCCTGCGTTGCATGCGGACTGGGCAATCATCCATGTGGGCCAGGCCGATGTTTACGGCAATGGCCAGCATGGCGGCGCGCGCTTCGGCGACCGGCTGTTATCGCGGGCGGCCGAGCGCGTGATGCTGACCGCTGAACGGATCGTGCCGAACAGCGAGATTCGCAAGAATCCTTTCAACACTTCGGTCGCCTATGCTGATGTGGTGGTAGAGGCGCCCTATGGCTCGCATCCGTTCGCGAGCCACGGCTTCTATGTCGAGGACGAGGACAACATCCAGGAATACGTCGCTGCCTCGCTCGCCTATCGCAAGCGCGACATGGCGGCGTGGAATTCTTATCTCGATCGTTGGATAACAGGCGTTGCGAGCCACAAAGACTATCTGGCGAAACTCGGCGCCGACCGCATCGCCAAGCTGGTGAACGCGATCCATGCCTAGCGCTGTGAAACGACGAAAGCCGCGGGGGTTCAACCAGTCGCGCAACGGTCTGCGCGAAGCCATCCTCGGCCTGCTGGCGATTCGCCCGATGACCGGCTACGACTTGTCGCGCTCGTACCGACGCGCGTTGCAACAGATCTGGTATGCGCCATTGGGTCAGGTCTATCCGACGCTGCGCAAGATGCGGCGCGATGGCTTGCTACGCGTATCGGTCAAGATCCAGCGCCACCGCCCGAACCGCAAGATCTACAGCCTGACGGCGGAAGGACGGAAGCTGCTGGTGCTGTGGTTGTCGCAGCCGGCCGCGCTGCCACGCATGCATCACGAGTTCATTCACAAGCTGTTTCAACTCGGTCACGTCGAAGCAGCGGGCCGCGGCGAACTGGTCGAGGGCTATATCAAGCGCTGCCGGGATTGGGCCCAGGACCTGCGCCGCGCCGAGGCGATGCTGGAGCCCTCGCTGAAAGGGCCGAACGCCGAGAACGCCTGGTTTCAGCTTTTGTCGCTGCGGCATCTGTGTCGAGTTGTCGAATGTGAAGCGGATTCCGCGCGGCAGATTGCCGAGGGAATGCGAGGCTATGCCAGGGCCAGACCCAAACGTTCCGGCGGTGCGCCGAACTCGCTGGAAAACGCGACGTTTGCAGGCCAAACGCTGTCGCCCGCAGGTTAGACCTCGCCACCTCTCTGAGCACGCCAAGCGTATGGGCCCAGCGCGCCCTTCCCATGAAGCTAGAACATCAGTATACCAACCGAGGAAGAGCCTTAGACGCGCGATGAGCAGAAAAATCCCGACGACGGTCAAGGATCCGGAGCTGGTGGCCCAGCGCCGCGGAGAAATCATCGACGTCGCCACTCACTTGTTTCTTGAGCGCGGGTTTCACAAAACTTCGATCCGGGACATTGCGCGGGCCTGTCCGTTCAATCTTGCCAGTCTCTACATGTACGTCGCGTCGAAGGAGGACATCCTCTTTCTGGTCGCCCAGCAGCTGATCGACGAGAAGGCTCGCGCGATGGCTGCCGTGGAGATGCTAGAGGATGATCCCGCCGAATCTTTTCGCACAGCATTACGTTCCTATTGCCGCATCGTGCACAAGTATCGGCCGCACATCAGATTACTCTACCGGGAACTCGATGTGCTTTCGCCGCCACGGCGCGAAATCGTCATGGCCTCGCTTTCTACCGTCACGGACGTATTCGAGCAGATCGTTCGTAGGGGCATCGAGAAAGGTGTCTTCGCCGAAGTGGAGCCCAAGCTCGTCGCCCTCAACGCGCTTTTCCTCTGTCACCTCTGGTCGATGCACGCTCGCGCGCTGCGCTCCATCACGAATGATATTAACGAATTCTTCGAGATGCAGAGCAGGATCGTGCTGCAAGGTCTCCTCACGCGCGAGCCTGTTGCTGCCAAACGAGCGGCAGTAGCGGCCAGGCGGAGTAGCTGAGTCCCTTCCGCGTTGGCGCGATGCCAACAAGAATGTCACAACAATAAATCGCGCTAATCCGCGCGCTGCAATCAGCGCGTGCCGGCAGGCGCAAGCTCTTGCGCTGCGCAATAGCGGCGAAAGAGCACAGCGGACTTGCCCGCTGTTGGGGTCTGTGATCTGCTAGAACACTGTTATACTAGAAGTCGGGTTCGGGGATGCAGCCTTTCCGGCATGACGTTCCGAAGCATCACCAGGAACGCACCTGGGCAATCTACGCGAAGAGCGTGCCGCAACTATTTCTCGAGCGCGTAGCGGCGCGGCCCGATGCGGTCGCGTTACGCTACAAAGATTTCGGCCTTTATCAGGAAGTCACCTGGCGCAAATATCGCGACGACGTTGAAGCCTTCGCATTCGGGCTAATCGCGCTAGGCATCAAGCCCGGCGATCGCATCGCCATCATGGGCGACCCTTGCTACGAATATTTCGTTGCCGATATGGCCGGTCTTTCGGTCGGCGCGATCACTTACGGTATCTACACGACCTGCTCTTCAGCTGAAGTGCGGCATCAACTCGAAAATGCCGGCGCCAAAATTTTCATCGCTGAAAACCAGGAATACGTCGACAAAGTTCTCGATCTCGAGAACCTCTCCACCGATTTGCGCAAAATCGTTGTCGCCGACATGCGGGCCATGTTTCTGTATCGCGACGACCGCATCCTGAGCTTTGCCGACATGCAGACACTCGGCAAGAACCTACGCGAGACTGAACCGAACCTGTTCGAGCGGTGCGTCGCCGCGGTGAAACCTGATGACGTAGCAGTCTTCGTTTACACCTCTGGCACAACCGGCGCGCCAAAGGCAGCGATGATCACCCATCGCGATCTCATGGTCGGGATGGTCAACACCTATCTGCAAGGTTTCCCGGAGCTGGAAAAGGGTAACCAGCGGGTCATTACGCATCTGCCACTCGCGCATCTGGTCGAGCGCTCGATGAGTCTTTGTCTTATGCTGATCGCTGATGTAACGCCGCATATTGGCGAGGAAGTCGACAACCTGCGCGAGGCGCTGGTTGAGGTCGAGCCGACCTTCTTCCACGCCGTGCCGCGCGTGTGGGAGAAAATCGCGTCGCAGATCCAGGTGAATATCGAGCGCGCCGATCCCTTCAAACGAATGAATTATCACCTCGCGATGGCGATAGCGCGGCGTCATGCCAAATATGTCTGGGCGCGCAGACGCGCGCCGGTGTGGCTTTCAGCAAGCTACGCGCTGGCGCGCCAACTCGTGTTCAAACCAATGTTGATGAAGGTTGGCCTCCATAAGCTGCGCGCCGCGTTGACCGCCGGAGCGCCGATTCCGCCGACCGTGCAGGCGATCTGGCAGATCTGGGGTATCAATCTCCGCAATCTTTACGGCATTACCGAGCACACGCTGGTCTTGTGCCAGAGCGAGCCATTCCAGGAGCCGGGCGACGCCGGAGTGCCGCTGTATCCGAAAGAGGTCGAACTCGGCCCCGACGGCGAAATCCTCGTGCGTGGGCCGGGCATGTTCGCGGGCTACTGGAAGAACGAGGAAGCGACCAAAGAAGCGATCCAGGATGGTTGGTTCCACACCGGCGACGTCGCACAGAAAATGGCGAACGGCCATTTCCGCATCATCGACCGCAAGAAAGACATCATGGTCACGAGCGGCGGCAAGAACATATCGCCGAGCGAGATCGAGAATTTGCTCAAGGGCAGCCCATACATAAGCGAGGTAGTGCTATTTGCCGACGGCCGTAAATTCCCAAGCGCGCTGATCGAGATCGATTTCGACACGGTTTCCGATTGGGCGCGCCAGCACGGCATTGTCTACACCGGCTTCACCTCGCTGGCGCAGCATCCGCGCGTGATCGAGCTGATCGGAGCAGAAATCGAAAAGTCCAACGTGCAACTCGCCCGCGTCGAGCAAATAAAGAAATACAGGATCATTCCAAAGGAACTTGATCCCGAAGAGGGCGACACCACCCCGACGCGCAAGGTGAAGCGCCGGCACATCTACACAATGTTCCAAGATTTGGTCGAAGGCATGTACCGGGACAATCAAGAAGTCCGGACTGAAGGCATGGAAATCAGTAGGCAGCTTGCAACGGGCTGACAACCGGGAGGACGAAATGAAGAAACAGCCGCTTCGCCGCGGCGCGACCGCGGCCGCTATTATCGCCTGTATCGCTGGCTTCTCTGCCGCGCAGGCGCAAGAAACGTACAAGATCGGTTACATCACCGACCTCTCGGGCCCGCTCGCGGGGTCCTACACACCGACATGGGAGGGCTTCGAACTCTACATCAAAGCGCTCAACGACCGCGGCGGCATCAACGGAAAGAAGGTCGACGTCGTGCTCGACGACGACGGCCTAAAAGCCGACCGCGCCGTCGCCGCTGCCAAGAAGCAGACCGAGCGTGACCAGGTGCTCGGCATTTTCGGTCTGAGCCTGTCGAGCACGCAGGGGCCGGTCTATGCCGAGATGCGCAAGATCGGCGTGCCGGTGGTGTCGACCTTCAGTGGCATTGGTGATGCGTTGCCGCCGGCTCAGCCATTCTCCTATAGCACCGGCGTGGTGTTCGAGATCGCCGGCGAGGCGATCGGCGAGCTCGGTCAGAACATCAAGAAGGGTGGCAAGGTCGTCGGCATGACCTTCGACAGCGTCGGCGGCCGCGCCGCGCTTGCGCACAACAAGAAGGCGGTGGAAGCGGCCGGCGGCACATGGGATGAAGTGATCTTCCCGATCGCGACCTCCGACTTCACGCCGTTTGCGCAAGCCGTCGCCGAAAAGAAGCCCGACGTGGTGGTAGGCCACTACGGCTCTGGCCAAAATCTCGGCGTCATTCCGGCGCTTCGCCGGTCCGGCTATAACGGTCCGTACGTGGTTGCGTCCTACGGCGTCACCGAGGATACCATCCGCCAGGCGGCGCAACGCGCCGGCAGCGGCGACAACATATACTACGTGACCCGTTACTCATCTTCGTTCGACAACAACGCGTCGGTGGGCGAGGTGGCCGCGGCACAGAAAAAATACGGGACGTCAAAACCGTTCTCAAGCATGCACGTCACTGGTTGGGCGCTCGGCAAATTCGCTGAAGCGGCGCTCAAAGGATGCGGGTGGCCCTGCACGCGTGAGAACCTCGACAAGACGATCCAGACATTGAAGGTGGACATGGGCGGCTTGACCGGCGGCCCGATCGAAATGTCAGCCACCGATCATTATGGGCCTTCTTATTGGCGCCTCTACGCTTGGGATGCCAAGGACAACGTGATGGAGCCCAAAGGCGCTTGGGTCAAGAAGGCCTCGCAGGGCTTCAAATAGCCTCCGAAGCTTCGAACTGGCGCAGGCGGAGGGCAATCCCTCCGCCTGCTTTCCGAAAGGCCCCGTCTGTGGAATTTATCGCGACTGTCGTCATACTGACGTGCACCTACGCACTGCTCGCCGCCGGCATTGTCATCCTCTACAAGGCTGGGCGCGTGGTGAACTTCGCGCATGGTGAGATCGCGATCGTCGGCGGCTACGTGTTCTACAGCAGTGGGCTGATGTTTGGCGGATCGCCATGGTTCGCCATTCTCGGCGCCATTGTGTTCTCGATTGTCATGGGCGGTTTCATCTACGCGACGATGATGCGCCGTGTTGTCGGCGAGCCGTTCTATGTGGCGATCTTGATCACCGTCGGCATCGCTATTGTACTGAAGTCGGCGATCATCGTGATTTGGCACGGCGAACAAGTCACCATCGATATCGGCGTTGCGCCCGCCGTCCGGCTGTCGGGAGGAGCGACGCTATCCTACATGGATCTCGCTAGCATTGTGCTGACGGTCGCCTTTTTTGTAGTACTCTATCTCTTCCTCACCTTCACGCGTCTCGGGGTGCAGTTTCGTGGCACGGCCGAGAATCCGCTGCTCGCCAGCCAGCGCGGCGTGAACGTCAATCTCGTGCTGTCGCTCGCCTGGATCATCGCAGTGCTGGCCGCGACGCTATCGGGTGTCTTGTATGGTGGACGCGCTTTTCTCGGCACTGCGAGCGTCACCATCGGGCTTGCCGGACTTACCGCCGCCTTGGTTGGCGGACTCGATAGCTTGCGCGGCGCCGTGGTCGGCGCCTTCATCGTCGCGCTCGCACAATATCTAACTGTTCGGTTGATCGACCCGGTGCTCAGCGAAGCACTGCCGTTCCTGATCTTGCTCGCAGTGATGAGCATAAGGCCCTGGGGCCTATTCGGAACGGTCGAAGAGTTGGATCGCGTTTAGACTATGGCACGCGCCGGCACGAATCTCCGCACTAGCTATCTCGAATCCAACGAGGTGCTACGGCGTCCGTATCAGAAGCTGCTGGTCGCAATCATTCTTTCTGCTGCGATTGTGCTGCCGGCGGCTTCGTCGGACTACTTCCTGCACCTGATCAATCTGTGCTTCCTCGCCTGCGTCGGCGCGCTCGGGCTGATGATCCTGACCGGTTTTTGCGGGCAGATCTCGCTTGGCCATGCGGCCTTTCTCGCAATCGGCGCCTTTACCACCGTCATCCTCACGGTCCACCTTAAGTTGCCGTTCGTTGTCGTCGTGCCGGCCGCCGCTATCTCCGGCGCAGTCGTGGGTTTTCTCGTCGGCCTTCCATCGCTGCGCTTTCGCGGCGTCTATCTTGCAATCAGTACGCTCGCAATGCACTACGCCATCATCTTCCTGTGCACGAGCTATCAGGCGAAGTTCGGTTCAAGCGCGAGTGCCGGCATCACTATTCCCGATCCAGTCATCGGACCGTTCCGCCTACGCGGGGAGTATGCCTGGTACTATTTCCTGCTGGTGCTGCTTACGCTTGTTACCATTGGCTGCGTCAACTTGGTGCGTACGCGGCCCGGCCGCGCCTGGATGGCGATCCGCGACCGCGACATCGCCGCCGAAGCGCTCGGTATCAATCTCACTCGCAACAAGCTCTCCGCCTTTATGTTGAGCGCGACGCTCGCCTCGGTCTCGGGTAGCCTCGCGGCCTATTACAGCAATGTGGTGACGGTCGAAGGCTACACGCTCGACCTCGCCGTCATCTATGTTGCGATGATCATCGTTGGCGGCATGGGCTCGATCCTCGGTGGCCTGCTTGGCGCGATTTTCATTACCCTGTTGCCATACGGCATCGACAGTGTGTTTGAATTCCTGCCGCGCGCCTGGCGCTTCGGCTCAACCGTATTCGGAGTTCAGGTTGGCGCGGTCGGTGTCTGCATCATCCTGTTTCTGTTGCTCGAACCCAAGGGCCTCGCCGAGATTTGGCGGCGCGCCGAGACTTATTTCGACCGTTGGCCGTTCCGCTACCGGCCTCTCGACACGACCCGCCGGTGATTGCAATGACCGAGGTACCACTGCTCCAAGTTCGCCAGCTCGAGGTTGTCTACAACCGCGTTGCGACCGCGATCCAGGGCGTGTCGTTGGACGTGCCGGAAGGCTCGATCGTGGCGCTGGTCGGTACCAACGGCGCCGGCAAGACGACGACGCTGCGTGCCATCTCGGGGTTTCTGCCGTCGGAGGACGTTGCGATCACCGACGGCTTGATCACGCTGCGCGGCGAGCGCATCAACGGCCGCATGCCGCATCAACTTGCTAAAGCAGGTGTCATTCTGGTCCCGGAGCGCGACAAGGTGTTCGGCACGTTGAGCGTGCAGGACAATCTAGCTTTCGCCGCGCGTCCGGATGCCTCAATCAGCATCGAGCGCATCCACGGCTATTTCCCGCGTCTGCGCGAGCGCTCCTCCCAACTTGCCGGATATCTAAGTGGTGGCGAAAAGCAGATGCTGGCGATCGGCATGGCGCTGCTCTGCCGGCCAATGCTGTTGCTGATCGATGAACTTTCGCTGGGCTTGGCGCCTATCGCGACCAAGGAGCTGATGCAACGTTTGCAGCAGATCAGCCGCGAGCTGGGCCTGGCGGTTTTGTTGGTGGAGCAGAATGCCAAGGCAGCATTGTCGATCGCCGACCACGGCTACGTGATGGAGAGCGGCCGGGTGGTGTTTTCCGGAAAGGCGGCTGACTTGCTGTCGCATCCGGACGTGCGCGAATTCTATCTCGGGGGCGCAGGGCAAGCCGAGAAGAAGAGTTACCGTGACATAAAGCAGTACCGTCGCAAACGCCGGTGGTGGGGCTGATGGCGCTCGATATCCAAGATGTCAGGCTTCGGTTCGGCGGCGTAACCGCTCTCAACGGCGTCGGGTTCAAGGCGAATGACGGCGAGTTGGTCGCCGTCGTCGGACCGAACGGGGCTGGCAAGACTGCGCTACTCAATTGCATCAATGGTGTGTACCGCCCCAGCTCCGGCCACATCATGTTAGACGGCCGCGACTTAACCACTGTGCCGGTGGACAAGATAGCGCTCGCGCGCGTCGGCCGAGCATTTCAGCATGCCGAACTATTCCCGCACATGACGGTATCCGAGAATCTGTTGGTCGGCCGCCATCTGCTCATGCGAGCGGGGATCTTTTCAGGCGCCATCTATTTCGGCAGAGCGCGTCGCGAGGAAATGGAACAGCGGGACCGCATAGAACATATCATCGATTTCTTCGAGCTGTATCGTTACCGGGACGTGCCGGCGGGCGATCTTCCCTATGGTGCGCAAAAGTTGGTTGGCGTCGCTCGCGCGCTGGCGCTCGATCCCAAGTTATTGCTTCTTGATGAGCCATCGACCGGCCTGATGCGAGAGGAGAAAGAGAATTTTGCTCGGTACTTGCTACGAATTCGACACGAATTGCGCCTCACTGTCCTATGGGTCGAGCACGACATGCAATTGGTATCGGACCTAGCTGACCGCATCGTCGTGCTCAGCTACGGCGAAGTCATTGCCGACGGAACGCCGGATGTCGTACGCAAAATGCCAAAAGTAATTGAGGCATATCTTGGAGCGGAGTAAAGCAATACTGAAACGTTATTACCCTTGCGAGCTATCGGCAACGTCTCGTACCGCCAAGGGTGCTACGACGCGACGTAGGACACGATTGTGACGACGGTGCCGCGCCATCTTGTCGAGCGGGAGCGCGTCGGCTTCCATTCGGGCGTTGAACCCAACGATGCGGCAACGCTCATCATCATTGATCAAGCAACAGACGAGCCGAAAGTCCTGCTTGGCCGGCGTCACGCGCGCCATGTGTTCCTACCGGGGAAATTCGTTTTTCCCGGCGGGCAAGTCGACGCCACCGACCGCGCAATGCAGGCGGCTATGCCACTACATCCGGAAACTGAAAGAAAATTATTGGCAGATACCAGATTTCAGAGTGGCAAGGACGCCCAGGCGCTTGCGCTAGCAGCCATTCGTGAAACTTTCGAGGAAACTGGGCTAGTGATCGGAGCTAAGCGCCCAGAGAAAGGACGGGTGCCGCCAGGTCCTTGGAGCAAATTCGTACAAACGGGCTTCCATCCCGATCCGTCACTATTGCAGTTCATCGCGCGGGCGATAACGCCGCCTGGATTCGCAAGGCGCTTCGATGCACGTTTCTTTTGCGTTGATGGCGGCGCCGTTGCCCATCGGCTGGAAAATATCATTCACCCTGACGCTGAACTTGTCGAACTCAGGTGGCTGTCGATCCCGGCGGCAGGGAGACTCGACCTTCCGATCATCACCGGTCTCGTGCTCGAGGAACTGCAATCACGCCTGCGCGCAGGACTCAGACCCGATCTGCCCGTGCCTATCTACGCCACGCACGATGGCGATTTCACGCGTAACTTAATCGAATGAGGGCGCCATGAAACCAGACGTTGCCATGACCATCAATGTGCCGTGTCCTGATTGCGGCCAACTCAGCCCCGAGGCGATCGAACGCATCGTGCACAACGACGTCATTCCATGTTCGCTATGCGCCGGCCTAATTGACCTTACAGCCGACGACTGCAAATCGATCGTCAGCAACGCGAAAAAGTTATGGCAGTCGAAAGCTGGCTAAAGCGCAGTAACGGCCCTGATAAGCCGGCGTATCACGCCCGGATTCGCAGAATGGAGGTTATGGAATGTTAGCGGCAGATCTAACACGGAGGCGTGCCGAAGCATCTTGAAAGGAACGACCTCACAATTGGCCTGATTTTGCGCGCAGTCACGCTAGGTCCACTGCGAAACGTTTGAGATCGGCGAGCGAGCAGTAGGCCAGAGCAGCCTCGTGAGTTGCACGCAAGGCTACGCGGGGAGCTTGGCTTGCCTCGAATGCTTCCTGCCAGCGGGGTGCACATAAGCACCAACGGTCACCGGGTTTCAGGCCCGGAAAACCGAATTCCGGCACTGGTGTCGAAAGATCGTTGCCCCGCAACTTGGAAAAATCGAGAAATGCAGAAGTCATCACGGCGCAAACCGTGTGGCTACCAATGTCCTCTCGCCCAGTGTTGCAGCAGCCGTCCCGATAAAACCCTGCCATAGGTTTGATTGAGCAGGCTTCAAGCGGCTCGCCGAGCACATTGCGGACTGCCCGCCGCCGACCGGCTCCATTATTGCTGTCGTCTCTCAGCATTGCCGTGTCCTTTTGGATTCATCCGTGCGTCCAAGTCCATCGTTGCACTCTGCCGCCGTGAGGTTCTTTGCGTCGATTTGGCCCGAGGAAACGCTACTGCTTTGTTTTGTACACGATGTCGTGCTCGCGCACGTGCCCGGCCAACTTTACGCCGAAATCGTCATTCGGCCCCACCTCGGCCACCTGTGCATGATTAACCTCGAGAAACTCAACCCTCTGGCTGAAATCGGTGGTGTGTCCGCGGATGTGGATCACATCGCCAACGTGCAGCGTACCGGACTCGAGCCGCAGGGTTGCGACTGACAGGTGGCTGTAATAGTGGGTCACGACGCCGATACGCTCTCCCGGCGGAGCGGGTAGCGCGGGCGAGCTCGACGTCGGTGTGGCTGCTACCGGCCGCGCCCGCGGGTTGGCCGGCCTCGGTTTGGCTGCGGCGCTTGCGGGCGGCATGGCTTTCTTGGGCGATGCGCGCCGGACCAGCGCCTTCTTCGCCGGCTTTTTTCTGGCCGTGGCGGTCTTTCTGCGGGTGGTCGCCTTAGTGACCGGGGCTTTCTTGCGCTTTGCCTTGGTCTTGCCTTTGGCCTTCTTTCTTGTCGGCATTTACAGCCTCCCGTACGGTTTGCCTAAGGAAAGAGGAGATTACCCAGACTGAGCAGTCTTTACACGCGCTGATGCGCACCCCCACCTGCAAAGCCTTGATTGTGTCATCGCGACAGCCGCAGTTAAGCGGAGAATTGGGGGAGGCCCTACAAGCTCACCGAATATTTACGACCGATAAACGAAATCTCGAAACGGATTTCGCAAAAGCAAAATTAGCCCTCGCAACTAATTCCTCTGTTTTTGCCAATAGATCTTTCAGCTGAAGGTCGCTAGCAAGTTGTTTGAAAATTGATCGCGGCAATTTCGCATCGGCAAGCTTCTTCAGTTCGGCACTGATCTTTTTAATACTCGTTGGATCAATGACTTTTCTTGCTGTTTCGACAACATTTGGATGTCTTGATAAGTTGTTGTATTTCAGGAAACGACTGTTGTAAGCGACTTTTCGCTTTATCGAAGCGCTCTAAAAAGATCTTTCTTGAAGGTTTTTTCCTGATCGTTTGTCATTCAGCATGTCTCTTCGATCAAGTGACACTAAATATGCTTCCGCAATCTATCTAAGAATTCTTTTTGCTCATCGTCGAGCTTGTTAATCGATTTTGTCTCTGCTTTGCATTTTCTAATCATCTTCCTAATTTTATATGCTGCAGCGCGACGTTGACGTTTTTCGGGCTCTGCCGGACCTTCGTTCAAGTGCTCGGATATTGCTCGCCCCATGACGCAATCTCCTCAACCGAAACATTCTCCAAAATTCCAATTGAGCACTAGCATCTGCTTTAACGGTATCTATCTTTTTGACCTGCATCAATTGATTGTGGGACGTTGAGCAGATGAGTGTCTTTATGCCCCGTAATTTGCCGCTATCCACAGAGAAAGCGAGAAATTTGGAGGGCTTTAGGAGGACCCGCACGACATGATCATAGTTACAGAGCGGCAACGAAAAGGGAGAAAATTGCGTAACAAGATCTCACGTTCACTGACGATAGCGGCGCTCACGTTGAGCTTCACCGAAATCAGGGACGTTGCCTTTGCAGGCCCGTTCGAAGATTCGATGGCGGCCTATGACCGTGGTGATTATGCAACTACGCTACAGTTATTGCGTCCATTAGCTGAACGGGGGGATCCGCAAGCCCAGAATGGCCTCGGTGCGATGTATTATAATGGAAAAGGTGTTGCTAAGGATTTCAAAGAAGCGGTGAAGTGGTATCGATTAGCTGCAGCACAGGGAAATATAAGCGCGCAGGTGAATCTTGGTTCGATGTATTACGAAGGAGAAGGTGTCACTGAGGATCTTATTCGCGCACATATTTGGTTAAATATAGCTGCTACGCAAGGCAACCCTAACGCAGCAAAAATGCGCGATGCCGTTTCGAAATTTATGACCGCACAGCAACTCACAGAAGCGCAGGCAATGGCACTAAAATGCGCAACCTCAAATTACAAGCAGTGTGATTGAATAAAGTTGC
>CAWJRE010000019.1:0-32596 GCA_963845075.1 uncultured Alphaproteobacteria bacterium | reverse complement strand
TCTGGGCTCGCTAAAGCTCTGCGCAACTTAGAACCGCTCGCGGCCTCGCCCCAGATAATTACTTCGTTAGGATCGTCTACGTTCCGAAAGACCCGCTCATTCTTGAAGCCGGCCTGCGCTCGTGCTGACCTGTACTGATCGAAGATGGGTCGCCATTTTGCGTAGTCGGTGACGGTAACTTGAAGCGCAACGGTTGGCATTTTCATCCTCACTGCAAGTGGATAACTAACGGTACGGAGCCTGTGGTTCAGTATGCACGCTGCGCGGTTCGATGTGAAAAAACGATACCGGCTTCGTCCCCGATCTTATCCCCAGTATCGAGGATACGAAATGTTTCGATTGCTTGGCTTACCCGTGCGCTAATCTGGTATCCAGATCGCTCATGGAAACGTGAGCATCGCCAAGAGAAGGGGTGTCGAAGCCGCTATCGGCGATACATCGAGGTCGATGTGATCCTGGTTCCCGGCGAAGATAGCAGCATCGGGAACATAACGGGCGAGCTTCGGCTCGCCGTTGTGATTTAAGTAATTGCAGAAGCGTGCTTGGGAATGCCCCGGATTTTGTTGAAGTAAGGGAAGCAGGCATTGCCGTTGATCACGTTATGCGACGTCAGCGTGCGGTTCAACGTTCTTGGTGACGAGGTGCTTGGCAGCGTGAGTGACAAGCGCAGCCCTGAGGATCGGGAGCTGCTTGTAGGCTTTCAAGCGACGGAAGCCCTTTGCCGCTTCCATCATTCCAGCGGCCGTCCAGCGCAGCGCCATCGCAGCATTTCGCCATCGCTTCACGTTGCGACGACCATTAAACTCTCCTGGTTTGCCTGAGCTTGATAAGCCAAATTGGACGTCGCGAACGCCGTGTCGCTTCGACACTATACCTGATCCGGCCAGTCTCGCCGAAAGAATGCTCGGGTGATTTCTGTTCCTGGCGGCGTTTATGAGTACACGCCCTTACACTTAGCTAGTAGAGCTTCGCTGATGGCTGGGTGACCAAAATCACAGAATGGCTGATTGCTTGCGGCGAACCCCGCTTAATTCGCGAGCCCCGGCCAGCCCCAGTCGCAAGGGCGTGGCAGGCACGACGAACACCCCGTCTCCTGTCAACTGATGTCCGCATGCCTGGACGGGTGCGGGACGACTGGGAACGTGTTCGCCAGTCGTAGAGGTCGTGCCGCGCCCCGAGTCTCTAGAGGGTTCTCATCAACGGTAGTACCACCGCCTATATCCCCAATTCGGAGCATACGCGTAAACCCCAGGGGCGTAGCCGTAGCTGTAACGCGGTGCGTAGGCGTAGCCGTAAGCCGGTGCATAGCCATAGCTGTAAGTCGGTGCATAGCCGTAGCTGTAGGCCGGTGCATAGGCGTATGCCGGTGCATAGCCGTAGCTGTAACCCGGCGCGTAGCCATAGCTATAGTAAGGAGCGGCAAGAGCACCGCCGATAATCGCTCCGGCAGCTAATCCTACCCCAAAACCGCCCAGACCCCACCCGCCGCGCCATTGCGCATTAGCCGACGTTGGCAACGAAGCGACCGCCGTAGCACCCAGAAGGGCCGTAGCTAAACTTGCAGTGCGCAGGTTCATGGTCTTCTCCTTACGACTCGGGCACTTCACAAAATGGAAGACGTTTGATTCCGAACCAGCGGAACGCCCGGCTTGTTCCTCAATTCCATATTTCACTATTTCGCGATCCAATGAAGGGCGCGAGCCAAATCGATCTTGCAGATTTCTTGTTGTAGTGCTTGGAACGTTGATCGAACTCATACAATTGAAATAGATCCACGGCGAAAACAACGTTAGGAGCGGGGGCGTTGCGGGGCTTGTACTTGCGCGCAGCGCGCGATGCAGGTGCATCCCGCCTCGATCTTGGCTCATAGAATGGTAGTGGGTGGTACATGACTGACAATGAGCACGACGCTCCTGAAATTGCGCCTGTGAGCCACGGATCAACTGCCAACCGGCAGAACCCGTGAGCCGTTGGGAGGATTTGCCGGATTTGCCCCCGATCTTCGCGCTTGCGCCTAGCCCGTCAGGATCATGGCTGCGCCGTCACGTTGACCACTCACAGGTTCACGGGGTGGGCACCGCGGCCTTTAACGCGGACATTCGGGCTATCACAGCGCCTATCCAAAGCCCGAGTGCCAAACGGTGCCAGCACCAATCAGTGTCACGCTAGGGTTCGACCCCGTGCCTGCTCAGCTCCACCTGTGTTGTTGCCGCGCCAATGCAGACATCTCGTCAGAGCGGTCGGTGCATTCGGCCCAAGAACCATCCTATACCTAGTGCAACGACGACGGCCGTATAGGGCTGAGTCTCGATCGTATTTTTTAACGCCCGTTTAAAGCTGCCAGCGGTTTTGCGGGCCGCCTTCGAGGCGGAATGTAGACGCTTGCGCTGCATCAACTGCATCGCCAGCAACGTCTGCCGCATTTTTCTTCGCCTCTCCTAAGGCTCGACCGAAATCTGGATTGGGGCTTCGAGTTTTCCGCCATGGCGATCTCCATCGAGAACTTGTGCTTTAGATAAAGTTCCGGGTGGACATTCGTTCCTTATCGCGGCTCGTTCAGAACCAGCGCATCACGCTGCACATCATCGTGACATCCGGCGGAAGCGTCCAGGAGGGGCAATAGCCCGGTTGCTGGACTGAAAACCCCTTGGCTTTAACGGCCCGGTAATTGCGCAGTGACACATTGCTCTCATCGCAAGTTGCCCACCTGGACGCAATGTTAGACGGTAAGCGCTACTACGCAGTGTTCCCCGATGAATCTCCGGAGCTAAGGTCCCGGATTAGAGCCGTTCTTGACGCGCTGGCCGACCTGGACAAAGCATTCCGACAGCATCTGCAAATGTTTCAGCCAGACAATAGTGGGCCCAGCCAATCCAATGGCACCGTTTCAATTCTCGGATCTATCGACACCAAGAGCCGCACTCGCGTGGCACTGATCGACAAAGTCCTTTGCTGTGCGCTTCCGCGTCGAGAAGGCGCTTAGGTTGAGAATACCGCCATCGACCGGCACACCCCAGGCGCCGCACAATCCCTCGCGCAATCCGTCTGCGGCTGCGGCGTCCTAGAGGTACTCGCGCGCAAGCCCCAAGAACTTCCTCATACCTTTTCCATCTCTTCGAGCGCCATGAGCGATTCCGGCAGCACTTGGCCCCCGTCAACGACGAGCGTCTGGCCCGTTATGTACGCGGCTTCGTCGGAGGCGAAGAATAGCGCCGCAAACGCTATATCCTCGACCGACCCGATGCGCTTCATAGGAATTGATGCGGTCATTTTTGCAAGGTACTCAGCACCCAACCCGTCAAGGCCCTCGGTCTTGATGTTGCCCGGCATCACCGCGTTGATGGTGATGTTGTACGGCGCAAGCTCGATGGCCGCGGTGTGCATGAAGCCTAGCTGGCCGGCTTTGCTCGCACCATAATGGGCCCATCCGGGGTAGCCGGTGATCGGGCCCGTGATCGATGACGTCAAGACAATCCGCCCTTTGCGCTTGGCTTTCATGGCGGGCAAGCAGGCTTTGACGGTTAGGAAGGTGCCCTTGAGGTTAGTGCCGAGCACCTCGTCCCAGGACTCTGGCGTCAACTCGCACCTGAGCACCCTTGGCGGCAAACACGCTTGCGATGCCCTTGCCGATACCTCTGCTGGCGCCGGTGACGATGACCGAACGCCCCTCGATCGGTTTCAGCATGGTCCCCCTCCCGCAGTGCAGGCGCAAATTTTATCGCAGCTTCCAGCCTATCAATTTACGGCCAGCCCCAGTGCTCCAGCACCCGGCCGGCATAGGCGGCGAGAACCACGCTCATCAACGGCCGCGCAAGCCGCGCAAGTACGGCGGTGTTCCAGAACCATGGGACACGATGTTTGCTCATGAATTTAACGATAGTCCGACCGACACGCTGTCCGTTACACGGAGTTGGCAACCCATCGGTTCAATGATTTTTGGCGCAAATAGATAATATTCAGGTGCTGTAGGTCTTGCCAAGAATTCGGACTTCATAGGAGAATGCAGTCGGGTCGGGACGAGGAGTCCAGCGGTGACTACGCACCGATCCTACTATCTTGCTTGTAGGCAAGACGACTTTGCCGAGACGTCCCCTGAAGCGCGTAGACCGCATTCCTACCAAGTACTCTACGCCGCTCCAGCCAACGACAATGTGCCTACTAAGGTAAGGCTATCCGCTCACTGCTGGAATTTGCTTCGCCGGCTAATAGGTATACATCGCTCATTCGGCTGAACGAGGTCGCAGTGAGTACTGTCCCTCGACCTGCTGTTTGCGATTTTGAGGGTTGTGTGACTGGCGGGTGACAGTTCTTCCTCCCTCTGCTTGCTACAATACGAAAACTAGGTCCATCTCGGATGCGTTGGGGGTGTCGGGAGGATGTACAAATATCTGACTAGGCTGAGTTTCGGTGGTGGCCAGCACCGTGATCGCTTTGCTTCGATGCCGCGGCAAGACGATGCTAAGAATTTCGAGGTGGCATTTCAGAAATCATTCAAGAGCGCCTTTGAAGAGCGTCGCACTTCGCGGGTTCGCGGCGTTGCGTTGAAGGCAACCGAGCGGCCCGCACGGCTCTGACAGGAAAGAGCTTGCGGCCTTAAGCGGGCTAAGGCAGAGGGAAAGCAGCTTGCTCGGACCGCGGATTGCGCCAGAGTTGGACGCCAACCCCCTGGCAGCTCTTTGGCGGCGTTGCGCTCGGCCGTGCAGATGATGTTGTACGAAGTGCCACAGGGCGGCTCGGCTGCCGCTTCCGCGCGTGCGCGAATTTGATCGGCCACCACCCAAAGCACCTGATTCTCGTTCGGGACCGCCGATCGACCGCGCCTGCGCTCGGCTGGAAGAGCAAGTGGTGCAGTGCAAGCGAAATCATTTCTTCGCTGCCGCCTGGTTGCGACTTGAAGGCGCCTCCAGGCGGTCGGCGATGTCACTCCACTTGGAACGGATCGAAGTCAGAACGCGCTTTCGGTCGGCCGCTGGCAAGTCATCAATGACGCGACGCTTCATCGATCACGCGATCTGGGCTTCTTCAATCGGGGCAAGTTCCACGGTCGTTGATCTTCATAATGGCCTGATAGGCGGACCCGTTGATGGCCGCCCTTTCGCGGAGGCCAAGGCTCCGCAGACCACAATGTCCATGACAGAGCGCCCACTCAGGGTCGCCGCATCATCGTTCGGTCTGGGGACGGTGTCCAGGATGGTCCGCTTCGACCGGCCAGTAGACCGATGGCGCACCTTGCCGCGCTAATTGCGGCCTTGCTACTGAAAAAAGCAGCTAGTAGCTGGCACCAGAGTAATCAGACAAGATCGGAGTCGCCGCGCTCGGATGTGGGATGACCAAGGTAGCAGCGCCGGCTGCCAGGACTACTGCCAGCAGAAGACCGAAAAAACTCTTCATGACACCCTCTTAATGCTCAGCGGCGTTCGCTCACAAAAACCTAGTAGAGCTTCGCCGATGGCTGGGTGACCAAAATCACAGAATGGCTGATTGTTTGCGCCGAACCCCGCTTAAGTCGCGACCCCGGCCGGCCCCAGTCGGTCAGCGCACGACTGGCATAGGCGGCGAACACGACAGCCAGTAACAGCCACGCAAGCCGAGCAAGTACGGCGGTGTTCCAGAACCACGGCGTGCGGCGTTTGCTCATGAAGTCCGACCGACACCTACGATAGCCGAGTCGCGCCACCGCCGTGGAAATTTTCTGGCACATCGCGTGTCGATGCGGCCGGCAAAACCCGTGCTGTCTTGCGAACGGCTCTGAACCTCGATCATTGTTGATCCATCGGCCCCATGATGAGTTCGATCTTCTTGTCAGGCCGTAGCTTGATCGATCTGGGCAGCGTACATCGACGGTTGATTTTCCTGTGGGTCAGCCCTCTGCCGGTCGAACCAAATACCCGTGGTGTCCTCACCTTGTCAGACCGGACAATGCCAATAATTGCGTCGCCAGAATGGGCCTGTTCGGACGTACCTGCCGCCATGGCTGATAATCACGTTCTCTCTTTTTGAGATGTTGTATTCGAGTTTTGAAACAGGACGGCAGCCCGCCTTTGGAGGAGAGGCGGCGAAGGCCGGCAAACAGGTGGAGAGCACAGCAAGTAAAAGAAGAAAAATCGTTTGCAGGTGCGTCACGCGCTCAACTCCTCTAGCTACTTCGCCGCGTTTTTTAGATCGCGGGTATCGAATGCCTTAGTGAACCAGCCGTAAGCCGGTGCAACTCACGGGTCTTTCAGCGAGCTTAGTGCCCGACTCCGCTAGCCGAGGTCAGATGCGCATCGATGATGCGCTTGGCCTGCGCCACGATTTCTTTCTTATCACTTTTTTCCAGATTGGATGGACTGTCAGCTAGAGGACGCATCGCATTTGGCGCAAAGATAGAAGCTCTCCAGCCCTTTCCTACGCGGCTGACCTCGATGCGATGATGTCTGTACTGGATCGGTGGGTCGTTTGACTCAGATGTGAGGCACGTTGGCATTTCATACCTCCCAAGGTACGATAATCAGTTTGCTCTAAATGAGCAGGCCCATCGCGGCGTCCTGAAAGTCAACGGCGGGGCAGCGGATGCGCCGCATCCAGCGTCTCGAGACTTTTCTGATGTCAGCACAAGTGACAACGCGACTGCGTTCTCTCTTACGTGCATGACGTTGCCGGATTCCAGGATTGCAATGACCTTACCGCTCCGTATCGTCCGCGCCAAGGCGACGGCCGCCGGCGAACAGGCATGTGTCGCGCCAATACGCGCGAGCGTCGGATCACGCAGCAACGTGCTGCCCGATCCTCCAAGTGGAGAGTAGGCCATGACGGGTATTGCGCGCTTCGCACACCATGGCAGTAGATCATGTTCTATGGTGCGATCCGCGAGGCTGTAGGGGACTTGGTTCAGTGGGGATGCGGCTCGACCATCTGCGGAAGTGACCTGGGGGACACATGGGACAGCCGAGCCGCTGGCCACGCCCCACCGGGCATTTCGGGCCGCAGTGAGGTCATCAGGTAGTTGCGGGGCCGGTGGAACGGACCTACGCTCGCGGCGCTCTAAGGAATGCGAGCATCAGGTGGTGCGGGCGTATCTGCTACTGCCCCTTCTTGTGTGCTGGCTCGATCACCAGAACAAGAAAGGCGATGACACCAATAGCCAGCAGCACGAGGCCGATGAGTTCGGTCTGCCAAAAGTGGATTGCGCCCAGTGCGCAGCCGATGATGAACGCTGCTTTCAGAAACACGATGCCATAGTTCCAGAGGAACAGCGCGATCAGGATAGCAAGCGCGACGGCAATGATGAGCGTCCACGCATCCATGTTCATGCGCATAGCCGCAGCGGCTTCCTCAGCGCACTGTCAGGGTTTGCAGGGCCACGCTGCCTTCAACGATTCGTAGGCCAGCTTCGCAAACCCTTCGCGCATCCGCTCCGGGCATGTTAAACCTTTACTGCAACAGGGCCCGCACCTTGCCGACGCCAACTCATAAAACCCAGGCAAAAAAGGAAGGCAGCACCGAACAGCCGATGACGAACGAAAAGATGCGAAGCTCTTCGGCGTCATGCTCCGAAGGGGTCCGCGTCGCCCGATCTGTGCTCGGTGGCTCTTGTATCGCTGAAATATTGACCTTGTTGTCCGTCAAATAGTTCTTCACCCTCGTCACGCTTTCGCGTGCCCCGGTCATTCTTCGATTGTAGTGGTAGACGAGCCCTTCACCAGCCGCTGCTGCGAAAAGGGCAGAAACGAAGAGCAGACCGCCAGAATGTGCGAAGCGCAGCCCAATCGAGGCCGCCTCGAGTGCAAGATTGGTTGTCACTGTCCACTTCACGACGTCCCACCGCTGGATTTTTCCGGCGGCGATCAAATGAAAGTCATTCTCTAGGTAGATGCAGGCAATCTTGAAGCCTTCGGGTGTCATCGCGCCACTCTAGCAGGCTGAGCAAAGGCGTGTCCCCTGGGCTTCCCGAAATCCCGTCGCCGCCATCGCGTAGCGGCGGCCTCGTCTTGGGCTTTCGCGGTGCGCCAAAGCCGGGGTTGCACTACGGTCGTTACCGCGCGTCTTACTGTCGAAACGAGCTTGGGGCATCTCGACATAGCATGGCGGTTCGAGAGCCACTGGACGGCCCCCAGCGAAGCGCTGACGCAGCGCTGGCTTGGAGTGCTGGAGCGTCTTGGCGTGAAAGCTGCGCTCGACCAGCAGCCGGCCGCTGCGCAGGCCGACGTTTGGATAGGCGGCGTCACCATGACGCTTGGATTTGCCGAGGACTGGCACTGGCATCATGCCGTTTAAAAGGCGCGCCGCGAACGTCTTTGGAAGGACGCGAAGGCTGTCGGCTCCGTCGGCTCTGCCATTTTAACTAGCTGGCCGACTATCGTGACGGTGGTGGGGGCCATTGTCGGCTTCTTCGGCCCAAGGCTGCTCGCAAGCCCGTCATTTGGACATGCCATGTGCGATTGCAGCTTCCGGTGCGATGTCGGCCGGCGGGGCAGCGGGAATGCGATGATCGTTGTCATCTGTCTGCTCCTCCGTAGGTCGCCCGGCGTCGCGGTACAACGCGGGGACTTCCCTTTCATAGGCGTGCGGGCACGGGCCCGAGCTTGGGACTGGCATCACGTTGAGGCACCGGCCACGGCTCGGGCAGTCCGCTCGTCTACGGGAGTCAGGAGTTTGGACCCGTCACTTTCAGTGCAGGACGACTTGGCCAAAGTTCAAGCATTTCACAGGTGAGCGCGGTTTCTCATTTTCTTCAACGCCTTAAGCCTGGAGCTGTCGTTCAGAAATGGAGTATATGAGAGTATTTGGACGTATTTTTGAGTTTCTTCGGCTCGCGGGAGGGAGGGCTTTGGTCCGCTGTTACGCATCACAGTGCCTTGCCTAGAGTGCGATCAAGGTAGGTGTGCAGGGCCTTGCGGACGGCCCGAGGGTCGTTACGCGCAACGTTAACCTCGGCTTCCCGCAACTGGACCGTCAGACACCTCAGCCCGAGACGTCGTCGTTCGCGGGACGCGCGCATACGTTCGGCCGCGGCTGAGCGGCCCACTGGTGTGCTCGCGGGTCCACTAATCGCTTCGGCATCCTGCGACATGCACCCCCGCCGTGACCCGCGTCTTTGTTGGCCGCCAAACATATCCGATTCTAACGAATCCTACATTCCAGTGCGCGGGATGACTTGGCCAGCGCTCACCAGCGAAGCCGAGCTTTTAGAACTGCTCGGGCAAAGTGTTTCGGGTACCGGATTGTGACTTAGTCCGCGACCGGCCGCATTCCAGAAGCGCGGGGCGGAGAAGACCAGCGTGTCAGCAGCCCGTCGTCGCTGCCGTGCGCAAAATCGAACCCTCGAGGGCTGGCCGTTATAGGGCATTCCCTTGAGACAGGTACGGGCAGGGCTTGCTAGGACAGCCACTCGAAAGGGAGCTACTAGTGGGGGGTCTCGTTCAATAATTGCTTTGAGGCTCAATGCGCCAGACCGGGTAGGTGAGGGCCCACAACACATTGATCCAGGATTATTATTCCAGTTGTCGCTCCCCCGGCACACTCTCCATCGCTCGGGCAGATCGCGCGCCGCCGCCTGTCTCATCCCAGCCAGCGCTTGCGCCGCTTGTAGTGCTTGACGTCGCGAAAGCTGCGCCGCTCATTCTCCAGCGAGAGGCCGAGATAGAATTCGCGCACGTCCTCGTTCTCGCTCAGCTTTTCGCGTGTACCGTGCAGGACGATGCGGCCGCTTTCGATGATGTAACCGTAGTCGCACAACGCCATGGCCGCGTGCGCGTTCTGCTCGACAAGGAGGATGGTCAAGCCTTGCTCGCGGTTGATGGCCGCGATGGTCGCGAACAGCTCTTCGGCGATGTTCGGCGCCAAGCCGACCGACGGCTCGTCAAGCATCAAAAGCTTCGGCCGCGCCACCAGCGCGCGGCCGACCAGGAGCATCTGCATTTCGCCGCCGGACAAGTAGCCGGACACGCGTTTTGTCAGGCCGCGCAGCCGCGGAAAGTACGTGTAGATCCGTTCGATATCTTCCTGCACGGCCTGCCGGTCGGCACGATGATGGCCACCGACCAAAAGGTTCTGCTCGACGGAAAGATGCGCCAGAACTTTTCGGCCTTCGAGAACTTGGACGACGCCGCGACGGAAAAGCTTGACCGGATCGGCGTTGGAAATGTCCTCGCCCTCAAAGCGGATTTGCCCGTCGGTGACCTTGCCATGCTCGACGGCGAGCAGGCCCGAGATCGCTTTCAGCGTCGTCGTCTTGCCTGCGCCGTTGCCGCCAAGCAAGGCCGTAACCTTGCCGGCCCGCACTTCGAGGTTGACGCTGCGCAACACCTGAATGATGCCGTCAAAGACGACATCGACGTTGCGCAGCTCCAGCAGCATCGGCGGAATGTGTTGCACGAGCGTGGATCCGCCTCACCATTTCGGCAGATCGGGGACGGGAAGCCAGTCGTTGCCGAGCGTGGCGATCTTGCCGTCGCGCACCACCTGCGCCTTGACCTTGAGCTTGCCGACCGGGAAGGGTGCCGTGGTGTCGAACTTGATATCGGGCAGCGATCCCATCAGCGAAGCTTCGCTATAGTCTGCGCCGAGCATCGCGTCGTACATGGCTTGGCCAGTGACGGCGTCCTTACCGCCTTTGGCGATGGCCTGTTCGAGAACGCGCAGCGCCAGCAACGCCTGATAGGACGACTGCGCGGCGGCGATGCCCCAGTTTCCAGCGCCGGTATGATACTTCGTATAGAGGTCGCGAACCGGCAGGGCCTCCTGGTTGTCGGGCGTAAAAGCGAAGACCGAATAGGAGCCTTCGATCTCCTTCAGGTCGATGCCCTTGGCCACTTCCGTCAGGCCGTTGTGGGTCGACATGATGATCGGGATGTTGGCGCCGAGTTCGCGCAGCGCTTTTCCGGTGGCGACCACCTGCGCGGTCGTGCCGCCGACCAGGATAACGTCGGGCTGCTGCCGCACCAGCGTCCGCACTTCGTTGACGACGGAAACCGGGCTTGCGTCCACCCACTGCACGTCGAGAACGGCGAAACGGTCGGGATTGGTCTCGGCGAATTTCTGTACGCCTTTGACCTGATCGACAAATCCCGCTGCGGTCTGGGTGCTGATGGCGCCGATGGTCAGCTTGCCGCCCTTCTTCTGCTGCAGATAGTTCAGCAGGCCCACGAATTCATGGCTGTAGGTCGGGCGGAACGAGAAGTGCCAGCCATTCGGCTTCCAGACCAGGCCGACCATGGCGGTGCTCATCAGCATCGGCACCTTGTCGCCCGGCAGCCGCTTCATCAGCGTGATGAGGTCGGGCGTGCCGAAGCCGAGATGCATGATCGGCTTGTCGGTCGCAAGAATGCTCGGCCATGTGCTGGCGACGACGCTCGCGTCGTAGCGCATGTCGTGCACTTTGATGTCGACATTGGTCCCGAGCTCCTTGCCCTTGGTGTCGTTCCACCACGCGGCGATGGCGCGAATTCCTGAGACGGTGCTCGGCGCAACGTCGGCGAATGGTCCGGTAAAGTCGGCGGAGGCCGACATGACATAGTCGGCAGCCATGGCCGATGCGGGGGCGAAGGTGAGCAGTGCGGCGGCGCTCAGGCCGGACGCTATGCCGGACACGAATCTCTGGAGCTTCATCGTCGTTTCCTCCTGGTGTTTCTTGGACGTGTCTTCTTGTTTGTTAGCTGTGCGGGAAGGGCCAGATGCGATAGGCGGCCTTGAGAACGCTCCAGCGGTGGGCAAGGCCGCGCGGCTCGAAGATCAGCGCGAGCAGAATGCAAATGCCGAGGATGACATTGCTGGTGGCGAAAACGAGCCCGCCGCCGAGATTGGGGAATGCCGTCAGCAAGGCGCCGCCGAGTGCGTGAAAGGCTTCTTGAATAGCCGTGACGAAGACCGTTCCGAGGATCGCGCCGAGCGGCGAGCTTAAGCCCCCGACGATCAGCATCCCGAGATACCAGATCGACAGCAGCAGATTGAAATTCTCGGTCGTGACATAGCGGATATAGTAGGCAAAGAAGCCGCCGGCGACGCCGGCGAACAGCGAACCGGCGAAGAAGGCCATCACCTTATAGTAGCTGACATTGACGCCGGTGACTTCGGCGGCGAGCTCGTTGTCGCGCACGGCGCAAAGCGCGCGGCCGAAACGGCTCCGCTGCACATTGAAGGCGCCGATGCTGCAGATCAGCGCGCCGGCGAGCGTAAAGTAATACATGTCGAGCGGTGTCGAGAGCATGCGCCCGCCGATCTCGATCGGCTCGACCGCCATGCCGCTCGTCCCGCCGAGCCAATCGGACGGCAGCGCCAGCACGATGATCGGAAACATCACCTGCGCTGCCAGCGTTGTCAGCGCCAGATAGAAGCCCTTCACCCGGATCGCCGGCAGCGCGAACACGATGGAGACCAGAGCGGCCGCAAGTCCGCCGGCAGGTATCGCAAGCCAAAAGGGGACATTCTCAGACAGTCGCGCAGCGGCGTAGGCGCCGACTCCCATGAACGCCGACTGCGCGACATTGATCTGGCCGGCCATGCCGACTGTTACCTGCAAGCCATAGACGGCCATCAGGGTGATGAACATCACGGTCAGCACGCCGGTGACATAAAGGCTCACGGCGTGCGGAACGAGAACGAGCCCGAGCAGCAAAGCCGCGAGCCACGTCGCCTGCGGCCAGGTATGAATGTAGCGGCCTTCAGTCGCGAAGCTTTCGAAACGAACGCCGGTCGGGAGCAGCATGCGCGTCACAGCCTCTCGATGACTTTCCAGCCGAAGAGGCCTTGCGGGCGGAACAACAGGACGCCGATCATGATCACATAGGGCAGAATCTGCGAGCTCACGCCCTTGGTGAACGGGTCGACATAGACCGACGCCAGCGCTTCGCCCACGCCGATGATGGCGCCGGCGAGCAGCGCGCCGCGCACGGATTCCATCCCGCCCAGGAGCGCGATCGGAAGCGCGCGCAATCCGATGCCGGCGGCATTCAGCGACACGATTTGATCGGAGAGGAGCACGATCGAGCCGACGGCGCTGAGCACGGCGCCCATGATCCAGGCGACGGCGACCGCCTGCCGGACAGAGACGCCAAGCGACAAGGCGGTGTAGTGGTCCTCCGCCACGGCGGCGAGCCGCAGGCCCTGCCGCGTATGCATGAAGAACCAGTGCAGAAGCTCCACCAGACTCACTGTCAGCACCGCGCCGATCAGCAACCGCTTGGTCACCAGGAATGGGCCGATGCTCCATGCGCCTGACGGCAAGATCGGCGGAAACGGCCGCGTCTCCGCACCCCACACAAGCTGCGCGACACCGCGTAGAAGAATAAGCAGCGCGATGCTCGCCATGAAAACCGTGAACGGCGACTCGCCGATCAGCGGGCGAAACAGCGCGCGCTCGAGAATGAGCGCCATCCCGACGCAGCAGATGAGCGCGATCGGTACGCCGATGCCCCACGGCAGTTTCACGCCGAGCGTGAAAGTCCATATGAACAGCGCGCCGAGCAGCAAGATCTCGCCTTGCGCCAGATTGACGATGCGCGAGGAGCGGTAAATCACCACAAACGACACGGCGACCAGCCCGTAGACGAGGCCGACCAGCAATCCGTTGATGATCACTTGGAGCGCATCGATCATGGGGCAGAGATCGCCTTGTTCATGAGCTGGCCTCGGCGACTCGATTGATGGCGACACGCGCGGTCATCTTGGCCTTGCGGCCGTCCTGATAGCGCGCCTCGATGGTCGCGATCACATGCTCGACGCCCGCATAGATCGCGCCGATGACCTCGCGGTAATGCTCGGCGATCTGCTCGCGGCGCAGCTTCCGTGATCGTGTCAATTCCGCTTCGTCGGCATCGAGCTCCTTCGGCAAAGTCACGAACGAAGCGACGCGCGCGCCCGTCTCCAGGCGCCGGTTGACGTCGCGGACCGCCGCGGCGATCTCGGCGCGGATTTCCGGGAGCTGGCTCAATTCGCTGAACGTTCCGAAGGCAAGACCGTGACGTTCGGCAAAGCGGCCGCAGATCTCGGGATTGACGTTGATCAGCGCCGCGACAAAGTCGCTGCTCTCATCACCGAGCACCATGACGTCGCGTATGAACGGCGAGGCGCGCAGGCTGTTTTCGATGAATTGCGGCGGAAACGGCTGGCCGGTCCGCAGCTTTCGCAAATCCTTGAGCCGGTCGAGGAAAATGAGCTGCCGGCGCTCATCGAGGCGCACCGCATCACCGGTGCAAAAACCATCGTCGGCGCGGCCGAGCTCGGCGGTCGCGGCTTCGTTCTTGAGATAGCCGGAGAACGCGCAGCAGCGCACACGCAGTTGTCCGTTCGCATCGACCCATGCCTCGATCGGCTGCGCGATGGTGGGATCGCTCGGCAGCAATTCGCCCATCGTCGCGGGATCGAAGCCGCGGCCGCAATGCGAGGAAAGAACGCCAAGTTCGGTGCTGCCATAGATGTTGCGCAACGATACGCCGAGCGCATGGAAAAGCCGGAACAGATCCGCCGACAAGCCGGACCCACCGCTGAGCACTGCGCGGGTTTTCGACAATCCCAGCACGTCGCGGATCGGTCGTAGCACCAGCCGCTCGGCGATCGGCAGCGTCAGCCGGCGACGCACGAAGCCGGCCTCGGGCTCGCGCGCGGCGGCGCCGGTCTTCACCGCCCAGCCGTAAAGCGCGCGGCGGATCGGACCGGCGTCGAGCATGTGCGCCTCGACGTCGGACGCGAGCATTTCCCACTGGCGTGGCGTGAACAGAAGATATTCCGGCCCGACCTCGCGCAGATCGCGCTTCACGGTGTCCGGCTTTTCGGCGAAGTTGACCACGAGCGGCGCCAAAAGACCGAGCGCAAAGCCCATGAATTGTTCGGTCGCCCAGGCCGGCGAAATATAAGAGAGATATTCGGCATGCGGCCGCACACTGTGCGCGGCCATGATCCGATAGGCGTTCTCGAGCAAAAACCGATGCGAAAGCATCGCGCCTTTCGGCCGGCCGGTGGTGCCTGATGTGTAGCAGATAGCCGCGACGTCATCCTGATCGCCGGCTGCGATGGCCGAGCGTATCGCGTCCGCGCTTGCTGTTTCGCCGGCGCGCTCCAGGTCGGCGTAGCCGCGCAGGAGCGGCTCGCAATAGTTCCACAATCCGCGCGGATCGACGTAGATGACGCGTGCGATGCGCCGCAGGTCACTTTTGATCGCGAGAAATTTGTCGACCTGCTCCTGATCTTCGGCGAGCAGCATCTTCGCTTCGCTGTGATCAAGAATGTAAAGAAGCTCCTGCGCGGTCAGATCGGGATAGGCAAAGACCACGCGGGCGCCGAGCGCCAAAGCCGCGTATTCGGTCCAGAAGCTCTCGACAATGTTCTCGCTCAAGATCGCAAGAACGTCCCCGCGCTGCAGGCCGAGTGCCGCAAGTCCGCGCGCGGTTCGTTCGACACGCCCGATCACATCGCGCCACGTGTAGCTCACCCAAACGCCGTGCCGCTTCTCGCGCATGCAGGCGCGCTCGGGATGGGCTTGAGCGCGATCGAGCAGGAGCTGCGGCAGGGTTTTGCCGCCGGAGGTTCGCGCATCGTCGACACGGGCGGCCGTGATGATCATTGCTTGGCCTGCCCGAGATAAGCCGAGATCACTTTTGGATTTTTGCGGATAAGCGCCGGGGTGCCGGAGGCGATCACGGTGCCCCAATCCATCACCGTCACGACATCCGAAATATCCATAACGACTTCCATGTCGTGCTCGACCAGCACGATCGGAATTTGACGCGCGTCGCGAATATCGAGAATGAAGCGGGCGAGGTCGCCTTTTTCGTCGGCGCTCATGCCGGCCATCGGCTCGTCCATGATCAACACCCTGGGACGCAGCGCCAGCGCCCGGCCGAGGTCGACGCGCTTGCGCATGCCGTAGCCAAGACTGCCGACGTGATCGTGGCGAAGATCTTCAAGCTCGAGAAATTCGATGATCTCCTCGGCTTCAGCCTTGAAGCGCTGTTCTTCTGCACGGGCGCGCGGCCAGTACAGGAGCGCATCCACCAAGCCAGTGCGCATGTGCACGTGCAGACCGGCGAGCACATTCTCGCGCACAGTCATGGATTGGTAAGTCTGGATGCCCTGAAACGTACGGCCGATGCCGGCACTTGCCCTCCTGTGCGGCGATTGCTGTGTGATGTTCTGGCCGTCGAACAGAACGGCGCCCGATTGCGGCCGGTAGAAGCCCGACAGGCAATTGAGCAGGCTGCTCTTGCCTGCCCCGTTCGGTCCGATCACCGAATGGATCGTGGCTCCATCGACTGTAAGATCGACCGAGCGCAACGCTTGAATCGAACCGAAACGCAATTCCAGCGCACGCGCTTGCAGCACCGGAGCGCCCGGACGGCTCGTGAGGCGCCCCGGGCCGCCCGAGGAAGCCGTTGCGCCAACGCTTGCTGTCGTTTCCGAAATCGCGATCGTCATGATCGTGACTTTCCGTCTCCTCTTCGCCGCCGCGGGGATTCTGGCGTCCCCATCGGCAGCATTATTCCTGCATTTTCGCCGCGATGCTTCAGAAAGTGTCGAAGCGCGGTTTCCTTTTCTCGGCGAATGCCGCCATGCCCTCTTTCCAGTCGCGGCCGCCGATCAGCGCCGTCAGCGCCTCAAGACCCGCCCGCCGGGCGCTGCGTGAATCGGAGTCGTCCGCGATGTATATTGATGTCTTGGCCTGCGCGATCGCGTTCGGGCTGAGCGCTTTTAGCGCCCGCGCCAAGCCGAGCGCGGTGTCTAGCAGCAACCCCGGCTCCACAGCCGCATAGAGCAAGCCGTAAGGCTCGATCTCGGCGGCGGCAAGATGTTTGCCGAGCAGGATCCATTCCAGCGATTTGCCGCGGCCGACGAAGCGGTGCAGCTTTTGCACGCCGCCGGCGCCCGGCGTGGCGCCGAGCACGACTTCCGGCAAACCGACGCGCGCGCTCGTGCTCATGATCCGGAAATCGCAAGACAGCGCCATTTCGAAACCGCCGCCGAGCGCATAGCCGTTGATTGCCGCGATGGTCGGGAACGGCAATTCCTCGAGGCTGTCGAACAAGGTTGCGATTCGCCAGAGATATTTGTCGCGGATATCCTCAGGCGTCGTGCCGATCGGCGAAGCGGGATCCTCGAAATATTTGAGGTGAGCGCCGCAACAGAAGGCGCGCTCCGAGCCGGCAATGATCAGCGCCCGCGCCCGCTCTTGCCGGGTCAACGCGATGACCTCGCCGAGTTCGTCGAGCAATTCCAGCGACAGAGTGTTCATCTCATCGGCGCGCGTCATGGTGGCGAGCGCGACGCCGCGTTCCGGCCATTCGAGATTGACCGCTTCGCCTCGCATGGTCGGCGCCTGGGTCACGCGAATGCAGCCTCGAGCCCCGACTCGCGCGCGATGAGCAGCGTCTGAATTTGGGTGCTGCCATCGCCGATCGTGCAAATGCGATTGTCGCGATAATAGCGCGAGACGGGGCAGTCATCCATGTAGCCCCAGCCGCCGTGCACCTGGATGGCGAGATCGGCGCATTTGGTGCCGGCCTCGCAAGCATAAAGCTTGGCCATCGCAAGCTGTTTCAGATCGGTGCGGCCCTGATCCACGTTCCAGGCGGCCCGATAGGTGAGCAGCCGCGCCGCGTCGACCTGCAGCGCCATCTGCGCAATCATTTCCTGCACGAGCTGCAAACGGCCGATCGGCGCTCCGAAGGCCTTGCGCTCCTTGGCGAAGGCCAGCGAGTGATCGAGACAGGCTTGCGCCAAGCCGAGCGAACAGGCGGCCAGAAACACGCGCGCCTGCTGATAGCCGCGGTGCAGCACGATCCGTCCGCCGTGCACGGGTCCGATAATGTGATCCTGATCGATATCGCAGTCTTGCAGATAGTAGGGACGCGTATCGGACGAGCGCCAGCCCATTTTCCGGTAGCGCTCGCCAGGCGTGAATCCTTGCGTGCCGTTGGGAACGAGAAAAAGCGTGAACGATTTTTTCGCCGCATCCGGCGGCGACGAGACGGCAAGGATCATCAGAAACGAACTGATGTCGGTCCCGCCATTGGTGATGAAAGCCTTCTCGCCATTGAGCCGCCAGCCGTTGCCGCGCTGGCTCGCCCGCGTGGTGAATGCGCTGGTGTCCGAGCCGGCATTCGGCTCGGTGCCGGCGATGCCGCAAATTTTCCGACCGGCGATGATGTCGGGCAAATATTTTCTGGCCAATTCGGCGTCGCCGAAGCGCCCGAGTGTCAGTCCGGAGGCGACGCTCACCATGACGCTGACGGCAAGCGATTGATCGGCGCGCGCCAGTTGCTCGAGCGCGATCACCATGTCGAGCACGCCAAGCCCCATGCCGCCCAAGTCTTCGCTGAACGGAATCGCGGTGATGCCGAGCTCGCCGGCTTTCTTGAACAGCTCGGTCGGGAAAACGCCGTCACGATCGAGCGCCTCGGCCACCGGCGCGACTTCGCTCTGCGCGAAATCGGCCACCGTCGCCTGCAGTTTGCGCTGATCTTCAGTGAGATCGAAATTCATTCCGGCGTCTCCCTAGACCACCATCTGTCCCGTGGGTCTCGCGGCGGTTTTTGCGCGGGCAGGGAGAGTTTACTGCGTTTGCTCCGGCCCGCTTTTCTTGCCTGGAAGATACACGGCGCAAATTTGACTGACAAGTCAAATAACAATCCGAACGGTAGAATGCCACTATTTCGCGGATGAGAGTGACTTGTCGAGCGTCAAGGCAAGCGGGCGCCCGCGCCGCGTCCGCAAGGGACGAGCGACACATTTATGGTAGGAACTGCAATGCTGGCGGCGGGTAATCCGCCCGCCTTTGGCGACTAAGGCCGGCTGTCGTCGGGTTGCGGAATATCGCCGACGCTGTCCGCAAGGCTCTTTGCCGGAATGGTCGACAGCATGCGATCGAGCATTTGACTGATCGCGATCGACACCTGTGCGTCGCTCCAGGGGCCTTTGAGCGAAAACCATTTCGGCACCCAGTGAATGGCGCCGAGGACGACGAACACCGCGAGCTTGGGATCGCACGACACGATACTGCCGTCGCCGATGCCTTCCTTGACCACGGTGCGCAGTTCGCGCTCGAAAGTGTCGCGCTGCTCGATCAGCTTGGCGCGATCGCTGGGCGTCAAGGCGTGCTCTTCGGTCAGCAGCAGCGACTCGTTCAATTCGCCGATCATGGTGCGCAAATAGCGGCGCAGCATCAGGATCAGCTTTTCGCGGCCGTCGCGACCGTCCCGCTTGGCGATCGCGAGGCTCTCATTGGCCACTTTCATCGCGCGGTCGAAGCAGGCGGCGACGAGCGCGCTTTTGGTCGGGAAATAGTAGTAAAGCGCCGCCTTGGTCACCCCGAGATTCTGCGCAATCTCATCCAACGAGGTCTGGCTGAAGCCGCGGCGATTGAACGCCGAGACGGCGGCTCGCAGCAGGGCTTCGCGTTTCATCTCGCGCTGTTCGGAACGGCTGGGCAGAACGTCGTGCCACACGCTGACCGTCTTGGCCTTCGCGGCCGCCGGTCGGCGCTTTGTGATCTTTGTTGCGCTTTTTGCTCTCGGCATCTCTTCTCGCCCAAGCAACCCTTCGACAATGACCCGTCAGGTGAGTTTGATTAGTTCCCAGGTACCACAATGCGCATTGATGTGCGCGGCGTCCACGCTCTTTAGAGCGCGGAAATTCCCCCGGTCACGCTCAAAGCCTGACCGGTCATCTTGCTGGCCGCCGGCGAAGCGAGAAAAACGGCAATCTCGGCCAGATCTGTCATGTCGACCAGGCCCAATTCGGCCTTCGGTACCGCCTTGCCAAACAGCTTGCCGGCGAACGGATCAGCCATGATGCGCTCATAGAATTCCGTGCCGCCGACAATCGACGGGGTAAGCACATTGGCGCGAATGCCGTTGCGCTTGCCTTCGAGCGCGAGCGCCCGGGTGAACATCACGATCCCGGCCATGGCGGCGCCGATTACGGTCTCGCCCGGCGTCGGGATTTTAGCCGCGTCGGAGGCGATGTTGATGATGCAACCGCTGTTCGCGGAACGCATGTGCGGCAGCACCGCGCGGCAGCTCAGAAGCTGCGCCGCGAGACAGCGCTGCAGGATGCCGGGTATGTCTTCCAACGCGATCTTGTGGAGCAGCGTCGGGAAATCGTTGGTACCGGTCGAGTTGACCAGAACATCGATGCGGCCGAGTTTCTCGATTGCGGCAGTGACGACAATCTCGGCGTCGGTCACCTGTGCCATGTCGCCGGGCGCAAGACCGATGCGCGCTTCGGGAAAACGGGCGGCGAGTTCCGCCAGCGCGCCTTCGCCGCGCTCGCGGTTGCGGCCGTTGATAACAACGGCCTCGGCGCCCGCCGCCAGCATCGCTTCCGCGCAAGCCTTGCCGATGCCGGCGGTGCCGCCGGTGATCAGTACGGTCTTTCCTTGCAGCGGCCTCATGACAGTGCGCTACGCTTGCCTCAAGCCAGAACGTAGTAAAAGTCGGTGGCTTTGCCTTCGGGTTTGTCGATCCATTTTACCTTGACGCGCGCCCCCGGCTTGATGCGCGCGCTGGCCGCCTGCAAGTCGCTCATGTCGAACTCCTTGACGAAATTCACCATGGCGGTGCTTACGCCGTCGAGCCGGACGTAAGCGATGCAATAGGGCGGCTTCGGCAAATTTTCAAATTGCGCGGACACGATTGTTGCCGCTTCGATCACGCCTTCCTGGCCCGCCTCGACCCATTCGTCGCATTCCGCGAACGAGCGCTCGCAATAGGCGCGTGGCGGCAGATAGGTGAGGCCCGATTTGTTGCATCGGGTGGCAAGGATCTTGCGGGCCCTCAGACCGTCGAAATATTTGCCGGCCACTTTGCCGACCGAATAGTTGTAGCGAACGTGCCATTCGCCCGGGATTACGCCGGTGCTTTGTTCCTTGTCGGCGGTCGAAGTCGCCATCTTCATCTCCTCACATCACATCCGCGCCGAGTACGGTGACGGCCCAAAATTGCGCCGAGCCGCCGACCGCGGTCGCAAGCGCCCTTTGCACGTTAGGCACCTGCATGGCGCCGGCGCGCCCCATGATCTGCTTGGCGGCATCGGCATGACGGACCAGTCCGGTGACGCCGATCGGATTGGTACAGAGCGTTCCGCCGGATGGATTGACGGCGACTTCGCCGTCCATGTCGAAGGCGCCTTCGTCGCTGAGCTTGGCGGCTTCGCCGGGCTTGCAGAAGCCGAGCGACTCGAGCTTTGGAAACTGCATGCCGCTGAACGGGTCGTAGAGCTCCGCGACCTTTATTTGCTTGCGCGGATCCGTGATCTTGGCCTGCCGGTAGCATTCGCGAGCGGCCAGCCCGAATTCGGCGAAATCGCCGATCTCGGCGTCGGTGTGCGGGCCCATGCGGTCGCCCATGAACACCGTATTGGCGATGCCGCCGATGCCGTGCACGAATGCCGGCTGCGCGCATTTCTCACGCGCCACCTCCTCGCAGGCGAGCACGACGGCGCAAGCGCCTGACGAGCGCGGACAGATGTCGAACAATTTGTACGGCGTCGAAACCGGGCGCGAATTCATCACGTCGTCGACCGTGATCTGGCCTTTGAGATGAGCGAAGGGGTTGTTCATCGCGTTGCGCCGCGAGCGCACGACGACGCGCGCCGCTTGTTCCTCGGTCAATCCGCGCATCGCCATGTAGCGCTGCGTCATCAGCGCGATCATCGTGACGGTATTCAGCGCGAAATCGTGCTCGTAAAAGCGATCCCAGATCAGGTTGAGGATATGCTGGGCGTCAGGGGTTTCGGCGACGCGATCGGCGCCGACCACAAGGCAAGTGCGCGCTTGCCCCGATGCGATGTTCAGCCATCCGCCGTGAAAGGCCGATCCGCCGGTCGCTCCGCCGGTGTGAATGCGCATGAACGGCTTGCCAGCCGCCCAGGTGTAATCGACCGCCCACTTGTCGGCATCGTTGACGCCCATGAACTCTGTCGGCGCCATGGAATAGACAACGGCGTCGATCTCGTTCGGCTCCATGTTCGCGTCGCGCAATGCCGCGACCACGGCTTCCTGTGCAAGATCGACGTAAGTCTTGTCCGGATGGTGGCTGCGGAAGGCCGTCTCGCCGGTGCCGATGACGGCGACATTTCTATTCATGCTCAGATGCGCTCCACGACGGCGACGACGTTGCCCTGTTGCGCAAATCCATGCTGACCGTGCGCGGCGGCGAAGTTGGCTTGCGATTGCTGCGTCGCACCGGCGGCGCCGCGCACCTGCTCAATAGCTTCGATCAGATTGATCAAGCCGGTGCAGAAATACGGATTCTGCGCGAAAGCGCTGCCGGACGGACAAAAGGATGGCGCGCCGTCGAGCCCGAGCGCGGCAGCGTAGGCGAGCGCCTGATAGGCGGTCTGGCAGTCAGCCTCGATCGCGCTCAAGGTTTGCGCCGACCTGACGTTCGCCTGCCGCGAAGCCAGCCCCCAGGCCTTCTTGAACGACGCAAGTCCGGCGAGCCGATCCTTGCCCAAATAATAGTGATCGATCGCGGAGCCGATGCCGGCGATACGCGCTAGCGGCTTGGTCTGCGGATGCCGCTTAAGCCATTCGCCGGAAGCCAACACCACCGATACGGCTCCGTCGGTGACCGGCGCGCAGTGCCCTTCGCGCAGGGGCGTCGCGAGATAGCGGGACGCAGCGATATCGTCGGCAGTTGCCGCCTCTCGTTTCAGCCCGCGCGGATTGGACGCGGCGGCACGCTGCAAATTTGCGCTCTGCACCGTCGCCTTGCTCTCGCTCGCGGTTCCGGCGGCACACTGCGCTTGCGCGAACAGCGCATCTGCGATCGTCGCGTTGAGGCCGATCGGCCGCGTAAAGAAAGGCTCGCAGCGCATACGCATCACGTCTTCGAAAGGCGCCGTCGAGCTCTTGTTCCAGCTCGCCAAAAGACCGAGGTGATAGCGGCCGCTCTCGATCCGCATCGCCGCCAGATGCAGGCCGACCATTGCGGAATTGGTTACGCGCAGCTCATCCTTTAGGTAGCCGCCGGCCGGCGCGACCATGAGCATGTTGGAGATGCTGCGGCCATCGAGCTCGTCACAGGCGGCGATCGTGATGTGGTCGAGTTCGCTGCGTTCGATTGCCGCCGCGCGCAATGCCTGCGCGCTCGTATCGTAGACCATCTCCTCCAGCCGCTTGCTGAGCACTTTTTCGGCCGGCGGGTGGGAAGCATATCCGATGACATAAACATCCATGCGTCGTCCAGCGTGCCTCCCGGAAACGATGTTATTTTTTCTACCCGCCGGTAGAATTACTTACTCATGCGCCGATAGTCAACCGCGTTCGTGTGACCACGGCCGTGACCGACCAGACACTGCGCTAAACTCAACGTTAGCTCACGGACGATAGAAATTTGTTCGCTGCCGCGCGTCTTCTGCCGCGCGAAACGCGCCGAGCGCCGGCTTGTCGCGATCGCGTTATGCGGCCAAAACTTTCTCGGCCGGCTCATAAGGGAGGCCGAGCGCTTCGGCGACGGCCCAATAAGTCACGCGGCCGCTATGGACGTTGAGGCCCGCCCGCAAATTCGCATCTTCGGTCAAGGCTGCCCGCCAGCCCTTGTCGGCGAGTGCGAGCACGAAGGAGGTTGTAACGTTGCTCAATGCAAAAGTCGATGTGCGGGCGACGGCGCCGGGCATGTTGGCGACGCAATAGTGCACGACATCGTCGACGACATAGGTCGGATGCGAATGCGTCGTCGCTTTCGAAGTTTCCGCGCAGCCGCCTTGATCGATCGCGACATCGACGATCACCGAGCCGGGCTTCATCGCTTTGACTGTCTCCCGCGTGATCAATTTCGGGGCCATAGCGCCCGGCACCAGAACGGTGGCGACGACCAGATCGGCGCGCCGGCAAAGAACCTCGACCACGTCGCGCGTGGAGAAAACGGTGCGCACCCGCCCATTGAACTGCGCCGCAATCCGGCGCAGTGCTTCCGGGTTGCGATCCAGCACGACGACGTCGGCGCCCATGCCCGAAGCGATCAGCGCCGCATTCGTTCCGGCAACGCCGCCGCCCAGAATGACGACACTTGCCGGCGACACGCCGGGCACGCCGCCGAGCAGGACGCCACGTCCCCCATTTTCCTTTTCCAGGCAGCGCGCTCCGACATGGGGCGCCATCCGCCCAGCCACTTCCGACATGGGCGTCAGCAGTGGAAGCGTGCCCTGCGGTCCGGTGACTGTTTCGTAGGCGATCGCTGTGACCCCGGAATGCAACAGATCCTCGGTCTGTGCGCGATCTGGAGCGAGATGCAGATAAGTAAATAAGATTTGGTTCTTGCGCAGCTTCTTGCGCTCGACCGCGAGCGGTTCCTTAACCTTCACGACCAGCTCCGCCTTGCCGAAGACGGCATCGGCGTCGGGGGCGATCACAGCGCCGGCCGCTTGGTAGTCGCTGTCCGGCAAACCGGCGCCTGCACCCGCGCCGGTTTCGACCAGGATTTGATGGCCCTTTTCGGTGAGCTCGCGGACTGTCGATGGCACGATGCCGACGCGGAATTCATTGTCTTTGATTTCCTTCGGCACTCCTACCAGCATAGCAAGCCTCCTGATCCGGTCGGGGTCTGCATTTGCGCAGACTTAAACGCCGCCGCACGCGTCGCCGCAAGGTTAGTGTGGCAATCTAGCAAGCATCCGATCGCCGATTTTTGCGCCAAGTCAGAATTCTTGCGCCAAGTCTTCTTACGCCAAGTCTTCTTACGCCAAGTCACAAGTTTCATCATGCCTACTCGCGCCGGTTGGTTTGGTCCAACAAACCAGTCAACCTGCACGGGAAATTAGATTGCGACGACGCGTCGCCCGCGGCGCGCCGATATGTGATATGAGGCAACCGGCACATCTGCTGGTATCGGACCTGAGTCGGTGTCGGCTGCGGTTCAATCGGCGGGATTGGAAGCGCAGTTTCAGGCTTTGGAGATGCAATTGAGAGTCCACGGCAATTCGGCGGCGAGCCGCGACATAGAAACCCTGTTGCACCCCTATACGAATCTCAAGGCGCATCAGTCGAAGGGACCCTTGATCATAACCCGCGGCCGTGGGGTGAACGTCTACGACGATCAAGGCAAGGAATATATCGAAGGTCTGGCGGGCCTATGGTGCGTTTCGCTGGGATTTAGCGAGCCGCGCCTGGTCGAAGCGGCGCGCCGGCAGATGGAAACGCTGCCCTACTATCATTCCTTCGCCTCCAAATCGCACGGCCCGGCCATTGAGCTCGCGGAACGCATCCTCGATCTGTTGCCGGAGACGATGTCCAAGGTGTTCTTCAATAATTCCGGTTCCGAAGCGAACGACACCGCAGTCAAGCTGGTCTGGTACTACAACAATGCGCTCGGCCGGCCGCACAAGAAGAAGATTATCTCGCGGATCAAAGCCTATCATGGCGTCACCATCGTCAGCGCCAGCCTGACGGGGCTTCCGAACAATCATCGCGATTTCGATTTGCCGGTCGCTGGCATCGTGCATACGGGCTGCCCGCACCACTATCGGTTCGCGCAGCCCGGTGAAAGCGAGGAAGCCTTTGCCACCCGGCTCGCAGAGGAGCTCGACGCGCTGATCCAGAAAGAAGGCCCGGACACTGTCGCAGCTTTTATCGCCGAGCCGGTGATGGGCGCGGGCGGCGTGCTGGTGCCGCCGCGCACCTATTTCGATAAGATCCAGCCGGTCCTGAAAAAGCACGACGTGCTGTTGATCGCCGACGAGGTGATTTGTGGCTTTGGCCGTCTGGGCACGATGTTCGGTCTCGATCATTTCGAGATAAAGCCCGACATGGTCACCATGGCCAAGCAGCTCACCTCCGGCTATCAGCCGATGTCGGCAACCGTCATCTCAGGCGCGATTTACGACGCGCTCGTGCGCCAGAGTGAGAAGATCGGTGTCTTCGCCCACGGTTTCACGTATTCCGGCCATCCGGTCGCCGCCGCGGTCGGGGTCGAGACTTTGAAAATCTACGAGGAGCGCCGAACCATCGACCATGTCCGCGCCGTGATGGGACATTTCCAGGAACGCTTGCGCCAGCTCGGCGGCCATCCGCTGGTTGGCGAAGCGCGCGGCATGGGGCTGATCGGGGCGCTCGAGCTGGTCGAGGACAAGCAAACCAAGAAGCCGTTCGATGCCTCGGTGGCCGCCGGTCCCTTGGCCGCGGACCTTGCGCTCGACAACCACCTGGTCGTCCGCGCCGCCGGCGACACGCTCGCCATCTGCCCGCCGCTGATCATCGAAGACAAAGAGATCGATCAATTGTTCGACCGGCTGGCGGCGACGCTCGATCAGACGCTTGCGGAGCTCAAGCGGCGCGGCATCAAGTAATCGCGCGATCGCGGCGCGTGGTCCTCGGGGGAGGCGGAGCATGAGGCTGAAAGACAAAGTGGCGATCGTCACCGGCGGATCGCAGGGCATTGGTGAGGCGATTGCCGTCCGCTACGGGGCCGAAGGAGCGCGGGTCGCGGTGATTTATCACCACAACGATGCCGCCGCCGACGCCGTGGTAAAACGAATTACCGCCGCCGGCGGCAAGGCGATCGCGGTGAAGGCAGATTGTGCAAAGGTCCCCGACATCGAGCGCATGATCGCCGAAGTGATCAAGCACTTCGGCTCCATCGACATCCTGGTCAACAATGCCGGCGTATTCCGCACGGTGCCGATCGCTGAAACCACCGAGGCGATCTGGGATGAGCAGCTCGATCTCAACCTGCGCGGCGCGTTTTTCTGCGTCAAAGCCGCGTTGCCGGAATTTCGCCGGAAGGGGAGCGGCAAGGTAATCAACATCACCTCGATCGCCGGCGTCGGCGCCTTTCCGAATTGCCCGGCTTACTGCGCCTCCAAGGGCGGTCTTGAGATTTTGACCAAGGCGCTGGCGGCCGAGCTCGGCAAAGAAAACATCAACGTCAACTCGCTCGGGCCGGGCAATGTGGCGACCCCGCTGAACGCTCATCTGCGCGGGCCGGGCAACGAGGACTACATCAATCTGATGCGGACCATGACGCCGACCGGCCGCGACTTCCTGTCGGTCGAGGAAATGACCGGCGCCGCCGTGTTCCTCGCGTCGGAGGATGCGTCCGCCATCCACGGTGCGACATTGATGGTCGACGCCGGCTGGTCGGCGATCTAGCCAGCCGGCTTCGATTGCGGCGCAACGGCCGGTGGGCGTCGGTAGCCAGAGAGAAACACGCCGACGAACATCAGCACCATCGCCAGGATCACATAGATCGATAGTCGCTCGCCGAAAATCACCGCGCCCCAGGTAACGCCGGCGAGCACGGCGAGATAGTTGAACTGTGCGAAAAACACCGGTCCCGCGCGGCGAATGATTTCCAGGAAAAGGACCAGGAAGGCGGCGTTGATGGCAATGGCTAGCAGCGTGCCGATCGCCGCCTGATCGAGCCGCGTTGGCACCCATGCTTGACCGGCGATCAGCATCACCGGCAGCAGCACAAGCGCCGAGCCGAACAGTACGCCTGCGGCGGTCGCCACCGAGGACGACGCCGGCGGCTGCAAAAGCGCAGCGGCGATGTTCGATCCCGCGAACATGACCGGCGCGAGCAGCGCCAGCAGGAACCACTGCCAGGCGATCGGTTCCGCCGCGCTCGCGCCCGGTGCCACGATTAGCACCACGCCGGCAAAGCCGAACAGCAATCCGATCAACCCGAGCCAGCGAAAGCGCTCGACGCGCACCGCCACGCCCATGATGAAAGTAAACGGCGGAGACAGCGCCAGCACCAGGGTCATGATTCCAGCCGGCAGCTTGGGCGCAATGTAGGTCAGGAGTGAAATCGGGATGCCGATGACAAGCGCGCCGATGACGATATAACTGGTGAGCGCCGGCCGCGACACGCTGAGCCGCTCGCCGCGCAGCGTCAGCACGATCCACAGCACCAATCCGGCGCCGAACGATTGCCAGAATGCGTAGGCCAGGGGCGGCGCGCCGCCGGTCGCCGCGATCTTGTTGACGCTGAAGACCGCGCCGTAGATGACGGCAGCGCCGAGCAGCATCGCATAGTCGAACGGCGAGCGTGACGCTTGCGGCCCGCTCATACGGTTTTACCGATAGCAGTGTCCTTGAGCTCGATTTCGACGAACACCATTTCGCTCGGACCGTTATTGATCACATCGTGCTCGACGCCGGCATTGCGGAAATAGGATTTGCCGAGTTGCAGCTTTGCGAATGAGACCTCGCCCGTCGGGCCGATCAGCTTGAGCTCGCCATCGCGCGCCGGCACCACGACATAGTCGTGTTCGTGGCGGTGATAGCCGGTGGCTGCGCCGGGTGCGAAGCGCCACTCGGTCACGCGCAGATGATTGTTGTCGATTTGGACGGTCGGAGTGGCCTTCTCCTGGCTCATGTTCCTCTCCTTTTGTCGCTTATGGGAGCCGACAGGCTCGGCACGCAGGAACTACAAACTACAAGGCTTGATCAGGCGCGGGTCGCGCGCACGCGGTCGAGAAAGATGGCGGCGATAATCACGCAGCCGAGAAGGATTTGCTGAACGTAGCCGCCGACTTCCAGGAGATCCATCGCGTTGGACAGCATGGTGACGAAGACCGAGCCCAGGATCGCCGGAATGATGCCGCCGACGCCGCCCTGCAGGCTGACGCCGCCGATCACGGCGGCGGCGATGCTTTCAAGCATCAGGCTGCCGCCGAGATTGGGTTCGCCTGAGCCGGTGCGCGCGGTCAGCATCAGCGAACCGAATGCGGCCAGCAAGCTGCACGTCACGTAGGCGAGAAACAGATAGCGCTTGGTGGGCAGCCCGGCCAGATGGGCCGCGCGCGGATTGTTGCCGATTAGATAGAGCGCGCGGCCGAACACCGTCCGATCCAGCAAGAAATAGAGGAACACGGCGACGACGATCGCCAGCGTCACCGGTATCGGCACGCCGGGAATGAAGGTGCCCTCATAAAGTGGGCGAGTGAAGGCGTCAGGCACATTGAAAACCGGCCGCCCGCCCGAAATCGTCGTCGCCAGGCCGTAGCAGATGTTCAGGCTTCCGAGCGTGACCACGAACGGATTGATGCCAACCCAGGAGACGAAAAGGCCGTTGAAGATTCCGACCAGCAATCCGACGCCAAGTCCGACCGCAAGGCCGGCAACGAGGATGAGCCAGGCCGGCGCGCCCGCCGCCGCGAGGCCGGTGGTGGCGAGCGCCGTCGCCACGCTGATCACGGAGACGGCCATGCCCAACGACAAATCGAACCCGCCCGTCAGGATCACCACCATCTGCGCGGAGGCGAACAGCAGGAGGTAGCTCGACTGCACCAGAATATTGATGATGTTGCGCAGCGACAGGACGCGCGGCTCGATCAGTGAGACTGCAAGCTCCATGGCGACGATCAGCAACGGCAGTAGCAAAGCGAAGCCCCAACGGGTCGCCTGGCGGTGCCTCGGTCCCTCGGAAGCGGGGGCGACGCTGACCCCGGAGATGCTGGCTTCAGACAAGCGCCGCCCTCCTCTGCGAAAGCTCGTCGAGCGCCACGGCCCCCACGACGATGATGCCGAGGAAGATCGCCTGAATGCGCGGGTCGATCCGCAGCAGGTCCATCGCATCCGTCAGCGTGAGCAGAAGAAGAGCGCCGAGCGCCACCAACTCGACTCGACCGACGCCGCCCTTGATGCTGACGCCGGCGATCACCGCGGCCGCGATGCTCTCGAGCGTGAGCTGGGCGTTGATGACGGCTTGGCCTGATCCGAGTTGTGCCGTGAAGGCCAGCCCCGACACGGAGGCCAGCACCGAACAGATGACATACGAGAGAATGAGATACGTCTTAGCCGGCACGCCCGAGACCACGGCCGCCTGCATATTGCCGCCGATGGCGAGAATATAGCGGCCCATGCGGGTGTAGTTCTGTATCACCCAAATGACCGCAACAACGGCCGCCGCGAGATAGAACGCCGTCGGTAAATCGAGCCAAAGCCCACGGCCGAAGCCTTCCACATAGCTTTTCGGCATGCCGTAGACCGGAATTCCGCTGGTCAACAGCAGGGCAAAGCCGGTAGCGATCGACATCGTACCCAGCGTCACCATGAACGGCGAAATGCGCAGGAAAGCGACGCACAAGCCATTGGCCAGGCCGACGATCACGCCGCATCCCAAGCCGGCAAGAACGCCGATCAGGATAATGAGGCCGGGCTCGTTTGCGAACGTGTCCTTGAACGCGACCATCACCAGGGCGCTGGTGACGCTGGTGAGCGCCACGACGGCGCCTTGCGAGAGATCGAAGCCGCCGACGATCAGGACCAGCATCTGTCCCGCGGCGATGATGACCAGATAGGACGAACTGCGCAGCACATTGAGCAGATTTTGCACGGCGACGAAGTTCGGAACGAACAGCGCGAAGGCGACGAGCAAGACGGGCAGCAGGATCGGCAAAAATCCGGCTGCATGGTAGGTGCGGAAAATCCGCTCGAACATCGAGGTGGGCGAAGCGTCGCCCGTGGTCGCTTTGCCGCTCATGCGTCCCCAGTGCTTATGCGCTCATTGCGGAGTGATTGATCCCCGGACCGTTTCCCGCGGCATTGTCCGCCGTGCCGTCGCCGGCATGTTGCTCGCGGAAGAAATGTGAAAGCACGGCCGGCTCGTTGATGTCGGCGCCAAGAAGCTCGGCCGCCATACGAGAGCGGTGCATGACATAGAGCCGATGCGACAAGTGGAGAACCTCGGGCAAATCGGACGAGACCAGCACGATCGCAACGCCGGTCGCCAACAGGCTCTTCATCAGCTCGTAGATCTCTACCTTGGCTCCGACGTCGACCCCCACCGTGGGCTCGTCGAACAGGTACACGGAGATGTTGCGCGTCAGTCCGCGCGCCAGCAGAATTTTCTGCCGGTTGCCGCCGGAGAAAGATGCGACCGCGCGCTCGATCTGCGGCGGGTGCAGCGACATCTTGTCGACGATCCCTTGCACGATGCGCCGCTCGCCCCGGCGCTGAAGGATGCGGTGACGGGAAAAATCCGGCAAATCCAGCGCCGCCATCGAAATATTTTCGCGCACCGGACGCGCCAGCGCCAGACCTTCGGCGACGCGGTCCGACGGAAAATAACAAACGCCGTTTCTGAGCATCGCGCTCGGCGTCGGGGAGGCTATGTCCTTGCCGCGCACGCGGATGTGCCGATCTCGATCGGCTCAAGCCCGACGATCGCGCGTATGATTTCCGACTTGCCGCAACCGACGAGGCCCGCGATGCCGGTAATCTCGCCGGCGCGCGCATGGAAACTGACGTCGTTGACCGAGCGGTCGGCCAGCGTGACGTGCTCGACCTCGAGAAGCTTCTGGCCCGGCAAGTGCGCGATGGTCGGGAACAGCACGCCGATCTTGCGGCCGGTCATCAGCTCGACCAGTTCGGTTTCAGAAACGTCGTTAGCGGCCACCGTCTTGATCTTGTGCCCGTCACGCAACACCGTGATGCGGTCGGCGATCTGTTTGATCTCGCGCATGCGGTGCGACACGTAGATGATGCCGACGCCGGAGGCTTTGAGCTTAGCGATGAGATCGAAAAGCTTCGCCGCCTCGGCATCCGTGAGCGAGGCTGTCGGTTCGTCGAGAATCAGGAGACGGACTTCGGTCAGGAACGCCTTGGCGATTTCCACCATTTGCTGGTGGGCACGCGACAATTGGGAAACCTTGTAATTGGGCCGCAGGTCGAAATTGAGTTCGCGCAAGATAGCGCGAGCACGCGCCCGCATGGCGGCGCGGTTGAGGAAGCCGCCGGCGGTGATTTCGCGCCCGAGAAAGAGGTTTTCCTCGACAGTCAGCTCCGGCACCAGGCTAAATTCCTGGAAGACCGGGCTGATCCCGATGACGCGCGCGCCATGCGGGGTGAGATAGGTGATCTCTTTGCCCTGATATTTGAAGGTGCCGGTATCGGGCGGGTAGGTGCCGGCGATGATGTTGATCAGTGTCGACTTACCGGCGCCGTTCTCTCCGAACAGCACATGAACTTCGCCGCGCCGCAGGTCGAAGTCGACACCTTCCAGTGCGACCACGCCTGGAAATCGCTTGGAGATGTTGGAGAGTTCGAGAAGGAGATCGCTGGTGTCGCGGGCCGCGTCGGCGGCCCGCGATTCGTTGCTAACTGCGACTGCGGTCATTTGGACAACCGTCAGTCATGCTTTCGACCAATCACGGCGCCTTCACGGAATAGACGGCCTTGAAGTCGGCCGGCGCAAGCACGAGACTCATGTTGATCTTGTCGATGTTGCTCTTGGCGATCATGTCGGGAATCGCCTTGGCGCTCTTCACATAGTCCTTCTTTTCCAGCACGCGGACGGCCGTGTCGATCGCGATGCGGCCCTGCATCACCGGATATTGCGTGGCGAAGCCGAGGATCTCGCCCTTGTTGAGAGCGTCGAGCATCGCCTGGTTCTCGTAGGAGGACATGATCAACACGTCCTTGGCCGGCCTGCGCCACCGCGCCGACGGCGGCTTCCGCGGCCGGAGCGCAGCCCCAGATCACGTTCATGTCCGGATAAGCCTGCAAGGCATTCTGGATCAGGCCGAGTTGCACGGCGACGCCGGAATCGCCGAACTTGTCGTCGAGCATCGTGACGTTGCTCTTGCCCTTGACCGCCTTCTTAAGCCGTCGAGGAGGCTTCCGCCCAGCCCGACCCGGACGGGCCGGGGAAGGTGCCGACTTTGGCGGTCTTATCCTTCA
>CAWJRE010000018.1:0-273188 GCA_963845075.1 uncultured Alphaproteobacteria bacterium | reverse complement strand
AAGAAGACCACCATGACCGCGGGTTTGTTCGGATCGAAACCGGACGGAATGTGCAGCAATACGCGGTCGTCGCTGAAGGTCTGCGAACTCCCAGAGAACTTGGCCGCGGAAAGTTACGTGACCGCGGCGGTTCTGATTGCCGGCATTTAGAAACGGCCGCCCAGATCCAGGCACCACGCCGTGGTAGGGGAATGGCGCGGTTTCAAAATCGACAAGGCGAGTCGACGCGCCGACATTGGAGGGTATGCGGGACGGCAGCGGCGGAATGACCGGCTCGGCGCTGTCCAACGAAGCGAGCCGTACCGCGGGTTTCACGCTCAGCCGCGCTTCCTTTGCGACCGGCCTGACCGCTTCTTTTACGGCTTGCTTGACCGGCGTGGGTGCGGGCGTGGGCGTTCGGCCGCGGTCGGCGACGCGTCTTTCTGAACGCATCTCAAGGAGGTCGTTCCATCCGCGTGCCACGACACTTGCAGGCGATTCGCCGCCGGCAGAGGCCCAGTCCCGAGGCACAACAATTCCCGGATCGTCGATGCGCGCATGGGTTGAAGTGCTCGACGGATCGGGCTTCGCGAAATCCAAATCGGCCTTGCTGATTGCCGCTCCGGCCGGCGCCACCAGAGTCGGCGTACGGAACTGATTGGCGATCAAGAGGCACCAACCTGCGGCGCCGATCATGAACAGGACGGCCGATAGGCGGAGCAGATTGTGCTCCAGTCTCTCTCGAAGGAAACTGACGCGGCCCGGCACCCTGTCGATGACAGCGGGACGTCCGGTCTCCGGCTGGATATGGCCTGCGCCGAAATGGCGGCGCGGCTCCGCGGCGTTCGCCTGCGCTTGCTCGAGGCGGCGCTGCACCGCGCGCAGTTGCGTGCGCACTTCCTCGAACTGGCTGTGCGGCGTGACGATGCGGTTGGTTGCTTGTTCAAGCCTGCGGCCAACGGTCGGATCGCCGTGGACATGGCGCGCATGCGCCAACGGCACCGTTCCCCTAGCCGGCCGACGCAAAGCGTGCGGCGCTGGTCCCCGACCCGTATCTGCCACTGTTCCCCCGCCCGACAGAAGCACTGTCGGGGATGACTATGTCCCCATTTTGACGAGGCTATCGGCTCGTCCTGGAAGAATAGTCAGAACAAAACGGGAAAACGCCTCCATAACGACAGCCCAATGAGCCGGTACGGCGCGGTTGCGAGGCCTTTTTGGTCTTCTTCGGCGCTTGCGCTTCGTCTTGAGGGGGTGGTGAAGCAGGCGTTAATTCCTGGTCGCTGGTCCGCGGCGCTCCCTTCTGCGCCAACAGCAGGTTTGATTCGTTCCTTTTCCAGCGGTAGCCGATACCGAACTCGATCGGGGCCGCGCGCCGGAACAACTCAGCCATTCCGGGCTGATAGGAACGGCCGAAGATGCCAAGCGGCCCGACATAGCGGCCGAACGGCTGCAGCCGCCATTTCTTCGAGTCGAAATAGGCGAGCGGGATGCCGCTGTCGTCCTCGAGGATCGTCGCGCTGCGATCGAGCAGCATGCCGCGCACCTTGCCGAACCCCCCCGAATGCAGGAGGTAGGACGCGCTCTTGATGAAGCTGTCGGCCGGCGCGAGTTTCTCGACGAATGCCAGGAAGCCGCTTCGCTCAATGGAGCCGTCCGAGAGGTTGGTGCTGAAATAATAGAGGGTCTGCTTCGGCCCATCCCCGTCCGAGAAGACGATCTTCACGCCGGGCGCGGCGCTGCGGGCGATGCTGCGCGCCGCCACCTTTTTGGCGTCGCCGCCCGAACCAGTCGGTTCGTCGGTCTTGATGAAATTTCCATCCGTATCCAGCGCGACCAGGCTCACATCGTGAATGGTCTTTCCGGTCCGGGCCATGAAGACATAGAGCACCGGAATCGTGCCGTAGACCGGCCCCTCGTGCAGTTGCGTCCGCATCTTGTTGGTGATGAAGAAGCTGTAGCTCAACAGCGACGCCATCGACACTTCGAGATTTCGCAACGAGCCGTAAACGGCCCCACGGCTGAGATTGGTCAGTTGCGGAATGTCGCCGGTCGGCTCCAGGCCGGCCATGACGTAGGTCGAGGCGTTGGGAAAGAACGACGTGGCGTAGAGGAAGTCCGGACCGCTGAACATGTACAGCATCGTGTCGTGTTTTTCGGTCAGGAATTCCTTGGAGAAGGCGCGAACCTTCGAGAGGTGCGCGCTGTCTTCGCGGGCGAAGATCGAGTCGAAATAGCGGGCGTGCTGCTGCCAAGCCGCATCCTTGGTGAGCGGCGTCAGCGGCGAATCAGGAGATGGCGGCAATCCGGCCAGGAAACGCGCCGTGTCGTTGAACGTGGCGGTTTCGGCGCTCCAGGCGGGCGCTGCGGCTACGGTCAATATGACCGCCGTCAAGGCAGCCGCCATCGTTTTGGGCATGGTTGCGAACATTGTTTCTAGGCCACCGTTTGCGAAATATCTGAAGGAGCGTTCGAGAGCGGGCGGGATACATAGTAGACGATAAGGCCGGCCAACATCATGGCGATGCCCGCCAGGGACTGCAGCGGCCGATTGACCACAAGATAATACATCATGAACAGCGTCACGCTGAGAAAAATGATCGGCGTGACCGGATAGCCCCAAGCCCGGTAGGGGCGGGGGAGTTCCGGATGCGTGATTCGCATCTTGATCACCCCCAGCACCGTGAAAAATGAACAGAACGTCAGGCTGAACTGGATGAAGTCCAACACCGCTTCGAAACTCTGGGTCAGCAGCAGGACGTTCGATATCAGGAGTTGAAGGACAATCGCCGCGATTGGCGCGTTCCGCTTCGACTTGCGCGAGAACAGGCGCAGCAGCGGCAAGTCCTCTCCCATGGTCATGGCGACGCGGGGACCGATCCAGGTCATCGCGCTGATGGAAGAAATGAGCCCCAGGCAAATGAGCGCGCCGACCAAGCGGCCCCCGAGATCGCCGAAGATATGCTTGCCGGCGATGATCGCGACATCGAGCTGGCCCGCCAATTCCTTGATCGGCGTGGTCACCAGAAACACCGCGTTCAAAGAAACATAGAGCACGATGACGATGCCGGTGCCGATGAACAGCGCGCGCGGGACATTGCGGACCGGATCATGCAATTCGCCGACGATATAGGTGGCCGCGTTCCAGCCCGAATACGAATACATCACGAAGACCAGGCTGATGGCGAATGGGGCGCCGACGATTTGCGGGAGGTCGGCGGCGCTCGGCAAAAATGAAATCGGCTGCGAATCACCGAGCGCAAAGCCGGCAACGATCAATGCCAGAATGAGCAGAAGCTTCAAAGCCGTCCAGGCATTGTGATAGGCGCTGCCGAAGCGGACGCCGCCCAAATGAACCAGCGCCGCGAGCCAGGTGACGCAGAAGCCGAGAAGAAGCGGCGGCGCGCCCGGGACCATGGACTTGAAATAAACGCCGAAGGCCATGGCTGCCAGCGCGATCGGCGCGGCAAAGCCCACCGTGGCGGACAGCCATCCGGCAACAAAGCCGAATGCGGGGTGATAGATGCGGCGAAGAAAATTGTACTCGCCGCTCGACCGCGGCAGCATCGCGGCGAGTTCTGCGTACGAGAGCGCGCCACAAATCGCCACGATCCCGCCGACGACCCACAGCAGCAGCAGCGCAAAGCCGGAGGTGATGTCGGTGACCTGAAAGCCCAGGCTGGTAAAAACGCCGACGCCAACCATATCGGCGACCACAATAGCGGTCGCCGTTATCCAAGAGACCGTGCCAGGCTGTGCGCCAAGCGACAGACTGCTCGAATCGGTTGTGGTCACGAAGCTGCTCTTGCCGCCCATCCGGGCGCATTACAGGGCGCAAAAACGTTAAAATTCAAGCCGTTTTTGTCCCTTTTCAGGAAGCCCAACCGCTTGACTGTGCAAAGCGCTTCCTGATCAGGACAATTCCCGTTGCAAGAAAGTCACATGGCTTCGGATCGTGTCCGGCGGGCTGCGTTTCGCCTGTAGCGGCGGGGGGCGGCTCGTCGTCTTCGGCGCCGCGGACGACGTCGCGGCGATAAGCCGGTGGACAAAGGCAAGCTTGGCGACTGCCACGGGGCCGAGCACAAAGGGATAGAGATCGTGCAGCCCCATGCTGCGATTGAGCGAATTGACCGCGAAGGCGAGCGCGAGCCAAGCCTCGATCAGACGGTCGATGTCGGTGTCGCGCGGATGGAAGTCGAACACAGCGCCCGGGCTCTCGGGCAGCTTGGGACTGACCGCCAGGCCGGCGACATGCGCGGTTTCGAGGGTATCGATCATGTGGAAATAGTGTGCCCAGGTCTCGGCAAAATCCTCCCAGGGGTGAGAGCTTGCATAGGCGGAGATAAAACGCTCCGACCAATCGGCAGGCGCGCCGCTCGCATAGTAGTTTTGCAGGGCCGCGGCATAATCTTGTCGCTCATCGCCGAAGACGCGGCGGAACTCATCCAGGTGCGGCGTGCTGAGGATCAACCGGCCCCAGTAATAGTGCCCAATCTCGTGCCGAAAGTGGCCGAGCAAGGTGCGGTAAAGCTCGCCCATGCGTTGGCGGCGTCGCTCGCGCTCGGCATCATCCGCTTCGGCGAGGCTAATGGTAATGACGCCGTTGTCGTGTCCGGTCAGGACTTCCGATTGAGCCGGTCCGACATCGGCCAGGAACCGGAAGGCGAGGCCAGCCGGATTTTCCGCCTGCGTCTCGACCGGCAGCCGCAGTTGAAAGAGCGTATAGAAAAGCCGGTGCTTCGCGACTTCCAGCGACCGCCACCTAGGGAGATTTTCCGGCAGCGACAGGTCCGGAATGACAAGGTTATGCCGGCATGCCGCGCAATAGCTGTCCGATGTGGCGGCTGGAATGAGCCAGTTACACGCATCGTAGGCGGCATTGGCGCAATGCCGGTAAAGTTCCATGTCGGCCAGCGCGCGCCGAACCTGCCCCTGCGGACCGTCGGCGCTGCCGTGCGGTTGGAGCGCGGAAATGGCTTCCCGCCTGGGCAAATAGCCGAGTGACAAGCCGCAGCGCTCGCAGCGCGTGTTCTCGAAATACAAGGGCTGCCCGCAATTCTGGCACTGAAATAACTTCATCGCTCTCCCGTTTCGTGCGGCGCGCCTTGTAGGCAGCAAAGGTCGCGAATCGCTTAACCAGCTTGGCGCGCCAAGGTTTCCATAAGTTAGAGACGCTCGAGCGATTTCAATCCATTGCCAAGTCACGATATTTTGGCATTGGGTTCGGTTCATAGTTGAACCGGCGATAGAGCATGATGCCGAAAAGTGGAAGCCGGTTTTCGGAAAAGATCATGCTCAAACAAGAAGCTAGAGCCGGATGACGATACGAAGAAAAGTCATCCTGCTCTAGGTAGCTCGCTGGCGGATTGGAGGATTTGGCGTGTCGACCAGTCACACGGCCGCTTACAGCGACGCCCTCGTCGTGCTCGGAACTGCAGGTGTCGTGATTCCACTGGTACGGCGCTGGGGTCTCAGTCCCGTTCTCGGCTACCTGGGTGCTGGAGCGCTTTTAGGTCCGCTGGGGCTCGGTTCGCTCGCTGGCGTGGTGCCGGGTCTGTTTTGGGTGACGATCACCGACGCGCAGAACGTGGCCGGCATCGCCGAACTCGGCGTCGTCTTTCTTCTGTTCTTGATCGGTCTCGAACTGTCATTTTCCAGGCTTTCGGCCATGCGCCGGCTGGTGCTCGGCTTGGGCGGATTGCAGGTTCTGCTGACGAGCGCGGTGATCGCCGGTGCGGCGCTTGCGCTGTCGAGGAGCCCGTCCGAGGCCGTCGTGCTCGGCAGTGCCCTCTCGCTCTCTTCGACGGCGATCGTGCTCGAGCTTCTGTCGAACCAGGAGCGGCTGACCACGAGCGTGGGTCGGGCAAGCTTCTCCATTCTGCTGGCGCAGGACCTCGCCGTCATTCCGATCCTGCTCTTTATTTCGATTCTTGCGGCGCGTTCCGGCGGTTCGGTGCTCGCAAGCCTTGCCACCGCGCTGTTGCAGGCCGCCGCGGCGATTATCGTCATCGTCGCCTTCGGACGTGTTTTGTTGCGTCCGCTGTTCCGCTTGGTGGCGACGGCGCGCTCAACCGAAGTCTTCATCGCCGCGGTCTTGTTCGTCATCATTGCCGACGGCGTGATCGCCGAGCAGGCGCGGCTCTCAATGGCGCTCGGCGCCTTCGTGGCGGGATTGCTGCTGGCCGAAACCGAATATCGCAAGGCGATCGAAACGACGGTGGCGCCGTTCAAAGGCCTCCTGCTTGGCCTCTTCTTCTTCACCGTCGGCATGAATGTCGATTTTCGCGAGCTTTGGCGTGAACCGTTTTTGCTCGCCGGGGCCGTCATCGGGCTGATCGCCGTAAAGGCGTTTCTGCTGATCGTGCTTGCCAAGCTGTTCCGCTTTTCCTGGCCGGCCGCCGTCGAGATCGGTTTGTTGCTCAGTACCGGCGGCGAATTCGCGTTTGTCGGGATTGGCATGGCGGGCTCGGCCGGGCTGATCGAGCTGTCATTCGCAAGCTTCATCCTCGCGGTGACCTCGATCACGATGGCGCTGACCCCGCTGCTGTCGTTCGTTGGCCGGCGTCTCGCCGCGCGGCTCACGCCGGACAAGCCGATCGACGCCGAACTGACGGTGCGGCCGACGGCCGGCCAGAGCCATGCGATCGTCGTCGGCTACGGTCGTGTCGGCAAAGTTGTCTGCGAATTGCTGCGCGAACACCGTCTTCCCTACATCGTTGCCGACTCCGACGCGATGACGGTCACGCGCGATCGGCGCGAGGGCCATGACGTCTACTTCGGCGACGCCACCGATCCGCAATTTCTCGAAGCCTGCGGGCTTGCCAAGGCGGCAGGCGTCATCATTACGATTCACACGGCGCGGCTGATCGACGAGGTGGTGGCGCACGTCCGCGCCATGCGTCCGGACATTCTCATCGTTTCGCGCGCCCGCGATGCCGATCACGCGCGCCACCTTTACGCGCTCGGTGCGACCGACGCCGTGCCCGAGACGATCGAAGCGAGCTTGCAGCTTTCCGAAGCGGCCCTGGTCGGATTGGGCGTGGCGACCGGGCTCGCCATCGCCACGATTTACGAAAAGCGCGATGAGATCAGGCGCACGCTGCAGCGGGCCGCGCATGAAGCGGGCCTTTCAGTCAGCCACGCCGTGAAAGCGAAGACCCACAAGGTGGAAGGCGCCGTGTAACTTTCTAGAGCGGGATGAGTTATGTGGTTCGATCGGCATCCCGCTCCAGCTTTTTTTGAGCGTGATCCCCCGGGTCAAGCCCGAGGGCATGCTTTTCGGAAAACTGGATTTCCACCCGTCGGGTCAAAGCCCGAGGGCAAGCTTTTCCGGATCATGCTCTAATGACGCTGCGCGCTTCGCCCCGCCATTTCCAGCAGAACCGGCGCCGCTGCTGCCGGCCGCAAGGTCGCAAGACGTGCGGGCACGCGGCGGGTGTCATTGAGGGCGCGCAGGAAATCGGCGAACCAATCCTGGATGGATGAAGATCGCAATTTGGCGACCATCGCGTGCCAGCGCTCGCGCCGCTCCTCGAGGCTCATCGAAAGCGCCGTCGCAATTTGCCGGGCCATCCCTTCGATATCATGGGGATTGACCAGTAGCGCCGTATCGAGCTGCTTCGCGGCGCCCGCGAATTCCGAGAGCACGAGCACGCCCGGATCGAACGGGTTTTGTGCCGCGACATATTCCTTGGCCACCAGGTTCATGCCGTCCTGGAGCGGCGTGACCAAGCCCACGTGCGCGGCGCGATAAAACCCGGCGAGCGTAAGCTGCGAGAAGCTTTTGTTGAGATACCTGATCGGAATCCAGTCGACTTCGCCGTGCCGGCCGTTGATCTCGCCGACCAGCGAAGCAAGCTCGGCCTTCAGCTCGCGATAAGCGCGGATATTGCCGCGGGTCGGAACGGCGACCTGCAGCAGGCAAACGCCGCGCTTAAGCTGCGGCTCGATCTCGAGCATCCGGTCGAATGCGCGCACGCGATTGGCAAGGCCCTTGGAATAATCGAGGCGGTCCACGCCAAGCACGAGCTTGACTCCCTGCAAACTGCCGCGCAGCCGCGACACATCGGCCCGTGCCGTAGCCTTGGTGGCCCGATCGCTGAACTCGTCGACATCGATGCCGATCGGGAAGGTCGCCAGATGCGTCACGCCTCGAGACGACGTGACCGCGCCGTCATAGATCGACAGGCCAAGCTCGTACTGCAGATAGTCTTCGAAATTCTGACGGTCCTCATCGGTCTGAAATCCGATGAGGTCGTAAGCGAGCATGGCCTGCACGAGATCGGCATGGTGCGGCACCGCAGCCATCGTCCGACGGTCCGCCCACGGCGTGTGCAAGAAAAATCCGATCGGCCGGCTGATCTGCAGCCGCCGCATTTCCGCGCCGAGCGTAAGAAAATGATAGTCCTGCACCCAATAGACCGCGTCCGGCTCGCTGAAGCGCAACAGAGCGCGCGCCATGAACGCGTTGATCTCGCGATAGGAGGTGTAGTCGTCGCCGCCGACTTGAATGAGATCCGGGCGCGAATGCAGCGCCGGCCACAAGGCCGAGTTGGCGAAGCCCTCATAGAAGCCGCGATAATGTTTGGCCGGCATGTCGACAGTCGCGAGCGCGCCGGTGCCGAGCGGCTCGATCTGCGAGAAGCAATCTCTACTGGTAGCGTAGTCGGAAGTCTGGCCGCTCGATCCCACCCAGATCGCGCCGGAATCCTTCACCATCGGGATCAGAGCTGCGGCCAATCCCCCGGCGACCGGCTCATCGGATTTCGCCCGCGCAACGCGGTTGGACACGACGATCACAGTCACGGGATTCTCCTCGGTTCCGTGTAACAACGGCCACGCGGCGCATAAGTTCCATTCTTTCGTTTCGTTCATCCTGCATTAAGGCGATATGTCCATTCCACATCGCTTGTTTGGAAACTGTGTTTTAAGAAGCGAAAATTTTCTTTTATGCGGAATAAAACAAAATCGTTTGGAACCGCGGCGATCGTTCGCGGCTCAAGATTCGCCGTACGCGGTCGTCGACAGCAGGCTTACCTCGGCGTGACGTGAATCAAGCCGTGTGTGTTGAACGACAATCGGAACATCCGACTCGAACACCGAAGAAAAGTCGGTGTCGCGCGGAACCGGCGACGGTTCCGTGAGATCGTTAAAGCGCAGATGCAACGTGCGCCGGGCCGGCACCGTAATCCGGTAGGGGCCGACCGGATCGCGGTCGGCAAAGAAGATGGTGAGCGCAACATGCGCGTCGCCGCTGCCGGCGTTGAGGATGCAAGCGGTCTCATGAGAGATAAGTGCACGGTCGGTAAAGGAACTCTGCGAAGGAATGTGTCCTTCAGCGATCGCCCAGCGCTTGCGACCGATGGCATCCATGGTCATGTCCTCGTTAAATTTGTTACGCGGCGGCCGAAGAACCCTGACAGCGCTGCGTTGGTTCCGTAACCGGAACTTTTGGAACTCTCTGGTACTTATGGCGACGGGACCGTCTGGCCGCGCGGGCCGGACCGCATAAATCATGGAAGCATGCGAATGCGAGCCCTTACCGTCGCGCCGGGTGTTGCCAACTCGGCGCGGATCGAAGATGTCCCCGAGCCGCCGGCCGACGACGGCGCGGTGCTGGTGCGCACAATCGCCATCGGCGTTTGCGGTACCGACCGCGACATCGTTTGCGGCCACTATGGCTGGGCGCCGCCCGGTCAAAGCCGATTGGTGATCGGCCATGAATTGCTCGGCGTGGTGCGCGAGGCTCCGCCGGACTCCGGCGTCAATGTCGGCGATCTCGTCGTCGGCATTGTGCGGCGTCCCGATCCGGTGCCGTGTCCTTCATGTGCCGTCGGCGAATGGGATATGTGCCGCAACGGCCGCTACACCGAGCGCGGCATCAAGGAGCGTCATGGATTCGGCTCGGAGTATTTTCGCATCGAGCCGGAATTTTTGGTCAAGATCGATCCCGCGCTCGGCGAGGCCGGCGTTCTGCTCGAACCGACGAGTGTGGTGGCGAAAGCGTGGGATCATACCGAGCGGATCGGCCAGCGCGCGCGCTCCTGGAGTCCCAAAACACTGCTGGTGACCGGGGCCGGTCCGGTCGGGCTCCTGGCGGCGCTCATGGGCGCGCAGCGCGGGCTCGAGGTTCACGTTCTCGATCATCACGAACATCGCGCCAAGCGCGAGATGGTCAGCCGGCTTGGCGGCATCTATCACGTCGATACGCCGGCCAATCTTCGCTTCAAGCCGGACGTGTTGATGGAGTGCAGCGGCGCGCCCAGCGTCGTGCGCGATGTGCTCGGCAATACGGCGGCGAGCGGCATCGCTTGTCTGGTCGGCGTCACCGAGCCGGGCCACGACTTCGAAGTCGATGTCGGAGCGCTCAACCGTTCGATGGTGCTCGACAACAATACCGTCTTCGGATCGGTCAACGCCAACAAGCTTCACTATGAGATGGCGGGCGAAGCCTTGCGCAAAGCTGACAAAAGCTGGCTCGATATGATGATCACGCGGCGTGAACCCGCCGAACATTGGACCCGGTCGCTGCAGCGGCAGCCCGACGATATTAAAGTCATCGTCGAATTCTCCTGAGGCCCATATTTTTGTAAGGCTCATGGCGCTCATCGAAGACTATGCGCTGATCGGCGACTGCCGGACCGCCGCCCTGGTTTCCCGCGACGGCTCGATCGATTGGTATTGCTGTCCGCGTTTCGACTCGGAGGCTTGTTTCGCCGCGCTCCTTGGCACGCGCGAGCATGGCCGCTGGTCGATCGCGCCGCAGGAGCCGGCCCGCATCACGCGCCGCTATCGTCCAAAGACCTTGGTGCTCGAAACGCATTTTGAGACCGAGGAGGGCGCCGCAACGCTGATCGATTTCATGCCTTTGGACGGACATCATTCAACCATCGTGCGGCTGGTGCGAGGCGTCCGCGGCAGGGTGTCGATGGGCACCGAGCTGATCCTGCGTTTCGGCTATGGCGCCATCGTGCCTTGGGTGACTCGTCTTGAAGACGGCGGGCTTCGCGCCATCGCCGGCCCGGACATGATGGTGTTGCGAACGCCGGTGCAATTGCGTGGCGTCGACATGACGACGGTCGGCACGTTCGTCATCTACAAGGACGAGACCATTCCGTTCGTCTTGAGCTACTACCCCTCGCACAGGCCGCTGCATACGTCGTTCGATCCGACCGCAGCGCTGCACGACACCGAAATGTTTTGGCAAGAATGGTCGGCCAAGTGCCGGCCCGCGGGTCCGTGGTCGGACGTCGTGCTGCGTTCGATGATCACGCTCAAGGCGCTCACCTATGCGCCGACCGGCGGCATGGTCGCGGCCCCGACCACGTCGCTTCCGGAGCGGCTCGGCGGCGAGCGCAATTGGGACTATCGCTATTGCTGGCTGCGCGACGCCACGCTGGTCCTGCTGGGCGCCATGAATGCCGGCTATTTCGACGAAGCGCAGGCGTGGCGCGAATGGCTGTTGCGCGCGGTGGCCGGCAGTCCGGACCAATTGCAAATCATGTATGGCATCGCCGGCGAGCGGCGGTTGACCGAATGGACCGCGCCCTGGCTGCCCGGTTACGAAAACTCGGCGCCGGTGCGGATCGGCAATGCCGCCCACAGCCAGCTCCAGCTCGACGTGTTCGGCGAGATCATGGACGTCCATCACCAGGCGCGCCGCCGCGGGCTGTCGACCAACGCATCGGGATGGCACGCGCAACTCGCTTTCCTTGACCATCTTGAAAAGATCTGGCGCGAGCCCGACGAGGGGATCTGGGAAGTCCGCGGCGGTCCGCGCCAATTCACCCATTCGAAGGTGATGGCTTGGGTGGCGTTCGACCGCGCCATCAAGAGCGCCGAGACCTTCGGATTGGAAGGGCCGATCGACGAATGGCGCAGGCTGCGCGACGAAATTTGCAGCGAGGTTCTCGCCAAAGGCTTTGATCCGGAAATGGGCACGTTTGTGCAGGCCTACGGCACCAAGTTTCTGGATGCGAGTCTGCTCCTCCTTCCGGCGGTCGGCTTCTTGCCGGTCTCCGACCCGCGCATGGAACAAACAATCGCCGCGATCGAGCAACGCTTGCTGCGCGACGGTTTCGTCATGCGCTACGACACCGCGGTCGACGCCGACGGCCTGCCGCCCGGAGAAGGCGCCTTTCTGGCCTGCAGCTTCTGGCTGGTCGACGTCTATGTCTTGCAGGGCCGGATGGCCGATGCCGAGCGGCTGTTCCGCCGCCTGATCGCGGTGCGCAACGATCTCGGCCTGTTGAGCGAGGAATACGACCCGCATCTCAAACGCCAGATCGGCAATTTCCCGCAAGCCTTTTCGCACATGGCGCTGGTCAATGCCGCCTACAATCTGACGCGCCTTGAAAAGCCGGTCGAGCAGCGCGCGCAGCAAGACTATGAAGCGCCGGAAAAGGCGGCGGAGTAGGCGAGCACGACGAGTGGTGACGTAGTCACGGTCAGTCATCCGGATCCGTCATTCCGAGGTGCGAGCCAGGCTCCTCGCTTCGCTCGGCCCCGGAATGACGGCGCAGCGGAGTGGCCTACTGCGTTTCAAAGCGCGTCTAGGACGCGCAGCGAACCTTAAAAAATAATGCTTGGATTGCGGATCGACTGATCGCAATCGATCAGGTTCACCTGCTTGGCCTGGATTTTCCAGCCATCGTCGCTGCGGACCACACGATGCCCGGCCCAGCCGGCGAGCAAGCGCGTTTCGTCGCCCCAGAATTCGCTGATCAGAAAATTCGAGCGCAGCATGCGCGCGTCGTCGCTCCCGGTAGCGAACACCTCGACATTGGTAATGAGGCGGACGGTGCGTGAGGCAGGCGCCTGCGACCAGGCGAACCCGGTGCGCAGCCGATAAACGCGATCCTCGAGCCGGCGCCGGTCGTCGAACATGATCGCGATCTCGCGGCGCGGGTCGCCGGCATTCGGTGTCGACGGCACCCAATAGACGCATTCGGGCGTGTACATCGCGAGCCAGTCGTCGTAGCGGAGCTGATCGAGCAGGCGCGCTTCGCGCTCAATGAGACGACGGAATTCGTCGCGCACCGCGGGGTCGGACAGAGCCCGCGCGTCATCCTGCCAATCGGCGAAATTCGCGATCAGTTCGCGATAGAGCGCATCGCTGACATAGTAGGAGCTGCGCGATGGGTCGCGCGCGGCCGGCGCGTTCACGTTACGGCTCCCGTTGGATGGCGAGCGTGGCGCGCTCTTTCATCAGCCGCTTCCATTCCTTGAAATGCTCGCGCATGAAGGCTTCGTCGGTGGCCGGTGCGGTGATGGAGCCGTCGGCGTGAGTCTTGATCCGATCCGGCACGCCGAGGCCGCGATTCATGTAGACCCACTCGTCCTCGACGGCCATCAAGCCGCGCTGGATCTGCTCGAAATTGGCGATGTCGTCGACTTCGCCGAAGTTGGGAAAGCCCTCCTGGGTACGCATGCGCAGCGCATTGATGTCGGTGACGGCCTCTTCGCCGAGGCTGCCGTCGTCATCGACGATCATGGTGCCGTACCAGATGGCGTTGGTCTCCTCGACGCTGACCGGTTCGAACACCTGGATGTGGTTGCCGAGCAGCGAAAAGTTCGGAAAGACATTGATGTTCACCGGCTCGGAGCCGGCGAGGTCGAGCAGCGCGAAAGCACGATCGCCGTAGCGCTGGATGAACGCGGCCTCGTAATGCTCCATGCCCGGATGCGCGCTCTCCAGCGCCCATAAGCCCCCGGCCCGCTTTTCCAGGTTCGGCCGCTTGTCCTTGAAGTGATTGCCGTGGCCGGTGTAGCGCATATACATCGGCTGGGTGTCCGGCGAGTTGCGGTAATAGGCCATGCCCTTGGCGTTCTCGCCGGCGAAGCGATTCTCGGTTTCCAGCAAAGAGCGATGCGAATAGGCCACGTGATAGCCGTCGCATGAATTGTCATAGGCGAGCTTCCAATTGCCTTTGTAACGGAACCGGTTCGCCTCGCAGACCACCACCTTGCCGCCGGGATTGCGATCAAGCCATTCATCGATCACTGTCGCGATCGGCCCGAGATGCTCGGTGAGCGGCAGCGCATCCAGATTGAGCGTGCCGAAAATAAAGCCGCGATACGATTCGACGCGCGGCACCTGGGCGAGATTGTATTTCGGATCGCGCAGATCGGCGGCGTAGCCTTCCGGCCAGGGCACGCCGCGCAGCCGGCCGTTATTGAGAAAATTCCAGCCGTGATAGGGGCACTGGAACGATTTGCTGTTGCCTTTGTCCCAGCGGCACAAAGTGGTGCCGCGATGCGTGCAGCGATTGTAGAGCGCGCGGATTTTGCCGTCGGCGTCGCGCACGATGATGAGCGGGCGCAAGCCAAGCCGCCGCGTGATGAAATCGTTGACGTTCGGAATCTCGCTTTCGTGCGCCAGATAGGTCCAGGTGCCGCCGAAGATATGCGTCATCTCGGCTTCGAAAATCGCCGGGTCGGTGTAGATCAGGCGGTGCGCCTTGTCCTCCTGCACCAGATAATCCCAGTCGTAGAGCGCCGTGCCGCCGACCCCGGCCGGGGGCGCGCTGATTTTCTCGAGCGCCGTCATGGTGCGATCCTGATTCTCTTGACCGTGCGGTGCTTGGGGGCGCTCGGCGAACAACGAGTGGTGGCGAGAGATAAACTCACTGAGATTGGGTCCTTGGGGCATGCTGCTGATTTTCCCGCCCGCCGTTTTTGCTATTCGGGCCGCGACAAATGCCGGCGGTTCAGAAAATCGCTCGCGATTCAGAAGAAGTCAAAATATTCATTGTGCTCCCATTCGCTCGGCTCGTCGCTTGGCGCGACTCCGGCTTCTTTCAGCCACCGCGCATACCTGTCGGCCTCACTGCGCTTGAGCTTGATGAAATAGTCGACGAAGGTGTTGCCGAGCGTATGTCGGAACAACGACTCTCGATCGAGGGCATCGAGCGCTTCCGGCAGGCTCTTCGGCAGTATCGGGCGCTCGGCCGCGTAGGGCTCGTCGCTGGGCGGTGGCAAAGGGGATTTGCGCTCGATCCCCGCCAATCCCGCGACGATTTGAGAAAGAATGTAGAGATACGGATTGGCTGCCGGCTCGCCGATCCGGTTCTCCAGCCGGGTGGCCGGGTCGTTCACCCCGCCCAGCACCCGGATCATCGCGCCGCGGTGATCGTAGGCCCAGGTGGCGCGATCGGGCGCCAGCGAGTTCGGACGGAAACGGCGATAGCCGTTGACCGTCGGCGTCGCAAAGACGGTCGCGGGCGCCGCATAGTGCAGAAGACCCGCCAGATAGGCTTGGCCGAGCGGCGAAAGGATTTCTCCGGCGGCCTGCGGCGTGAACAGATTGCGGCCGGTGGAGGCTTCGGTCAGCGACTGATGCAGATGCCAGCCGCTCGAATAATATCCCTTGAGCGCGGGCCTGCACATGAAGGTCGCGAAATAGCCGAGGCGGCGGCAAATCTGCCGGGTCGCGGTGCGGAACAGAAACACATTGTCCGCGGCTTGCAAGGCGTTGCGGGGCGCGAAAGTGCATTCGACCTGTCCGGGTCCCCACTCGTTTTCAATCGATCTTAGATCCAGTCCGAGCGCCTCGAACGCGCCGCCGAGCGCGTCGAAGACCGGCTGCATCAGGTCCATGTTGGACTCTGAATGGTAGTGATAGCCCGGCTCGACCGGGATCGTCTTTACCGGGCGGCCGCGGATCCCGGGCTCGCCGATATTGTCGGCGCCGAGACGCTCGTCGGCGACGCGCAGCAGGTACCACTCGATCTCCGGTCCCACGATGCTCGCATAGCCCCGCTCGGAGAGACCGCGCAGAGCCTTGCGCAGAAGTTGACGCGGCGAGAAATGAAACGGCGTGCCGTCGTTGAAATATTCGTCGCCCAGGATCCAGCCGACGCCCGGCGCCCAAGGCAATACGCGGAATGTCGACGGATCGGCGACGATGGTGAGATTGGGCGAGCCCGTCATCTCGTCGAGGCCCATGCCGCCGCCGCGCGTGAACGAGGCGAAAACGCGCGCGCCGGCGGAATCGAGCGTCGTGGTGGCGACACCGATATTGTAGCCGTCGCTCAGCGCCGACAGGAACGCGGGTATCGTCAGTGCCTTGGCGCGCGAATAGCCGTGCGTGTCGCCCCATGCCAGCCTGACGAAATGCAGCTTTTCGGTTTCGACGCGGCGCGCGATCTCGGCGGCAAGCCGCCTTTGTTCGTCGCTCCACAAGCCATGCTTTTCGATGAAATTCGGTCGCTCGGCTTTTGTCATCACGCAAGGAAAACGTCAGGGGGCGTTAAGGCACAAGCTGCTAGCACGCCTCGGCGTGCGGTTCCACGCAATGCTTTTGCGCCGCGGTTTTACCCGCGGCTCAGTACTTTCAGCATGAGATCGGTGAGACGCCCAAACGGCGGATAGAGGAAGCGCGCCCCGCTGAGGCGGCTCTGCAGGAAGACGCCCTTGCGGTGCGAGAAGGTCTGGAAGCCGAATTCCCCGTGATAGGCGCCGATGCCGGACGGCCCGATGCCGCCGAACGGCAGATTCTCCGCGGCGAAATGAAACAAAGTCCCGTTGACGGTTGCGCCGCCCGAAATGGTCCGGCGCAACACCTCGTCCCGCTTCGCGGTGTCGGCGCCGAAATAATAGAGCGCGAGCGGACGCGGGTGCCCGTTGACGTAGTCGATGGCCTCATCGAGGCTGCGATAGGTCTTGACCGGCAGCACCGGCCCGAAAATTTCCTCCCGCATCACGGATAGATCGTCGCCCGGTTCGATCAGCAAGGTCGGCGGCAACTTCCGCGCTTCTTCGGGCAGCGCGTCATGCGCCGGGTTGATCTCGACCGCGCGCACGCCCTTTGCCTTGGCTTCGGCGACGTACTGCGCGACGCGCCGATAATGGCGCTCGTTGATGATCGAGCTGTAATCCGGGTTCTGCGCCAGCGTCGGATAGAATTTGCGCGCCGTCTCCGTGGCGAGCGAGACGAATTCATCGAGCCTTTGCTGCGGTAGAAGGACATAATCCGGCGCGATGCAGGTCTGGCCGGCATTCAACAGCTTGCCGTGCACGATGCTTTCGGCGGCGCTCGGGAGCGCCGCATCCTCACCGATGATGCACGGCGATTTTCCGCCGAGTTCGAGCGTCACCGGCGTGAGATTGTCTGCGGCCGCTTGCATGACCAAGCGTCCGACCGCCGTCGAGCCGGTGTAGAACAGATGGTCGAACGGAAGGCGGGCAAAGGCTTGGCCGACCTCCGGCCCGCCCACGATGGTCGCTACCTGCTCGGGCGGAAACAAACCCGCCAGAAGCTCCGCCAAAAAATCCGAGGTGCGCGGCGTCAGTTCCGACGGCTTCAACATCACGCGGTTGCCGGCGGCGAGTGCCGCGACCAGCGGCACGATGGCAAGGTTGAACGGATAGTTCCACGGACTGATGATCCCGACCACGCCGACCGGCTGATAAAGGATGCGGGCGCTGGCGGGCATCAGCTCGAAGCCTACCGCGACCCGCTTCGGCCGCATCCAGCGCGCGAGATGGCGCAGCGTGTGGCGAATGGCCGATTGCGCCGGAAAGATCTCGCCGATCTCCGTCTCGTGACGCGAGCGGTGGCCGAAGTCTGCCGAGATCGCCGCAGCCAGCCGCTCGCCGCCGCGGCCGATCGCGTCGGCGAGTTTTTTCAGATCCGCGCGGCGCTCTTGCAGCGTTGGCGCTCCGGCGCGCAGAAAAGCCGCGCGTTGCGCATCGAAAGTGGCGCGCATGTCGGCCGCGATGGGGCGTATCACGTTCATGGCGGAGGCTCCGTTGGATAGCCGGGCTGCGTTCGCGCTGCGGCTTCGATTGTCGCCATGGCCGCGAGCGCCACATGGTCGCGCCAGGGCCGCGCGATCACCTGCACCGCGATCGGCAGGCCCGCGCTGCCGCGCTCGGTTTCACGCGCAACCTGATCGACGATGTCGCGGCTCGCGCCGCGGTCGCTTTCTTCGCCGGCGCGCACGCGTGTCACCGGCACGATTCCGGCGGGGAATCCGCTCACATTGGCAAGCGGCACGTATGCGCCCGGCATCGGCATCAGCTCGGTCGCGCCGTGGCGGACCGCGGGTAGCGCATGAGGCGGACAAAGAACCACGTCGATCGGCCCGCCTTCGGCTTCTTCAAACGAAGCGAGCAATGCGCGCCTGAACTCGGCCATGGCCGCGATCGTCAGCCAATAGTCGTCGACGCTGCCGGATGCAAAGCGGCGCAAATTACGAGCCTGCCGGTGCCGCCCGATCGCGTCGAACGCCGAGGCGACGGCGGCGCGCAGCCAGGGCGGCATGCGGGCGGTCAGCAGCAGCGGACTGAGGCGTCGGTCCACGGGATTGCCGCGCAACAAACGCCGAAACAACTCGGTGCGATCGGCCGACAGACACGCGAACAACAGATCGAGCGCACGGCTTATGGGCGGCCCTCTCCACGCCACTTCTTTTGCTCCGGCCGTCGTGAGAAAGCCCGCGGCTTCGGCGACCGCACGCCGCACCGCGGGCGCGACCGGAAATTCGCCGTCATCGGTGAAGGTCGCAAAGCGTAGCCGGCTTATGTCAACGGCGCTCGGGTCGCCCAACTCCGCGCCGGGAACGAGGAAGGGATCGCGCGCGCGATCGAGCACGCGCAGCCCGAGGACCAAATCTTCCACGTGCCGGGCCATCGGCCCCACCTGGCTGACGATGCCCGTCTGTCCGGTCGGCAGGCCGTGCGCGCACTGATCGGGCGTGCGGCCGGCGGTCGGGCGGATCGATGTGATGCCGCAAAAGGCCGCCGGGATGCGCAACGAGCCGCCGATATCGTTGCCGAGGCCGAGCGGCGAAGCGCCGGCCGCGATCACCGCGGCTTCGCCGCCGCTCGAACCGCCGCATGATCTTTCCAGATCCCACGGATTGTTAGTTCGGCCGTACAGCGGGTTGTCCGTTTCGGTGTAGATCATCAGCTGTGGCACATTGGTCTTGGCGATCGGGATTGCGCCCGCCGCACGCCAAGCCGCCACGTAGGGATCGTCCTTGCTTTCGATTTCGTCGCGGCGCGACGGCAATCCGAAGGTCGACGCGGTGCCGGCCAGATCGAAACATTCTTTGATAGTCACCGGCACACCCGCCAGCGGACCGAGCTTCTCGCCTCGCGCTAGCGCTTTATCAATGTCTTTAGCGGCTTTGCGCGCGCTTTCCGACAAATCCGCCGTGACGGCGTTGAGCTTGCTGTTGACGGACTTGAGCCGCGCCACAAAGTGCTCGACCACCGCGGCGGACGAGAGCTCGCGCGCGGCAATGCGGGCCGCGATCTCGCGCGCCGATAGGTTCTGTAAGTCTTGACGGCGTGGCGTTGACGGTATGGCCGGGGCGTCGATGAGCGTCATCCTTGCAATCCCCGAAGATCCGCCAATGAGGCGGCGGCGCGCTAGGCTCGGTCCAATCGGTGGTGTTTGTCAATTTGCATCTATGTTGCGCAGGTGTGGACCGCAGGTTTGCAGCGCACAAGGAACGCCGGCGGTCTTCCGACTGTCACACTTCTAAGCATCGCGCCGCCTGGTTAGTAGGCCTCCTACACAGCGAGGCCCTACTTCCTCTCTGCTCAAGCTTTTGGCTGTTTTGTCGCACTGCATCATGAATGCTTGGCAAACTCTTGCTCAGCGCAAAAGCCTGCCGATTTTGTGCGCATGAGTTGTTTGATGGTTGCGCAACTACAAGGGTGCGGATCATAGTGGCCGAAAGGCCGAACGCGCCGAGTTAAGCTTCGGGTGAGGAAAGCGCGGGCATAAAGGCTGCTGAGCTCAAAGGAGAAAGTCCATGTGCAAGAGCATTGCTGCGATCGTGGGCCTCGCGGCGATCTTGTCCTTAGGATCGCTGATCGCCGCCCAAGCCGGGGGCGGAGGGACAAGCGCACCGTCGAAGTACAACAATGCGGGCCAGACTCAATGGCACCCGCAAAACACCAGCTACACGATCACTGAATTCTCTTCGTCTTCGGCGAGATCGACGAAGCCGAAGCGCTGACCTGGAAGCCAGGCAGCAGCGGATCAGCGACGCCGTTGCGGTTCCGTATATTGTGAATAGACGGCAGACGCCGTGCTCGGCGCGGCGCCGTTACGTTCGTCAACGTCCAAGCCATCGCGCGCGCTTTCGCCTTTTGCCGAATTGGCGTGCGCAACCCAGGCCCGTACATTCGGGAAAATATCCGGCAGCAGCGCGTCGACCTCGCCCTTGGTCATTCCCGGCCGGATGCGCGGATCGTAAAGAATATTGACCAGGTACTGATCGTAGACGTCGAAGAAGCCCATTTGCACGTCGTCATTGAACATCGTCCAGGGCACCGAACTGTCGTCGTTGATGAGCCCGAGCGATTGCAGCAGTTCTTCGTAAGCACAGTCGTAAAACTGAAATTCATCGGCGTCGACCGGCAGGATCACCTCGGCGCGCCGGATGCGATAGGTCTCGTCCTTGGCGATTCCCGACAGACATTCGGGATGGAGCGAATTCTGAATTTTGTTGGCCGCGCTTTCCCCGTAGCGGGAACGGATGGTGCGCGCGAAATCGCGCCTCGGCACCAAGATGACCACGACATTGGCGTTCTTGCGATCGGCCGTCACGGCTAGATCGAGATGATGAACCCGGGCGCGGATGTCGTTGACGATCGCTGCGATGTCAGCAGTTCGCGCCGGCGCGCCATGATTGTCGACAAACACGTGAACGGCCTCGTCGAACTTGCGGATGCGTTCCTCGTGGCGGCCGAACTGCAGTTCGGCGCGAAACGCCGTCTTGAGCAGGCCGTCCCTGATCTCTTCGTTGCTGAAGCTTGTGCGCTCGGCCGCGCGCCGCATGCTGATGGCGCTATTTTCAGCCTGCGCCGGGAAGAATCCATTGATCGCGATCGCTGCCGTCAAGGCGGCGACTGCCCTCAAGCACGCCGAGATGAAACGCCTGCGCTGCATCGAACCGGCTCTTCGGGCGCGTGACGCGCCTTTTCGAATATGCCGATGGCCGCATATGAATTCGATGCGGGTAGCTCGCGCTTGTCATAGGAAATAAATATACGCGCAGGTGGCCGAGTGCCTGCCTGCCCAATGAGGCGGCACGAATGTTCTTTTTATGAGCGCGGCCGGCGGCGCAGCAATCCGACAATGCCGTTCGGCGCCAGCATGACGAAGCCGACCAGCAAGACGCCGACAACCATGAGATTGATCTCGGACGAGATCGTCACGGTCGCGACCTGCTGCACCGTCGCAAGCAACACGGCGCCGATCAGCGGGCCGAGCCAGGTTGTAGTGCCGCCGATCATCGCCATGGCGATGGTGTTGACCGCATAGGCAAGATTGAAGGTCGAGGCAGGCTCGAGGAAGCTGACATAATAGGGAAGCGGCGCGCCGGCCATTCCCATCAGCGCACCGCTCAGCCCGGTAGCGACGAGCTTGAGGCGCAACGTCGGTACGCCGGTCGCCTCGGCCGCCGTCTCGTCGTCGCGGATTGCGGTGAAGCCGTAGCCCAGCCACGAGCGTTCGACCGCGCGCGCCACCACTACGGCAAACGCGGCAACAATCAGCATCAGCAAGAACAAATATTCGATATAGCTGCCGAACCATGGCCCGCGTTTCGGATGCAGCAGATAGGCGCCGGCCGAGCCGCCGACATAATCCCAATTGGTGATGAAGGTCTCGGTAACGACAGCCAGCGCCAGCGTGGCGATGGCGAAGAAGATTCCCTTCAGCCGCAGGGTCAAGTAACCCATGCCGATTCCGACCAGGCCCGCGACGATCGCCGCGGCCGGGATCGTCGCCGGCAGCGGCAACTTCCATGCGGTTTCGAGCGCGACCGTGGTGTAGGCGCCGAGCGCGAAAAACGCCGAGACTCCGAGATTCATGTAACCGGTATAGCCGCCCAGGATGTTCCAGGCGCTCGCCAGCACGACATATTGCAGAACGACGTATCCGGCGAAGAACAGATAATCAATGTTGAGCCAGGCGGCGATGCCGAAGACGATGGCGGCGACGCCGGCGGCCGCGGCGAGAAAGCGCCAATTCGTCATGGCGCGTCAGCTCCGCCCGAACAAGCCGGAGGGCCGCCACGCCAGCGTCGCCAAGAGCACGCCGAACGCGACAGCCGGCGACCACGACGCGCCGATGAAAATGGTGGAGAGGTTTTCGACCAGGCCCAGCGACACCGCGGCGACGAGGGTTCCCGGCAGGCTGCCGAGGCCGCCGAAAACGCAGATCGCGAAAACGCGGCCGATGAATTCACGGCCGACGGCCGGCTGCAGCGGCTCGATGACAATAATGAAGGCTCCGGCCAATGCGGCGCTGGCGCACGCAATACCGAAAGCGATCCGCTTGATGCGAACCGGAGAGACCGCCACCAGCCGAAGCGCAAACGGATCCTGCGCCACCGCGACGATGGCGCGTCCGATGAAGGTCTTTCTCAGAAACAATTCGAGCGCGGCCAGCATGAGAACCGAGCCGGCGAACGGCACCGCCAATCGCAATGGCAATGCAATGTCGCCGAAATTCCAGGTCGTGGTGATGTAGGGGGCGTGGACGTAGCGGAAGTCGACGCCGAACAACATGATCAGCGCCACTTCCGCGATGAACATCAGGCCGAAGAAGAAAGCCAGCCCACGCATGGCATCGTCGCCGCGCCGTTCGAAGAAATAATGATAGACCTGATAAAGCAGCATGCCGGCGCCATAGAATACCGGCGTCAGCAACAAGCCGCAGATGATCGGGTCGATGTTGAAGGCGCGGTTGAGCACCAGAACGGCGTAAGCGCCAATGACCGCGAAGGTCGGATGCGCGATGTTGACGATATCGAGCAGGCCGAAGGCGACGGTAGCACCCACGCTCAGCGCGGCATAGAAGCCGCCCATCAGCAATCCGGCGATCAGCGCATTGACGAGCAGCGGATAAGTTATCGTCACGGCGCGGCGCCTGACGCTGACGTGCGGAGTGCTGACCTGCCAATGACGCGTCGGCCCGCGCCGCCGTATCGTGGCGCGAGCCGATCAAGCGTGCTTGGCACTCCCTTACCGGCGGGCATCTTCGAATGACAGCAGCTCGCCGCTCTTGTATTCGGCGGGCGAGACAACGACCACTTTATCAGTGCCCTTGAATTGCTCGATGTCGTTGCCTTTCACGTGTTGGAATTGCGCCGCCAGCATGCGCGGCTGTGCCCATTCGCCGCTTTCGCCGAACTTCACGTCGCCGATGATGGTCTTGAACGTGGTGGCATGAATGTAGGGGCCGAGCTTGTCGCCGGCGGTGCTCTTGGTGGCTTCCACCGCCTGGCCGAGGACTTGCAGCTCGGCATAGGCCCAGGGAGCCGCGTAATAGCCGATCGGATCGACGCCCGCGGCCTTGGCCCGCTCCTGATAGCGCTTAACGAAGTCCATCACGCCCGGATACTGCATCTTGGGCGCGGGCAGCCAGATGTTGAAGTTGACGAAGCCGTTGAGTTGCTCGCCCAGCAGCCCCTCGGCGTCGGTCGTCTGCAATCCGGTCATGCCGCCGCCGACGATCTTGGCTTTCAAGCCGACCTCGTTGATCGCGCGCACGATGGCGATCGATTGTCCGGGCTGCGTTCCGATGGCGACGATGTCGGGATTGGTCGCCTGGATCTGCCGCACGACCGTCGTCAGATCGGTCATGCTTGGCGGGAAGCCTTGATCGTAGACGATTTGCAGGCCTGCAGCGGTCGCCGCCGCCCTGACGCCGTTCTTGATGGACTGGCCGAATTCCATTTCGGGATAAACGGCGGCGACCGTCTTCGGCTTGGGATCGAGCGTCATTGCCGCATCGAAGAACGGCTGCATGATCGCCAAAGCGGGCTTCTCGCCGGCGGGGAAGATGCCGAAATACTTATCGTATTTGAACTTGGCATTGTTGGCCAAACCGAAGAAGCCCATCAGTACCATGTCGTGCTGCATGGCGATCGGTATCGTGGACGCGATGATCGGCGTGGCGTAACCGCTGATGATCAGATCGACCTTGTCGAGATCGATGAGCTTGGCATAGAGCGCCGGCACGTTGGCTGGGTTGCTCTGATCGTCATAATGAATGAGCTTGACCTGGCGTCCCAGCAAGCCGCCTTTGGCGTTGACATCCTCGGCCCAGATGGTCATCGCCAGCAGCGCCGATTTTCCGGTGCCGGCGAGCGGGCCGGTTTCCGCCATGCCGAAGCCGATTTTCAGGGGCTCCTCGGCGGCGGCCGGCAGGCTCGTGGCTGCCATGCTGAGTGCGGCGAGCGTCGCCAGCACGGCCGTGCGAAGGCCGCCCGCGCAGGTAGCGCGTGTTCGTCGTTGCATCATCGGAAACCTCCCATGGTTCAGGTATTGGTCTTATTTGCTGCCTGACCGTGCAGCTTGCGGAGTTCGGTCTTGAGGACCTTGCCATAATTGTTTTTCGGCAGGACTTCGAGAAACACATAGTCGCGGGGCCGCTTGAAGCGCGCGATGGCGGAGAGGCAGAGCGTGTCCAAGTCTTCCGCCGAGATCTTTTGCTCCGGCCGCGGCACGACGCAGGCCACGACCTCTTCGCCCCAATCGGCGTGCGGACGGCCGATCACCGACACTTCGAACACGCCCGGATGGCGCAGCAAGACCTCTTCGACCTCGCGCGGATAAATGTTGCTGCCGCCGCTGATGATCAGGTCCTTGGAGCGGTCCTTCAGGGTCAGGAAGCCTTCCTTGTCGAAAGCGCCCATGTCGCCGGTATGCAGCCAGCCGCCGCGCAAGGTCTCGGCGCTCGCCTGCGGATTTCGCCAATAGCCCGTCATCACCACTTCGCCGCGCACCAGCACTTCGCCGATTTCGCCGGCGGCAATGTCGCGATCGTCTTCGTCGGTGACGCGCACTTCGACGTTGGTACGCGGCAGGCCGACTGAACCCATGATTTCGCGCCAGCGCGGCCGCGCACGGTCGGCGTGCAGCTCTTTCGATAGCGCCGTAATGGTCATCGGCACTTCGCCCTGGCCGTAGATCTGCGCGAATTTCGGGCCGAGCAGATCGAGCCCGCGCAGCAGCGTCTCGAAATGCATCGGCGCGCCGCCGTAAATGATGGTGCGCAAACCTGAGTGATCGGCGTCGGCAAAGCGCTGATTGTTGATCAGGCGGCTGACCATGGTCGGCGCCGCGAAGAAACTGACATTGCCGTGGATCGCCGACAGTTCGGCGATCTCCTCGGGCTCGAAGCCCGCGCTCTCGGGCACGACGGTCTTTGCCCCCATCGCCACGTGCGGCAGGCCGTAGCAGCCGGAGCCGTGCGACATCGGCGCGGCGTGAAGGACGCAATCGCCCGGTCCGACCGGCTCGATCTCGGCAAAATAGGCGAGCGTCTGCGCCATCATGATGCCGTGGGTCAGCATGGCACCTTTCGGCCGGCCGGTCGTGCCGCTGGTGTAAAAAAGCCAGGCAAGATCGCTGGCGCCGCGCGGCACCATGTCGATGCCCTCGCCCTGGAGAAGTTGTCGCCACTCGCTCGTGCCGGTCGCGATGGTGCGGCCGTGCGGCGCGACGTCGTCGGCCCGATCCGGGCTTGCGAGCGTCAGCGCCGCTTCCGTGTTGCCGATGATGTAGCCGAACTCATCGCTGTGGAGCTTGGCATTCATCGGCACGGCGACGAGGCCGGCGTGCCAGATGGCGAACAGCGCTTCGAGGAATTCCGGCCGGTTGGTCATGGCGATCGCAACGCGATCGTCGGGCTTGCACAGGGCGCGCAAGTTGCCCGCGAGCACGCGTGAGCGCGCCGCCCACTGCCGATAAGTCGAGTAGGTCGCGCCGCCGCAGGCGATCGCCGGACGATCCGGCGCGGCGCGCCCCCATTTCTCGACCCAGGCCGCCAAATTCATCGCACGCTGCCGGTTTTGTTCACGGTGCGGGCTTGGCGTCGATCAGGACCGCGGCCAACACGCACGGCTTTCCGCTCCGATTGACCCAAGCATGATTGGTGCCGCGTTGCACGATGCAATCGCCGGCATGCAGCTCGACCTCGCCTTCCTCCATCAGCATGTGCATCGAGCCGGAGATCACGACCAGATAATCGATCGAGTTGGTCTTGTGCATGGTCGGATGCTTGGCTGAATCCGCGGCGCTCGGCTGGTGCGTGCTGCCGAGCTGGCCGAAGGTGGCGCTGGCATCGATCTTCGTTCCGGCGCTCTCCGGCGGAATCTCCACGACGCGGAAGATGGTGCCGGAGGGCGTGGGATCATGCCGCATCGGCCGCAGCGAGCGGTCCGTCGAGCCGAGATTGCTGACCGGCATTTCGTCGGTGACCCAGACCTCGGTGACACCGGCGCCCGGCCAGCCCTTGAGCGGGTTCACGTTGGGCGCATGATCGTCGAACAGGATGACGGCCTTGCCGGCGGCATTGTGCCCGGTGACGACCCGGCGGATCTTCTGCAGCATAGTCTCCTCCCGCTGATAGTTTAGCCGCGTACGATGCGATTGCGCAGTACGCCGATTTTTTCGACTTCGAGCTCGACGACTTCGCCGGGTTCTACATAGCGCCCGATTTCCAGGCCCGAACCGTTGCCGACCGTGCCGGAGCAGAACAATTCGCCCGGATAAATCGTCTCGTCGCGGGTCACGAAGGCGATGCAATCCTCGTACTTCCAGCCCATTTCGCGCGAATTGCCGCGGCCGCGTTCCTGCCCGTTCACGCGCACGATCATGTCCAGCACATACGGGTCGGGGATTTCGTCGGCGGTGACGATGCAGGGACCGATCGGATTGGAATTGTCGAAGTCCTTGCCTTTGCCCGGGCCGAGACTAGAGAGCATCTCCTGGCTCTGTTCGTCGCGGGCGGACAGGTCGTTGAAGATGGTGTAGCCGAAAATGTAGTCGCGGGCCTGGTCCTTGGCGATGTTGCGGCCGGTCTTGCCGATCACGCAGGCGAATTCCAGCTCGTAGTCGATGGTCTTGGAATATGCGGGCCAGACCACGTCCTGGTCGGTACCGCAAACCGCGAAGCGGCTCGGCTTGTAGAAGCTCGGCCGCTCGTACCAGATCTTCGGCACATTATAGGTGCCGGCGGCTTCCATCTCGCGCAGCGCTTTTTCCGGATCGGCGGTGGTCGCCGCGCGCACTTGGCGCAAGCGGGCGAACGCCTGAATGAGGTGCTTCTCGAAGCAAAGAAAATCGCGCATTTGCGCCGGCACCGGCAGCGGCGCCAAAAGCTTCACCGCGGCGGTGTCGACCATGCCGCGCCCGCTCCGCTGCGCATCCGCGACGCTCGCGCGGGCGCGGTCGAGCGCGGCGGCGCCGCCTTCGATCAGCGCCTGCATGCTTCCGAAAGCGGGATCGGCACCGGCGCCGGCCGCCGCGAAATCCACGATCCGGCGATCGTCGTCCACGAAGGCGCCGACGCGCTGGGCGCCCGAGGCAGTGAAAGTGACGAGCCTCATTCGTCCTCCCCATCGATCGCTGACGTCGATCGCAGCGTTCTTGGTCACTCGTATTATTCTATTTCATTGAATGTTGAAATTGAGATAGAGTCAAGCTGTCCGCTTGGGAACGTCGCGGACGCGCCCGCCACCGATGCGGGACTGGAGCTCGCATGAAGGGGAAGAGCGCGCCAGCGCCCAAAAAGATCAGGAGCGCGGCAGCGCCAAAACCGCCGCGGAATCCGCCAAAGCGCAAACCGGAGGCGCGCGGCGAGCGCGTCGTCGCGCGCCGCGGCGACACCACCCGGCTCTCGATCCTGGACGCGGCCGAGCGGAGTTTTGCCGAAAGCGGCTTCGACGGCGTCTCGCTCCGCATCATCACTGAGCGTGCCGGTGTGGATCTTGCGCTCGCCAACTATCACTTCGGCACCAAGGAAAATCTTTTGCACGAAGTGATCGCGCGGCGCGCGCGCATCGTTCACGACGAGCGCGTGAAGGAGCTCGAACTGGCGCGGCAACAGGCGGGCACGCAATCGCCTTCGGTCGAGGCAATTGTCTCGGCCTTTCTGGCGCCGATGTTCCGGCGCCTCGCCGACGGCGATGCCGGATGGCGGCATTACGCGAGTCTCGTGTCGCAGCTCGACGTGCTGCCGAAATTCACCGCGCTGGCGAGCGGGGTACTCGATCCCACCGCGCTGCACTTTATCAACGCATTGCGGCTCGCCATGCCGAAAGCGCCGGAACCGTCGGTCTATTGGGGCTACATGTTCCTGCTCGGCACGATGGTGCAGGTGATATCGGCCACGGGGCGTATCGAGCGATTGTCGCGCGGGCTCTGCCGCTCCGACGACGTCGACGCGGCACTGCGCGAGATCGTTCCCTTTGTCAGTGGCGGCTTGCGCGCCTTAGAGCATGATCCGGAAAAGCATGCCCTCGGGCTTTGACCCGATGGGTGGAAACCGGTTTTCCGAAAAGATCATGCTTCACCAATCAGCTAGAGCGCCAATCGATTCAATCTGAAATGATTGGCACTCTAGGATCGCCGTCTCGATAGGCACGACGACTTCTTGCCGGGCGATGAATGTTCGGGCGTCGGCGCCTTGTGCAAAAACGCGTTGCACCAGAATGGGTTCAGCCGAATAAATTTTGACATTTTCCCCTAATAATCTGGTGGGCCATGCGGATTGATAGTCCGCACGTGAATCCAGGGAGGCTATTGTGGGTCTCATCGATGTTCTCAACGGAATGCAGAATGGACCGCGTGGAGCGCGCGGTTCCTCATCGGGGTCGAGCAGCGGTGGGGGCATGTCGCCTATCACCATGGCGATCCTCGGCCTGCTCGCCTACAAGGCGTTGAAAAGCTTCACCAGCCAGCCGGCGAATGCGGGACCCGCTCCGGGAACCCCGGCGCCGGCGCCAGGCGCAAGCCCGGGCGGTGGTTTGGGCGATCTCCTCAAGAACGTCCTGGGTGGATCGGCGCCGACGCAGCCCGGTGGTGCCGGCGGCGCACCGGGCGGTTTGAACGACATCCTCAAAGGCGGACTGGGCGGTTTGTTGGCCGGCGGCGCTGCCGGAACCGTGCTCAGCGGTGGTCTCAACGACGTGCTTAAGCAACTGCAGCAAGCAGGTCAGGGCGACGTCGCCAAGTCCTGGGTCGGCACCGGGCCGAACAAAGCGATCTCGCCGGACGATCTGGCAAGCGCTCTCGGTGCCGATCAGCTCAACGCGTTGTCGGCGCATTCCGGCCTGTCGCAGAACGATCTGCTTGAGGGTCTCAGCCAGTATTTGCCCCAGGTGGTCGATCACCTGACGCCGAATGGGCGAATGCCGACGGACCAGGAATTGTCGCGCTCGCTCTAGGCGCTATTTGCGACCAAGCGCTCCGACCGTCCTATGTTCCGGCGCGTGAATGCCGGGCGCGTCGGCGTGGCTTTCGGCCAGATCCAAGATTAGATTTTCAGAAAAGCGGCGACGGCTGCTTGCGCGTGTCGCGGGGCGCCTTGCAGGCGCGCCGCGGGCTGTTCTAATTGCGGAGAGAATCCATGAGACACGCAGTGTCATTCGTATCGGTAGCGCTCGCCGCGGCCGCCGGCTCCATGGCGCTGACACTGATAGGATCGCATGTGATGAGCAAAGAGCCGCGCTTCCCGCAATTGACCACGGAGCAACTCACCGACGCGCAAAAGCCGTTGGCCGAGGAAATCATGAAGGTCTCAAGCGTCGGCTTGGGCGGCCCCTACAATCCGCTGCTGCGCAGCCCCGTTCTCGGGCAGCGGATGTTCGATCTCCTGCACTATTTGCGCTGGGAAACTTCGGTACCGCTGAAGCTCAACGAGTTTGCCATTCTCATCATTAGCCGGCAGTGGCGCTCGCAGGTCGAGTGGTTCGCGCATGCGCCGCTTGCGGTCAAAGCGGGGCTGTCGCCGGATATCGTCGCGGAATTGAAGGCCGGCAAACGTCCGTCGAACATGCCGCCGGAGGAAGCGGCGGTGTATGACTTCGTCACCGAGCTGACGACGAAGCATGCCGTTTCCGACGAGACATTCGAGCGCGCCAAGAAACTCCTGGGCGAGCAGCAGGTGGTCGATTTGACCACCGTCGCGGGCACTTACATATCGATTGCCATGGTGTTGGCGATGAGCGAGGAGAGCGTGCCGCCGGGCAAAGAATTGCCGTTCAAGCCCGGCGAGCCTTGAGGCGGCCAAACGAGCTCTGAAGAACCAAACGAGTCAAGAAGAAAATGAGTGAAACACTCATTCGCGATCTCGGTGCCAAATCCCATCTCGATGCGCTGCTGGCTACGGTCGGCAATGTCGAGGGGCTGCGCGTCATTGATATCGGCTGCGGCGAGTGGGCACATGGCGCGTGCGCTCGCGGCGTTGGGTGCCGACGTCACCGGCTACGATCCGTTTATCGAAGGGACGGAGCCGGTCGCCCATGGCGCCGGCCGCTTTCGTCTGGTCAGGGCAAGTGCCGATGCCATTCCCGAACCGGATCAATCGGCCGATCTCGTCCTGTTTATTTTCTCGCTCCATCATGTGCCGGGCGCGAAGCTTGCCGGCGCACTCGCCGAGGCGCGGCGGATTTTGCGGCCGTCGGGCCGCCTTTACGTCGCCGAGCCGTTGCCGCAAGGGCCGCATCAATACGTGATGGAGCTGTTCCACGACGAAACCGCGGTACGAAAAGCGGCCGCCGAAGCCCTTGCGCATTTTGCGCGCCCGCGCTTCGCCGCCGATGAAATCTCGACCTACGCGGATACGCGGCGTTATGGCAGCTTCGACGCCTTTGCCGAGCAGATGATCGCGAACATGCGCTTCAACGGATACAGCAAGGAAGCCGTCGTGGCGCCGGCCGTGCGGCGCCGTTTCGATGAGACCTTTGCGGCAAGCGGCGACAAGTTCGATCAGCCGGTCCGCATCGATTGCTTCGGTCCCGCGTCTTGATCCGAGCTGATATTGCCGACGCCAGGCGGATGAGGCCAGAATAATAGAGCATGGGAAAAGATCGTCTCGCCGCATTCAGTGACGGCGTCATCGCCATCATCATCACCATCATGGTGCTGGAGCTGCATGTGCCGCACGGCAGCGACGCCTCGGCGCTCGCCGCCATAGCGCCGAGCTTTCTGAGCTACGTCTTGAGCTTCATCTATGTGGGCATTTATTGGAACAACCACCATCACCTTCTGCATACCGTGACGCGGGTCGATGGACTCATTCTCTGGGCCAACTTGCATCTCTTGTTCTGGCTCTCGATCATTCCGGTGACGACGGCCTGGATGGGGCAAAATCTCGGCGCCCCGCTGCCGACGGCGATTTATGGCGCGGCGCTCTTGATGCCGGCCATCGCTTACGTGCTGCTGCAACGGGCCATTATTCACCGGCACGGGACGCAATCGGTGCTGGCCGAAGCTCTCGGCGGCGACCTCAAGGGCAAGATATCGCCGATCCTCTATCTTGCCGGAATCGTCCTGGCGTTCGTCAACCCGTGGATATCGATCGCGCTTTATGTGCTGGTGGCTGTCATCTGGCTCGTGCCCGACCGGCGCATCGAACGGATCGTTGGACCGGAGTAAGCGCTATGCCTCGGGCGCGATTTGGTTTGGCCGCTTTGAGCCTGACGATCTTGATGGTTGCGGTTGTCACTCAAATACTGACGCCGCCCGCAGCCCTGGCTGACGATTGGCGCACCTACCACAACGACCGCTACGGCACGACCATCGACTATCCGAGTGTCTTCAAACCCGGGACGCCGCCGGGCAACGACGACGGCCTTGCGTTCGCGAGCGCCGATGGCGCGGAGTTCTCGGTCTTCGCCTCGTACAATGCGCTCGATTTCGATCTGGCGGGGTTCCAGGATTTCGTTGCGAAGAACCTGGGAGCCGACGCGGTGATCACCTATCGGGCGCACGGTGACGACTGGTTTGTCATCTCAGGCACGAAAGGGAGCGACCGCATCTTTTACGAGCGGCACCTTTTGTCCCACGGCAAGGAAATGACCGAGGGTTTTGTCGCGTCCTACCCGGCCGGCCTCAAGCAGAAATACGATCCGATCGTCGCGCGCATGTCGAAATCGTTCCGCGCCGGTCGCGGCTTCCAGACGCCGGAGAAGCACTAGTCTAGCTAAGGTGCGCCGAGCGACCCCTCACCCGGCAGCGTTTGCCGAGGGTCATGCGTTGCCCTCTCCCGCAAGGGGCGAGGGCACGATCCGATGCGTCGTGTCGCCGGGGCGCTGTGCGCAATCGCGGGCCGAGAGGGCAGAGCCCTCTCCCCTTGCGGGAGAGAGCTGCTCGGCGTTTCAACAAGCCGAAGCCAGGTGAGGAGCTACCAGCGCACCAGCACGTTGCTGAACTGCCAAGGATCGTCGCGATCGACCTCGTCGGGGAACAATCCGCCGCGGCCATCGGCTGGCGTCCAATCGGTGTAGCGTCCGATCACGGGCCCGAGATAGGGCCGCTGGACTTCCAGGCAGCGCCGGAAGTCCAGTTCGTCGGCTTCGACAATGCCGCGGTCGGGATTTTCCAGCATCCACACGATGCCGGCGAGCACGGCCGAGGTCACCTGCAGTCCGGTCGCGTTCTGGTAGGGCGCGAGCTCGCGGGTCTCTTCGACCGAGAGCTGCGAGCCGTACCAATAGGCGTTCTTCGCGTGGCCGTAGAGCAGCACGCCGAGCTCGTCGATGCCGTCGACGATGTCGCCTTCGCCGAGGATCCGCCAATCCGACTGCATCTGCCACGCGGCGCCGGCCATCTCGTGCAGCGACAACACGGCGTCGTCGCACGGATGATAGGCGTAGTGGCAGGTCGGCCGGTAGACCACGTTGCCGTTCTCACGCAGCGTGAAAAAGTCCGCGATCGAGATCGACTCGTTGTGCGTGACAAGGAACGCGTGCTGCGCCTGCGCGGTCGGCGTCCAGGAGCGCACGCGCGTGCCGGCGCCAGGCTGTGTCAGATAAATGGCGGCGTCGCAGCCGAAGTCGTGCTTGCTGCCGTTCGGCGGCAGCGCTTTTTCGTGGGTGCCCCAGCCGAGTTCCGCCGGCTGCAGTCCTTCGGAGCAGAAGCCCTCGACCGACCAGGTGTTGACGAAAATCCCGCGCGGCTTCGGGATCGCGCGCACGCTGGGTGTCGCGCTCGGCGATGTGGATGCCCTTGACGCCGGCGCGATGCATCAGCCGCGCCCAGTCGTCGCGCGTCTTGGGCTCGTCGAACTTCAGGCCGATTTCAGTGGCGACGTCGAGCAGAGCCTGCTTGACGAACCACGACACCATGCCGGGATTGGCGCCGCAGCAGCTCACGGCGGTGATGCCGCCCGGCCGCCGCCGGCGCAGATCGAGCAGGCTTTCGCGCAGCGCATAGTTCGAGCGCTGCGAGATCGACCGATTGCGGTCGGTATAAAGGCCGGGCCAGGGCTCGACCACCGTATCGATATAGAAGGCGTCGATATCCTTGGCGAATGCCATCAGTTCGACCGACGAGGTGTCGACCGACAGATTGACGATCATCCCGCGCCCGGGCCCCGCGGTGAGGAGCGGCGTCAGCACGTCGCGGTAATTATCCTTGGTGATCGCCGCATGGATGAACGTGAGCTTGCGCTCGTCGAGCAAGCCGCGATCTTCGTCGTCCGGCGCGATCACGACGAACTTGCTGCGGTCGAAGCCGATATGGCGCTCGATCAGTGGCAGCGTTCCGCGGCCGATGGATCCGAAACCGATCATGACGATCGGTCCGTCGAAGCGGGCGTGCAGGGGCCAGGCAGTCGTGGTTTTGGTCATGGCGTTCATATTCGTCGTTCCCAAATTTCGGATGATAGTCAAGCTGCGTGACGGGCAGATGCCGCGTCGCGGCCAAGTCCGGCGATGAGGGCGTCGAGGCTCGGGGCCGGCGTCAGGCGTCCGGTCGCGCCGATCAGACCGCGCGCACCGTCGAGCGCCCCCGGCGTCAGCTCGCAGGCGAGCAGCCGGTCGCATTCATAGGGGCCGGGCAGCCACAGCGCCGCGGTTTTTTGGCCCGAGAAGCCGAAGCGCCAATAGTACGTTGCGTCGCCGACCAGCAGCACGGCGCGCTGCTTGCGCCGCCGTGCAGCCGCCATCGCGCGGCGCATCAGCGCGCCGCCGATCCCCCGCAAGCGCTGGCTTTCGTCCACCGCCAGCGGGCCGAGCAGCACCGCCGGCCGGCCGGGGCCGGCACAGATATCCCACAGGCGGACCGTGCCGACGATGTCGCCATCGTGTTCGGCGACGAACGAAAGTCCGGCCGACGGCTCGCGGCCTTCGCGCAGCCGCTCGGCGGTTTTCTGGAAGCGCGAGGGTCCCCACACGCGGTCGAGCAGGTTCTCGCGCGCATCGATATCGAACGGCATTTCAGTGCGGATCGTCACCATGGCCCACTCCTTTCCCCGTCCTTGTCCTCCCCGCTCGCGGGGGAGGGTTGGGAGGGGGCTCTTTTGTTCGAGCAGGATTGATGATGAGAGCCGGCAATTGCCGGCTCCCGGCGAAATCGGATTGGCGCGAAAGCGCGATCTAGATGTGGAACGTCTTCAGCGGCGCGAAGCCATTGAAGGCCACGGACGAGTAGGTTGCCGTATAGGCCCCGGTGCCTTCGATCAGCACCTTGTCGCCGATCTCGAGCGAAACCGGCAGCGGATAGGGCACCTTCTCGTACAGCACGTCGGCCGAATTGCAGGTCGGGCCGGCGAGCACGCACGGGCCGAGTTCGCCGTCGCGCGCCGTGCGGATCGGATAGCGGATCGATTCGTCCATCGTTTCGGCGAGTCCGCCGAATTTGCCGATGTCGAGATAGACCCAGCGCACGTCGTCGTTCTCGCTCTTCTTGGAGACGAGCACGACCTCGGCCTCGATCACGCCGGCATTGCCGACCATGCCGCGGCCCGGCTCGATGATGGTCTCAGGGATGCGGTTGCCGAAATGCCGCCGCAGCGCGCGGAAGATCGCCGAGCCATAGGTCTTCACCGTCGGCACGTTCTTGAGGTACTTGGTCGGGAAACCGCCGCCCAGGTTAACCATCGACAGCGTCAGCCCGCGCTCGCCGCAATCGCGGAACACGGCGGCCGCCGAGGCGAGCGCGCGGTCCCACGCGTGCGGATTGCGCTGCTGCGAGCCGACATGGAACGAGATGCCGTAGGCCTCGAGGCCAAGACGATGGGCATGCTCGAGCACGTCGACCGCCATGGCCGGCTCGCAGCCGAACTTGCGCGACAGCGGCCACTCCGCCCCGACGCAGTCGGAGAGGATGCGGCAGAACACGCGGCTGCCGGGCGCGGCGCGGGCGATCTTCTCGACCTCGGCCTGGCAGTCGACCGCGTAAAGGCGCACGCCGAGCGCGTAGGCGCGCGCGACGTCGCGCTCCTTCTTGATGGTGTTGCCGAAGGAGATGCGGTCCGCTGCGGCGCCGGCCGCGAGCGCCATCTCGATCTCGGGGATCGAGGCGGTGTCGAAGCAGGAGCCCAGCCCCGCGAGCAGCGACAGCACTTCCGGCGCCGGGTTGGCCTTCACGGCGTAGAATACGCGCGTGTCGGGCAGCGCCTTGGCGAAGTTGAGGTAGTTCTCGCGGACGACGTCGAGATCGACGACGAGGCACGGCCCGTCCTCTTGACGGTTACGCAGAAAATCGCGGATGCGCGCGGTCATGGGCGCTCTCCCCACCAGGTTCAATGAGCCTCGCGGCTCGGATTGAAGTTCGGGCGAACAGGTTCGCCCGGCGTCAGCGGATGAGGGTCGGCGCCTCGCCGTGCGATGGAGACACGGTCCGAAGGCGGCGGGCTCTACACCCGAGATGCTGCCTTGGCTTGGAGCGGGAAATCCCGATCCGCACGGCCGGCAAGGATTGAACAAGCCTCTATTGGTGCCGACCTTTGGAGGGCCGACGAGACCAGAGAAGCCCGCTCCGTCGTTGCTTTAAGCCGCGTCCCCCGTTGAGCGCGGGGTGCGCCGGTTTCGCCTCCGGCTGCCGGTTAAGTGGTTCGGAGCTCAAGCGGCCGATGCTCTCGCCGTTGGGGTTGGAGTCCCTTGGCTTTGAGTCTCGGCCTCACTCCGGGCGGCTGTCCGGCCTCTTGTCCGGATGCCCACCAACCGGCACGCGGCCACAGGCACGTGCGAAATTGGGCGGACGCGACATAAGCGCGTTGAGCAATCGATGCAAGAGTTTTTTTGCCTTCGCGCGAAATTTTTCGAGCAGGTGAGTCGAAATGGTTACGCGAGCGTTGCCGTCGCGCTTGTCGAGCGCCTCGCGCGGCGGCTCGGCGCGTGGCGCTGAGAGACGTTGAATCGCCGAGATAGACGCGAGTGTGATGCCGCTAGTCCGCGTGATCACTCCGCGCGAAGCGGCGTTTGCTCGCGCCCTTGCGCGCCGTTCACGCGATGCGATAATCGCCGGCAGCGTAGCGCGCTGGCCGTTTCGTGCAGGTCAGTGTGGCCGACGATGGCGCTCGGGCGCCAGCGCGGTGGAGCATGATCCGGAAAAGTGGAGGCCGGTTTTCCGACAAGATCATGCTCAAACACTGCGCCGCAGCCGCGGGCTCGCAGTCTTAGTCATCACCTCCGGATGAGGCACAGCGCCATGCCCGAACTCGAAGCAAACCGGCGCCCGATTGCGTCGCGGTCGGCGGGATGGGCGAAGGCCTTGGCGGCGTTTCTCGCCCGAACCAGCGTGACGCCCAATCAGATCTCGGCGGTCAGCGTCGTCTTCGCCGCGGTCGGCGCGGGGTTGCTGGCATTCAAGCCCGACGCGATCGGCCTTATCGGCTGCGCCGCTGCGGTTCAGGCCCGGCTCGTCTGCAATCTCCTCGACGGCATGGTGGCGATCGAGGGCGGCAAAAAATCGTCGGTCGGGGCGCTGTACAACGAGTTTCCCGACCGCATCGCCGATTCTCTGTTCATCGTCGCCTTGGGCTATGCCGTCGGCTGGCCGGCGCTCGGCTGGTTCGGCGCGCTTGCTGCTGCGCTGACCGCCTACGTCCGCGTGTTCGGGGGCTCGCTCGGCTTCGCCCAGGATTTTCGCGGGCCGATGGCCAAGCAGCAACGCATGGCCGTCCTGACAGCCGCCTGCGTCGTCGGCGCCGCCGAATGGTTGTTTACCGGCACTCAGTATGCCCTGATTGCGGCGGCGGTCATCATCGCCGCCGGTTCGGTCGTGACGTGCGTGACCCGCACGCTCGCCATCGTGGCCCAGCTCAGGGGAAGCTAGCGTGTGGCTGTCGTATCTCCTGATCGGAGCGGTCCGGGCGCTCCTTGGCGCCACGCCGCGCTGGATCGGCTCAAAGCCCGAGGATCGGCAGCGCATCTATTTTGCCAATCACACGAGCCATATCGACACCGTCGCGCTCTGGTCGGCGCTTCCGCCCGATTTGCGCGCCAAGACGCGGACCGCCGCCGCCGCCGATTATTGGGGCTCAAGCGCGCTGAAGCGGACCATCGCGCTGCAAGCGCTGAACGCGGTCCTCATCGACCGCAAGCGGGCGGATCCGGAAGCGGACCCGTTGCGCCCGCTCTATGACGTGCTGGAGGCCGGCCAGTCGATCATCATTTTTCCGGAGGGAACGCGAGGGCCGGAGCGGCTTCCCGCTCCTTTCAAGTCGGGCCTTTACCATTTGGCGCAGCGCTTTCCCGACGTCGAGCTCATCCCGGTCTATCTCGACAACCTGCATCGCAGCATGCCGAAAGGGACGTTTTTTCCGGTGCCGCTGATCTGCACGGTGCGCTTTGGCGCGCCGCTGCCGCGCATAGCCGATGAAGATAAGTCGGCTTTTCTGGAACGCGCCCGCAACGCCGTCATTGAGCTCGCCAAATGAACCCCTCACACAAGCTTTATTGGCTCATCGGCGGTGTGGTCGCCCTGCTGATCGTCGCCTCGGTGATCGGACGCATCCTGCGCGCGCGGGTCAAGGACGAGAAGGCGGCGGCCGTCGTCGACAATCTCATTGCGCGCGTGCGCGCCTGGTGGTGGATGGTCGGCGTCTTCGCCGCGGCGTTCCTGCTCGGCCGCAACGCGACGATTGCGATGTTCGCGTTCATCTCGTTCTTCGCGCTGCGCGAATTCCTGACGCTGACGCCGACCAAAATCGGCGATCACCGCGCGCTCTCGGTGGCGTTTTTCATCGTGATCCCGATTCAATATTTGCTGATCGCGACAAGCTGGTACGGCCTGTTTTCGATCTTCATCCCGGTCTACGGCTTCCTGTTTCTGCCTTCGATCTCCGTGCTGGCGCACGACACGGAAAGCTTCCTCGAGCGCAGCGCCAAGATTTAATGGGGCCTGATGATCACGGTCTATTGCATCAGCCACGTGCCGGCGTTGTTGCTGCTGCCAATTCCAGGTTACGCGGGCGAGAATCCGCTGCTGATGTTCTATCTCATCCTCGTCGTGCAGATGAGCGACGTGCTGCAATATGTCTTCGGCAAGCTGTTCGGCAAGACCAAGATCGCCCCGGTCGTCAGCCCCTCCAAGACTGTCGAAGGCTTCGTCGGCGGAGCGGCGAGCGCCACGCTGATCGGCGCCGCGATGTGGTGGATCACGCCCTTCACGCCGCTCCAGTCCGCCGGCATGGCCTTCATTATCGTGCTGATGGGCTTCCTCGGCGGCCTCGTGCTCTCCGCCGTCAAACGAAGCCTCGGCGCCAAGGATTGGGGCTCGATGATCGAGGGGCACGGCGGCGTGATGGACCGGATGGATTCGGTCAGCTTTGCGGCGCCAATCTTCTTTCACGCCACCCGGTATTTCTTTACGTGAGTCGCCCCGGAGATTGCGGGCGGCGTTAGAGCATGATCCGGAAAAGTGGAATCCGGTTTTCCGAAAAGATCATGCTCAAACAAAAGCTAGAGCGGGATGCTGATCGAACCATAACTCACGCTCTAGACTTTCAGCACATCCGCGTCGATCGGCAGCGTGCGGATGCGCTTGCCGGTCGCGGCGAAGATGGCGTTGCAGAGCGCGGGCACGACCGGGGGCAGCGCCGGCTCGCCCAGTCCGGTCGGCGGATTGTCGGTGATGAGGAATTCCACATCGACCGGTGGCGCCTGATCGATCCGCAACGGCTTGACGCTATCGAAGTTCGACTGCACCACGCGGCCGCGGTCCAGCGTGATCGCTTGGCCGAGCGCCGCACCGAGCCCGTCGAGCGCCGCGCCCTGCACCTGGTTGACGGCGCCGCTCGGATTGATGATCTGGCTGCCGACATCGCCGACCACCCAGACGTGGTCGAGCTTGATCCCGCCTGCGGCCGTGACGGTCGCTTGCACCACTTCGGCGAAATAGCCGGAATGGCTGAAGTAGAAGGCGATGCCCTTGGCCGTTCGCGCCGGCAAAGCGCGGCGCTGCGACCAGCCGGAAATCTCGCCGGCCCGCCGCAACACGTTGCGCATCCGGCTGGTGTCGAAGTCGCGCAGCGGGTCCGCTTTGCCGCTGGAATTGATCAAGACTTTCGGTTCGCCGAGCAGCGCGAGACGGAATTCCAGCGGATCAGCGCCGGCCGCGTCGGCGAGCTCGTCCAGGAATGACTGAAAGACGAACGCGAGCGCATTGGAGCGCGGCGCGCGTAGCGGGCCGGTCGGAACGCCGAGCTCCATGAGCGATTGGCCGTATTCGAGGTGCGGCACGAGGCCTGCGGGAAATTCGTTGGCGTCCAATGCGGCGGAGTCGGCAAGCTTTCCGCCCTGACCGAAGGTCACGAAATGGTCGCCGAGAGCAATGAGCTTGCCCGCGCCGTCGAGGCCGCCTTTGAGAAAGTGGAAGCCGGCCGGACGATAGAAGTCGTGCTGGATGTCGTCCTCGCGCGTCCACACGAGCTTGACCGGGGCGCCTACTTTTCGCGAGATCCACGCTGCCTCAGCCATATAGTCGTTGCGCAAGCGCCGGCCGAAGCCGCCGCCCATGCGCGTCATGTTGACGGTGATGTTGCTCTCGGGAATCCCGAGCGTCGCCGCCACCAGCTTGACGCCGGGCTCCGGCAGTTGCGTCGGCGCCCAGAACACGACCTTGCCGTCCTGAAAGTGCGCGGTGCAGTTCTGCGGTTCGAGGCTGATATGGGCGAGGAACGGATAGGAATAGTTCGCTTCCACGACATGCGTGGCGTTCTTGATCGCCGACGCAACGTCGCCGTCGCGGCGCAGATAAGACGCAGGCGCTCCCTTGGCGAGCTCGGCGGCGCGCAGCGCGAAGCCCTCGCTGCTTTGGGCAGCGGTCGGACCTTCGTCCCAGGTCACCTTCAGTTTGTCGCGCGCACGGTTCGCCGCCCAAAAGCTTTTCGCCACGATGGCGACGCCATCGCTCAATCCCTGCCAGTCGCCGCGCGGATTGGCCTCGCTCGCCCGGACGATGAAAGCGTCGTGGATTCCGGGCAGCGCCTTGATGGCGTCGATATTCGCGCCGACCAGCTTGCCGCCGAAGACCGGACATTTCTGAAAGACGGCGTGCAGCATGGCCTGGCACGGTGACGTCGATGCCGAACAGCGGCTGGCCGCTCACGATTTTCGCATTATCGACGCCGGGAATCGGCCGTCCGATAATCTTGAAGTCTTTCGGATCTTTAAGCGCCACGCGCGCCAGATTGGGCACCGGCATGCCGGCGGCCTGGGCGGCAAGCGCGCCATAGGAGAGCGAGCGGCCGCTGTCGCGATGATAGACCACGCCCGCTTCCGTGCTGCACTCCGCCGGCGCGACATTCCAGGTCCGCGCGGCGGCGGCGACAAGCATCTGGCGGCCGGCTGCGCCGACCCGGCGCAGCGGATCGTAGTTCAGCGGCGTCGCCCGGCTGCCGCCGGCGAATTGCTGGCCGTATTTGGCGGTGTCGAGCGGCGCTTGCTCGATTCGCACATTCTCCCAGGCAACATCGAGTTCTTCGGCGATCACCATCGGCAGCATGGTCTTGATGCCTTGGCCGATCTCCGGATTCTTCGACATGATGGTGACGATGCCGTCCGGCGCGATGCGGACAAAGGCGTTCAGCGCGGCGGTTTCGCCGGCGGCTTCCGAGGCTGCCGCCATTGCGGTGCGCGCCAGCGGCGGCAAGGTTGCTTGCAGCAACAAACCGCCGCCTGCCGCGACAGTGGCCTTCAGAAACGCGCGCCGCGAATGCGTGGCGGCCGGCGGCAATTGGGCCTCGGGAGATTTGGCGGAGGAGTTGGCGGTCATCATGGTGTCCACCATCACTTGACTGTGGTAGCGCCGGCAGGGGCGAGCGCGGCTTGTTTGATCGCGGCGCGGATGCGCGTGTAGGTGCAGCAGCGGCACACATTGCCGCTCATGGCTTGGTCGATGTCGGCATCGCTCGGACTTGGCTTTCGCGCCAAAAGTTCCGCCGCCTGCATGATCTGGCCGGCCTGGCAATAGCCGCATTGCGGCACATCGAGTTCCATCCAAGCCGCTTGCAATTTCTTTCCGATCGGATGAGCCGCCATCCCCTCGATGGTGGCCACGGCGCCATCGCGAACGGAAGCGACGGTCACCAAACAAGAGCGCACCGCCTTGCCGTCGATATGGACGGTGCATGCGCCGCAAAGTCCGGCGCCGCAGCCGAATTTGCTGCCTTTCAGATCAAGTTCGTCGCGCAGCACCCACAGAAGCGGCATGTCGCCGTCGACATCGACCGTCCGCTTCGCGCCGTTAACTTCGATTGTGTAGGCCATGATTGTTCGCGCCTCGCATGCCGGAGGGCATCATACCGCTTGCCTGCGATGGGCTGTATGGCGACGCCGCTCAAAAGGCGGTGATGAGGCGCGGTTACCCGCGCCAGTAGCGGTCTTCCCAGCTTCGCGACAGCCGCATCGCGGAGAGAATAAGCCCCGCCATCGAATAGGTCTGCGGGAAATTGCCCCAGAGCTCGCCGGTTTGCGGATCGACGTCTTCCGACAGAAGCCCGTAGCGATTGCGATGACTGAGCGCATCGGTGAACAGATCGCGCGCGGCCTCGCGCTGGCCGAGCGACCAGAGCGCGTCGATCAGCCAAAAGCGGCAGATCAGAAACGCGGTCACCGGCAGGCCGAAATCGTCGGCGTTGGCATAACGCATGACGTGTTTTTCGCGCACCAGTTCCCGTTCCATTGCAGCGACGGTCGAGACGAAGCGCGGATCGTCGACTTCGATGACGCCGAGATCGGGAAGGAGCAGCACGCTGGCATCCAGATCGTCGGAGCCGAATGCCGCCGTGAAAGCGCCGCGCTTCTCGTTCCAAGCCTGATCGAGCAAGGCGGTATGGATCGGCTGGGCCACCGTGTCCCAGTACTTGGCGCGGTCGTCGAGGCCAATCCGTTTCGCGATCGCCGACAGCCGCTGGCAGCCGGCCCAGCACATCGCCGCCGAGTGCGTATGGACGCGCTGCCGGCCGCGATATTCCCAGATGCCGGCGTCGGGCTCGAGCGCCTTGCGCTTGGCGCGCTCGCCGAGCGTCTCCAACAACTGAAAGAGGCCGACATCGCCCGGCCGCGGCAGGCGCCGGTCAAAAAACAGCGGCATGGCGGCAAGGATGACGCTGCCATAGGTATCGTGCTGCGCCTGGCCGACGGCGGCGTTGCCGACGCGCACCGGCCCGTCGCCCCGATAGCCTTCGAGGTTGGGCGCCGTTGTTTCCTCGACCTCATTCGTCGGGACGACGCTGTAGAGCGGCCGCAGCTCCTGGTCCGGTTTCGAGGCGATCGAGATCGTAAACGAGATGAATTCTTCCATCGTGCGCGTCGCGCCGATGCGGTTGAGCGCCTGGACGACGAAATAGGCGTCCCGCAGCCAGCAATAGCGATAGTCCCAGGTGCGGCCGGAGCCGGGCGCTTCCGGAATTGACGTGGTATGCGCAGCAATAATCGCCCCCGTTTCGTCGAAGTTGCTCAGCTTCAACGTGATGGCGGCGCGGATGATCGCTTCCTGCCAATCGTAGGAGATCGACAGCCGGCGCACCCATTCCATCCAATAGTCGCGGGTGCGGTCGACGAAGTCGCGGCAGGTCGATTGCAGGTCGCCGGGAAACGGCTCGTCCGGACCGAATACCAGATGCAAGGGCCGTGTGAGCACGAACGGCGCCTCGCCGTCGATCAGCGACAGCGGCGCGTCGGTGGTCAGGCGTATGACGGTGCCCTCGCCGGAATAGCGGATGTGGTTGCTGCCAAGCGAGCGCTGCACCAGCGGCTTGCCGTAGTCGCTGGTCGGTCGCATCCGGATGGTGATGCGCGGCAGGCCGGCCACCGGCTCGATGATGCGAAAGATCTGCGGCGGACGAAAAATGCGACCGAACTGGCGGAAGCGCGGGACGAAGTCGGTGATTCTGACTTTGCCGCCTTGGCGATCGATCAGCAGCGTGGAGACGATCGCGGTGTTGCGCACATATTCGGATTGATACTCCGCCAAGTCGTCAAGCACGACGTCGGAGAATCCTTTTTCCTCCTTGCCGGCCAACAATCGCGAGAAGATCGGGTCGCTGTCGAAGCGCGGATAGCACCACCAGACGATCCGAGAGCCCGGATCGACCAAGGCAGCCGTCCGCCCGTTGCCGATGATGGCAAGATCCAGCCCATGGTCTTTCATCCAACCGCGTCCCCGCGATTGGCCACGATCTGGTCCAACCAGGCGCGGACGTCTTCGGGGCCTTTGAAGTGCCCTTCGACGCCTGCGACCACGCGGCCGACGGAAAAGCCCAAGCCGCCGAATTGCGAAATGACCGGGAACACCGGCTCGTCGGTGACGTCGTCGCCGATGAAGATCGGATGCCGGTTGCGGAATGGCGGATGCTGCATCAGTTCCGCGACCGCCAATGCTTTGCTGACGCGCGCCGGTTTGACTTCGACGACAGCTTTGCCCGGCAGAATCTCGACCATGCCGGCGGGCAATTGGTCGCAGATGGCGACGACAGCCGCCGCCAGCGCGGGACCGAGATCGGGAGCAAGCCGATAGTGCAGGGCGAGCGAATAGCCTTTGTCCTCGACGAGAATGCCCGGACCCAATTGCGTCAAGGTAGCGAGTGTGCGCTTCAATTCCGGGCTGAGCCATGCGGCCCGCCGTTGTGGCTCTGCGCTCGGTATGGGGCGAAGCTCGGCGCCATGACCGCCGACAGCGGCAAGCTGCAGCGGGGCAAAAATCAAGTCGATGTCATCGAGCAGGCGCCCGCTGACCAAGGCGAGCGCTCCGCCCGTGAGATCCTGCAGGCGCGCGAGCGTCTGCCGCAATTTGGGCGGCACCCACACCTCCCGCGGGGTCGGTGCGATATCGAGGATGGTGCCATCGATATCAAGCAGGATGGCACATTGCCGCAGATCGGACGTGAGCGACGTTTTTGCGATTTCCATCGTCAGATCGGCGACGTGTTCTTGGCTCCGCACGTTCATATCCCATCACTATTCAACAAAAGACAACGGCCGGGCGACCGTCTCGAGCGATTTGCGCTCCGCGGCGACGCCCCAGGTCGCTTGGCCTATCGCGGCCGCGATCATCAGAAAAGCGCCGAGCGCATAGCCCAGCGCAACGCTGCTGCGCGATCCCGTATCGATCAATGCGCCGAGCAGCAAGGGGCCCGCGACGCCGCCGACGCCGGTACCGATCGCATAAAAGAATGCGATCGCGAAAGCGCGAATTTCCAGCGGGAAAATCTCGCTCACCGTCAGATAGGCAGAGCTCGCGGCCGCTGAAGCGAAAAAGAACACGATCATCCAGGCCGCGGTGAGCGTCTGCGCCGAGAGAAGGCTCTGGCTGAACAAATATCCTGTGACTGCAAGCAAGGTGCCCGAAATGGCGTAAGTGGCCGCGATCATCGTTCTGCGGCCGATCGTGTCGAACAGGCGGCCGAGCACGATCGGCCCAAGCACGTTGCCGGCCGCGAACGGCAAAATATACCAGCCGATCTGCCCGGCCGGGATGCCGTAGAAGTTCGTCAGGATCAATGCGTAGGTGAAGAACACGGCATTGTAGAAAAAGGCTTGCGCGGTCATCAGCAAAAGGCCGACCAGTGTGCGCCGCCGATACATCTTGAACAGCGCGCGGGCCACCTCGGTGAGCGGGGTGTGAGAGCGCATGCGCAGCCGCACGCGCGGCCGTTCGGGCGTGTTCGCGCATACTTCGCCCGGAAAATGCGCTTGAATCCCGCGCACGACCGCGCCGGCTTCCTCGACGAAGCCGTGGGTCATCAGCCAGCGCGGGCTTTCCGGAATCCAACGCCTCATGACAAGAATAAAGAGTCCTATCGTCGTGCCGATCAGGAAGGCCAAACGCCATCCGAGGGCGGGGTCAATGAATTTGGAGTTGAGCAGCACAATCGAACCGCCTGCGCCCATTGCCGCTCCGACCCAGAAGCTTCCGTTGATGAGAAGGTCGGTCCAGCCGCGCAGCCGGGCGGGGATAAGCTCCTGTATTGTCGAATTGATGGCAGTGTATTCGCCGCCGATTCCGGCGCCGGTCAGGAAGCGGAACACGACGAAGCTCCAGGCGTCCCACGACAGGCCCGTGGCCGCGGTGGCAACAAGATAAACCGCAAGCGTGACCGAGAAGAGCTTCTTGCGTCCCAAACGGTCGGTCAGCCAGCCGAATACAAAGGCGCCGAGCACGGCGCCGGCGAGATAAGCGCTGCCGGCGAGGCCGATCTGTGAATTGCTCAGACCCAAACCTGAAGGCTGCATCAATTGGCCGGATAGCGAACCGGCAAGCGTGACTTCGAGCCCATCAAGTATCCATGTGACGCCCAGCGCCACAATGACCAGCAGATGAAAGCCCCCGAAAGGTAAACAATCGAGACGATGCGGAATATCGGTCTCGATCACGCCGGCGCGCTGCGCGCGTGCATTTTCGGCAATATGCAGCGGTAAATGCGACCGCGGCGAGGGAGCCGGACCGGCCGAATCCGCGTCGCCTGCTGCCTCGGGTGCGTAATGAGCCATCAAGATTGCCCCCAAGCGCAGTCTCGCGCGTTAACGTTTTTGCGCGATCAAGAGTTCCAATCGCCCAGATTCCATTGCGCACCGCCCAAACCGGCAGCGAACGGCCGGGGCGCGTCAAACCAGAACAAGCCGCAACCGGCGCAGTTCCATGTTAATCGTCGCAGTCGAGGCTCGTGATCAGGCGTGATCCGGTGATCGACAGAGTGATCAGCAGACTGGAAATACCCCGGCGGCTTCGGGCCCTGGTGCGGGCGCGAGAATCGAGCCTCATCGCGCTTGCGGCTGTGGTCGGTGCCATCGCCGGTTTAGTCGTTACCGCTATGGGCGCGGGTGTCGACACCCTTCACCGGCTACTCTTCCAGCTTGAGCCGGGCGTGCGCTTGTCGGGGGTGCTCCGGCTCGATCCGGCGATCGCCATTTCGGTCCCTTTGGTCGGCGGTCTCGTATTCGGCATCGCGCGCGAGTTGATCGCCCGCTGGCGGCCGGAGCGGGAGATCGATCCGATCGAAGCCAATGCGCTGCATGGCGGCCGCATGTCGCTTCTCGGCAGCGTCATTGTTGCGGCGGAAACGGTGTGGTCGAGCGGGGTCGGAGCTTCGGTCGGGCTCGAGGCCGGCTACACGCAATTTGCCAGCGGCATAGCGTCTCGCATCGGCATGGCATTTCGGTTGCGGCGGGCCGACCTTCGCATATTGGTCGGTTGCGGCGCGGCTGGCGGTATCGCGGGCGCCTTCGGCGCGCCGTTGGCCGGCGCCTTCTACGGGTTCGAGCTCATCATCGGCGGCTACACGCCCAACAGCCTGGCGCCAGTCGCTGTCTCCGCATTGATCGGCTACCTCGTCGCGCAGGCGCTTGCGCCGGCTGAGCTCGGCGTTGTTGCGCCAGAGCGGATAGTGATCGCGACCCACGACCTCGTCATCGCGGCCCTCATCGGGCTTTTGTGCGCGGCGGCCGGCATTGTGATCATGCGCGGCGTCGCATTCTGCGAGGCTTTGTTCGGCCGCTTGAAGCTGCGGTTCACGTTGCGCACGGCGTTGGGTGGGCTGCTGGTCGGGCTGCTTGCGATGATCGCGCCCCAGGTGATGTCTTCCGGACACGGCGCATTGCGGTTTTCCGGAATGTTTCAGTTGTCACTCGCGACCGTGGCGCTGCTTTTCGTGCTCAAGATCATTGCCTCGGTCATTTCGCTTGGCTCGGGGTTCCGCGGCGGATTGTTCTTTTCGTCGCTCCTGATCGGCGCGCTCGGCGGCAATTTGCTGGCCACCGCGCTCACCGCGATCTGGCCGAGCGTTAATTTCGATTCGAACGCCTATGCGGTGATCAGCATGAGTGGGCTGTCGGCCGCGGTGATCGGCGGCCCGATGACCATGACCTTTATCGCGCTGGAAACGACGGGCGATCTTTGGCTGACGACGGCCGTGCTGATCGCCGTCATCATATCCTCGCAAGTGACGCGGGAATTGTTCGGCTATTCATTTGCCACCTGGCGCTTCCATCTGCGCGGCGAGACGATCCGCAGCGCCGCCGACGTGGGCTGGATGCGCGATCTCACCGTCAGCAAGATGATGCGTCACGATGTGCGGACGGTCGCCGCCAACGCAACGGTCGCAGCCTTTCGCGAGGCTTTCCCGCTCGGCTCACCCGCTTACATCATCGCCGTCGACGAGCAAGGCCGCTATGTCGGGATGGTGGCCGTGGCCGATGCGCACGCCACGGAAATTTCGCCCGAGCAATCGATCAAAAGCCTTCTGCGCTATGCCGACGGCGTGCTCGAGCCCAGCATGTCGATCAAGGAGGCGGTGCTGGCCTTCGATCGTGCCGAGGCGGAAGCGCTGGCGGTGGTCAATTCCCATTCCGATCGGCATGTCATCGGCTTGTTGACAGAGGCCTATGCGCTCCGCCGCTATTCGGCCGAGCTGGAGCGGCGCCGGCAGGAAATGATCGGCGACATTTGAGTGATCCTCGCTGCGCGCCCGCCCGCCGCTACTTCGGTATTTGCGGCACGATCAGATGAAAGAGCTTCAGCGCAGACCCTTCAGCCGGCCGGATCGTCGCCGTTTCGCGCGGTCCCAAATAGACGCCGGCGCCGCGTTCGACGTCGTAGCTCTTGGCATCGAGCCGGATGCTGCCCTTGCCGTCCATCAGATAAATGAGCTGATGCCGATCGACGCTTTCCGGCTCGAACGTTTCCCCCGCTTTCAGCCAGCGAACCGAGCCGTGCACATTGTGCGCGCCGCACAAGCTCTCGGTGAGAATTTCAGTGACGTCGCCGTGGCCGGCGGTTGTCTTTTTGGAAAGCGTGTTGGTATCGATGAATGTGAGTGACATAGGCTTGAGGCCCTCCGTAATTTTTATCGCGGCGTTCAGAGCATGATCATTTCAGGTTTGACCGGCCCAATCGTCATTGCGAGCGAAGCGAAGCAATCCAGGGAACCGAGCGAGGGACTGGATTGCTTCGTCGCTCTCGCTCCTCGCAATGACGATCTTGTCGAGCCTCTAAGTCTGCACCCAGACCCGGCCATCCTTGCGCTCCCAGCGCAGATCGTCGTCGGTGCCTTCGAGGATCGTCGTCTTGAAGCGATTGGGAGCCTGAAACTCGAAATAGAACAGCGGCTCGGTGGCGCGCAGCCGATGCTTCTCTTCGGCCGGAATGAAAATCAAATCGCCCGGTCCGACCGGGCGGATGCCTTCGTCCGACTCCACCGTCGCCTTGCCGCTGATGATGAAATAAAAATGCTCGCAGTTCTTGTGCAGATGCAGCGGCGACGCCGCGCCCTTCTTGTAATGCATGACGCCCGCCAGCATGTCGTCAATGCCGGCAAGCTCCTGATTGACGAAGAAGATTCGTTCTCGCCCCGGCACGACCGAGACCAGCGACGGAAGCTCGCTTTCCTTGAATATGTAGGCCATTGCTCTTGTTCCTGTTCCGCTTGGCGCGGCTGTTAATGCGATAACGCGGCGCAGCGCGGCAGTCGAGTGTTCTTGTCCCGTCTGCGTCGGCCGCCGCGTGCGCCGCAGAATTTCAAGAGAATCTCCAGCCGCCGTCAACCACGATGGTTTGCCCGGTGATGAAGGCTGCATCATCGGAGGTGAGGAAGGCCAGCGTTCCGGTGAGGTCTTCCGGCGTTTCGGTGCGCTTGATCGCCTGTTGCGCTCGGATCATCTCGAACCAGCCGAACTCTCCGGGCTTGCCGTTGATCGTCGTGTCGGTCCGCGTCAATCCGGGCGCAATGGTGTTGACCGTAATTCCGAAATCTCCGACTTCGGAAGCGAGCGATCGCGCAAATCCGATCAAGCCGCCCTTGCTTGCGGTGTAGTGGGTATTGAAGCCGATTCCGGAATGAAATGTCGTCGAGGAAACGCTGATGATGCGCCCCCAGCCGCGCTCTTTCATGCCGGGCAGGAAAGCCTTCACCAGCAGAAAAACCGAATCCAGATTGACCGACAGCACCTTGCGCCATTGGTCGAAGGTGATCTCATCGATCGCGGCGGTCGGATAAATGCCGGCGCAGTGCACGAGGATGTCGCAGCCGCCGAGCTCCCGCTCCACGGTGTCGCGGAGCTTGTTGACGTCGGCCTCGGACGTTTGGTCGCAGCGCACGGCGATGGCGCTTCCGCCGGTCTTTTTGATGGCGCCGACGGTTTCCGCGCCGTCGGCGATGTCCGCCACCACCACTTTGGCGCCCTGGGCGGCCAACCTCTTGCTGAAGGCTTGCCCAATCCCGTTGGCCCCGCCCGTGACGACTGCGCGCTTGCTGGTCGGCATTTCCGGCATTCTCCCTATTGGCTCTCTTTGGTTCCGGCCACTTGGCTCTCGGCCTTGACCGTCAATATCCAAAAACTCGATAATTTCCAAAATAATTCCAGAGGACAGGCGAACCTGTCAAGCGCGTACGGTCGCGCCGCCGGCAAGGCACCGGGACATCGGTCGCGAACTTGGGCAAGACCCGCGAAAGAACTTGGGGATGGCGTTTTGTGAGGTTGTGCTCTAATTTCCAAAATATGTTTTTGGCTGCGGCGATCGTCAGTGACGAGGCGAGGAGAGGGCATGAAGCGTTCAGTCGCTGAGATCCATCCAATAAATTCGGACCAAACCAGCGCATCGCGCACGATCGCCGAATTGGCTTATCGTCGCATTCGGCAGGATATTCTGTGGGGCCGCTTCGCGCCCGGCTCGCCGCTTCGTTCCGACGAATTGCGTGCGCGCTACGGCATCGGCGTCAGCCCGTTGCGGGAGGCTTTGACCAAACTCGTGTCCGAGCGGCTGGTGACCTCGGTCGGCCAGCGCGGTTTCCGGGTTGCGCCGCTCACCGCCTATGACGTCGAAGACACGATGCAGACGCGCATCATCATTGAGCAAGAGGCGCTGATACGCTCCATCCGCCACGGCGATATGGCCTGGGAAACGACGCTGGTGGCGGCGTTCCACGCGCTTTCGCGCCATCCCGTTCCCAAGGAGCCGGGGCCGGCAACCGAAAACTGGGCCGTGTTTCATCGCCAATTCCACATGGCCCTGCTGTCGGCATGCGGCTCGCAGTGGCTCATGGAGCTGGCCGGTCTTTTGTTCGATCAGGCTGAGCGACAGCGGATTTTGCGAACGAAATTCGGTCCGCAAAAGATCCTGAAGCGCGACACGGCGCGCGAACACAAGCAGATTTTTGAGGCGGCGATCTCACGCGACGCCAAGGCGGCGGTGCGCGCGCTCGACAGCCACTATCGAACGACGGCCGAGCAGGTCGTCTCGGTGCTGTCACGCATCCCCAAAGTGGTCGCCAAGCGCGCCTAAGCGCGCTCAGTCGCAGCGAGCGCCCGGCATTTTCGCGCGTTGACGCGGGCAGAACGGCCTTAGCGGCGGCGAAAAATGCACATGAATCGCGCATTCCCCGGCAGTTGACAGTTATATTTCCATAATCTACCAATTTTGGAAATTATAGCTCTCGATTTGACGAGTGAGTTCGTCGCCGGGGAGGGAGCCGTGGCGCCACGCCTGAAGGATAAGGTCTGCATCATCACGGGAACCGGCGACGGCATGGGCCGCGCGGCGGCGCTGCTGTTTTGCGCCGAAGGCGCCAAGGTCGTGGGCTGCGACATCAATGCGCAAAAGGCCGAGCTGACCCTTCGCGACGCAAAAAGCGCGGGTGGGCAGATGGTGTCGCTGCATCCTGCGGATCTGACCCAGCAGGCCATATGCGACGCGCTCGTTGGTCTTGCGCTCAAGAGCTACGGCGGCATTGACGTGCTCTACAACAATGCTGCGATGGCTTATTTCGGCTGGATGAACGAATTCACCGTCGAAGACTATGTGCGCACGATCAACGAAGAACTCGTGATCGTTTTCCGGTTGTGCAAAACCGTGTGGCCGCACCTCGTGGCGCGCGGCGGCTCCATCATCAACGTCGCCTCCACCTCAGCCAAGTTGGCCTACAAGGTGTTGCCCGCGATCGCTCATACGTCGGCCAAGGGCGGCGTGCTCGCCATGACGCGGCAACTCGCGATGGAGGGCGGCAAACACAACATCCGCGCCAACACCATTTCGCCGGGATTGATCGAAACCGGGGCGACGAGAGAGTTTCTAAAAATGCCCGAATTTCTCGGACCGATGATGGACAAGTTGATGCTGGGCCGCGTCGGTCGGCCGGAGGAGGTCGCGCCCGCCGCGCTGTTTCTTGCGTCCGATGAAAGCTCGTTCGTGACCGGCGCAGACATCGCCGTCGATGGCGGCACAACCGCATGGTGAAAACAACGCAGTGCAGTTGTTGGCGATCCACGCAGCTTGCAGCGCGCAGCCGCTTGACTCGCCTCTATCCACAATTTAGAAATTTTGGAAATAATTAAATTCGGGAGGAATGGGCACGATCATCTTGCGGCAGTTGCGACTGGGGTTCTGCGATCCGGCGCCGTCGTCTTAGAAAAGCGCCCGACCGTTCGCTCCCGCTTTTGCCCTGATCGGCGTCCCACAACACAGGAGAGCGCCATGTATCAATTGAGCAGAACGGTCCCGGTCAACGAACCGAAGAAGTCCTTCCTGAGCCGGCACGACGTTTGGACCGGCCTTCTGATGAAGGCGAACAACGCGCTGCCCTATGTCCCGGAAATGAAAAAGTGCGAGGTCGTGGAGACGGGCGACGGTTGGCTTGTTCGCGACATCATGCTCAAGGATGTTCCGCTCCGCGAGAAGGTGACGTTCGTCCCGGAAGAGAAGGTGATCTTCGAGCGCACGCGCGGCTCGGAGCTCGGCCGCATCGAAAATGTCATCGGCGAGGATGCCAACGGAAATCTGACGTTGACCTTCGCCTTCAGCTTGAAGAAGGACGGAATTCCCGAGGGCAGCGACGCCGAGAAGGCGCACTTCGCCCCGATGGAGAGCGCTTATTTGAATGCCGTTGCCTCGACGCTTGCGGCGGTACGCCGGACGGTGGACGAGAAGGGGCGCGAGCATCTGCCGCCGAAAAATCCGAACGATGCGGCCGGCGACACCCGCTGGATCTACGACTATTACCGTGCCGTCGACGCGATGGACATGGAACGCACGCTCGCCCAGCACACAGACGACACGACGTTGACCTTTGCCAACCATCCGACCGTGCACGGCAAGGAAGGCTATAAGGCCGCCATCGGCCATCTGTGGGGAAGCATCAAGGCCTTGTCGCACAGCATGACCGGCGCCTGGTCGATGCATGACGGTCAGGTCGGCGTTGCCGAGGCGATCGTTCAATACACCCGTATGGACGACAGCCTGTGCGCGATCAAATTCTGCACGGTGCTGCGCCGCCGCGGCGACAAGATCGCGGATATCCGAATTTACGGGGATGCGACGCCGCTGTTCGCCCCGTCGAAGTAACCCTCGGCTTTCGCGCCGTTGCAGGAGTGGTCATGTCAAGTCGTCCGTTGCCTGGAACGTTCTTCCAGATCGGCTACGTGGTGCCGAACCTTGACGCGGGGCTCGCGCATCTGAATGCCAAGCTCGGCGCGCCCCGCTTCATGGTGTTGCGCGAGATCGTTGTCGAAAACGGCTGGTTCCGCGGCGGCCCCGCCACCATCAATCACAGCATGGCGTTCGGCTATGTCGGCGACGTTCAGTTCGAAGTGATCGAGCCGGTCGCCGGAAAAAGCACCTATTCGGAATTTCTCGATCGGGTGCCGGCCGGCGGCGTGCATCACCTCGGCTTTTCGGTCGAGGACTATGACGCCGCCACGGCCGATCTGTTGGCGCGCGGCTATCGGCTCGTCCAGCGCGGCACCTTCGGCGACACGAAGTTCGGTTACTTCGAGAGCAGCGACGATCCCGGCACCATGACCGAGATCGTCTATCTCGATCCGAACGTGCGGGGCATGTTCGCCAACATCAAGGCGCAGACGTTCTAGGTCGGGTCACGGCGCGGATGGGTCGCGTACGCGCCCGCAGGTGAATTGAGGGAAATGGGTTGATGGCAGCTTCGGCAAAATACCCGACGACCGAAGAGATGGTACGCGTGTTGTGGGACCGCCAGCAGATCAGTGATGTCATGCTGCGCTTCGGACGTGGCCTCGACTTGCATGACTGGGACATGTACGCCGCGACCTTGACCGATCCGTTCGAGGTCGATTTTTTTGACCTCACAGGTCGCGCGCCGGCGACGACGACGCCGAAGATCTGGGCGCATTTCGCCAGCGCCTGTCTCGAGCGGCTGATCGTCATGCATCAATATTCCAACTTCCATATCAACCTGCATGGCGACGTCGCCGACGGGATTTTCTACCACGTTTCGCGGCACCGCCTTCCTAACCGGCACGGCGACGACCATTACACGCAGTATGGCTGGTACGAGAATTCCTTCCGCCGCACGCCGGACGGCTGGAAGATCAGCAAGCTCAAACACTGCTTCCAGTGGTGCGACGGCAATCCCACCCTGATTGATCTGAGCGATCCCGATTGGCAAGCGGCCGCTGCCGCGGTGTTCGGAACCGGCGCTTCCGCCGGTAAGGCGGCGTGAACGAGCAAGCTGCCGGAATGGTCGTTAGCTGCCGCGCCGCGGTACAGGGAATCACGTTGAGCGAGCCGACACCCACATGACTGCGTCAGATACCGCAAGCGACGCCAAGCGGCACGCAGTTCCGCGCCAACTTCCTTGGCCGCGCTGGCGTTGGTCGGAAGATACCGGGCTGATCATCGTCTTCGTCCTGATGGTGCTGGCCATCGGCATTCCGCACCCTGAGTTTTTCAGCTTCGGCTCGATCAAGACGATACTGCGCCAATCGGCGCTGGTCGGGATCATCGCCTTCGGAATGGTCTATCTGGTGGCGATGGTGGAAATCGACCTTTCGGTCGGCGGCATTTTCGCCGTCGCCTCGAGCCTGTCGGCGTTGCTCATCAAGTTTCATCACGTCGATCCCTGGATCGCGGTGGCTCTCGCGCTGTTGGCGGGCGTGGTTCTCGGCGGCCTCAACGGCGTGCTGACCAGCGTCCTGAAGGTCCCGCTCATCATCGTATCGCTCGGGACGCTGTCGGCCTATTTCGGCTTGCATCTCATCCTCTCCGACGGCAAGGCGATTTACGGGCTGCCGAAAAGTCATCCGTTCTTTCAAATTTTCGGCAGCGACCTCTTGCAGCTGCCGGCGTCGGTCTGGACGGCGATTGTCTGCGCCATCGTGCTCTATTTTGTTTTTATGCATACGCGCTTTGGCGCGACCGTCCGTGCCATCGGCTCGAACCCTGCGGCCGCCGAATTCATCGGCGTGCGTACCGGGCTTATTCGTATCTACGCCACTGCGCTGGTCGGTTTCTTGTCGGCGCTGTCCGGCGTGATGACGCTCGCCTACTTCAAGGCTGTCGACACGTCTTCGGGGCGGAGTCTCGGCCTGCAAGTCATCGCCGCAGTCGTCATCGGCGGCACCTCGCTCGCCGGCGGCTCGGGCACGATCGTCGGAGCGGCGCTCGGCGTCTTGATCATCACCACGATCGACAGCGGTCTCGTCTTCTACAACGTCAATTTGAACTATTCGGAATTCGTCACCGGCATCGTGATCATCGGCGCGATCGCGCTTGACCGCATAGCCAAGCGCCGGCGCGCATCGTGAACCGGCCGATGTCGCCTCGCATCGCATCGCTTGTCAGATTTACCCGGCATTCGTTCGGAGCGATTGAACCGTCAACATCGTCGTGAGTCAGGGGAGGTACGAAAAATGAAATCGAAAGGACTGAAAGCGCAGGTGCTTGGGTTTTCCCGGGCCGCCTTGCTGAGCGGGCTGGCGGCGGCCGCACTGGCCGGCGCGCCCGGCGTCGCCGCAGCCAAGGATTCGGTGACCGTCTCGGTCGTGCTGGCGCTCGCAGCCGGCGAGTGGAGCACGGAGATTCTTGCCGGCGCCAACGCTGCGGCGAAGGACCTGGGCGGCAAAGTCAGCGTGCGCGTAACCGGGCCGACGACGTTCGATCCGCAACGCCAGGCGCAGATGTTTCTCGCCGAGCTCGAGACCAAGCCGGACGTGCTGGTCGTTGTCAACGTGGCGCCGCCTCTGTTCACGCAGCCGGCGCTCGAGGCGCAGTCGCGCGGCGCCAATATCGTCTGGATCAACGTGCCGCCGATGCCGGAAATCAAGAACGCGCTGTTCGTCGCCTCCGATGCCTTCGGCATGGGCCAGACCGGCGGCGAGATCGTCGTCGCCGCGCTGGAGAAGAGCCACGGCAAGCCTGCGGCAGAGATCACCGGCGACGTCGTCACCGCGGTCTGCGTGCCCGGCTTGACCGTTCTGGAAAATCGCCTCGCCGGCGAAGTCGCCTACCTCAAGAAGAAAATGCCGAAGATCAACGTGCTGGCGAGCTTCGATTCCAAGCCGGACCGCGAGCGGAATTTCGCGCTGTGGGATCAGGCCATCCGTAAGACGCCGAAAGCCCTGACCTATATCGATCCGTGCGAGGAGGGCGAGGAGAACATTCCAAAAATCCTCGAGAACGACAAAGTCAAAGTGCCGCTCGTCTCCTATGACAGCCCGGAGGAAGTGCGCGAAGACGTGGCGCAGGGATTGATCACGGCGGTGGTCCCGGCGAATTTCTTCTCGCAGGCTTATCTCGCCACCTACATCGCGGCCGACTCGCTCCTGAAAGGCAAGCCGCTGCCGCACGGCTGGGTGAAAGTCCCGCATGTGGTCGTCGATAAGACCAACATCGCGGCGTATCAGAAAGCGTGGGAGAAGCCGGAGAGCGGCTTGCGCGCCTTCTATAACACGCAAATCGAGGCGACGCGCGATCACCTGCCGGCCACCTTGCCGGATCCGGACTTGTACACCCACCCGGCGCAGTGATGTGCGCATGAGTGCCGCTCCGGTCGAGCGGTACTCACTTACTTGTTTGACGTACGCGCCGCGGACTTCGGCGTATTGGAGAAGAGGCGGACCGTGTCGGTCATTTATTCCGCCAGAGGAGTGAGCAAGCGTTTCGGCGCCGTGCCCGCTTTGCAGGGCGTCGATTTCGACGTGGTCGAAGGCAAGGTCAACGGCCTCGTTGGCGCCAACGGCGCCGGCAAATCGACGCTGCTGAAAATCATCGCCGGCGCGCTGCCGCCCGACGCCGGCGAAATCAAGCTCGACGGCCGTCCGCTGGCGATGCAATCGATTACCGATGCCGCGCGTGCCGGCATCGCCATCGTCTCGCAGGAGCTAAGCTTGTTCCCGGCGCTCAGCGTCGAGGAGAATTCTGCTGCTCGCTCCCGGCAAAGGCGCGTGGCGGGGGCGCCGCGCTTACGGCCGCAGCGCCCGCGCCGTCTTGGAGCGGCTTGGCGTGGAGGTGGCGCTCAATACGCCGCTTTATCGCCTGAGCCTCGCGGACCGGCAATTGGTCGAGATCGCGCGCGCCATGCTGCAAAATCCGCGCGTTCTCATTCTCGACGAGCCGACGTCGTCGCTGCATGTCGCGGAAGTGGAGCGGCTGCACGACATCATCCGCAGCCTGCGCGATTCCGGCATCGGCATTGTTTATGTCAGTCATTTCCTCGAGGAATTGTTGGACATTTCCGACAACCTCGTGATTCTGCGCAACGGCAAGCGCGTTCCTGAAAATATCTCGCCGTCGGTCGGTGAGCTCAAGGCGGTCGTCGCCGCCATGCTCGGCGAAACGCCGGAATTGATGGTCGAACGCGCGCAGCGAACGACCGACCAGGTTCATGCCGAAGATGTCATCCCGCCGATCAAGGTCGGTCCGCTGCACATCGCCGATCTGAAGGGGCCGGACTATCTCGTCATCGACAATCTGGAAATTCATCCGGGCGCTATTGTCGGCGTTGCCGGTCTTGCGGGCGCGGGCGTCGAGGAGTTGTTTGCCGTTCTTTTCGGCACCGCCAGGCCGAAATCGGGCCGGGTGACGCTGCCAAGCGGCGCTCCGCTGCCGGGAAGCACGGCCGGCGCCGTGAAGGCCGGCGTCGCCTATACGCCGGCCGATCGCAAACAATACGGCCTGATGCTCCGGCAAAGCGTGGCCGAAAATGTCGTCAGCGTGCGCGCGCTCACGCTTGGGCGCGACGGCTTTGTGCTGCGCGCCGAACGTCTGCGGCAAACCGCGCTCGATCGCTGCCGCCAGCTCGGCGTGGTCGCGGGCTCGATGCATCTGCCGGTAGGCGCGCTTTCGGGCGGCAATCAGCAAAAGGTGGTGTTCGCCAAATGGATCGAGGCGGCGCCGTCATTGCTCGTGCTCGACGATCCGACGCGCGGCATCGATATCGGCGCCAAGCGGGAAATGCACCGCATCATGCGCCGCTTGGCGCAATCGGGCCGGGTCGTTTTGTTCTACTCGAGCGACCCTGGCGAGATCGCCGCGGTCGCCGATCGCGTCATCGTTTTTGTCGATGGCGCGCTGACGAAGCAACTCGAGGGTGAGGCGCTGACCGAGCACGAACTGGTCACGGCGATGAACACGAGCGGAAAGCCGGCGGTACGCCCCGCGGCATGACGCGTGAATGTGGAGGAACGGAATGAGCGGTTTAGTCGAGGGAAAGGCGATCATCGTCACCGGCAGCGGCCGGGGCATCGGCGAAGGAATAGCGCGCGATCTTGCCGCCGAAGGCGCGCGCGTGGCGGTGGCCGACATCGACCTTGCCGCCGCGGAGCGCGTTGCCGCAGCCATCGGCAAGGACGGCGGCGAAGCCATCGCCTTGCAGGTGAATGTGACCGACCGCGCGAGCGTCAAGGCGATGATTTAAGCGGCCGTGCGCGCCTTCGGCAGGCTCGACGTCATGTTCAACAACGCCGGCATCAGCAAAGCCGGCCAATTCCTGGAAGCGACCGAAGAGGACTGGGCGCGGATCATGGGCATCAACGGCCTCGGCGTGCTGATCGGCATGCAGGAAGCGGCGCGGCAGATGATCGCGCAGGGCGGCGGCGGCAAGATCATCAACACCGCCTCGATTGCCGGCAAGGTCGGCGAGCAAATCGCCACGATTTATTGCGCCAGCAAAGCTTGCGTGATTTCGCTTACGCAAGCCGGCGCGGAGGCGCTCGGCAAGCACAACATCACCGTCAACAGTTTCAGTCCGGGCTTTGTCAAAACGCCGCTCTGGGACGGCTTGGACAAGGATCTGATCTCGGCCGGCTATCGCGACGAGCCGAACGCCGTCGATCATCTCGCCAAGACCAAGGCGATCCTGGGCCGTGTTTCGACCCCCGACGACCTGGTCGGCGCCACCACGTTTCTCGCCTCGTCCCGCTCCGACTACATTACCGGCCAAAACCTCATGGTCGATGGCGGGGTGCGGTTGATCTGATTCGGAGTCTCTGATGAGCGTGGCGCCAACAATTGCTCCACCGACTGCCGAACTGCTGGTCGCACGCGCGCGGGCGATGATGCCGCACATCGCCGCGAGCGCTGCGGAAGCGCGGCAGGCGCGCCGCGTCTCCGAATCGGTCATTGCCCAGATCGAGGAGGCCGGCCTCTTTCGCATTCTGCAGCCGGCCCGCTGGGGCGGCTACGAAATGAAGCCGGAGACTTATTACGACGTGCTGATAGCGCTCGCGGAAGGCGACATGTCGGTCGGCTGGGTCTATGGCGTGCTCGGCGTCCATCCCTGGCTGATGGGTCTCATGGATGAGCGCGCCGTGCAGGATGTCTGGGGCGATGACGACAGCGTGCGCTTGTGTTCATCGCTCATGCCAGTCGGCAAAGCCGAAAAAGTCGACGGCGGATTTAAGCTCAGCGGCCATTGGCGCTTCTCCAGCGGTTGCCACTACGCCCAATGGGCTCTGCTCGGCGGTGCTGTGCAAGGCGGTGCTGCCGGCGCTGCGCCCGACATCAGGTTGTTCATGGTCCCGCAAGCCGAATATCGGATCGCTGATGCTTGGCGTGTGTCCGGCCTGTGTGCGACCGGCAGCGATGACATTCTGGTCGATGAGGTATTCGTTCCGGAATATCGCACCCGCCGGATGATCGACAATTTTCAGTGCGTCGGCGCTGGCCTTGCCCTCAACTGCTCGCCGCTTTACCGGATTCCCTTCGGCCAGGTTTTCTTCCGCGGCGTATCGAGCCCGTCGATCGGAGCGCTGCAAGCCATGCTCGATGCGTTCGTCGGCTACGCGGCGAAGCGGAGTGGGCCGGCCGGCAAGTCGGCCGACGATCCGGTCGCCCAGCAGATTTGCGCCGAGGTCACGGCGGCCATCGATGAGATGAAGCTCGTCCTGCGGCGCAATATGGCGGTGCTCTGGGAATTCGGTGAGCGGGGCGAGGTGCCGCCGCTGGCGCTTCGCCAGCAGTACAAATTCCAATCGGCAACGGTCTCGCACCGCTGCGCCGAGCTTGCGACGCGGCTGATGCGCGCCACCGGCGCGGCCGGCATTTACGACGAGCAGCCGTTCGGCAAGGCGCTCACCGACATCAATGCCGCACGGCAGCATATCGCCAATCAATTTGAAATGGTCGGGCGCAACTTCGGCGCCTCCATCCTTGGCGGCAAGCCCGCCAACGACATGATGCTTTGATGCGAGAACGGAACTGGATGTTGACACATTGTGCGGCAGCGGCTGACGATGAGGTAAGAGCATGATCCGGAAGAGCTTGCCCTCGGGCTTTGACCCGATGGGTGGGAGCCGGCTTTCCGAAAAGATCATGCTCCACTAAAAAGCGAGATCAAGGAGTAGCGGAGCGTTATGGACCTCGATCAGCGCATTGCCGAACTGACGCAGAAAATGCTGCGGCGGAAGTTTTATGCCGTGCTCTCGCAGCCCTCGTCGGCGCCGGAGAAATTGAAGCCGCTTTTGCCCGCGCATCTCGAATACATGATCGGGCTCGAGAAGCGCGGCCTCTTGTTCGCCTCCGGTCCGCTCAGCGACGGCGCCGGTCCGCCGAGCGGCGCCGGCTTGACCATCTTGCGTGCGGCGAACGCGCAGGAGGCGCGCGCGCTTGCCGAAGCCGATCCGTTCGTCACCAACGGCCTGCGGACATTCGAGCTCAAGGAATGGACGATCATGGAGGGCTCGCTCGGGCTGAAGGTCAATCTCTCCGATCAGTCGATCGAGGTCGCTTGAGATGAGCGCGTCGCAGACAATCGGCTTTGTCGGCGTCGGCAAGATAGGAATGCCGATCTCGCAAAACCTGATCAAAAACGGCTATCGCGTCGTCGGCTATCGCCGCAGCTCGCTCGAGGAGTTCGAGAAGATCGGCGGCGTGCCGGCGCATTCCGCCGCCGAAGTCGGCGCCCAAGCCGACATCGTCTTCTCCTGCTTGCCGTCCGACGCGGCGCTTGAAGAAGTCGTGCAGGGTCCCGAGGGGCTCGTGCGTTCGGCGCGGCCGGGCCAGGTCGTGGTCGAGCTCGGCTCCTATCCGGTTCCGGTCAAACAACGGCAAGTCGCGCCGCTCGCAGAGAAGGGCGCGGCCTTCATCGATGGCGAGGTCGCCGGCACCCCGGGCATGGTGCTGGCGCGCAAGGGCGTGATCTTTCTTGCGGGTGACGCAGGCGCCTGCAAGAAAGTCGAGCCGGTGGTGGCGGCGTTCGCCGACTCCTGCATCTATTTCGGTCCCTTCGGTGCGGCGAGCCGCGTCAAGCTTATCAACAATCTGCTGGTTTCGATCCATATCGCCGCCACCGCGGAAGCGATGGCGCTCGGCGTCAAGGCCGGCGTCGACATCGACTTGCTGATCAAGGCGATCGCCAGCGGCAGCGGCGGCTCGACCCAGTTCGGCATTCGCGCGCCATGGATGGCCGAGCGGCGCTTCAAGCCGCTGCAAGGCCCGATCCCGGGCTTGCAGCATTACATCGAGATGATCGGCGAGTTTGCCGACGGCGTCGGCGTGGCGACGCCGCTGCTCGATCGCACCGCCGAATTGTTCGAACGCTTTGTCGCGATGGGACTGTCCGATTGCGATGGCGCCGCCATGATCGACGTCATTAGTTCGCTGCCGCGCGAAAAATCGAAAGGTTCGGCCCCGGAGGGGTTGACAGATCAGAAGGAGAGTCAGGAATGATCCGCGTTCATAAGATCGCTCACGCCACCTACGAGACGCCCGATCTCGATCAGCAAGCGGAGTATTACACCGAAATTTTGGGGCTGACGCTCGTCGCCAAGGATAAGGACACGGCGTATCTCGCCTCGACGGTCGATCATCATTCCGTGGTGTTGCGGCGCGGCGGCAAGGCGAATTGCGTCGCGCTTTCTTTCCAGATTCCGCCGGACGCCGATCTCGACGCATTCGAGAAGCAAGTCGCCGCGCAGGGCGTCAAGACCGAGCGCAAGAAGGACCCCGAGCCTTCGGTAACGGACGCGGTTACCTTCGCCGATCCGAAGGGCACGATCATGCAGGTGTTCAAGCGGGATGCCTTCGCGCACCAGAAGTTCACGCGTAAGGGCATCGTGCCGCACAAGCTCGGCCACGTCGCTTTCCACGTCACCGACGTGAAGCATGTGACCAAGTTCTATTGCGACGTGCTGGGCTTCCGCGAGTCCGATTGGATGGCGGACTTCTTCTCGTTCCTGCGCTGCGGGCCCGACCATCATACCATCAACCTGATGGAGACCGGTTCGAACCGCCATTTCCATACCGCATTCGAGCTGCGCGATTGGGCGCACATGCACGATGCCTGCGACTTCCTCAGTCTCAACGGCTACAAGCTGCTGTGGGGGCCGGGCCGGCACGGCATCGGCCACAATCTGTTCGCTTATCATCGTTCGCCGAACGGCCTGATCACCGAGACGTTTGCTGAGCTCGACCAGGTGAACGAAGAGCTCGGCTATTTCGAGCCGCGGCCGTGGCATCGCGACAGTCCGCAGCGTCCCAAAGTGTGGACGAAGGATCCGTCGGCCTCCAATCTTTGGGGCATCATGCCGGGCGATGAAATGATGCAATGACGAAATAATAAATGCGCACGAGGCCCGGCGCTCCAAGACGCCGGGCCGGCGGGGAGGATTCGATGGTAGGAAGCTGGGCGAAGACCTGCGCCGGGCCGACCCGGCGCGCGGCCGTTGCGGTGCTTGCCGCCGCAGCGGCGATATTGCTCCTTCCTCACGCCTCCGCTCATGCCGCCGAGCCGATCAAGGTCGGCTTCAGCATGGCGATGACGGGCGGAGTGGCGCAGAACGGCAAGCAGCTTCTGATCGCGCTTCAGCTTTGGCGTGACGATGTCAATGCCAAGGGCGGGCTGCTCGGCCGTCCGGTCGAGATCGTCTACTACGACGATCAGAGCAATCCGTCGAACGTGCCCGGCATCTACACCAAGCTGATCAACGTCGACAAAGTCGATCTCATTCTCGGCCCCTATGCCACCAACATGGTGGCCGCGGCGATGCCGGTGATCATGGAGAACAACAAGACCACGGTCACCATTCTCGGCGTCGGCGTGAACCGGCATTTCAATTACGCGCGGTATTTCTCGATGGTGCCGGTCGGGCCCGAAGGGGTGAAGGCCTTCTCCAAAGGCTTCTTCGAGCTTGCCGCCGCCCAGCAGCCGAAGCCGCAAACGGTCGCGATGCTGTCGGCCGATGCCGAATTTGCCAAGACCTCGGCTGACGGTGCGCGTGAGAACGCCGCTGCCAATGGCTTTAAGATTGTCTACGACAAGAGCTATCCGCCGCCCACGACCGATTTTGGGCCGACCGTGCGCGCCATCCAGGCGGCCAACGCCGATATCGTTTTCGTTGCCGCCTATCCGCCGGACACTGTCGGCATCGTGCGCGCCGCGCATGAGATCGGGCTGACGCCGAAGATGTTCGGCGGCACCATGATCGGGCTGCTGATAACGCCGATCAAGGCGCAGCTCGGTCCGATTCTCGACGGCCTCGTCATCATGGAAAGCTTCGTGCCGGCGCCGACCTTCGAGTTTCCGGGCCTCGCCGATGTGCTCAAGCGCTATCGCGCAGTAGCGGCGGGCGAAAAGCTCGACCCCTTCGGCTACGGCTTCGTCCCGTTCGGCTATGCCGCCGGACAAATTCTGGCGCAGGCCGTCGAGGCAACGGGTAGCCTCGATCAAAATGCGCTCGCGGATTACATGCACAGCCACAGTTTTCAGACCGTGGCCGGTGAAATCGCTTTCGGCAAGGACGGCGAATGGGCGAAGCCGCGCACGGTCTTCACCCAATTCCAGAATGTGGCGCCGAATGACGTCGAACAATTCGCGGCCGGCGCCAAACAGCCGATCCTTTGGCCGCCAGAATTCAAGACCGGCGAGATGATCTATCCGTACGCGAGCGCGCAGAAATAGCCGCTCACCACATACGGATTCCGGGTTCGTGGCTTACCGCCGCGCCCGAATGAATTTCCGATTACTCGCCCTTGCCGCCGCCGAGTTGCTTGAGCTTGGCGAATACCGCTTCGACGTCGAGATCGTCGGATTTCTTGGTTGGCGCGGCCGCCGGCGCCGGCGGCTCTTCTTTCGGCGCCGTCGTTACGGAAGCGGGGAGGAGTGTTGCACCCTGCGCCTCCACCGGAGCCGGCTTTTCCTTGGCAGCGCGCTGCACCTCGAGATCAAGATCGATCTGCGAGCAAAGCCCGAGGGTCACCGGATCGAGCGGCGTGAGGTTGGCGGAGTTCCAGTGACTCCGGTCGCGAATGGCTTGAATGGTGGATTTGGTCGTGCCGACCAGCCGCATGATCTGGCTGTCTTTAAGCTCCGGATGATTGCGCACCAGCCACAGGATCGCGTTCGGCCGATCCTGCCGACGCGACACCGGCGTGTAGCGCGGCCCTTTCTTCTGCTTGGCTTCCGGCAAGCGGACCTTCGGATCGGCGATGTGCAGCCGATGGTCCGGATGAGCTTCCGCGTTGGCGATTTCCTCGCGCGTCAACTGGCCGGTCAGGATCGGGTCCAATCCCTTGATCCCCTGCGCGGCGTCGCCGTCGGCGATCGCCTTCACCTCCAGCGGGTGCAAATTGCAGAACTGCGCGATCTGGTCGAAGGACAGAGCCGTATTCTCGACCAGCCACACGGCCGTGGCTTTCGGCATCAGGGGGGCGACAGCCATATGCAAATCTCCTCTGCGCTCCGCCCGCCCGTCCGGGCGAAGCCACTTACGTCATCGGTGATGACTGAAAAGCTAAGAGAATATAGGCCGCGGGCCGGTCCCACGCAACCTGAGAGCTTGTTCCATGGCCGTCCGCGCGCGGCGGGAGGCCATGCCCATTGCGAAATGCCCCGGATTTGGCACAAAAGGGGCCGGCGAACGCGGTTCCGGGCCCGCTTCTCGCGCGAAATACGGAGCCTCCATTGGCGGAGACGGTCGCCGAAATCCTCGAAGCTTATCGCAGCGGAGCCGCCAGGCCCGAGGACATCGTCGCGCGCAGCTATGCGCGTATCCGCGCGCACGACGATCCGGCGATTTTCATCTCGCTTCGGGATGAGGCGGAGCTTCTCGCCGAAGCCCGCGCGTTGCAGCAGGCCGGCAAAACATCGTTGCCGCTCTACGGCATTCCGGTCGCCGTTAAAGATAATATCGACGTGAAAGGCCTGCCGACGACTGCGGCCTGTCCGGCCTATAGCTATCGCCCGAACAAAGACGCCGCCTGTGTCGCCAAGCTGCGCGAAGCCGGCGCGCTCGTCATCGGCAAGACCAACCTCGATCAGTTCGCAACCGGCTTGGTCGGCGTGCGCACGCCCTACGGCATCGGCCGCAATTTGTTTGATCCGAAACTCATCCCCGGCGGCTCCAGCACCGGCTCGGCATTGGCGGTCGGCGCTGGGCTCGTGCCGCTTTCGCTCGGCACGGATACCGCCGGATCGGGGCGCGTACCGGCCGCCTTCGCCAACGTCGTCGGCTTGAAGCCGAGCCGCGGGCTCGTCTCGAACGCGGGCGTGGTGCCGGCCTGTCGCACGCTTGATTGCGTCTCAGTGTTCGCGCTCACCGTCGACGATGCGACGGCGATGCTGAGTGTCATTGCCGGACCGGATGCAAACGAAGCGTCCGCGCGGCCGCGGCTGCCGGATCGCGCCGGGCCGATGCCGGAAGGGCTGCGGCTCGGCGTGCCGCTTGCCGGTCAGCGCTTGTTCTTCGGCGATCGTGCATCGGAGCATTTGTATGAAGCGTCGCTGGCGCAATTCGCAAAGCTTGGCGCGACGATCGTCGAGATCGACATCGAGCCGTTCTACGCAGCGGCGCGCCTCCTCTATGAGGGGCCCTGGGTCGCCGAACGCTATTTGACCATCCGTGCGCTGATTGCTTCATCGCCTGAATCGATCCTGCCGGTGACGCGCCAGATCATCTTGGCCGGGGCACACGGTACCGCCGCCGATGCCTTCGCCGCCTTCTACCAGCTCGACGATTTGCGGCGCGTGCGCGACCACACCTTTCGCAGCATCGACGCCATGGTGCTGCCGACCGCGCCGACGATCTATTCCATCGAACAGGTGCAAGCGGATCCGATCGCGCTCAACAGCCGGCTCGGCACTTATACCAATTTTGTGAATTTGCTCGACATGTGCGGCCTCGCGGTACCGGCGGCGATGCGCGCGGATGGAACGCCTTTCGGCGTGACGCTGCTGGCGCCGGCGCACGACGATATCGCGCTGGCGGCTATCGGCCGAGCGTTTCATGCCGCGACCAAATTGCCGCTCGGCGCGCTCGACCAGCCGCAGCCGCGGCTCGAGGGACGAACACCGGCACTCGCGTCCGCGGAAATTCCGCTCGCCGTCGTCGGCGCGCATCTTTCGGGCATGCCACTGAACGGCGAGTTGCGCGCGCTCGGCGCGCGGCTGATCGAGCAGGGCGCCACGGCGCCGCACTATCGGCTCTTTGCGCTTTCCGGCACCAAGCCGCCGAAGCCCGGCCTGCTGCGAGTCAAAAAAGGCGCGGGCGCCGCCATCGCCATCGAGGTCTATGCCCTCTCTGAAAGTGCGTTCGGGCGATTTGTCGCCGCCGTGCCGCCGCCCTTGTCGATCGGCACGCTCGAACTCCACGATGGGCGCAGCGTCAAAGGCTTTCTGGTCGAGGCTGAAGCCGTCGCCGGCGCGCGCGACATTTCAAGCTTCGGCGGCTGGCGCGCTTTCATGGCGCAGGAGACAGCGCCGGCGTGATCATGACCGAAGCGGCGGGAACTTACCCGCCGCCGCGCCCGTCATTGCTTACGCTTTCTCGATCAAGCTCGCCGGCAGCAATGCGCCGGACGTGTTGTGCGTGACCTTGAGATCGGACTTGTAGAGAATCGGCTGCGCGTATTGCAGCAGCGGCAGCACATAGCCCTGCTCGGCGATATAGCGGTCCGCATCCTTCCAACCCTGGATGCGCCTTGCCTCGTCCTTCTCGGCCCAGAGCGGGGTGATCTTGGCGTCGAGATCGTCGGAGTGCCAAGCCGAGTGCGGCGACTTGCTCCACATCGCAAACCCGGTCGAGGTGGTCGGATCGCCGATATAGTTGCCCCAGTTGTAGAAGGCCGCCGGCGCGAGTTTGTGGGTCATGCGCAACTCGAAATGCTTGGCAACCTCATAGACCTCGATGTTGGCGTCGATGCCGACATTGCGCCACATGCCGACAATCGCTTGGATCATTTCGTAATCCTTCGGCTTGAAGCCCCGCGTCGTCTGGATCGTGAACTTGACCGGCTTGTCCTTGGAATATCCGCTGGCGGCAAGGAGCTTGGTTGCCAGTGCCGGATCGAAAGGCACCTTGATCGTCGGATCGAAGGCCGCATATTCCGGTCCCTCAAGCGTGTCGATGACAGTGCCGTAGCCGCGCAATAGCCGCTTGATGATGCTCTGCTTGTCTACAGCGTGACACATCGCCAAACGGACGTTCTTGTCATCCATCACCCCGCCATTGGTGATGAAGAGCAAGCCGAGGTCGCAGGTCGGCTTGCAAACGCCCTTTAGTCCGGCTTTGCCCTTGAGCCGGTCGTATTCCTCATACGGCACCTCCAGCGTCAAATCGGACGCGCCGCTCTCGATCTCGGCAACGCGAGTTGTTGCATCCGGCACGAACTTGAACACTACCGTATCGAACGGCGGCTTCCCGCCCCAATATTTCGGGTGCGCCTTGAGCCGCAGATAGGCGTTGCCCTCATAGGCGTCGACCATGTAGGGGCCGCTGCCGATCGGCTTTGCCTCGAAGCCCTGCGGGCCGACTTTTTCGAAATAGGCTTTCGGCAGTACGTAGCCGGTGAGAAACGCCATCCATTTGAACAGGACGGGATCATAGTTCACGACGTCGGCGGTGATGCGCCTGTCGTCGATCTTGAAGTTGTCGATGCCGGCCCAGATGAAAGAAACCGGATTGCCGCCGTCCGGTTTGGCGTTGCGCTGGATCGACCACACGATGTCGTCCGGCGTCAATCGGCTGCCGTCGTGCCAGAACACATCGTTCCGAACGTCCATCCACACTTTGGTTTTGTCTTCGTTCCAGCCCCAAGCCGAGAGCAAAGCAGGCTCAAAAGAAAGATCCGGCCGCTGGCCGATATAGTTGTTGAAGACCGAGCGATAGATCGACTGCAGCGTCGGATTGACCGACGACGGTCCGGTGTTCGGATCGAAGGACGGCAGGTTGACGTTGTAGGCGATGTTGAGGGTGCCGCCGGCAGCGGCGCTGGCAAAGCGCCGGGGTGCCAGGAGGCTGGTCAGAAAGCCGCCGCTCGCGGCGAGAGCTTGACGTCGCGTGATGGGGAACATGGTCTGATCATCCCTTTTGATTGATGCAAGTGGCTCGACGTCGCGCTCGTTCGACTTTGAGCATGCGCGCAATGCTCCGGCCATCGCGCGACAGCGCGATCAAAAAACTCATGATTTTCTGATGTCCGCTTCCGAGACCACAGCGAATGGGCATAGATCCCGTTCGCGGCGGGCCTTCCTGGCCGGCGGCGGGCGGCTCGGCTGTTGACCGAGCCTATTTGAACTCTAGGAGTTCAGTGATTGTCGTCAATGTGCGACATTGCGCACGGCGCAATGAATGCAAATTATCTTGGATGTTGTGAGATCCTACCAAAAATCAACAAAGGCTTATCCGATTGTTCGTCATGGCCGGGCTCGTCCTGGCCATCCACGTCTTTGTCTCGATATCGGTTTAAGACGTGGATGCCCGCCAAAGGCGAGCGAAGCGACGCCGTTCTCCGAACGGCTATGCGCGGGCATGACGCATCATTATTCATAGAGCAGATAGCGCCGCCGTTATTTTGCTTCGTCGATGAAGCTCACATGCGCGGCGACCACGCGCCAGCCTTCCGGAAAGCGCGCCCAGGTCTGCATCTGGCGCCCGACTTTTCCCGGCACGCTGGCGCGATGGAATAGTGTCGAAGCGACCGCGCAATCGCGGCCGTAGGTGCTGATGACAGTCCGCGAAATGGTGCGCGCTAATCCCGCCGGCGAGCGTCCGGCGCGGAAGGCGGCAATCTCATCATGGCCGTACAAATTCTCCGTGCCGCCGTAGCGGATGGTGCGCGGGTTCTTCCAGAAGAGGGCATCGAGCGTGTCGACGTCATTGTCGCCCAGGGCCTTTTCATAACGATCGAACGCGGCCCACACCTCGGCAACGACCTCCGGCAGGTCAATGTCCATTCTATTATCTCCAGAGTTTCCAGTAGCTTAAATAAGGTGAGGAGGCTTGCGGAACACCGCTGATAGCAGATCGGCCGGCGTTTTCAATCTCTGGGAGGCGCCTATTCCGTTTGCTCTGACAGTTCGCCGTCGTGCAGCAGGGCGGGCTGTCGGTCGGTGTCATGCATTTTGCTGTAGAGCAGCCGTCCAAGAAGGAATGAGCGAAAGCATCCTCACTGCCCTAAACCCGCGCGAGCAGTGATGGGCCTGTCCATGGAAACTATGACGTGCATCGAAGACTTGCGGCAAGCAGCTTCCCGCAAGGTGCCCCGCGCGTTCTTCGATTTCGTCGAGGGCGGCTCCTATGCCGAGCAGACTCTTAAGTCCAATTGCGCCGATTTCGAACGCATCAAATTATGCCAGCGCGTCCTGATCGATGTCGCCAACCGCAGCACGCGCTCGACGATCCTCGGCGAACCGGTTTCGCTGCCGTTGGCGCTGGCTCCCGTCGGGCTCTGCGGCATGCTGCATCGCGACGGCGAAATCTTGGCTTGCCGGGCGGCGCAGGCGGCCGGGATACCGTTCTGTTTGTCGACCATGTCGGTCTGCTCGATCGAAGACGTAGCTGCCGCCGTGGAGAAGCCGTTTTGGTTCCAGATGTTTTTCATGAAGGATCGCGGCTTTGTTCGTTCGCTGGTGGAGCGCGCGGCAGCGGCGAAATGCAGTGCGCTCGTGGTCACACTCGATCTGCCGGCGATTGGTCAGCGCCATCGCGACATTCGCAACGGCATGGGCATGCCGCCGAAACCGCGCCTCAAGACAATATTGGATATCGCGACTAAGCCGGCCTGGGCGTTCGGCATCGCGCGCGGCAAACGCCGCACGCTGGGCAATCTCGCCGGGCAGATTCGCGGCGCCGACAGCCTTGAGGCCTTGTCGCAGTGGATCGGCGGCCAGTTCAATGCGCCGCTGAGCTGGAAAGACGTCGAATGGCTTGCCGGCCTTTGGCCTGGAAAAATGATCCTGAAAGGAATTCTGGACGTCGAAGACGCGCGCATCGCGGCAAAGAGCGGCGCCGCAGCGCTCGTGGTCTCCAACCATGGCGGTCGTCAGCTCGACGGCGCGCCATCGTCGATCTCGGTGCTGCCGGCGATCGCGGATGCCGTCGGCTCGTCGATCGAAATTCTGTTCGACGGCGGCATCCGCTCCGGTCAGGACATCATGCGCGCCATCGCGCTCGGCGCGCGCGCATGTCTGAGCGGGCGGGCCTATATCTACGGCCTCGGCGCCGGCGGGCAGGCAGGCGTCGCGCGCGCGATCGAGATTTTGCGCAAGGAACTCGATGTCAGCATGGCCCTGAGCGGTGTCACCCGAGTCGGCGATATCGACCGTCGCATGATCGCGACGACCTAGAGCATATCCCGATTTGATTGAATTGGGATGTGCTCTAAATTCTTTAAGTTATCGCATGTCCTTTTCGGAAAACCGGCTTCCACTTTTCCGGGACATGCTCTAGCCGGCGCGTCTCTGACCTCGCATCGTGGCTCATGGCAACGCGCGCGCTTCTAAAAATCCGGCAACACCTTGCCTGGGTTCATGATGTTGTCCGGGTCGATGGCGCGCTTGACGGCGCGCATCGTTGCGAGCGCGGCGGAATCGAATTCCAGCGCCAAGTACCGCCGATTTGATTGCCCGATGCCGTGCTCGCCGGTCGAGGTGCCGTCGTGCGCCAACGCGCGCTTCACCAGCCGCTCGACGAAGGCATAACCTCGCTCCACCTCCGCAGGGTTCGAGAAGTCGATCAGCGGCAGCACGTGAAAATTGCCGTCGCCGACATGGCCGACGATCGGCGCCACGAGTTCGCTCGCGGCGATGTCCGATTTTGTCTCGGCGACACAGGCGGCAAGTTGCGATATCGGCACGCAAACGTCGGTGGAAATGCCCTTGGCACTCGGGCGCAGCGCGCGCGCGGCCCAATACGCGTCGTGGCGCGCGCGCCAAAGCCTGGAACGATCTTCGGCCTGAATAGCCCAATCGAACGGTCCGCCGTCGAACTCGGCGGCAATGTCGTTGAAGCGCGCCGACTGTTCGCGCACGCCCGCTGCCGATCCGTGGAATTCGAGAAAGAGGAGCGGCGTCTCGGGCAAATCGAGCCGCGAATAAGCGTTGCAGGCGCGGGCTTGAATTTCATCCATCAGCTCGATGCGCGCGACCGGAATGCCGGTCTGGATCGTTGCGATCACGGCATTGCAAGCGGCCTCGATGGACGGAAACGGACAGACGCCGCCGCTGATCTCCTCGGGAATGCCGCTGAGCTTGAGCGTGATCTCGGTGACGACGGCAAGCGTGCCCTCTGAGCCAACGATCAGCCGCGTGAGGTCGTAGCCGGCGGAGGATTTGCGCGCGCGCGTGCCGGTGCGGCTGACGCTGCCGTCCGGCAGCACGATCGTCAGCGCCAGCACATTGTCCCGCATCGTGCCGTAGCGGACCGCATTGGTGCCGGAGGCGCGGGTTGCGGCCATGCCGCCGAGCGAAGCATCGGCGCCGGGATCGATCGGAAAGAACAGTCCGGTGTCACGCAGATGCTGATTGAGTTCGCTGCGCGTCACGCCTGCTTCCACGGTGCAGTCGAGATCGTCGACGCGAACGGCAACGATCCGCTTCATGCGCGAGGTGTCGATCGAGAGGCCGCCAAACGGCGCATTGATATGGCCCTCGAACGATGACCCGACGCCGAACGGGATGATGGGTATGCGCTGTTTCGCGCAAATGCGAACCGCGTCGGCAACCTCGCCGGTCGTCTGCGGGAACAGCACCGCATCGGGCGGCTCGTTCGGCACCTCCGAGAGCTGGTTGCCGTGTTGGCGGCGGACCGCTTGCCTTCGGCCAACCGTTCGCCGAAGCGGGCGCGCAGCTGCGAAAGCGCGGCTGCAAGCGCGTCAGGTCCTGGTCGAGACGCGCAAGCCATTCAGCCGCGCACCTTGCGGAAAAACATGTGCGGGAACGGGTTGGGAAAACCGTCGATCTTGACCTCGATGAAAGCCGGCTTGCCGGTTGCGAGCGCGGCGTTCAGTGCCGGCGCCAGCGTTTGCGGACTATCGGCCTTCCAATAATCCATGCCGAAACTGTCGACGAATTTCGCGAAGTCGGGATTGTAAAGATCGGACGAGATCAGCCGGCCGCCGAACATCTCGCGCTGAATGCGCCGGACATTGCCGTAGGCGTGATCGTTGAAAACGATCGCCACCACGGCGATGCCGAACCGCATCGCGGTCGAGAGTTCCTGGCAATTGAACATGAAGCCGCCGTCGCCGCCCACATAGATGACAGGCCGATCCGGCAGCGCCACCTTGGCGCCGAGTGCGGTTGGGTAGCCGTAGCCGAGCGTGCCTTGATAGCCGGGCTGGATCACCGTCCGCGGCCGATACACCGGATAGCCCCACCACGAATAGAAATGCAGTTGCGTCACGTCGAAACAGACGATGCCGTCTTCCGGCAGCGCGTCGCGGATGACCTTTGTGTAGGCGCGCTGCGGCGCCAGGATGCGGCCCAGTGCTTCTTCTTTCTGCGCCTTGATCTGCGCGAACTCTGTCTCGCGGTTTTCGCGTCGCCTATTCGCGACCGGTACACGCTCGAGGAGTTCGGCAAGTGCCGCGCGTGCGTCGGCGACGATATGAACATCAGGCGGCCAGGCGGCGACCGATTGCTCCGGATCGATATCAATTCTAATCAGGCGAACGTCGTCGTCGCGGCCCCATTCCACGATCGGATGGAAGAAGCGCGTGCCGACGGCGAGTGCTACGTCGATGCTGGGCCAGAGGTCGTTGCCGACCTGCATGGTTTGCGCGAGCGGATGACGGATGTCGAGCGCGCCGAGACCGTGCTCGCTCATGATCACGGGCGCTTGCAGCATCTCGGCGAGTTGGCGCAGCTCGCTCTCCGCGCCGAACACGCCGCTGCCGACGAAGATCGCCGGGTTGCGGGCTCGCCCGAGCAGAGCGGCGGCACGCGCAATGGCGTCTGGGTCGGGGTTTGGCGGTGCGGCCGGTTGCGTCGGCGGTCCGAGGGGAACTGCGGGCGAACGTTCGGCCGCAATATCGGGCGGAATTTCAATCACCACCGGACGGCGGCGGCCGCTGTTCAGCTCGCGAAAAGCCGCGTGCACCACGTCCGCCGCGTGCGCCGGCGATTTCACCAGGCCCTGCCATTTCGACACCGAAGCCAGCAACCCGGTCTGATCCGGAATTTCGTGCAGGAAACCGAGACCGCCGCCGATGTGGGCGGACGGAATTTGTCCGGTGATGCAAAGCACCGGCGCGTTGCACGCATAAGCGGTTGACAGCGCCGCCGTCGCGTTGAGAACGCCCGGTCCGGGCACCACAAGGCACGTGCCGATGCGGCCGCTCGCCTGCGCATAGCCGAAGGCCATGTAGGCGGTCGCTTGTTCGTGGCGCGTATGAATGACGCGAATGGTGTCTTGGCGATCGTAAAGCGCGTCGAAAATGTAATCGAGCTGCAGGCCGGGCAGGCCGAAGATGGTATCGACGCCCTCGGCCGCCAGCGAATTGACAAGAGTCTCGGCGCCGGTTGGGCCGGCCTGTGTGCTCATGGCGGCAATCTTATCGTCGTCGTCGCAACGTCCAATGCCATTCGGCGACTGCAACATGCTCTCACGTCATGGTGCGCCGTTCGCGGACAGTTCCACGCGAAATCCGCGGCCATAGAATTTAGGTATGGGCCCGCTTCGAGAAACAATTGGACCCCCTTTTTTGCGTTTCCTAAGCCTTGCTGCGGACGGGTGACGCGGCGCTCGCGAGATTCCGCCCTTAGACGCCGGCGACCTGCAAAAAATCCTGTTCCGGCGGTCGCGGGAAGCAATCGACCGGGCGCGACGTGCGAAGCAGTTCGTGCGCGAAAAATCGCGCCGGTCAGCGAACACAGGTCGGCACGGCGGACACCAAAAATCGTCTGCCATAAAGGGAGGACATAACGATGGAAGAACACACGCTCGTCGGCGGAAGGCGGCGCCCGCTGTTGCAGGTCAACCCGAGCCGCCGCAGCGTGCTCAAGGCCGGCGCGGCGACGCTTGCGGCGAGCACGGTCTTTGCTCCCGCGGTGCTGCGCGCCGACAATCTCGTGATCAAGGTCGGACACATCGCCCCGAAGACCGGTCCGATGGCGGGCTTCGCCGAAGCGCAAGATTGGACGCTCAACGGCATTCGTCAGATTCTGGCGCCGGGCTTGCAGATCGGCGGCAAGACCTACAAGGTCGAGATCGTCACCAAGGACAGCCAGACTGACGAAAGCCGCACGGCCGAAGTCGCGAGCGAGCTCATCCTCAAAGACAAAGTCGACATCATCACCGCCTCCAGCGGATCGATCGATTGCAATCCGACGGCCAATGTTGCCGAACTCAACGAAGTGCCCTGCATTACGACGGACGATCCGTGGGAATCCTATTACTACGGCCGCAATCCGCCGAAGGAAGGCTTCACCTGGACCTATCATTTCTTCTGGGGCCTCGATCAGGTGCTGGCTTGTTTTATCGGCCTGTGGAAGGAGCAGCAGACCAACAAGGTCGTCGGCACGCTGTTCAATACCGCGCAGGACGACACCTCCTGGCATGACGCGTTCATTCCGGCGATCAAGAATGCCGGCTTTACCGTGGTCGATCCGGGTCAGTTTCCGGCCTTCGGCAACGACTTCTCGCCGCAGGTTACGGCCTTCAAGAAAGCCGGCGTCGAGATCGTCACCGGCAACTTGTTCACGCCGGACTTCGCCGGCTTCTACAATCAGTGCGCCCAGATGGGCTATCAGCCGAAAGTCATCACGCTTGGCAAAGCGTTCCTGTTTCCAGCCGACGTCGCCTCGCTCGGTCCGCGCGGCGTTGGTGTGACAAGCGAGGTGTGGTGGACGCCGGACCATCCCTACAAGTCGAGCCTGACCGGAATTTCCTGCAAGGACCTCGCCCAGTCTTACGAGAAGGATTCCGGCAAGCACTGGACGCAGCCGATCCCCTTCAAGCATGCGCTGTTCGAGGTGGTCATCGACGTGCTCAAGCGCTCGAAGGATCCGAAGGATCCGAAGTCCATCCTCGACGCCATTACGGCCACCGACATTCACACCATCGTCGGTCCGGTGAAGTGGACCGGCCAGCCGGTGAAGAATGTCTGCACCACGCCGGTGGTGGCCGGGCAATGGCAGAAGCACGGCGACCGGCTCGACATCGCCATCGTCAATTCCGGCGCCTTCCCTGAAATCAAGACGACATCCAAGCTCCTGCCGCTGGCTTGATCGAGGACTTAAGGCTTGCAGCCGTTCGGTGCTGAGCGGCTGTCGGAGCATGATCCGGAAAAGTGGGAACCGGTTTTCCGAAAAGATCATGCTCCAACAAAACGCTGGAGCGGGATGACGATTCGGAGAAAAGTCAGCCCGCTCTAGCCCCATCGAGGGACGTGTGTCTGCAATCTTGGCGCTTGAGGGTATCAGTAAGAGTTTCGGCGCGGTCGTGATCGCCGACGACCTCGATCTTCAACTTGCCGAAGGTGAAGCGCTCGGCATGCTCGGCCCGAACGGCGCGGGCAAGACGACGCTGTTCGGCATCATCACCGGCATGCTGGCGCCGAATTCGGGACGCGTGCTGTTCGAAGGCCGCGACATCACCCGTCTGTCGGCGGCTGAGCGCTGCCGGCTTGGCGTCGCCCGCTCGTTTCAGATTCCGCAGCCGTTCGGCGGCATGTCGGTGTTCGAGAATCTGGTCGTCGCCGGCGCTTTCGCCAAGGGCCGGCGCGAGCAGGATGTCTATGACCTCTGCGCGCAGATTCTGGAAGATTGCGAGCTCGCCGACAAAGCCAATGTGAAGGCCAACACGCTGACGCTCCTTGACCGCAAACGGCTTGAGCTGGCGCGCGCTCTCGCCACGAGGCCGAAACTCTTGCTGCTCGACGAAGTCGCAGGCGGCTTAAGCGAAATGGAATGCGAAACGCTGGTGGCGCTCATCCGACGTATCCGCTTAACCGGCGTCTCGGTGATCTGGATCGAGCACATCGTGCACGCGCTCTTGGCGACCGTCGACCGCATCGTCGTGCTGGCAGGCGGCTCCTTCATCGCCGACGATCGGCCGGCGGCGGCGATCAGCCATCCCAAGGTCACGGAAATCTACATGGGCATCCCGGCCGGCGAATGACTAGAGCATGATCCCGAAAAGCTTGCCCTCGGGCTTTGACCCGATGGGTGGAAACCGGTTTTCGGAAAAGATCATGCTCCACCAAAATATCTAGACCATGATCCGATCAACTTGATTGGATCATGGTCTAGATGCCGGCCGCAAGCGTGAGACTGAGTTCGGGTACTGCAATGGCGCTTCTGGAAGTGAATTCGCTGACCGCCTTTTACGGCGACTTCCAGGCGCTCTACGGCGTTTCGCTGTCGGTCGACGAAGGCCAGGCGGTCGCCGTCATCGGCGCCAACGGCGCGGGCAAAAGCACGCTCCTGAAATCCATTGTCGGCATGATCCGCGCCGCGCCCGGCATGATCCGCTTCAACGGCGAGCCCATCGGCGGCATCCGGTCGCCGAAAATCGTCGCCCGCGGCGTCACCATGGTGCCGGAGGGGCGCCGGCTTTTTTCATCGCTGACGGTCGAGGAAAACCTGCGCATCGGCGGCCAGCTTGGCCGCCCGGGTCCATGGACGTTGCAGCGCGTGCTCGAGCTTTTTCCGATGCTGGCGGAGCGGCGCAGCCAGGCGAGCACATCGCTGTCCGGCGGTCAGCAGCAAATGGTCGCCATCGGCCGCGCGCTGATGTCCAACCCGCGGCTGTTGCTGTGCGACGAAATCAGCCTCGGGCTCGCGCCGATCGTGGTGCGCGACATCTTCCAGCGGCTGCCGACTATCGTCGCCGAAGGCACCGCCGTCGTGGTCGTCGAGCAAGATGTCGTTCAGGCGCTGGCCGCGTCCACCTATCTCTATTGCCTGCAAGAAGGGCGGGTTTTGTTGGAAGGCGCTTCACGCAGCCTCAGCCGCGAAGCGATCAAAGCCGCCTATTTCGGAGTGTAACGACGCATGGAGCTGATCCACGTCATCATCCAAGGTGTTCTGCTCGGCGGGCTTTATGCGTTGTTTGCCGCAGGTCTGTCGCTCATCTTTGGCGTCATGCGCCTGGTCAACATCGCGCACGGCGATCTCATCGTGGTCGCGGCCTATATGGCGTATTTCACCATGCAGGCGATCGGCGTCGGTCCGTTCACGTCGCTGATCGTCGTGGTGCCGGCCATCGCGGTCTTCGGCTACGCGCTGCAGCGCGGACTGTTGAACTTCGCGCTGGGCGACGAGCTGCCGCCATTGCTGGTGACGTTCGGCTTGTCGGTCATCATCCAGAATGTACTGCTCATCCTGTTCACGCACGACAGCCGCAGGCTCTATGCCGGGCCGATCGAGATGGCGAGCTGGAAGTTCACGCCGGATCTCGCGGTCGGCGTGCTTCCGGTGATCCAGTTCATCGTCGCGGTGGCCGTCATCGGCGGCCTGCAGCTTTTGTTCTATCGCACGACGTTGGGCCGCTCGTTCCGGGCGACCTCGGACGACCCGGAGATCGCGCAACTGATGGGCATCGAGAATCGCCACATCTTCGCGCTCGCGATGGCGCTGTCGCTCGCCGTGGTGGCGGTGGCCGGTGTGTTCATTGCGATCCGCACCACCTTCAATCCGTTTTACGGTCCGCAACTTCTCATCTTCGGTTTCGAGGCGGTCATCATGGGCGGGCTCGGCAGCCTGTGGGGCACGCTAGCCGGCGGCGTGCTGCTCGGATTGGCGCAAGCCATCGGCGGCCAGATCAATGTCGGCCTGCCGTTTACCGCCGGACATGTCGCCTTTCTGCTGGTGCTGATCGTGCGGCCGCAGGGCCTGTTTCCGAAGGTGTCGGTATGAGCGCGAGCGCGAAGGACAAGGATGTCGGCGCGCCACCGAAGGCGCGGGTCGTCCATTCGACCCTGTCGAGCCGCATCGGCATGACATTTTGGATTCTGCTCACGGCGGCGCTCGTCGCCTTGCCCTATTGGGGCGACCGCCAGATGATGCGTCTCGCCACCGAGATCTATTCGTTCGTGGCGCTGGCGAGCCTCTGGAACTTCTTGGCCGGCTACGCCGGGCTGGTGTCGGTCGGTCAACAGACATTCGTCGGGCTCGGCGGCTATACGCTTTATCTGTGCGCATTGTGGGCCGGCCTCAATCCGATGGTCGGCTTGCCGCTCGCAGGTGTCATCGGCGCGCTGATCTCCGTTCCGATCGTTTTGTTGTTGCTCAAGCTGCGCGGCGCCTATTTCACCATCGGCTCCTGGGTGGTGGCGGAAGTCTTTTTGCAGATCTTTCAGCTCGTACCCGCGGTCGGCGGCGGCTCGGGCATCAGTCTGCCGGCGAAGGTGGTCCAATCGATCGCCGCTTCGCGCAGCGGGCGCGAGTCCCTGATCTACTGGATATTTCTTGCGCTCGCCGTCGCCGTGATCGGCGTCATCGTGCTGCTCCTGCGTACGCGCTATGGCCTTGCCTTGCAGGCGATCCGCGATAACGAAACCGCGGCGAAGTCGAACGGCATCGACGTCAATCGCGCGCGCATGGTGGTGTTCGTCGTTGCCGCCGCCGCGACCGCCATGGTCGGCTCCATGGTGTTTCTGCAGAAGCTCAGCATCACGCCGTTCTCGGCCTTCAGCATCAACGATTGGACGGTGAACATGATCTTCATCACCGTCATCGGCGGCATCGGCAGGGTCGAAGGGCCGATCCTCGGCACGGTTATTTTTTTCGTGCTGCGCGAATTCCTCGCCGATCTCGCCAGCACGTATCTGATCATCCTTGGCGTCGTCGCGATCGGTGTGATGCTCAAAGCGCCGAAGGGAATTTGGGGCTATGCCGCCGACCGCTTGGGCTGGCAGCTTTTCCCGCTGGCACGTCATCTCGTGCGCGGAACCGGCGGCAAGGGCGGCCGCCATGCCCTGCGCACCGGTACGGCCGGGCACTCGGACGCTCCGCCGCCGACTGAGCCTGTCCGGGGCTTGCCATAACTCAAAGTTATGGTGTACCGGATTTGGTCGCGTTTTTGGGCCGGGAAGGCCGTCTCGTCATGCATTCGAGGTTGCTTCGTCATTTCCTGGGTGTGGTCGAAAAGCGGAATATCACCGCTGCGGCCGAGGCTCTGCATATCAGTCAGCCGGCGCTCACGCGCAGCATTCGCCAACTTGAAAAGACCATCGGCGTGCCGCTGTTCGAGCGTTTGCCGACCGGCGTGGCGCTGACCAAACAAGGCGAAGTGCTGGCGCGCCGCGTCAAGCTGATGGAACTGGAATACCGCCATGCCTTGTCGGAGATCAGCGCGCTCGAGCAGGGCGTCACCGGCACGCTCCGCATCGGCGCCGGACCGATGTGGGTCTCGATGATCTTGCCCGGCATTGTCACCGCCTTTCATCAGCAATTTCCGAAAGTGAAAGTCCGCCTGACCGAAGGCGCGATCGACAGCATCGTTCCGGCGCTGCTCGCCGGCGAGATCGATCTTGCCTGCGTCACGCTGTCCTTCCCGTCGCAGCCGGAGCTGGTGAAAGAGCCGCTGGTCAATGTCCGCCAAGCGCTGGTCGCGCGCGCCGGCCATCCCGCTCGCCGGCAAGGGCACGGTCAAGGCGGAGGATCTGGCGCGCTTTCCCTGGGTCGTGCTTGCCAACGACAGTGTCGGTACCAGCCGCGTCGGCTCATACCTCGTCGCCAACGGGCTCGATCCGCCGAAGATCGCGGTTGAAGCGAGCCTGATCGGCATGCTGCGCCTGCTCGAGCACGGCGATTTTCTGGGCCTCTTTTCCACGCTCATGGCCGATTACGCCAAGCGCTTCGGCCTGGTCACGATCACGCACGAAGGCACCTTCTGGGATGCGGAAGCCGGCCTTGCCTATATGCGCACCAACCGGCCGGCGCGGATGATCGAAAGCTTCAAATCGATGGTGCGGGCGGCGGTGTCCGCATGACCGCGCTGGCGCCGGCCGGCGGCTCGGCTGCCGTCATACCGTTCGTGTATGCGGCCGCACCGAGTATGAATTGGCCGGCTTCTCGGCGGCCCGACACATTGCAAGACGTGTTCAAGACTTGTTTCAAGACTTGCCGCAAGGCTTGCAGGTCGGGCGCCGCGCGATGAAATCGGCCGGCGCCGCAGGGAGGTCATGATGCCCGGTGTGACGGAGCCCGAGACCGGGCTCGTGTTTTACGAGCTCAGTCACGAATGGGGCCACGGCGTTCCCACGTTGCCGGGCTACGAGGAGGTCAAGCTCTACCGTTCCAGCACCCATGCCAAGAACGGCGTCATGGCGACACGCATCCGCATGGTCATGCATAGCGGCACGCATGTGAACGCGCCGCTCCATCTCATTCAGCGCGCTCCAGGTATCGGCGATATTGCGCTTGAGCGCTTCTTTGGATCCGGCGTCGTGCTCTCCATCCCCAAGAAGCAATGGGAGTTCGTCACCGTTGCCGATCTTGAAAGCGCTACGCCCACGGTCGAAGCCGACGACATCGTCGTGATCGTCACCGGTTGGCATCGGCGTTACAGCGACAGTATCGAATATTTCGGTCACTCGCCCGGCCTCGCCAGGGAAGCGGCGGAGTGGCTCGTTGTCAAAGGCGTGAAGCTCGTCGCGGTCGACACGCCGCAAGTCGATCATCCGCTCGCCACGTCGCTCGGCTTGCAGCGCAACGGCCCGCAAATGAAGCGCTTGCCGAAAGCGTATCAGAGTGCGACCGGGCGCGATCCAAAGACCGATTTTCCCGAATGGAATCCGGCGCACCGCGTGCTGCTGAGCGCCGGCATTCCGACCATCGAGAATGTCGGCGGCGAAGTCGACGCGCTCATCGGCAAACGCTGCACCTTCCATGCCTATCCGTGGAACTGGCCGGAAGGCGACGCCTGCGGCGTGCGCTTTGTCGCGCTGCTTGATCCTGCCGGCAGCTATCGTCTGGAACCGGGGACGGCGTCATGAGCGGGCTGCAACGTCAGGCGGAAGGCAGCGCGGCAACCCATTCCAGCACCAAGGGGCTCAAATTCTACAATCTCAGCGCCCGCTGGGGACACGGCATTCCGCAATGGCCGTCTGCGCCCGGCATCAACGTGCTGACGCTGCAATTCCACGCGCTCGACGGCGTTTACGTCACCGAGTTCGAGGGGATCATGCATCGCGCGACCCATATGGATGCGCCGCTGCATGTCACCGAGAACACGCCGAGCCTGACCGGCTATCCGCTGTGGCGTTTCTTCGGCACCGGCGTTGCGGTGTCCATTCCCAAAGGCAAGTGGGGCGTGATCACGCCGGACGATCTTGAAAAGGCGACGCCGAAAATCCGCAAGAACGACATCGTCATGATCAACACCGGCACGCATCACAAGCTCGCCGACAGCGACGAATATTACGCGTATTCGCCGGGCCTCTATAAGGAGGCCGCCGAGTGGCTGGTGGAAAAGCAGGTGAAGATGGTCGGCGTCGACGTGCAGGCGCTCGATCATCCGCTCGGCACCAAATTGATCGACCATGGACCCGGCCCGTCGCACCCGTACCTTGTCGAGGAGTACCGGCGCGAGACCGGCCGTGATGCGATGAAGGATTTCCCGCACTGGGAGCCGGCACACAAAACCTTGATGTGCAAGGGCGGCATCCCCGGCATCGAGAATGTCAACGGCGATCTCGATGCGATTACCGGCAAGCGCTGCACCTTCATGGCCTTTCCCTGGCGCTGGCCGCAAGGCGAAGGTTGCGGCGTCCGTGTCGTCGCCGTGCTCGATCCGGAGCAGCGCTTCCGCATCGAGACCGGCAAATAGATTGCAAAGCGATTGGGCGAGATGATCACCGATAAGATTCGAAATCCGTTGTCGCTGTTTGATGTGCGCGACAAGGTTGCGATCATTACCGGCGCCTCCGGATCGTTCGGACATGCCTGCGCGGTTGCGCTCGGCGCGCTCGGCGTCAAGCTCTTGCTGGCGTCGGGGACGGCCGAGGAATTGGAAGCCGTGGTGAAGGATGTCGGCGATGTCGGCGGAGAGGTCGCAAGCGTCGTCCGGCGGCCGGATACGCTTGAGGACGCGGAAGCGATCTTGAAAGCGGCGCTCGATGCCTATGGCCGCGTCGATCAGTTGGTGGTGGCTTCCGGCACCAACAAAGCCGGCTTCATCGAAAACCAATCTTACGAAGACTGGCAGCGTGTGATGGATGCCAATGTCCGCGGCCCTTGGTTGATGGCAAAGGCGGTCGGCGCGTATTGGATCAAGCAAGGCATCAAGGGCAAAGTCCTGTTGATGTCGTCGACGCGCGGCCGCCACGGCAACTTCTCTGGTTATACCGCCTATTGCAGCTCGAAAGGCGCGACCGATGCATTGACGCGCGTGCTGGCGACCGAATGGGCCAAGTACGGCACCACCGTGAACGCAATCGCGCCGACCACCTTCCGCTCGAAGCTCACCGAATGGATGTGGAGGGACGACGACGTCGGCAACGCCACCCGCACCCGCACCTTGTCGCGCATCCCGCTGGGGCGGCTCGGCGAGGCGGAAGACCTCGTCGGCATGGCGATCTATTTGCTCTCGCCCGCGTCGGATTTCTGCACCGGCCAGGTCATGTATGTCGATGGCGGGTTCACCGCCGGTTAGCCGGACGAGGCCGAAGCAGTACGGCGACGGCCGCGGCAAGCGCTGGTCAAGAGCGTAACCCAGCGTTAACAAAAACCGCGCCGCGGACGACTACCGCGCGGTGCGGATGATGACGTTCTTGAGATCGGAATATTTGTCGATGGCGTGCAGCGAACGGTCGCGGCCGAAGCCGGATTCCTTGAAGCCGCCGAAGGGAAGCTCGACCACCGGGCCGGTGCCGCCGTTGATGTTGATGTTGCCGGCCACGAGCCGCTTGGCGATGTAAAACACGTTGTCGAGATTGTTCGACCAGATCGAAGCGCCAAGCCCGTATCTGGTGCCGTTAGCGAGCGCGATGGCCTCATCGACGCTGTCGAAGCTGAGCACGCTCAACACCGGCCCGAATATTTCCTCCTGCGCCAGCGAGCTCTTCGGATCGACATCGACGGCGACGCTCGGCGCCAGGTAGAAGCCGGCCTCCGGCACCTCGGCGCCGCGGCCGTCGAGCGCGAAGCGGACGCCTTCTTTCTCGGCGCGCTCCATGCGCGCAAGAATCTGCGTCCGTTGCGCCGCATTGACGATGGGTCCGAGATCGGTGCGCAGATCGAGCGGATTGCCGATCGTGAGCGCGCGCGTGCGCTTGACGACCTCTTCGGTAAAGCTGTCGCGAATGGCGCGCTGAACCAGCAGCCGCGTCGGCGCCTCGCAGACCTGGCCCTGATTGCCGAACATGAAGCCGACTGAAATATCCGCCGCCATCGCCAGATCCGGCGCGTCGGCGAAGACGATGTTGGCGCTCTTGCCGCCCAGCTCCAGGCTGACGCGCTTGAGATTCGAATTGGCCGCCGCTGTCATGATCTGGCGGCCGACCTCGCCCGAGCCGGTGAAGGTGATGCAGTCGACATCGTGATGCGCGGCGAGCGCAGCGCCGGCCTTATGATCGCCGGTCACCACTTGCAGTACGCCTTCCGGCATCCCGGCCTCGAGCGCAAGCTCGACGATGCGCAGACAAACAAGCGATGCGTCCTCGGCCGGCTTGAGCACCACCGAATTTCCGGCGACGAGAGCCGGCCCGAGCTTCCAGGCGCCGATCATCGCCGGCGCATTCCAGGGCAAAATCGCGCCGACTACGCCAAGCGGCGTGCGCGAGATCATCGCGCTGACATTGTCGTCGAGATGCGCAAGCTCGTCGTAGAGCTTGTCGGCCGCCTCGCCGTACCACCGCAGACTGTCGATCGCGAAATTGATCTCCAGTTCTTCGGCGAGCCGGATCGGCATGCCCATGTCGCGGCTTTCGAGCGCGGCGAGCCGCAAGGCCTCGGCGGAGACGCGGTCTGCCCAATCGAGCAGGATGCGCTTGCGTTGTTTCGGGCTCATGCCCTGCCAGCTGCGCGCTTCGAACGCGCGCCGTGCGCCGGCGACCGCGCGATCGACGTCGGCCGTGTCGCAATCCGGTATGGCGGCAATCGTCTTGCCGTCGATCGGCGAGACCACTTCGAGTGTCTTGCCGGATAGCGCGCCCGTCAGCTTGCCATCGATGATGGCCTGCACGGTCGGGATCGGCAGTTTTTCCGCGTCGGTGATTTGCCGCTGCTTGCTTTCCAGCATGGCGTTTGCTCCGGCGTATGGGTTCTGAGCGTCTAGAAGCGCAGGATCGGCTTGACCACCTTGCCGCCGAGTGCGTCCGCAATCGCGTCGTTGATGCGGGCGAACGGATAGAAGGTCACAAGGCGATCGATCGGAAATTTGCCCTTCACAAAAAGATCAATCAGCTTCGGCAGGAAAACGTCGGGGTTGGCGTCGCCCTCGATGATGCCGCGGACGGTGCGGCCGCCGGTCAGGACGTGCTCCACGTCGAGCGGAAATTCGAGCCCCTTGGGCGCGCCGCCGACCATGCCGAGCGTGCCGCGCGGCGCCAGTAGAGCTACGGCATCGCGCAACACATTCGCATTTGCGGTCGTGTCGACGATGAAATCCACTCCCAGCGGCAAGATGCGGCGAATGGCTTCCGGCGCCGATTGTGTCTGCGGATTGATCGCATGCGTAGCGCCAAGCTCGCGCGCCAACGCGAGGCGAGACTCGACCAGATCCACGGCGATGATGGTGCCGGCCCCGACCAGTTTTGCCGCCATGATCGCGCTCAGTCCGACCGAGCCGGTGCCGAAGACGGCAACGGAATCGTCGATGCCGACGCCGAGCGAATTGATGACGGCGCCGGCGCCGGTCATGATGCCGCAGCCGAGTGGCGCCAGCATCTCGAGCGGCGCCTCTTTCGGCACTTTGACGACGCTTCGCTCGCGGATCACGGCGTGCGTCGCGAACGAGGATTGTCCCTGATAATAATGAATGATCTCGCCGCCTTTCGACAGCGGGCTCGACCCGTCGATGCGCGTGCCGGTGAAATTTCGATCGTTGAATTCATAGCAGTAGATCGGAAGTCCTGAGTCGCAGCTTGGGCAATGACCGCAGGACGCAGAGGTAAGGATTACCGGATCGCCGGCAGCGAGACGCGTCACGCCCGCGCCAATGCGCTCGACGATGCCCGCGCCTTCATGGCCGAGCACGACCGGATGCGGCACCGGATAGATGATGTGGTCGCGCATCGAAATGTCGGTATGGCAAATGCCGGCGGCGACCAGCCGGACCAGCACTTCGTCGGCGCGCGGCTCGGCGAGCGAGACTTCCTCAAGGCTGAGCGGGGCATTCTTGGCGCGCGCGACCGCGGCGGTGATCTGCATGGGCGGTTCCTGCCCGGAAGCACTTTCCGGAAATGTCTGCCGTTTCGTCGTTGGGCCGCAGTCAAATGGCGCAGCGGCCGCGCGACAAATAACAATTGCTCGGAACCGGATAACTTCTGTGCATGGAGCGATCGCGCCGCGCCGGCGCCGATGTCCGCGCTCAGCGCTGTTGGACCGGCGGCCGTTGCGCCGCTGCGACGCCTTGCTGCTCCAGCGCATGCGCAATGCGCAAGGCGACGTCTTCACGCCACGGCGCGCAAATGATCTGCACGCCGATCGGCAAGGGCGACAGCGGCACCGGTGCGACGACGACCGGCAGGCCGATAAAGGAGATCGGCTGCGTGTAAATGCCGAGATTGGCGCGCACCGGCAATTCGGAATCGCCGAGCTTGAACATTTGCTGCCCGATCAGCGGCGCCGGGCACGGCGTCGCCGGCGCCAAAATGGCGTCGACCTCCGAAAAAAGCTTGAGCACTTCCCGCTGATACCAGCGCCGAAACTTCTGCGCCTTGGTCACCAGCGAAGCCGGCAGCATGGCGCCTGCGATCAGCCGGTCGCGTGTCGCCGGATCGAAATCCTTGGCGCGGGTGCGCAGCCGCTCCAGATGCAGGCTCGCCGCTTCGCTGGCCGTGATGATGTAGGCGGCCGAGCGTGCGCGCTCGGCTTCCGGTATCTCGATGTCGCGATTGGCGCCGAGTGCGGCGGCGATGCGATCGATCGCGTAAACCGGCTCGGCGGCTCGGCCTTTGAAGTAGCCGCCGGCGACCGCGATGCGCACTCCGTCAAGGCCGCGGTCCAAAACAGGCGTCACAGCTTCGGCATTGCGCTCGGCGCAAACGGGATCGTCTGCGTCGTAGCCTTGCATGGCGTCATAGATGATCGCGAGATCGCGCGCGCTGCGCGCCAGCGGACCGACGTGATCGAAGCTTGCGGAAAATGGGAACGTGCGTGCCCGGCTCAGGCGTCCGTAGGTCGGCTTCAGTCCGAACAAACCGCACAGCGAGGACGGCACGCGAATCGAGCCGTTGGTATCGGAGCCGAGCGCAAATGGCACCAGGCCGCCGGCGACGGCGGCGGCCGATCCGCTCGACGAACCGCCGGTCATCCGCGCGAGGTCGTGCGGATTGCGCGCCGGACCGTCGTGCACATTCTCGCCGGTGAAGTCGTAGGCGTATTCGCCCATGTTGAGCGCGCCGACCAGAATGGCGCCGGCGGCCTCAAGACGCTCGATCAGTGTCGCATCGCGAGCGGCAGGCGGAAGATCGCGGTTTATTTTCGAGCCGGCCACCGTCGGCAAACCGGCAATGTCGAACAGGTTCTTCACCGCAAACGGCACGCCGGCAAGCGGCGGCAACGGTTCGCCGCGCGCCCGCGTGTCGTCCAGCGCCCGCGCGCGTAAACGCGCACGCTCCTCCGTCAGCGCCGTGAACGAATTGATCAGCGGATCGCGCGCCCGGATGCGGGCAAACGCCGCCTCGACGATGCTCGCGGCGTTGGCCCGGCCTGATGCAAAGGCCGCGGCGATGTCGCCGGCCGTCATCCAGGCGAAATCGAATGCCGTCGTTTCAAGCACGGAACACCGGGGCCGGCTCGCTCTCGTCCGGAAGCGCGAAGCCGTCGATGAGCGCCGCATGCTTCAACAGGAGTTGCAGATTAAAGGTGATGCCGGCGTGCCAGGCCGGCTCGACGGGCAACGCGAGCGCCTTGACACCGGCCGCCGCAAGGGCGCTCACGTCATCGGGCTTGCGGCTACGCAACGGCCGCGCCGGCGGTCTTGCCCGTCGCGCCGATTTCGCTTTGCGGCTTAGGGGTTTGCGGGTCATGCCCAAAGGACTTCCAAAGTTCGGGCGCGGCGCACGTCGCCTAAGCCCTTATAGTCTCAAGTATTGTCGCATGCGCCGACGCAAGCGCCAAGACCGGGACGGCTGCCAGCGTTTTGCTAGGCAAGGCCGCCGCATTGGCGATCGCGCACGATTGCAGGTGAGGGGTTTCCGGCCTTACTTTCCGGCCACCCTTTTCGACTACCCTTGGCCTTGTTCTTGCACCCTGTGTCGCGTAGCTCACGGTGAAAGTTTCGCCACAGAGATGTAAGAGGGGCGGATATGCCGAAAGTGAATTTCGATGCTGAACCCGCGCCGCTTTCCGTCGATCTCGATCGGGCGGCGTTGGTGATTATCGATATGCAGCGCGATTTCCTGGAGCCGGGTGGTTTCGGTGAAGCGCTAGGCAATGACGTCTCCCGCTTGCAGGTGGCGGTCGAGCCTTGCCGCCAGGTGCTGGATGCAGCCCGCCGTGTCGGCATGCTGGTGATCCACACCCGCGAGGGGCATCGGCCCGATCTTTCCGACGCGCCGCCTCACAAAGTCGAGCGCGGCGATCCGGCGAACCGCATCGGCGCGCCCGGTCCGATGGGCCGCATTCTCGTGCGTGGTGAGCCCGGCCACGACATCATTCCGGAGCTCTACCCGCTGCCGGCTGAGCCGGTGATCGACAAGCCCGGAAAGGGCGCCTTCTATCAGACCGACCTCGAACTCATGTTGCGCAATCGCGATATCGACACACTGTTTGTTTGTGGCGTGACGACCGAAGTCTGTGTGAATACGACCGTGCGCGAAGCCAATGATCGCGGTTTCCGCTGCATCGTGCTTTCTGATTGTTGCGGCTCGTATTTCCCCGAATTTCATGCCGCCGGCTTGGCCATGATCAAGGCCCAAGGCGGTATTTTCGGCTCGGTGACCGGCTCGCAACCGCTGCTCAATTCGCTGGCAGCAATGCGCTAGAGCTTGATCCGGAAAAGTGGAAGCCGGTTTTCCGAAAAGATCATGCTCCACCAAAACGCTACCGACCGGCGGAGGCAGTGGGCGGGCCCGCCGCGCTTTGGCGTTGAAGCCGGTGCTGATTTTTTGACAGGTCAATGACCGTTATTTGGTCGCCGGCCGTACCCGATTATTGTCGCGCAATGGCCTCCTGTCGCCGGCGGCCCGCGAACGTTTAATTCCAATTTCACTGCCGTTTCATGGCCTTCGCGGTTCAGTCTGCAACGACTTGCAGCCCGCAACCGATTGGCACGCGCCTTGCGTATTTTAGGACAGCGATCGTTGACGATTGCGAAAATTGCCGCCGGGAGGCGGGGGTTCTCAAGTTCGCGAAACGCAGGCCCCAAACAGGCTGGCGTTACGCGCTTGGGCATCGCCGCTGGCTTCTTCGGGATTTGCCACGGAGGGGAGCGTGCAATGACCACAGCAACAGCGACGGCCGGATTCCGTCCAAAAATATGGACCGCCGGCGACTTCAATGCCTTCTTCGGTTTCGGCACCAACATTTTGGTCAACATGCTGGTGCTCACCGGTTTGCTGCGTTTTGTGATCAAGATGCCGGACTCGATCGTGTTCGGCCGCATCTTGCCGGCGCTCGGCCTCATGCTGTGCCTGTCGACATTCTACTACGCGTTCCTCGCTTACCGCTTGGCGCAGAAGACCGGCCGCAGCGATGTTTGCGCGCTGCCTTCGGGCGTCAGCGTGCCGCACATGTTCATCGTGACGTTCGTGATCATGCTGCCGATCACGTTGGCCACCAAAGACCCGATCAAAGGCTGGGAAGCCGGCCTGGTTTGGGTGTTCTTCCAAAGCTTCATTCTGATGATCGGCGGATTCGTTGCGCCGATCGTTCGCAAGATCACGCCGCGCGCGGCGCTGCTCGGCACGCTCGCCGGCGTGTCGATCACGTTCATCTCGATGCGCCCGGCTTTGCAGATGTACATGACGCCGGTGATCGGGCTGACCTGCTTTGCCGTCATCATGGTGAGCTGGTTCGGCGGTTTTCGATATCCGAAGGGCACTCCCGCGGGCCTGGTGGCGATCATCGTCGGCATGATCATCGGTTGGGGCTCCAATGCCTTCGGCCTCGACTACGGCGGTCTCAGCATCAAAGGCATCACCGACGCGTTCACGAATTTCGGCTTCTCGGTGCCTATCCCGGCGGTCAACCACATCTTCTCCGGCTTCGAGTATCTCGGGGTCATCCTGGTCACGGCGATACCGTTCGGCATCTACGATCTCGTCGAGGCCATGGATAACGTCGAGAGCGCGGAAGCCGCCGGCGACGCTTACCCGACGACGCGCGTGCTGACCGCCGACGGCGTGGTGAGCTTGATCGGTTGTCTGATGGGCAATCCGTTCATCAACGCGGTCTATATCGGCCATCCCGGCTGGAAGGCGATGGGCGGCCGCATCGGCTACTCGGCCGCGACAGGCATCATGGTGATCATCCTGTCGTGGTTCGGCGTCATCTCGCTGCTATTGGCCATCATTCCGGTGGTGGCGATTTCGCCGATCCTGCTCTATATCGGCATGCTGATCGGCGCGCAGGCGTTCCAGAGCACGCCGAAGACGCATGCGCCCGCCATCGTGCTTGGCTTGACGCCGCATCTCGCCGCCTGGTGCAAGACCCTGATGGATGGGGCACTCGGTGCCGCCGGCACCAGCGCTGCGGCCATCGGCATGGACAAGCTCGGCAATGTCGGCGTGCTCTACGAAGGCCTGAGCGTCATGGGCGGCGGCGCCATCCTGTCCGGATTGGTGCTCGCGGCCATCGGCGTCTTCGTCATCGAGAAGAAGTTCGTCGAGGCTTCCGCCTTCGCGCTCGCCGGCGGAGTCCTGACCTTCTTCGGCTTCATGCACGGCGAATCCGTAGGGATCGCGGTGACGCCGGTCGTGGCGATCGCCTATGTGATCGTCGCGGTCTTCCTGTTCGGGCTGAGCCTCGCGCCGGCAAGTTCGCTCGACAAGACGGCGCCGCACGAAGCCATACCGGAAGGCGTGCCGGCGGAGTAAGTCATTCGCTGACGCCGCAAATGCGATCGCCTCTCCCGACCGGGAGAGGCGATTTCAAAAACCAACAAAACAAGATTGCCTCACGAAGGCCGTCACCGTTCGGAAGGCAGGTGCGGTCAGCCTGTCGCTGCGTCGCGCAGCGGAGCTCGGCTCAACTCGTTGCCCGCCGCGATGGCCTTCTGCAGAAGGCGCATGAGCTCCTTTGCTTCCTTTTCAGTCAAGCCGCGCAGCAGGATCCGCTGAGCCGCCTCGACCGCCGGCGTAACGCCGCGTAAGGTTCGCCGTCCCGCATCAGTAATCTTCAATTCGCGGGCCCGCCGGTCCCGGCTACTTTCGTGGCGCGCCACGAGTCCTTTCTGCACGAGCCGGTCGATCACCCCGGTGATGGTGGTGCGGTCATAGGCAATCAATCCCGCAAGGGTGACCTGATCGATCCCTTGGTTGGTACTGACGGCCGCAAGCGCCGCGTACTGAACGGGCGTAAGGTCGTAACCTGCCCCCTCGACTTCGGCCAGGAATACGGCCACGGCGATCTGCTGGAAGCGGCGTGCCAGGTGTCCGGGCATGTCATGGGCGTCTGTCACCTAAGTCTCCGGGGCAGGCAGGACTTGACGAGCATACTGATATTCAGCATGCTGAGCAATATCGCAGTCGGGGCAGTCGCGCCATCTCGCAAGTCTTCAGGCGCCGCTCCCGGCGAATTGAACAAGTCGATATGCCGGAGCTGCGGCCAAAAAAATCGACAGGCAGCAGCGTTGGCCGCCGAAGACCAGGGAGTGATCATGCAGTTTCACCTGAATGGATTCGAGCCCGGTGACCCCGAGATCTTCGACCAATCGGAGCGATATCCCGCCTCAGGTGCGCAAGGGTCTGTTCCCGAAGAGGTCGACGTCCTGATCGTCGGCAGCGGACCGGCGGGGCTGACGCTTGCGGCGCAATTGTCCGCGTTTCCCGACATCAAGACCTGCATCGTCGAGCAGAAGTCGGGCCGAATGCAGCTTGGTCAGGCCGACGGCATCGCCTGTCGCACGACGGAGATGTTCCATGCCTTCGGTTTCAGCGAGCGCGTGCTGAAGGAGGCCTGCTGGATCAATGAGACGACGTTCTGGAAGCCGGATGACGAGGCAACCGGCGAACGTCGTCCGCAGCGGCTGGGTCCAGGATGTCGAAGACGGCTTGTCGGAGTTCCCGCACGTCGTTCTCAATCAGGCGCGCGTGCATGATTTCTATCTCGACGTCATGCGCAAATCGGCCGCGAAACTCGAGCCGCATTATGCGCGGCGCGTCGTTGCCGTTCAGCCTGCGGCGGGCGGCCGTGACGCTGCCGCACAGCGGGTGACGGTCACGCTCGAGCGGCTCGAACCTTCGCACCAGGGAGAGAGCGAGACGGTCAAGGCCCGCTACGTGGTCGGCTGCGATGGCGCGCGCAGCATCGTGCGTACGGCGATCGGGCGCGAGCTTCGCGGCGATTCCGCCAACCACGCCTGGGGGGTCATGGACGTGCTGGCTGTCACCGACTTCCCGGATATTCGCTGCAAGTCATTCATCCAGTCCGCCAATGATGGCACCATTATCATCATCCCGCGGGAAGGCGGCCACCTGTTCCGCCTCTACATTGAGCTCGCCAAGCTCGAAATCGGCGAACGGGTCGCAAGCCGCAATATCACTGTCGATGAGCTGATCGCGAAGGCGCGGCGGATTTTCAATCCGTACACGCTCGACGTGAAAGAAGTCCCCTGGTGGTCGGTTTATGAGATCGGCCAGCGGCTGACCGACAAGTTCGACGACGTGCCGGAGGAAGAAGTCGCGACGCGGCTGCCGAGCGTGTTCATCGCCGGCGATGCCTGCCACACCCACAGTCCAAAGGCGGGGCAGGGCATGAACGTCTCCATGCAGGACGCCTTCAATCTCGGGTGGAAGCTCGCTTCCGTTCTGCGCAAGCGGTCTCCGCCATCTCTGCTGCACACTTACTCGGCGGAACGGCGGGCCATTGCCAAGGAACTGATCGACTTCGATCGCGAATGGGCTGCGCTCCTCGCCTCGACACATGAAGAAGGTGGTGGAGCTAGCCCCGCCGAGACCCAGAGCTACTTCGTCAGGCACGGACGCTACACGGCGGGAACCGCAACGCACTACGGTCCGGCGATCCTGACCGGCGAAGGCGTCCACCAGCATCTTGCTGAAGGGTTCGTCATTGGAAAACGCTTTCATTCCGCGCCGGTCATCCGTCTCGCGGATGCCAAGCCGGTTCACCTCGGCCACGTCGTCAAAGCCGATGGACGCTTTCGGATCTTCGCCTTTGCCGGAGCGGGCGATCCGGCCGCCTCAGGCTCCGCCATCCGCCGGTTATGCGAATTTCTCGCGGACAGGTCAGGAGTCTCCGGTCCGAAAATATACGCGCGGCGGCGAGGATATCGACGCGGTGATCGATGTCCGCGCGGTGTTCCAGCAAGCGCATCGTGAGCTCGCCATCGAGGCCATGCCCGCGCTGCTTTTGCCCCAGAAGGGACGTTACGGCCTTCGCGACTATGAGAAGATGTTCTGCGCCGACATCAAAGGCGGCAACGACGTCTTTGCAATGCGCGGCATCGATCGGCAGGCAGGCTGCATGGTCGTCGTGCGGCCGGATCAATACGTCGCGCACGTCCTGCCGCTCGATGGATACAAGCAGCTCGCTTCATTCTTCGACGGCTTCATGCTGCCGCAATCGGACCGGGATGCGCGTCGGATGACCGAAATTGCAGCGGCTTGAAGCGCGCCTGGACACGCAGACGACCTATCTGCGCATCATCTAGAGCATGATCCGGAAAAGTGGAATCCGGTTTTCCGAAAAGCATGCCCTCGGGCTTGACCCGGGGGATCATGCTCAAACAAAAAAGCTAGAGCGGGATGCTGATCGAACCATAACTCATCCCGCTCTAGCTGTCGTTGCCTGCCTTACTCCGCCGCAAGCTTTCCGGCGCGCGCACCCTGGATGGCATGCCAGATCTTGTTCGGCGTCGCCGGCATGTCGATGTGCTCGATGCCCAACGGACGGAGCGCATCCAGAATGGCGCTGATCACCGCCGGCGGCGCGCCGGTCGCACCGGCTTCGCCGGCGCCTTTGATGCCGAGCGGATTGGTCGTCGATGGCACCTCCGCGATTTCCGACAACAAGTCGGGGAAATCCGAAGCGCGCGGCATGGCATAGTCCTGGAAGCTGCCGGTGACCAACTGGCCATCGGCATCGAACACGATCGATTCCATCAACGCCTGGCCGACGCCTTGCGCGACGCCGCCATGGATCTGGCCATCGCATAGCAGTTTGTTGATGACCTTGCCGACATCGTCGACGGCGGCGTAGCGCGCGAGCGTGACCACGCCGGTCTCCGGATCGATCTCGACTTCGCAAAGGTGGCAGCCGTTGGGAAAGTTCGACGGCTCGGCGGCGAATGTGCCGGACGCCTCGAGCCCGACTTCGAATTGCGGCGGCAGGAACATCGGCCGGTGCAGCGACTGCGCCACCGCCGTCAGCGGCAGCGCGCGGTCGGTGCCGACGATGTGGAAGCTGCCATCCTTGAATTCGAGATCGCTTGCGGCTGCTTCCAGCATCATCGCCGCCATGGGCTTGGCCTTCTCGATGATGGCGTCGGCGGCGCGCTTGAGCGCGTTGCCGCCGACATGCATGCTGCGCGAGCCATAGGTGCCGCGGCCGACCGCAACCTCGTTGGTGTCGCCCTGAATGAAGCTGATCGAATTAAGCGGCACGCCGAGCCATTCGTGCACCATCTGCGCGTAGACTGTTTGATGGCCCTGGCCGTGGGAATGGGTGCCGGCAAGGATCATGAGCGTGCCGCCCGGATCGAAGCGAATGGTCATGCGGTCGTTGAAGATCGCCGCCTCTTCGATGAAATAGCCGATGCCGCGTCCGCGCAGCTTGCCGTTCTTCTTCGATTCCGCCGCGCGTTTGGGAAAGCCGCTCCAGTCGGCGAGCTTGAGGCATTCGTCCATCACGCGCATGAATTCGCCGGAGTCGAAGGCGATGCCGGAATGGAGCTTGTGCGGCATGGCGCTCGGCGGAACGAAGTTGCGCCGCCTGATCTCGATCGGATCGATGCCGATCACGTGCGCGGCGCGGTCGAGCAATAGCTCGATCAGATAGGTCGCTTCCGGCCGTCCGGCGCCGCGGTAGGGCTGCAGCGGCGGCGTATTGGTGAGCACGGCGCGCCCGGCGGCATAGACCGCCGGGATCTGATAAACGCCGGGCGCGAGCTTCAGCGCGAACAGCGGCACCACCATCGAGGCGTCGAACACGTGCGAGCCCATGTCGTGCAGGGCATCGACGCGCAGGCCGAGAGCCTTGCCGTGTTCGTCGAGCGCAAGCTCGCCGGTGACGACCTGGTCGCGCCCGTGCGAGTCGCCAAGGAAGGCTTCCGAGCGCGTCGACACCCATTTGACCGGCCGGCCGCCGCAGCGGCGCGAGGCCCACAAGACCAGCGCGTCTTCCGGATAGACCGCGCCCTTCATGCCGAAACCGCCGCCGACGTCCGGCGAGATGACGCGCAGCTTCACTTGCGGAACCTTCAGCACGTCGCCGGCGACATGCGCGCGGTGCCCGTGCGGGTTCTGCGAGGTGGCGTAGAGCGTGTAGCTTTCGTTGTCGGGATGATATTGGCCGATCGCCGCGCGCGGCTCGATGGAATTGGCGCTGACGCGATTGTTGACGAGCTTGAGCGACACCACGTGCTTGGCGCCGGCGAAGGCCGCGTCGGTCGCCTCCTTGCTGCCCATCATGAGGGCGACCGCAACATTATTTGGAGCGCCGTCCCAGATAACCGGAGCGCCCGGCTTGACCGCGTCCTCGAGCGCGACCACGGCCGGCAAGGGCTCATAGTCGACCGCGATCAGCTCGGCGGCGTCGCGCGCCTGCTGCAGGGTCTCGGCCACCACAAAGGCGACGCGGTCGCCGACCGCCCGGACCTTCCCGCTCGACAGGATCGGCCGGAGCGTGCGGTAACCTTTCGGGCCGCCCATATCCTCCGGCATGATCGGCACCAGGCTTCCCATCTTGTCGGCCTCGGCGTCGGCGCCGGTGAGCACGGCGAGAACCCCCGGAGCCGCCTTGGCTGCCGCCGTATCGATAGTCTTGATACGCGCGTGGGCGTGCGGCGACATCACCAGCACGCCGTAGCATTGCAGCGGCATGTCGATATCGTCGACATAGCGGCCGCGGCCGGTGATGAAGCGGGGGTCCTCGAGCCGGGGAACCGGCTGGCCGATACCGAATTTTGCCACGCGTTTTTCTCCCAAAATTAGCCACCGAAAACCGCGCCATATGCGCCGATCGCGGAGCCTCGTGCTGTCGTTCCAGAGCATGATCCGGAAAAGTGGTTACCGGTTTTCCGAAAAGATCATGCTCCACCAAGATCTAGAGCGCGACGACGATTCGCCTAAAAGCCATCGCGCTCTAGGCGATCTGCCTTATACTCACGATTGCCGGGAATGAGAATGGTACAGGCCGCCCTTGGCTGAAAGCACGCCGTCCGCCCACTATCCCGCCCAATCGGATCGCATCGCCTCGGGCCGCGAGCTCTTCGGCCATCCGCGCGGGCTTGCGTTTCTCTTCACCACCGAAATGTGGGAGCGCTTCTCCTATTACGGGATGCGGGCGCTGCTCGTCCTCTACATGACGAAATACGTGCTGCTGCCGGCGCAGGCCGGCAACGTCGTCGGGCTTGCCGGCTTCAAGAGCGTGCTGGAGACGGTGTTTGGTCCGCTCGAAGTGCAGCCGTTGGCGTCGCAGATCTACGGCATCTATACGGCTTTGGTCTATCTCACGCCGATCTTCGGCGGGCTGTTGGCCGACCGGCTGCTCGGGCAGCGCCGTATGGTCATCATCGGTGCGACGCTGATGGCGATCGGCCATTTTCTGATGGCGGTCGAGCCGTTGCTTTTGTTCGCGCTGCTTGCGCTCATCCTCGGCAATGGCGCTTTCAAGCCGAATATCTCCACCCAGGTCGGCTTTCTCTATCCGCCCGGAGACCATCGCCGCGACCGCGCCTATTCGATCTTTTATGTCGGCATCAATATCGGTGCGTTCCTGGCGCCGCTTGTCTGCGGCACGCTGGGCGAGAAAGCCGGCTGGCATTACGGCTTTGCCGCCGCCGGCGTCGGGATGCTGATCGGGCTTTCGATCTATCTCTACGCCGCGCCGCTCTTGCCGCCGGATGCGTTGCAGAAGGCGAGAGCCGCGCACACCGAACGCCAGCCCCTTGATCGCGACGAATGGCGCGGCGTCATGGCGATCCTGGCCTTGTTCATTCCGACAGCCTTGTTCTGGGCAACCTACGAACAGGCCGGCAATACCATCGCGCTGTGGGCCGACGCCAACACCGATCGCACGATCAGTCTGCTCGGCGGGACCGCGGAGATTCCGACGACGTGGTTTCAGGCCTTCAATCCCTTCATGATTTTCGCCTTCACGCCGTTTGTGGTGGCACTGTGGACGCGGCAAGCCGCCAGGGGATCGGAGCCTTCGACCATCAGCAAAATGGCGCTCGGCTGTTTCGGTGTGACGCTGTCCTATTTGGTCATGGCACTGGCCGCCTGGCACGCCGGCGCCGGCAAGGCGAGCTGGCTCTGGCTGTTCGCCTTCTTTGTGATCATTACTATCGGCGAGCTTTATTTGTCGCCGGTCGGGCTGTCGCTTGTGACCAAGGTCGCGCCGATCCGCATCCTGTCGATGATGATGGGCGTTTGGCTGGCGACAAGCTTCATCGGCGGCTTCCTCGCCGGCTGGCTCGGCAGTTTCTGGAGCCGGATGGACAAGCCGGAATTCTTTCTGATGATCGCAGCCATCGCCGCATGCGCCGGCGCGGCGATCTTTGCCTTCCGCTGGTTCTTGCGCGGCGCGCTGCCGAAATAGTTCGCGTAACGCGCCCTTCTCACCTCTCCCCGCCGCGCGGGGAGAGGTCGAGGGAGCGAAGCGACCGAGGGTGAGGGGGCCTCACCGCGAGTTCTGAGCGATGCAGGCAGGTGGTAGCGTTGCGGATATTTCCCGCTTTCGCGCGCCCCCAGCGGAGAGGCCCCCTCACCCCGACCCTCTCCCCGCGCGGCGGGGAGAGGGAGATGCGGCGTAATTTCGAACCCCACTCGCTCTCGGCCCGACATAGCTTTATCGAAGTGCGCGCGCCAATATTTGGTACGCTGGCGCGCCTCTGCGATTGCGTTCGCACGGAAGGACCATGCCATGATCCGGAGATTGCTGAGCTTGCTCGCCCCTGTCGCGCTGTCGACGGCTGCCGTGGCGGCATCCCCCTCCGCGCCGGTCCAGACTTATGTGCAAGCGCCAGGACCACTCGGGCCGCTCAAAGGCACCATGTTGTCCCCGGCCTCAGGCCGGCTCGCCATGATGCTGATCATTCCCGGTTCTGGTCCGACCGATCGTGACGGCAATAATCCGCTCGGCGTCAAGGCCGCGACCTACCGGTTGCTGGCGGAAGGACTTGCCGAGCGCGGCATCGGCACGGTGCGTATCGACAAGCGCGGCATGTTTGCCAGCAGTGCGGCAGTTGCCGACGCCAATGCGGTGACGATCGATGATTATGTCGCCGATGTCGGCGCTTGGATCGACGTTATCCGGAAAGAAACGGGCGTGTCGTGCGTCTGGCTGCTCGGACACAGCGAGGGCGGTCTTGTTGCGCTCGCGGCCGCGCAGAAGCTGCCGGACATTTGCGGGCTGGTCCTGGTATCGACCGCGGGCCGGCCGCTCGGCGAAGTGTTGCGGACGCAGCTTCGTGCCAACCCTGCGAACGCGCCCATTCTGGCTCAGGCGATGGCGGCCATCGAATCGCTCGAAGCCGGCAAGCGTGTTGACGTTGCCGGCATGCACCCGGCGCTGATGCCGCTGTTCGCTCCACAGGTGCAGGGCTTTTTGATCAATGCGTTCTCCTACGATCCGGCCAAGCTGATCGCTGCCGTAGCCAAGCCCGTGTTGATCGTGCAAGGCCGCCGCGACATGCAGGTCGGCGTCGCCGACGCCGAACGCCTCAAAGAAGCGGCGCCCAAGGCCGAGCTTATTCTGCTGCCGGATATCAATCACGTCTTGAAGACCGTCGCGTCGGACGATCCGCGGGTGAATGCATCGACCTACGCGGATCCGTCCTTGCCGTTGGCGCCGGGCGTCGCCGAAGCAATAGCGAACGTTCGTCGCCGCTGCGCCGAGCGGGCGTTAGAGCATGATCCGGAAAAGCTTGCCCTTGGACTTGATCCGAGGGTGGGTACCGGCTTTCGGAAAAAGATCATGCTCCAACAAAGATCTAGAGCGCGATGATGATTCAACTTAAAGCCATCGCGCTCTAGACTAAATCAGCTCAAGGAATCAACGACAATAGGATCGGCTTTGATGGTTTCGAAAGACGTCCAGGGGTTCTTCCACGTCAATGTCAATTGCACGAACTTCGCGCAGTCGCTCGCCTTCTACCAGCTCGTCGGATTTGAAAAGATTTTGGATTTCGATGACGCGCAGGGTCCGGTCCGGTCTTTTGGACAAGCGGGTTTGGGACCGGTTCTCGGCCTTCCCGACGATTGTGACGGCCGCGCCGCTCTCCTTGCTCTCTCGGGCGAAAGCGGCTCGACACGTCTCGACCTCATCGAGTGGAAACAGCCGAAGCTACCAGCCGAGCGCCGAAAGAGTCTTGCCCAGCCGGGCATCGCGCGTATTTGCCTCAAGACCAGCGATTGCGACAGCGTCCATTCCAGACTGTCTTCCGCCGGTTACGTCGTCTATAGCGCGCCCACGCGCGTGTATTTGGGAGGCGGTTGGATAAAAGTGTTCTGTTGCGAGGATCCGGACGGCACCGTGATCGAGTTTATGGAATTCTTGGGCAGATAAGCATTGCCAACCTCGCGCAACGACGAGCGCTGACGGATCAGCTCAAAATTGCCTTTCGCTACCATCACCGCGACATCCTCTACTTGCGATAAGAGGCCTGCTGGTCCGATGAGCAAACTCCTACGGTTCCCGAGCGCCGTTCAGCGAGACCCTGGCGTTGACGCGTGGTTCTCCAAGCCTGATGACGAGCTCCGAAGGCTCGCCCACCCGTGGTTTGAACAGATGCGCGGCTGTGGACCGGACGTTCGCGAGCTTCTGCACGACGGCCATCCCACAGCGTGCGTGGAAGATGCGGCGTTTGGCTACGTAAACGCCTTCCGCGCCCATGTGAATGTCGGCTTCTTCTACGGGGCGGCGCTCGACGACCCTGCCGGCCTTCTCGAAGGCACCGGTAAGCGCATGCGGCACGTGAAGCTCCGCTGGGGGCAACAAGTGAACGCCGCCGCACTAAGTGAACTCGTGGCGGCAGCATACCGGGACATCAGGTTACGCCTCAAATCATTCCCGTAACGACGCACGGTTAGCGCATGTCCCGGAAAAGTGGACACCGGTTTTCCGATAAGGGCATGCGCAAAATGTAAATCTGGAGCGCAGCCCGATACGATCCAATCGGGATGCGCTCTAGGAGCACAAACAAAAATGCCCGGCTTGAAGCCGGGCATTTGCATGTTGGACTGAAATTCCGCGAACGATTTAGTGCGCGGCCGCGACCGCCGGGGCGGCTCTGGGATTTTCCATCGCCATGATGTGGCTCTTGACCGCCTTCTGCACCTTTTCGAACGCGCGCACTTCGATCTGCCGCACGCGCTCGCGCGAGACGCCGAACTCGTCGGCGAGCTCTTCGAGCGTGATCGGCTCGTCGGCCAAGCGGCGCGCCTCGAAGATGCGCCGTTCGCGATCGTTGAGCACGCCGAGCGCTTGGCCGAGGGCCTTGTGGCGATTCTCCGACTGCTCGGATTCGGCGAGCCGGCTTTCCTGGCTGGCGCTGTCGTCGACCAGCCAATCCATCCATTCGCCGGAATCGCCATCCTCGCGGATCGGCGCGTTGAGCGAAGCGTCGCCGCCGAGCCGGCGGTTCATGTCGATCACGTCCTGCTCGGTCACGCCCAGACGCTTGGCGATGAGCTTGACCTGATCAGGCCGCATATCGCCTTCGTCGAGCGCGGAGATGCGGCTCTTCGCCTTCCGCAGATTGAAGAACAGCTTCTTCTGGTTGGCGGTGGTGCCCATCTTCACCAGCGACCAGGAGCGCAGAATGTATTCCTGGATCGCGGCCTTGATCCACCACATGGCGTAGGTCGCAAGCCGGAAGCCCTTCTCGGGCTCGAATCGCTTGACCGCCTGCATCAGGCCGACATTGCCCTCGGAAATGACTTCCGAGATCGGCAGGCCATAGCCGCGATAACCCATGGCGATCTTCGCCACGAGCCGCAAATGGCTGGTGACGAGCCTATGCGCCGCGTCGCGGTCGCCGTGCTCGCGCCAGCGCTTCGCCAGCATGTATTCCTCTTGCGGTTCCAGCATCGGGAACCGACGAATTTCTTCCAGGTATCTGGTAAGACCGGTTTCACCCGACAGAACCGGCAAGGCAGCAGTTTGGGCCATGACAGCGCCCTTTCCTTGTTCGCGTCCCCGCTTTAGCGGCGGACGGTATGCCGTCGCTTCCGCAAAGCCGACGGCGCGATATATCTCGCACCCGCAGCATACACGGTCAGACCCGGCGAGCGGTAGCTATAGAGGCATCACTTCGGCGCGACGGCGCTTTGATCAGGCTCAATCGGCGGAAGTTCGCCGGAGCCGGTTAAGCAAAGCCTCTATTTATCGCTAAAATCAGCCCGAATGGCCGCCAGCATATCATGCAAACGGGCAAGATCGGGCGGCAGTTCCGAGCGGAACCGCAGGATTTTTCCGGTAATTGGGTGTTCGATCGATAGTACATAGGCATGCAGGGCCTGTCTGCCAAGGGCCGCCAGCGCGCCCTGCGCCGGCTGCGGCAAAAGCGCCGATTTGGTCCGAAATCCCGGCCCGTAAACCTCATCGCCCATCAAGGGATGACCGATCGAGGCCAAATGGACCCGGATTTGATGGGTCCGGCCGGTTTCGAGCCGGCAAGCCAGCAAGCTGGCGATGGCTGCTCCCGGACGACCGCCTTCCGATCGGCGGGTATCGCCCTTCTGGCCGCCATAGCGCTCCAGCACCTCCCAATGCGTCACTGCCTCCCGGCCGCCTTCGCGAATCGCCATGCGATCGCGCGCAATCTTGTGCCGGTCGATCGGCCGGTCGATCGTGCCGCGCGGGCGGTCCGGTGCGCCCCAGACGAAAGCCAGATAGCCGCGCTCGAACGCGCTTCCTTCGCGGCCATGGCTCGCGAACTGATCCGCCAAGCCCTTGTGAGCGCTGTCGTTCTTGGCGACGACCATCAACCCGGTCGTGTCCTTGTCGAGCCGGTGCACGATGCCCGGGCGCCGCTCGCCGCCGATCCCCGATAGGCTCTCGCCGCAATGAGCGACCAGGGCGTTGACCAGAGTGCCGGTCCAGTGTCCGGCGGCCGGATGCACCACCAGGCCCTTGGGCTTGTCGATAACAATAATGTCGGTGTCCTCGTAAACCACGTTGAGCGGAATGGCTTCGGCGGCCGGTTTGGCCGGCGCCGCTTCCGGCACCTCAACCGTGATGGCGGCTGCCGAATTGACGCGATGGCCCGGATCACGGATCGTGCGGCCGTCGATCGCCACCGAGCCGGCTTCGATCAGGGTTTTGAGCCGGGTGCGCGAAAGTTCGGTGATATGAGCGGCAAGCACGCGGTCGAGCCGCCCGCCGGCCTCCTCCTCATCGATGCGGATCTCTTTCTGCGTGGACGTCATTGCGAAGATCAGGTGCCGAAATGGCCAAGTTGGCGAACCAGTTGGCGAACAAGTTAGCGAAATTACCCGGCGCCGAAGCGCAAGGCGAATGGGATCCGGCGGGGCCGACCGGCGCCGATGCGCCCGCGAATCAGGCCGATGCAGCGACGGCAGGCTTGGCCGCGCGCGTGCGGCTGATGATGCTCATATCGGGATTGACCACGCTGATTGCGATTGCCGCTGTGGTCGGCGTCATCGGCTATCGTATTTACCACTCCGGCGGAAGCGGCACCGGGCCAGTCGCCGAGGGCATCGTGACGCTGCCGAAAACCGCGCGCGTGGTCTCAACCGCGGTTGCGGGCGATCGCATCGTCGTGACGCTCGACATCGGCGGCGCCACCGAAATCCGCACCTTCGACTCAAAGACGCTGAAAGAAGCCGGCCGGATCAGGTTCGCCACTGAGCCGTGATCCTCACGCCGTCATTCCGGGGCCGGCCAAAGGCCGGAACCCGGAATCCATATTCGCTGACGTCGCAGAACATTCCCCGCCGATCTTTTCGAAAGGTTCGTGGCTATGGATTCCGGGCTCGCGCCTTCGGCGCGCCCCGGAATGACAATGCACCGACGCTTGCGCATGTGCGCCAGGGAGGGTATTTCGAGACGGTAAGCTCCCTTCGTCTAGCGGTCTAGGACGCGGCCCTCTCAAGGCTGAAACACGGGTTCGATTCCCGTAGGGAGCGCCATTTCTGAAATTCTCATTTGATCGAAAAGCACTTTTCGCCCGAATAGTCCCACGAGTGATCACGGTGCGACAGTCAAGGTTCATCCTTTGAGCTTCGCATCGCCGAGTCCGCCTGCTTCTTTTTCTGCGCCGCGCGGGTGTGGCGCTCCACCTCTTCGAGACTTCGGTGACCGGTCATTGCCATCAGCTCGCGCGGTATCGCGCCTTTAAGGTTTTGCGCGCGACTGCCGTCTCGTGAATGCAGTCGAATCGATTTTTGGAAGGATCGAGTGGGATATCCCGCTCTTTCAGGACGAGGCGCGGCTTCGCTCCCACAATTCACGCAAATAATCTTCCACGAAAACATCGCCGACTTTATCACCCCCGCGCCGGCCGAGCGCCTCCATCACGCGCTTTGACCACCGCTCCACATGCGCACTCAGGAGAGGCCGGTTCGAAAGAATGAGCTTCATCGCCTCTCGTTCATTGTTGCCGTCCGGCCAAGGAAAATCGGTGAGATTCTTGCCCGACGTCATCCACTGATCCGGGTCAAGGAGATCGGCAAGCGACGTCATGGGTATTTTCTTTCGTCGCGACTGTCAGCGCCCAACCGCATCTCCTTCACGACTTACTTAAAATTGAGACCGTCACAGGCCATTTCGTTGTCCGCCGCAAAGGCGAAGGCCGGAAGTAGCCATCCCGGCAACTCCGTCCACTTTCCGGAGCCGGCCGCGTCCCTCCACGCCCAGCGTACGACATTCTCTTTCACGGGGTTCTTCCTGACGCCGATATCCAACGGATAGATTTGGATAACCTTGGCGACGATCAGCTTGCCGCCAATGGTCATTCGGTAGCATCGGCCAACCTTTATGCGGTCTTCTATCAGCGGCATTTTTGGCATTTCATTTCTTTGGAGCGTCCCACAATTCCCCCGGATGCGCCTTTTCCCACAGTTGATGTTCTAGAAATAAGCCAAGTGTGTCTTTTACATTCTTGTCCCGCACGGCTGCATCCGGCTGAGGATCGTTGATCAAATTGTGCAGGCGTGAGAGCTCCTTCGGGCTGAGATTAAGAACCGGGGCGTCATATCGTTCGAGACTCTGCGTCCTTCGGAGATAGTCATAGTCCTCATCCGAAAGACCCCAGGCACCGGCGGAAGACGTTACGGCTAAAAGCAGCCCGACCGCAGCCACTGACGCTAGCGCGCAATTGCGGTGTTCGTTGCGCATTTTATCTCTCTGCTGAAAATTGCTTCAGAGCGAGCTTTCCGGCTTGGCTGGCTTCTTCCCACGATGCGAATTGGACCGGCGATTCTTCCACGGCAAGGCCTGTCGGCGGCCGAAGCTCCCAAGCGTACCGGTTAGGTGCCGGGAAGCGATGAGTCACCACGACATGCAGCTGAGAAGTCGTGCGCTGCGGCGGTGCTTTTAATCGCGTCTGCCAGCGGCGCTCGAAATCACGCGCGCGGTATCGCGAATAGTTCTGATCCAAGGCGATCTCCGTTCTTTAAGGCTGCACACATCGGAATGCCGGCGCCTCGAAACAGACGGTGCCTCGATATCCACTGTGCGCTCGAAACGAAAGAAATAGCGAATCATAAACCAGAATAGCGGGTGCGGCATATTCGACGAGAGATTTGGACAAACACAGTGGCCTCCGCTCGCGACGTGATACGGCCGCAGTTCGCAATATGCGCGAGTGCCCGATGCGCGCTCGATCTATCTAACAAATGAAATAGCGGGCCTTTCGTTCGCCGCGTTGGCCGGACGGATTTCCGCTGATCACAAATCGGCTGAGACGCTCGCCGGCGAAAGGTCTCTCGTCGTTACGCCGTCCAATGAATCATCCGATTCGCATCCCGGGCAGATCCTGACACTTAGCTATTTGAGAAAACTTCTGAGCGCGCCTGAACGGCTCGGGTGCTTGAGCTTGCGCAGTGCTTTGGCCTCGATCTGTCGAATTCGCTCGCGCGTCACCGAGAACTGTTGGCCGACTTGCTCCAATGTGTGGTCGCTGCTGATGCCGATGCCAAAGCGCATGCGTACGACGCGCTCCTCACGTGGCGTCAGCGAAGCCAGAACACGTGACGTGATATCGCGGAGGTTCGATTGGATCGCGGCGTCGATCGGCAGGATAGTGTTCGAGTCTTCGATTAAGTCGCTGAGGTGGGAGTCGCCTTCTTCGCCAAACGGCGTCTCGAGCGAGAGCGGCTCTTTGGTAATTTTCAATATGCTGCGTACTTTATCTACCGGCAGGTGCAGCGTCTTAGCGAGGTCCTCTGGCGTCGGCTCGCGGCCGGTCTCGTTGAGGATCTGGCGGCTTGCTCGCACGATCTTGTTGATGATTTCGGTCATGTGAACGGGCAGGCGGATAGTGCGCGACTGATCGGCGAGCGAACGGCCGACCGCCTGTCGAACCCACCAAGTGGCATAGGTTGAGAATTTATAGCCCCGGCGATAGTCGAACTTGTCGACCGCCTTTATCAGGCCGATGTTGCCTTCCTGAATCAGATCGAGGAACTGCAGGCCGCGGTTGCGGTATCTCTTCGCGATTGAAATAACGAGGCGCAGGTTCGCCTCTACCATCTCTTTCTTAGCTTGGCGCGCTTCACGCTCGCCCCTTTGCACCATGAGTACGATTTTGCGGAACTCGCCGATCTCCAGCCCGAGGTCGGTCGCAAGTGCGTGAATTTGCCCGCGCAGTTCCTTGATGCGGTCTTTGTCGCGGGCGACGAAATCTCTCCAGGCTTTGGCCGAAAGTTTCGACACGCGATTGAGCCACAGCGGATCCAGCTCGCAACCCAGATAGTGTTTGAGGAAATCATCGCGATCGACACCGTGGCTCTCGGCAAGCCGGATCAAACGGCCCTCGAGGCCGACAAGGCGCTTGTTGATCTCATGGAGTTGCTCGACCAGCGCGTCGATCCGCGCTCGGTTCAGCCGGAGCGACTTCACCTCGCTGATTATTTCGTTCTTAAGCCTCCCACAATTGCGCTCCTGGGCAGGCGAGAGCGACATCGTTCTAGACTGAACTCGCGTGTCGCGGTCCTGCAAGCGGCGTAGCCTCTTATACTTGCCAGCGATGTCGGCGAGGGTTTCGATGACCTTGGGCTTGGCTTCCGCCTCGATGGCGGCGACCGAGAGCCAATTCTCCTCGTCGTCCTCGTCGTCGAGGTCGTTTTCGTTGATCGTCGCGCCGCCTCCCATCTCCTCGCCGGCCGCGGTGTCGTCGGCCGGCTTGGATGGGGCGGTGAGCGCACGGGCCGGCGCCGGCATCTGGGCTAGCCGCCCGGATTCAGTCGCCCCAATGATCAGTGCACGATCGGGACCAATCGCCGGCGCCGGCATGGCCTTGGCCTCCGGGTCGGCGTGCGTTGCTTCGAGGTCGACGATGTCGCGAAGGTAGATCTTGCCCTCGTTGAGCGCGTCCCGCCAGATTGCGAAAGCCGCGAAGGTGAGCGGGCTGTCGCAGAGCCCCGCGAGCATGACGCCGCGGCCGGCCTCGATGCGTTTGGCAATGGCGACCTCACCCGCGCGCGAAAGCAGTTCCACCGAACTCATATCGCGGAGATACATGCGCACCGGGTCGTCTGTGCGCTCGACGGGATCCTTCTTCCCGGACTTGACCAAAGGTGACGTTTGCCGGCGTTCGACGAGCTCGTTCTCGCGCCCGGCTTCCTCCTCCGATTCCTCATCGGTCGGTACTTCTACTTCAATCTTCGCGTCGGCCTCCACCAAGCGGCCGCCCATTTCATCGAACTTCGCCAGAATGTCCTCGATCTGCTCGGACTTGGCCCCCTCCGAGGAACGCGACAAGCTGATCTGGTCGTTGGTGACATACCCGCGCATCTGGGCGCTGTGGAGGAGGCTCTCGACGGCCGCGTCTGAAAGATCGAGCGGCGGTATTCCGGGATCCTCTTCCTCCAGCATCTCTACGTTTTGCGGCGTCACCTTGATCTCGCTTGCCATGAGATTAAGAACCGACGCCTGTTCGATATCAGAAGCGGGAGGGACGCGCCGGGCCGTTTCGTCCCATGGTCCCCGCGACCACGCGTGGCTTCATCGGCAGCAGGCCCTCACGTTGCAATTTTTTGCGGGCGAGCTTGCGGGCGCGGCGAATCGCTTCCGATTTCTCCCTAATTCTCCGTTCGGACGGCTTTTCGTAGTGACCGTGCAGCTTCATCTCGCGAAAGACGCCCTCGCGCTGCATCTTCTTCTTCAATACCTTGAGGGCTTGGTCCACATTGTTGTCGCGTACGAGAACTTGCACTCGGTATTCCTCTTTGATCGAGCGATTGCCAGGATCGATGCCAAGGCGCTCGAGCCACTGGCATACTGGCATATGGGTATGCACGATTCGCCGGCCGATGGCGGCCAGGATATGCCTCGATATTGTATTTCCGCCTGCTGACGGACACGGCTGGCTGCCATTTGCGAGACTAAACCATCTGCGAGACTGAAGACGGGCTCGCGAGGTCGCTGTTTTAGGGCAGCCCTTTGGAAGAGTGGGCGCTCGTCTGTATACATCATATTCATCGCACCCGATATCTAAATAACGATTGGCGTAACTCTTTTGTGTTCCGCCGTTTGGACGATGAAGTTGACGATTCCCTTGCAATCCCCACATTAAAACCGTTGGTTTATCTATATATTGCGTGCGCCGGCAAGCGCTGCGACGGCGATTGGACCGTCGGCTCCGGGAGATTTTGATTATTTTCGCCTGCCGCACCGCTAGCTAACGGCCCGTGCAAGAAGCGCGCGTTCGGGGCGGTTGTAGTCAGCAAGCGCAGCGAGGCTTTATGGGCGGCGCCGAGGCTCGACGACCAAGCGAGGCGCGCATGACAAGCCACCGGGTCTAGTAGCTCGCGCACACTCATCGTTTGGAGCGTGCGTGTTTGGCGTTCGGACCAAGCATTACTCGCAATTATCGAGGAGTAAAACGATGGCAGACACTCCAAGGCCAGTCATTGATAAGCGCCGATCCGGGCCGGCAGCGGCATTCGATCCACGCTCGAAGCGATGGACAAACAGCGCCGCCCGCATCGACCCGAAGAAGTCTCAAAATGCCCGAAGAAATTATGAGCAATATCTGGCTCTCGCCCGCGCCGAAGCCCTAGCCGGCAATACAATTGGGGCAGAGAACTATTATCAGTACGCTGAGCATTATTTTCGGTCGCTGTCCTCAGACCAAGAAAGAACATAAGAAACACAAGAGCAGCGACCAAATGCAGCTTTCCTGCAGCGTCAGTCACAATGACGCCGGCACGGCCCAGAAAGACGCGCGCTGCCTTAACCAGCTCGCCGCGATGGACCGGCGGTAAGGGATAATTTTCAACGTAACGGGAGAAAAGCGCCACAGCTGCCCAGGACGTGCGCCCTCAAAATGATCCATGGCGGACAATGATCCATCGAGCGGAAGCATGCAGGAATAAGGCGCTGAAATGCGAGCGCACCGCCCTAATCGCCACCGATTCCAACGTGCAAGCTGCCTATCGCGACATGGCTCGTCAGTGGCGCGAGATTGCGGAACAGTCTGAGGCACTGGACCGGAGACAGGCCGCGCGCGGAAAAACAACGTAACGTGGTCGGAAGCTGGCGGCTCCCTGCCGACAGGAGCATGTCCTGACAGTGATACGACCTCAAAACCCGGCTGCGGCTTGAAACTACGACGTCCATAGCCTATTTAACGCATTGCAGCCTTAAGGCTCTGGCGAGCCGCGTGTACGGATTCCCGTCAAACGGCTTCTTTCCGTCAAACGGCTTCGGGCTCGCCCTTCTTAATCGAACGGACACCTAGATCGCGCGGGGTGTCTTGGTACCCGCAACGGACCGCTGCGCATTGCGTGTAGCGGCCGCGTTAGCGCGTAAACAGAAAGCTTATTAATTGACCTCCTTCGAAGGCTTCGGCCTTAACGAAGCGATCGTGCGTGCGATCGCAGACGAAAACTACGCAATTCCCACTCCAATCCAACAGCAAACGATCCCGATCGCCATGTCGCGTCGCGACGTGATCGGCATCGCCCAGACCGGCACCGGAAAAACCGCCGCCTTTGCTCTGCCGATCTTGCACCAGCTCGTTTCGGGTGGGCGGCCGCCGGAACGCAAGGGTTGCCGCACTCTGGTGCTTTGCCCAACCCGCGAACTTTCCGGCCAAGTCCTTGACAGCTTCCGCGCCTACGGCCGCCATCTGCGGATCCGCACCGCGCTGGCGATCGGCGGGGTTTCCATGGCTGGGCAAGTGCGGGCCCTGCTCAACGGTGTGGATGTCCTCGTCGCCACACCGGGACGGCTAATGGATCTCGTCAAGAGCAATGCGCTTCACCTCGGGGGCGTCGAATTCCTCGTCATCGATGAAGCCGACCGGATGCTCGACATGGGCTTCATCGTCGATGTCCGCAAGATCGTTTCCAAACTGCCGGTGGAACGGCAGACGTTGCTGTTCTCGGCCACCATGCCTGGCGCCGTCGTTGAACTGGCCGCGCAGATGCTGCGCAACCCAGCAAGGGTTGCCGTGACGCCGGTCGCCTCGACGGTCGAGCGCATCGAGCAGCGCATCATCCGCGTCGATCGGGGAGCCAAGCCTATCGTTCTCGTCGACGTGTTGAGGCATGAGACCATTGACCGCGCCTTGATTTTCACGCGGACCAAGCATGGCGCCGACAAGGTCGCGCGCAGCTTGATCAAAGCGGGCATCGCGGCGGGAACGCTCCATGGCAACAAGTCGCAAGGCCACCGCGAGCGCGTGCTTGCTTCCTTTCGCAAAGGCGATGTCAAGACTTTGGTCGCTACGGATATAGCTGCCCGCGGTCTCGACGTGGACGGCATCAGCCACGTCGTGAATTTCGATCTACCGAACGTCCCGGAAACCTACGTGCACCGCATCGGCCGCACGGCGCGGGCCGGAGCCAACGGGATCGCAATCTCCTTATGCGATGCCGAAGAAGCCGGCTTGCTGCGTGATATCGAGAAACTGATCCGCAAATCCATTCCGGCAACGGATCGCCGCACGCACTCCGATCGGCCGCAGATGCCGGCCTCGCGAAGTCATCCGGCGCCGAGGTCCACGCGTTCCCCGGGCAACCGGCAACGGCAGCGCTACCGCGACGACCCGGCGCGTTCTGATAATGCCCACAAACAACACACCGGCAGGGCGGAACGACGCAACGGGCAGCGCGAACAAGCGGGTGATTCGTCAGGCGCAATTGCTCACGTCGCTTTCCTGCGACGCTCGGCTCCGAGGCGCGAGCAAGCGTAGCGCGCCTCGCGTTCGGGCAAACAAAGGATGGCGAGATGCCGAAGGAAGAGCTTCTGCAATTTGAAGGCCTCGTAACAGAGATATTGCCCGATGCCCGTTTTCGCGTTCAGCTTGATGCCGGCCACATGGTGGTCGTCTACACGGCCGGGCGGATGAAAAGGAATAGGATCAAGACCCTCGCCGGCGACCGGGTGACGGTGGAGATATCGCCCTATGATTTGGAAAAAGGAAGAATGATCTTTCGTCACAAGGATGAACGTGCCGGATCCGGCGGCCGGCCGGCGCAGCGTAACCACTTCCGCCGGCGGTGATTAATGATGCTCAAAGACAGAGCCGACAACGACAACCACGTCACACCACACCAAAGCGAGATCATGCGGATATTCGTATTCAAGTCCGAGGCAAATCCTCAGCTCCGAGCGTTTGGAGGCGATTTGGCTGGCGGCCAGCTGCCGAAGCAGTTCGCCCCCTGGCGTGCGATCGGCGCCATCGCGCCCGACCGCAGCCCTCCCCACAACCTGTCCCGCGACGTGATCGAGGCGGCTATCAAAGAGCAAGGTTTCCAGCTTTGGCGGCTGAGCAAGCGGTCCAATCCGACCTAGAGCGGGATGAGTTATGGTTCGATCGGCTTCCTGCTCTAGCTTTTTGTTCGAGCATGATCCCTCGGGTCACGCCCGAGGGCATGCTTTTCGGAAAACCGGATTCCGCCCATCGGGTCAAAGCCCGAGGGCAAGCTTTTCCGGATCATGCTCTAGTGAGATGTCGGCGAAACCGGCGACCAAGGTATTGCGGAACGCAACCGACGGAGTATTTGCGATGATAATACGCACCCACAGGTTCAAGGTCGGGCAAACGGTCAATCTCATTCCATCGATTTCTCGGATTGCGGCACAAGGCCACTTTGAAATCGTCAGCCTGCGACCGGTCGAAGGCGAAACTCCACAGTATCGGATCAAGAACCGGAGCGAATTGCACGAACGCGTGGTCGCGGAAACGGACCTCGTCCCATCTGCGTTCTAAAGCTCGATTGATTGAAGAGAATGGGGCGATATCGGGAACAATGACGGAAGGAAACTCACAATGTTCAAGATTCTTGAGCTCAAGAACGCAGACACGGCGGTGCCGGCGGAGGTGGGACACGGATACTCCACGCGCGAACAAGCTTTGGCGGCGGTCAAAAAGCATCTGACGACCTTCAAGGCAGCTGGACGAAATCCGGAAGGAGACTACTGGTGGGTACGGGATTCTGAGGGCCTGCGAAAGTGCTGGATTTCCAGCGCCGACTGAAGAAGACGCTGCGGCCAATGCTCAATTTCCCAAACCCGAGCCGAGTCTTTGATCAAACCCGACGTGCGGTCCGGTTCTGGGGACACGACAGCGCGATGGAGTGGTCGTTCTTTGTAACCGAAGACGCGCTCAAACAGTTGCAACCGAGCGTGGAGCGCAATGAAGAGAGCCTGCTGCTCGCCTTTGATACTCATCGGGCGGCCATCCAAGCTGCCGCAATGAGGGCGTATGAGCGGAAGCGAAGGGGCTCCTATGAGCTTGCGGTCGCAGACTTTTGAGTTCGGATCGAAGTGCTTGCTGTGAACGCTTAGCTTTCGCCTGAAAGTCGCTTGAAGTCGGCGAGCACCGCGGCAATCAGCTTTTGCCTGCGCGGATCCTGCGACGTGAGCGATGCTGAAAACAGGTTGAGGAGATAGCGGGCTTTTTCTGCGGCCTCATGCCAATTTGCCGCCGGCGACGCTAGCAGGTGGGATTCCAGTTCCTCCTGTCGCACGCGCAGCGCATTTTGGTCAGTCTCGACATCCGCTAGCAATCGGCGGAGTTCAGTGGCTTTCTGCGCGGCCATCCCCCGATGTAGATCGAGGTCGATAGTCCTGTCAGTCATTGCGCCCCGCGCCGCGTCAGAGGATAGTCCGTGCTTTCATACAAGCGGCGGATGTCGTCGCTGCCGTATCTCCGTTCGTTCACTTCGAGAAACGCGCCGACAAGACAGGCGCGCGGCAGGTCTTCCATCGCGAAACGGATGGCCTGGGCGGCCTTGGAAAATCGCTTGTACCCGAACGATTGACGCCGAGGCAATCTGCGAGTCGGGAACAACTCGGCTAAGGCATTATAATCAAACTCAGCCATCGCTTTTGACCTCGCAGATTGAGCGCTCTTCCGACGCTATGAATTTAAGATCAAAATGCGCCATTACCAGTCCGCCCGGAAACTCTCGTGAAAGTACGAGCAAATTTAGCGATATCTAGGTCTCTGCCACTCTGCTGTGGACGTTTAGTGCGGTTTGCTGTACGGTCTTGCCACAGCAAAACGAAGCAATCTGGCGTATATGCCGAACTACGCGCTCGGCCGCACTGGCTTGCCCTGCTCAACGCGCAGTGCAGAAAAGACGCCACCGCATCGAATGATCCCGCTTTGATCATTGGGCGTCAGAGAGCAGGCGGCACGGCCCCGTCCGAGCACCAGCCGGCGACAGTTCAACCGGGCGAACGAAAGGCTCTGATGGCGAATATCGATGTTCATGTGATCAAATTTCAATGCCCGAGTTGCGGCCACGACCTTGAGCAAAACATTGGGCGATTGAAGTCTGGTGAACACATGCAATGTCCTGGCTGCGGCATTGGCATCAACGTCGACACGGACCGCTTGGCCAATGCCGCGGAGGAAATGCACAAGGCACTTGGGAAAGTGCCTCCGGAGATCACGATCAAATTCTATCGGTAAGGTCGTACCAAACCATGGCGGCGGTTACACCCGTTGTCGGAAAGGGAAGTCATTTTGAGCGAAGGACCGAAAGCCGGCGCGAACGACGCACAGATCGACATACGCGCCTTGACCCGCGGCCTGGCGCGGTATCGCCAGCCAAACCACGGGCGCAGCATCGTCGAAATTCTGATTACGATTGGACCCTTCGTTTTCCTTTGGCTGCTGGCGTGTCTCTCGCTTCGCATCGGGTATGGATTTTACCTGTTGCTGGCCATTCCCGCTGCGGGCTTTCTTGTCCGCTTGTTCATGATCCAGCACGATTGCGGTCATGGCTCGTTCTTCCGCCATCGGTTGGTGAACGACTGGGTCGGCCGCGTTATCGGCGTACTGACGCTGACGCCCTATGACTTTTGGCGCCGCGCGCACGGCGTGCATCACGCGACATCGGGCAATCTTGATCATCGCGGCATTGGCGATATCGACACGCTGACCGTGCGCGAATATCGAGCGCTTTCGCGCTGGCGCCGGCTCGGCTATCGCCTCTATCGCCATCCGATCGTTATGTTTGGCGTCGGGCCCATCTATTTGTTCGTCTTACGCCATCGCCTGCCACTCGGTTTGGCGCGGGAAGGGCTGGCACCCTGGATCAGCACCATGGCAACCAACGGCGCGATCGCGCTTGTCGTGGCGGGCATGATGTGGTGCGTTGGCGTAAGGCCGTTCCTGCTCGTACACTTACCGATTACCTTCGTTGCTGGTGTCGTGGGGATGTGGCTGTTTTTCGTCCAACATCAATTCGAGCACACGGTGTGGTCTGAAGGCGGGGATTGGAGCTTCTCCAGGGCTGCGCTCTATGGCAGCTCGCACTACGATCTGCCGGCCGTGTTACGCTGGTTCACAGCCAACATCGGCATGCACCACATCCATCACTTGTGCAGTCGAATTCCTTTTTATCGGTTGCCGGTGGCTCTTCGCGACCATCCCGGCCTCGTGACTGTCGGTCGGCTCACTCTGGCTCAGAGTTTTGCGTGCGTGCGCCTGGTGCTCTGGGACGAGACGACACGCCGGCTCATTTCTTTTCGGGAAATGCAAACGATCCGCGCCGACGCCGCACCCGCGCTCATCATCGCGTCGGGTCACAAATGAGGGTGAGACGCAGAATAGCCGTTCGGGCAGCAAATCCAGAGCTTCAAGAGTTCGAAACGTCGAACAATGCCAATACCCGATTTTGGCCTTTACGGCTCGTATTCCAGCACGACAAAGTTATTTGATATGTCTCGCGCCATGCTCGGTCACAAAGATTTTTCCGTTATCGTGCAGCGGCGGGCGCCGTCGCCGAAACCGTGGCGATGGGAGATTTATCGTCTGGGCAGAAAAAGCCCGATTGAATTCTCAAAGATTTTCTTCGAAACGATAACTGAGGCGAGCCGCGCGGGCGAGAGGGCTCTCGCATTGCTGCTGAGCGAATGTTCCGACTGAGAGAGCGGCGTTCGTCCTAGAGCATGATCCGGAAAAGCATGCCCTCGGGCGTGACCCGAGGGATCATGCTCAAACAAAAAGCTAGAGCGGGATGCCATCGAACTATAACTCATCCCGCTCTAATCGAAATCTCTGCGTGCCGATTCGGAATGGGACGCGCTCACCAATCAATGCGCGCTTTTCAGCGCGCAGGGCCTGGATCGGTTCGGCCTAAAAGGGTCCACCCGTTTGTGCTGCAATTAGATGATTTGCTATTTGGCCTTTTAGCGCGCAAAGTATTCAATCATCGGTGGCGGCAGAGTCAGGCGCCGGTGGCTGAGAGACCAATTGTGCTCCCGCCTGTGCGGCAATGGGAGCGCGTCATGACTGACAGCAACAAATTCGTGCTTTCTGACGCTTCTTTCGACCCTGAGACTCTTAATCTTCTCAGCGGTGCCTTCGAAGATGCGTGGCTAAAGATTCAAACATCGGGCAATCGGCTTGCTCGACCCGGCTACGCCAATGTGATGCGCGAAGTCATGGCCAAACATATTTTTCATTTGGCGCAGCGCGGCGAGCGAAACGAAATCGCTCTCAGCAACAGTGCGGTCAATTTTTTTACCGCCAACTACAAGGCATAAGCTGTTTCAGGTAGCGGGCCCGAACGCGGCTTCCGCCGGCGTTTACCGCACGATCAGTTGGTCGGGCTCAGTGTTTCTGAATGATGCAATCGCCGCCTGCGGCCTTTAATCCGTTGCACAACTTGGCGGCCTTTTCTGCTGATGCGAAGGGGCCGACAAGAGCGCGATAGTAAATGCCGGCGGCGCCGAGATCAGCGCGGTGAATGATCGGTGCGCGGCCGTTGAGCTGATTTGGGTATTTCGCTTGCAGCGACCGAAACGCAGCTTGCGCCCTTTTTTCGCTGCGCTCAGACGTAACTTGAACCGCATAACCACTCCCCGAAACAGGAGGGGTAATTGCCGCGGTGCCGTTCGCATTGGCTGCGATTGGGGCGTCGACCGAATGCGCGGGGTTCAATGCGGCCGTGACGTCCGCCGCGCTCGAGTTTTCGGCGCGCTGCGACGCAGCGGTGACGGTTGAATGAGGCCCGGAAGGATCCGCAGTGACCGCTTCTCGGGGCATCGCTCGCTTCGGCACCGCCTGACCGGCGGCAGGCGTCGCAGGCGACTTCGCGCCGGGCAGTGAACCACGCGGAGCCGCCTTCGGAGGCCCAATCGTCGTGGTTGGCTGCTCTTCACGCGACACCATATTGTCGATCGAACCGGTGGTCGCCGCGCCGGCTTGGCGCGCATTGCCGCTGCTTTCTGCCTGCGGCTCGCTCGGAGCGGGCGCGGTCCTATTCGGTTCGTTGATGGCTCCAATTGTCGGCGGAGGCAGCGCCGCGCCGCCGAACATGTCGCGGTAGCCGAACGCGCAGGCTGAGCCGATCAGCGCAAGACCGCATATTGCCATCAGCAAGGTCAGGCTTCGCCGGCGCACGCGCGGAACGTCATTCTGATACCGGTCCTCAGCGTGGGGTAGATCATCGATCTCATACGCCTGATCGTCGGGACGATGTTCATCGCCCTCGAACGCTTGCTCATGCTCATTGCGATCGACCGGCAGCTGGGGCGCGGGCGGAAGCTCGGGCGGTTCATCGTAGCCATCCGAGACGGTTTCATCGCGGAAGCGACTACCGGCAGGCGCGCTCCTCCCGCGAGTATCGGATTGAGCGATCAGTCGGGCGAGTTCTGCAATGGGATCGTATTCTCGGTCGGATCGGAAACGTTCGTCAGCCATCGGATTTGCTCGGATCTAGTTTGCGCCCGAACCCTGACGCGCAGGAGTTCCACAACCACGAGGCAAGCCGATGCCGATTATCAGTTTCAATGAATAATGAAGCTTAAATGCTGCGCTGAAATCGCCGCCGTCGATACTCGATGCCAATCGCCGCCGGCCGCCCATCAGTGACCGAACCGATCAACTCACAGGTCGCGTGTTCTCCCTATTGACCGTCATTTACTTGGCGAGCCCGAGCGCTATCAAAACATCGTGCACGCGGAACAGGACCGATCGGCGGCTGCGGCCATCGCAAGCCAAGAATTGGAACGCTTAGTCGGCTGGGCTGCAAAGAGAGCTATTCGATAATGCTGGTGCTGTGAGCAAGCTTTGAACACTTCTGCGCTTGGAGGACAAATCGCGCGATTTCCGCGCAAAATAAGAATGCAAAATAAGAATAACGGGGCCGCCGCAGAAAGCAGCACCGGTCGCATCTCGACCGCGAATTAGTTCTAGCGTGACCCTTGCGCTTTCGTCTCGGCGCCACGAGATGCAAAGATACCGGCAAGCAGCGGTGGTTTGCTTGCGAGCTGCCCACGAAACGGCGACGTGCCGAAGTCTCCGCTCACCCATTGGCAGCGCTGGTGTCATCGGCTGACACAACTCAAATCGAAAAATTGAGGTTTGCGCGGCGGGTGCCGACTGCCCCCGCCAATCGGCCGCGCGCGGGACCCTGGTTGCGCGCGTACTAATAAGAGAGTTTCACAAAGGAGAATACCGATGAATAACGAAAACCTGACCGTCCATTTCAAGGTCAAGGACTTCAACGCATGGCGTACCAGCTACAATGGACATGAGAAAGATCGGCTGTCTGCCGGCATCACCAATGGGAGAGTGTTCCGCAGCCCCGACGATCCAAATGACGTTGTGATCCTTCAGGATGTCGCCGACGTATCCAAGGCCCGCACCTGGTTGACCTCAAATGAAATGAAGTCGGTGATGGAGAAGAGCGGCGTACTTGGCTTGCCCAGCATCCGTTTCGCTGCTGCCGGCTAATCGCACCTGAAAAAGCGTTGTACCGGAACGGTTGGTATTTGTTGTGTCGTGTGTCGTGTGCCGTTCCGGAAAATGGAAGCCCCAGCCTGACTCGGCTGGGGCAACCGCAGCAGCAGCTATAGCGCCTTTGAGCATGAAGTGAACGTTACTGCTCGGGGATAGTTGTCAATGGCACTTTCCCAACGGAAGGATCCGCGCGCAGAGAGGATCAATATGTTCACCGCTGAACAATATCGTGCTCGGGCAGTGGAATACTCTCAGTTGGTCAAGATAGCGAACAGTCCAGCCGAAATCAGAGAATTCAAAAGACTCGAACACACGTTCACCGAGCTCGCAGACAACGCGCAATGGACGGTCGACAATTACGATAAGATCTTGCATGCCACGAGCGGTTCCACTGGGGCATGCAAATCGGAGGACGGAAGCCCGACGGCATCGGCGCAAGCAACAGTTGGTCGCCTCGGTGCTTGGTGCTTGCCGACTTCAAGCGGCTCCCAGGTGAGAGCTAACCGCACCTGATCGGCGTTAAGCGCAGCCCGCAAGGAATGGCAGTGACAGCACCGTTTTGAGCTTTTCGTTTCTCACGACCATCATCATTCGGGGATCGCCATACTCGCCGCGTTGTTTAAGCTCTCGAATGATGCGAATAGCGTGGGCGAGCGCGGCGGCATCATCCGGCAAGGATGTGCCGAGCTGATCGCCGTCCACGTGGTCAGGCCATCGGATGGAGAAAAAATAGCGGGACACCACACTCTCCCTAACACGCCCTCATGTGGGACAATGAGGCCATGGGTGCAAGAGCCGGGTGCAAGAGCTATTGGCTCGCTAAATCCTCCCGGGATGCTGGAAATGGCTGCCCTAAAGTCCAATTTTTAAGCGACTTCGCGCGATTTTGGCGATGCGGCCCGCCTCACAAGGGGCGTCGTCGGACGTTTCCAAGAAAAAGGCAGCTCCACTGCGAATTAGTTCGCGCGACGCCTTGCGCTTTGATCTCGCAGGCATGAGATTAAGAGAGGCTAGCAGGCGTTCGCCTGCCGGCGAGTTGCCGCTGAAACGAGAAAGTACCGAGATTTTCGTTCGCTCTCTGGCAGCGCCGGCGCGCCATCGGTAGGCGCGGTTACCTGAAAAAATGGACGCTCGTTCAGCTGTCGTTGGCACCAAGCTCTCTGGTGCTGGCCGGCGCTGCGTGCGGCATCATCCCTCCGAGCGAAAGGCTAATGCCATGCAAGCTCCATCGATTCTCCAGGGCGAGTCGCGTACTCGTCTTCTGCAGGGAATAGCAATTGGCGCGATCGCATCGGTCGCCATTGGATTTTCCTGGGGCGGCTGGGTGACCAGCCGTACCGCTAACACGCTCGCGGCCGAGCACGCCGAGAACGCTGTGGTTGCGGCGCTCACGCCGATCTGTGTGGCGAAATTCCTGCAGGCTGGCGATGCGAAAGAAAACCTGGTGACGCTGCAAAAGATCTCTTCGAACTGGGAACAAGGCCAATATGTAGAGAAGGGCGGCTGGGCGACGCGCCCAGGGGCCAGTTCTCCAGACTACCTGCTCGGCAGAGCGTGCGCAGACAAATTGATCCAAGCCAAAACTGCCGTTCAATGAGGCGTCGTCTTCAGCTGGCGAGGGGACGTCTTCGAGCCGCGCAGCCGCCTGCACCGCTTTACGAAACGACAAGCCGGCGTGATGCGCTGACGGTCACGAGGCCAATTGAAAACGCCTCAAAGGACCGAGTGCCATGACGAAGGTCACCGCGGCGCGCGCAACCGGTTGGCCAGCCGGAGGCAACGACGAGGCGGTCCCGGGATGAGCGGCGGTGGCAGTACGGATTCCAAGAAGGCGCTGTTTTGTTCATTCTGCGGCAAGGGCCAGCACGAGGTACGCAAGCTTATTGCCGGTCCGACAGTCTATATTTGCGAGGAGTGCGTGGGACTGTGCAGTGATATCATTGGCGAGGAAGACAAATCGTCAGTCGCGAATTCTCAAGACGGCGTGCCGACACCAAAGGAGATACGTAAAGTCCTCGACGAATATGTCATCGGCCAGGATCACGCCAAGAAAGTGCTCTCTGTTGCGGTTCACAACCACTACAAGCGCTTAAAGCATCGATCCGAGAACAAGGGAGTCGAGCTGGCGAAATCAAACATTTTGCTTATCGGGCCGACCGGCTCAGGCAAAACGCTGCTGGCACAGACGCTGGCGCGCCTCCTCGACGTGCCGTTCGCCATGGCGGATGCAACCACCCTGACCGAAGCCGGTTATGTCGGCGAGGACGTGGAGAATATCATCTTGAACTTGCTGCAGGCCGCGGACTTCAATGTTGAGCGGGCGCAGCAGGGCATTGTTTATATCGACGAGATCGACAAGATTTCGCGCAAGTCCGAGAATCCCTCGCTCACCCGCGACGTATCGGGCGAAGGGGTGCAGCAAGCGCTCTTGAAAATCGTGGAAGGCACCATCGCTTCGGTGCCCCCGCAAGGTGGCCGCAAGCACCCGCAGGTGGAGTTCCTGCAGGTCGACACCACTCATATCCTATTCATTTGTGGTGGCGCTTTCACGGGGCTTGAGAAGATCATCTCGGCCCGTAGCCGGCCCGGCTCGATCGGCTTCGGCGCCGAGGTCACGGCGCCCGAGGACCGCAAACAGGGCGAGATTTTCCGCGATGTACAGCCTGAAGACCTTTTGAAATTCGGGCTGATCCCCGAATTCGTCGGCCGACTTGCGGTCGTGGCCACGCTGGAAGATCTCGACGAAGCCTCCCTCAGGCGCATCCTTACGGAGCCAAAAAACGCCCTGGTGAAGCAATACCAACGGCTATTCGAGATGGAGGGCGTGGACCTGACCATGGCGGAGGACGCGCTTGGCGCCGTTGTACGCAAGGCAATCGACCGCAGAACCGGCGCTCGGGGTCTGCGCTCAATCATGGAGGCGCTCCTGCTTGACACGATGTTCGACTTACCGAGCCTCGAAGGCGTTGAAGAAGTTGTAATCTCTCAACAGGCCGTCGACGGCGCCGTGCGGCCGCTCTACAGTTACCGCGCCGGCGCCGCCGGACCAACTCCGGATGGAAAAAATAGATAGCGCGCGCTCACCGCTCCATCCATGCTATTGCTGGACTCAAGTATGTTGAAGCATGAAACCTTTACGATCGCGGACATTTACGTACCGGTCAAACGGCGCGCGACTCTGGAACAAAAGCGCGTAGATGAACTCGCTGCGAGCATGCTCGACAAGGGCCAAGAGACCCCAATCCTGGTGCGGTCCGATGGAGCGCGCTTTGTGCTGGTCGAGGGTCTGCACCGGTTGGAGGCTGCCAAGGCGCTGGGCGAGAAAACCATTGTTGGATTCCGCGTCGATGCGCGCAAGCATTGAGCTATTGACGCGTTCTCACTATACGTTGCCAATAGTCCCACAGCAGGACTGTTGTGATCTTGTTGTTCAGTCGTTTGGTCGAGCAACCTGGCTTTCTATCCGCTCGGCGATTACATACCCCCTGCAAGGAGAAGCGAATGGCCCCGCGCCAAATGAAAATGCCTGAGAAGACCGAAGCCGAACCCGAAGAAAAATTCTCGCAGCGCAAGCGGCTGGTTGAGGTGGGGCGTTTCGTCCTTCAAGTCGATCGGCAAACAAAAGGCTCCTATCCGACGGCAGACGCTGCTCATGCTGCGGGACTTGCGATCAAGAATGATTTTCCATTACTTCACGTCACCGTATATGACAGCGTTGAGCATGCGGGCACGACGATAGCTGTTTCGGCGGCATCGTAACGGCCAAGAAGCCGGAAACCTCGCTATCAAATCTTCGGCTCGTTTCGCGCTTGTGCTGCCGAGCTGTTCGACGGCTGGCTCGCTACGGAGTTGGCCTTTCACTGTCCGCTGACAAAATGAGCCCGTCCGTTCGCTCGGCCGAGCGCAAGCCGAGGATACGAGCAACAGGACTGCCCCGGGCCACGGATGCCCTGCAGTCTCACAGCGAGACCATTGCCGCTGCGGCCTATTTCCTGTCGCACTTGCTCTCGATGATGCGCGTCTCGCTCGTATTCTTGAAATGAAGGCCAACAATAAGGGCACCCCCGGCAACGAGAATGGCGACTTGCGTCCATGACCCGTCAGGATTCTTTTTGAAGGCGTCGCAGGGTAAATCGGCGAGGCCGGCGGGATATGAAGTGATGGTGTAGGTTACCTCAGCTCTCGCGGCGAAAGAGGCCGCCAGCCAGGCCGCTGCAATTGCAATGAATATGCGCACCGGCTCTCTCCATCGGCTGCAGGTAAGAAGCGTGAGCGTAACACTCTTTTTTGGACAAAAAGAAACAATCCGTCGTGCATGTGCGGACGGCGGTTTGTTCCAGAGCATGATCCGGAAAAGCTTGCCCTCGGGCTTTGACCCGATGGGTGGAATCCGGTTTTCCGAAAAGCATGCCCTCGGGCGTGACCCGAGGGATCATGCTCAAACAAAAAGCTGGAGCGGGATGCCGATCGAACCACAACTCATCCCGCTCTAGAGCCTCAATCTAAAAATCGAAAGCTTTGACTCGTGCGCAGCGCTGGCCCACGATGCCGTGACTACTAAACTTGAGGAGTGCGTCAAATGTCCAAGAAAACTAAGGAACAGAGGAAACGGGCAAAAGCCGCCAAAAGGGCAGCAAAAAAGGAAAAAGCCCGGCATGCAAGTCGATAAAGTCAATTTCCGACCTGAACTATCCATTGCTTCGTAGTCTGCCCTAGCGCCGGGCCGCTGTGCCGATTGCGAAGCCCAATACGCTTCCTTGAGTTGCCGCCGTGGCTTGGGAAAGCTGGCGTGATGGCGAATGACATCATCACGCAAGCTCGATAACGAGCAAGTGCTTGGCCTTACGCTCAATCAGGCCGTGGAAAAGATGCGCGGCCCGGTGAACATCAATATTGCTTTGTTTTGCGTTCGGGTGGGATCACCGGCCAGTATCCCGGAGTTTAAGTAAGCGTGGCCCACACGGTCAGGCGCATCTCACGATGACACCGGTTGCACCGGTAGACCCGGACAGCCGCGTCGCTTCCTTCAGGAAGCATTTCGATGGTCGCAACGTCCATTTCTTCGCCGCACTGGCAGGTAGGGCTTTCAGTGCAGCCGGGCACCAATAGGCGCTCAAACTGAGACATTGATCACCCGTGAGTTGGAGTTGACCCGAGGCACAATGCGCCGAACTGCCGATAGTTCCATCAGACGGGCCAAGAAGGGTAGGCGCACCTTGGTCTCGCGCCCGACCCGTCCAAGGAGGAGACCGGACGACCTTTCCAGGAGCACGCTATGAGAAAAGTCCTTCGCGGTTATGCTACAGACGAAAATGGCAACCTTACTCTCATTGGCACTATCCCTATCCCCAATAGCAAGGACAAATGCCCCCCGGTCGCTCGCCGGGAAAGGAGACGTTTAGTCAGGCAGGGCGCAACGATTTTCAAAAAAGAAGCGGTTCGCTAGTCACCCTCATTCCGAACGACGTGGTCGTTGTTTGAATAGCGTTGGGCGAATTCAGATGGCGTATACGCCTTTGCCACCTTGAGCCGAGTCGACGATTGCAATATCGGCAAAACCTTTGGCGAGCATTTCTACAGCAAGCCTTTTCGCCACGACCGGGCGGTCGCGGGAGTCGGCGCCGGTCCGAGCCAACCGGCCCTTCGAATTGCGAATGCCATCGCGTCTAGTCGCCCAGCTCTTTTTTGCTCGTCGCTCCCTGGTCCGACGCAATAATAGCAGGGCGCAAAAATGAAAAAGGGTGGCTGAGGCCGTCCTTCGGGTTCTTGGCGTGGAGAGATCGTTATGTGCCGGGCGCGCGCCGAGGTGCGCGACCTAATGCGCACTCCGCTGGAGGGCATTTTTCGTGATATCGTGATGATTGAAAACGGCCGAGTGACGATATGCGCGATCACAAATTTAAGGTCGGACAAACAGTATATTACGCGTCCGGACTCTATGGACGCGGCCAACGGGGCGACGTGTTCAAAATCATGCAGCGTTTACCCCCGCAGGGCGGAGACTACCAATATCGCATCAAGAACGCCAACGAGCCCTACGATCGAGTTGTCAGGGAAAGTGAACTCGAACGGGCGGTGTGATTGACCATGGCGTTCGACTACAACTCACCGGCCGAGTTGTTCATTCCGAAGCGCAAGGGTGGCGGGCGGCAACGGATCAACTATCGTCGGTTCGCCACTGCGGCGGAGGCCATCCAATTCGCAGTCGAGGAATTTCCCGCGGTTAGGACACTCGGTGCGTGGATGCAGGTTGGAGACGAGCGCTATGACAGCGATGAGATTTGCGGGCTGTACGAAAGTAGTGGCTATCCGCTGCGTCGAGCGCCGCGCTGACTAACCGAGCATATCGTGGCCTATTTTCAGAGAGTCATCGCTATGGCCAAGTTTTTCCCATGGTAACCCGGCAACAACGCATCGATGGCTTCGATCATGAAGGAACGCCGCCGCCCGACCAACCTTTGCAGATCCTCTGCGAAGATCACGTCGGTACGTACGTCGTTCCGTTCCTGTGCCGGTGGCGTGATGGCGCGTGGCGAAGCGTGAACACTGACAGACGCATTGAAGCTGCAGTGATCGGCTGGCGCACGCCAACGCATAATCAGCGCTGAACCTTGAGATCTTCTGCCGACGTTTTACCTCTATTCGATGCTTCTTGGTATTCGACAGTCTGACCCTCATTGAGAGTGCTAAGTCCTGCCCTCTCGACTGCCGAAATATGAACGAACACATCCTTGCCGCCACCCTGCGGCTGAATGAATCCGTAGCCCTTGGTAGGATTGAACCACTTGACGGTACCGATAGGCATTAATCTGCTCCAATCGAGTTTCTGACGTACGACGTATCATAACACGCAAATTTCTATTGAAGTAGATCCGCATTCAGACGACGTTGCATTTCTCTTCCGGTCCTGAACGCAGCGTGGCGGGTCTCCGGCGCTAACCACGCCCCCTGTCATTGGATTTCCGGCCTCGTCGAAAGCCGCAGCGCGATCGAAAGGCGAGGGTCGCCACGTGTCCCGGGCGGCGATATACTGGCCGCGGCGACTTGAAAATCTTGGCGTGCTCCCAATCACCGTCTCCGGAGCTTTGCATCCATGACACGACGCCTCATGATCGCCGGGGTCGCGGTGCTGCTCGCCGTGCAGTCGGCGCTCGTTCTCGATGCTGCGGCTGACCAAATTTCCATCGAACAACGCTCGCGCCTGGATGCCGAGATCGCAGGCGTGCCAGCAGAGCTGCGCACCAGCTTTGACGAACTCTATCGGGACTGGAGAAGGACTTGGCAGCGGCCCGATATCCTTGTCAGCTCGAATTCGAAGGCTGTGAAAGACAGCGACGAATTTCGCGCGCTCGCGTCTCTTGGCCCGAAAGTTCTTCCCTTGATCGTTGACAAGCTGCTCCAGCCAAGCGAATTCTTTGCGTTGCAGCTTTACGATACCATTGAGAGGCGACCGAACCTGCGCGAAGAAAATCGGGATCTGGGGGAACAGAAGAGAGCGCTGGCGACGGCTCGCCGGTGGCTTTCCAGATAAGTCGGAGCGCGCGGATCCGGGCAGAACTCTTATCGGGCGCGGCAGAGGCGGATTAGTTTCGCTTCCGGTTCTGATAAGTGGTCTCGATGGTCTGGCCGACCGAGGTCAGCATCGCCTTGACGTCGGTCACGTGCGAACCGCTCGGTGCCAGCTCCAGATATTTTTGCAACGCCTGCACGGCGCCATCCGGCAGTACCATCTTGCCATTCTCGATCCTGGCGTCGCCGAACAGCGCCGATCCCTTGATGAAGTAGGCATCGGCCTTGGCCGGGTCGGCCGCGATCGCCTTGTCGCACGCGGGAACGACCTCTTGCATGCGTCCCTGGTTGTAGAGAAGGGCGCAAATATTGAAATAGGCAACGCCCGGATTAGTGCTGACCGCCGCGGCCTTTTCGTAGGCTGCGATTGCGTCGGCCATCCTGTGCTGCTTCAAAAGAATGTTGCCCCTGGTCGTCAGCAGGGTGGCGAGCGCAGCCTTGGCCTTCTCGGCGTTCGGCGGCGCCATTCCTTCAGCTCCCTTGTACCCATACGCAATGGCTTTGTCGCAGGATGCAAGCGCCTCATCATAATGCTCGAGGGCGATTTGGGCGTTGACGAGCTTTTGCTGAAAATCCCAACGTGTTGGCTCGAACGCGACAAGCTGCTTGAAAATGGTCTCCGCTTCCTGCCAGTTCTTCGCGGCAAACGCCGCGGTGGCTTTCGCGGCGAGAAGTCCCGGTCGGCACCCTCGGCAAGCGCGCCGGTCAGGCCGAGTAGCAAGATCAGCGCGGTGGCCATGTGCTTCATATGTCGCTCCAGTTCACGGCCGGCGAACGAGCAGGAAGGTGCCGCCTGAGCGCATCGTAACGTCAAGTGGCGGTTGTGATTTATCGCCGCAGCCGGCGAGCAGCATAGCGGCGAACGCCGGCAAGAAATAAGACGCTCTGATCATATGCGATCTTGATCAAATCGCGACACCCTATCGTCGGCGGGATTCTCACTCAAGGGTGTATTTTGCTGCGACTTCGCGATAAATTCGCGTCGGTGGGGTGTATCGAGGAAGGTCTGTCGCCGGGGAGAGCATGCATGAGGCAGATCGAAGTCAGAACGGTCGACCAAGACCTGAAGGGGTTGTTTGTTCAGGGAGACTTCACGGGATTGAGCTTTACGAAGAAAGACATCAATCTGATGCTGGATGAGTTGATCGCAACGCAGACCAGAACTGGCGCCGCTCCCAAGCGGACGAGAAACGAGCTTTTGACCGAGTTGGTAATGAGGTCGCTCGATCGCTGCTACCGTACCCATCCCGCTGGACGGTGGCCCGCTGCAACACCCCGAGCTCTCGACGGCTGCTTCGCTTGTTGCAGCGGCTTGCAGGAAAGGCTGGTTCTGGTAGTTCGGGCAAACCGGCTGCCTGCAATTCTCAGAGACAGGACCGACTTTGGTGTTGGCTTCACTGATAACCGGCGGAGTCGGCGCCTAGAGTGCGCTGAGTCGTGGTTCGATCGGCATCCCGCTCCAGCTTCTTGTTTGAGCATGATCCCTCGGGTCACGCCCGAGGGCATGCTTTTCGGAAAGGCGGTTTCCGCTTTTCCGGATCATGCCCCGGCCTGCGGTCATGCCGAGCATGGCTCGCCCAGTGCGTCAGCCAAGGTTTCCGTGATTTTCAAACCCGTCGCGTACTCGATCCACATATATTGTCCGGCCGGGTTGACTTCCAAAAACAAATATCGACCGTCCGGTGCAACGATGAAGTCGAACGCGCCATACACCAGATCGAAATATCGCATGAGGTCGTGAATTCCGGTTTCGATTTCGGGCGGCAGAAAAATTGCCTCATATTGGACCTCAAAGGGCGCGCGCCGCCAGTCCGTCCTTGTCGCGAATGCGGCTTGCGAGTCGATCTTGGCGGCAAATATTCTGGAACCGACAACCGTCGCGCGGACTTCGTATGCCTTTTCGATGTGGGCCTGAAATATTCCGGGTGTCACCGAGATCAGATCAAGGTTCGCAATCTCTTTTTCCGTAAGCTCGCGGGTAAACAGCGCTTTGCCCGGCTCCATGTTTAAGGGTTGCGTCAGGCCTTTATAGACGACCGCACCCTTGGTGTGGGCAAGAAAGGAGCGAACTTCATCCGGGTTGTTTGTTATGATCGTAGGTGCGATTTCCAAGCCAAATTTGCGGGCGGCGTAAAGTTGCGCCGGCTTCGAGTCGGCCAGGCGTTCACGTTCCGGATGGTTGATCCAGAAGAAGTCCCCTATCTTCATAAGGGCCATGAGCGCCAATCGCCATTCCATGATCGCGAATTGACGTTGCTCACCGACGAGATTGGCGGGAAAGCCGGACGGTTGAAATCCGCGCCACCAAATGCTTGCAACATCCGCTAAGTTGATCGTGCGGCCGTCGGTGACGATGTGCGAGTCAAAGCGCTCATTCGACGCGCGATATGTCAGCGTCGAACCCGTCGGGATTTGGTCAAGATTCCAGCGGACGCAAGGCACTTCGCGTCGGCGAAGCTCCGAAATAATGAGATCTGCCGTCGGATCAAACCGTTCAGTAATGAGAAGGACGGTCTTCATCACTGAACGGAAAGCGTCGATCTTCTGGATTTAGCGATCGGCAACCATCAAGAAAGCCGGGCTTCAGCAGCCGTAGTTGTCCTTGCAGCCATCGTTCTTGGGACAATTGCCGCAACCGCTTGTTACGACCGCAGTGGCTATTCTGAATTTTCCGCCATTGCTGTTGCTGTAGACAGGCTGCCTCGTGTCGGGATCAACCATCATCTGCAAAACCGGGTCATAGACCATGTTGGGAAGCCGGATTTGTTCGCCCTTGTCTAGAAACTGCCGGGCGAAGACGTCGTTTGGCATTAAGGTACTCAGCGCGGTACCCGCGGTCCCGATTCCGAGAATACCAAGAAGAAAATGTGCTGACGACCGGAGTGAAATCTTCATGGCGCTCAATGTTCGCCTCCCTGCCTCGATAACAATCGAAGCAATTCTACCTGATTGCCCGGACTTTGATAGGCCAATCTCGCGTTCTGATCGCGCCGAAGGCTCGCCCGTGCCCGGCTGCCGCTTGGAAAAGCTGCTTACGGGCGCAGGTGGCGCACTCCACCCCTTCGCTGCAGCGATCTCTGTGTTCAACAAGGATAGAAGGCGCGCGGCAAGCGACCAGAAGGCTCGAGCCTCCGCATTTCGGTTGCCCCAGACCACTTCGGCGCTTGCTCTCGCCGCGTCGATCACGTGAACTCCGAGGCGTTTCTCAGACGCTCGCCATCGCTACGGGCCACCATCGATGCATAGATGCCGTTCGTCTGCATGAGCAACTCGTGATTCCCGCGTTCGCAAATTGTACCTTCGTGCAGAACGATGATCTGGTCGGAATCGCGAATGGTCGCCAAACGATGCGCGACGACCAAGACGGTTCGATCGGCTTTGAGCCGAGCCAGCGCCGCCTGGATGAGCGCCTCGGTGTTTCTGTCCACACTGGCGGTTGCTTCATCCAGAAGAAGTATCGGCGCATTGCGCAGGACGGCGCGCGCAATGCTCAGCCGCTGGCGTTCGCCGGCGCTGAGAAGGACGCCCCGCTCGCCGATTTGCGTGTCGTAACCGGCCGGAAGCCGGTTGATGAAGTCATGGCAATTGGCGGCCTTGGCGGCGTCAATAAGATCGCTCGGCGCGGCGTCGAGCCGGCCATAAGCGATATTCTCGCGGACGGTGCCGTTGAACAGAAATACATCCTGGCTCACATATGACATCTGCCGGCGAAGCCACTGCAGCGATTCCGCGGCAATGTCGCGGCCGTCGATGCTGATGACGCCTGCTTCCGGCCGGTATAGTCCGAGCAGCAGGTTGACAATCGTGGACTTGCCGGCTCCGGTCGGGCCGACGATGGCCAATGTGCTCCGCGACGGCACGATAAATGATACCGCATTGAGACTGGCCGGTCGTCAAAATATGCGAATGAAACGTTCTCAAATTTCACTTCGCCGATTGCGGGCTCCTGCGTGCCGGCCGCAACGTGCGGGCTCCCTTGTTCAACCGCAGCGTCCAAGATCTCGAAGACGCGTTCGCTGGCGGCGCGCGCCGACTGCAAGAGCTGATTGAAACCGTGCAATTTCGCGAGCGGTTCATAGAACAGCGTCAAATAAAAGAGAAAGCCGACCAGCTCGCCGAGCGTAATCGAACCGTCAATGACGAGCATTCCGCCCCGCCAGGTCACCAGCACGGTTCCGAGCGCACCGAAAAAGGTCATGGTGGAGGAATAGATAGCCCAGGCACCGAAGACGCCGAGACTACGATCACGAAGCCTGGCGGCGGCAGCGGCAAAGCGGGACGCTTCGTGGCCAAAACGGTAGAACGCCTTGATTTGGCGCATCCCTTGCAGATTCTCGTGCAGCAATGCGTTCAACGACCCCACCGCTTGGCGAACCAGACGATAGCGCGCAAGCGCAATGACCGCATACCATTGCGTGCCGACGAGAAGGAACGGAACGGGCAACATCGCGTAGAACGCAAGCTGAGCATTCAATACGAACAGGATTACGAATACGCCGACCACGGTCAGAGCGGAAATGACGCCCTGTTCGACGCCATCAATGACCAGGCGTTCGACCGCGTCGATGTCGTCCATCACCCGCGACATCAGATCGCCGGATGCGCGCCGATCGAAAAACTGTGTCTGCAGACGCTGCAATCGCTCGTAAAGGTCGCAGCGCATGTCATAGACGACGCTTTGTTCGAGCTTGCTATTGAAGAAGAACCTCAGAGCCGAGAACAATTCGCGCAGCAAGAACGTTGTCGCCAACGCTGCGCACGCCGGGATCAGCATTCCATGCGCGCCGCCGCCGATGACGGTATCGATGATGTATTGGATGATGCGCGGGAATAGCAGCGAGAGGCCCACGGCCAGCGTGGCGAAGATCAGATTGGCGGCGATCTTGCCGCGATGTGGGCGTAGATACTTTAATATGCGGGGGATCGCCCTTGCGAGCGGGTATTTTCGGGCATCAATTTGAACGGCGGTGTCCGTCACGAATGGCTTGTGCTCCGCCTATGACAATTTATTTTGGGCGGCTGGGATCGGGATCGGATGGACCGGAGTGTCGGGATGGATTTCGGACACGACCCGCGGCAACACGCCATTGGATCCGTCCCGATCGAGCCACTCCCACTCGCCGTTTGAGTTCACCTCCAGGAATGCGTAGGTCGAGCCGTCATACAGAAAATCGAGGCGTCCGTAGTGCAGGTTGGCGTCGGTCATGAACTTTTCGACGCGCGCGCACATGTCTTCCGGCAATCGATGCGGTCGCCACAGCGGAGTTGTGAGTTCGCCGACTTCGCGCCAGTCGACGCTCTTGTCGGTGAAGGCGGTCCGATCCAACTCGAAGGCGAATATGCCGCCGCGCACGTAGACCACCGTCACGTCGAACCTTGCGTCGACGAGATCCTGCAACAGCCAGGGCGTGCCGCGATGAAGCTCGGCGGGACGCACCGAAGTCGTCCAGAGAAAGACATTCTTGGCCAGCGGCATCGACGTCAGACTTTTCACGATGCGCTTGCTGTCGGAGTAGAATTGCCGGTCGGCGCCCATGACGAATTCGTACTTGGGCACGTGGAAATAGAGCTTCGCGAGGTCGAGTTGCACCAGCTTGCCCAGCCGCATGTAAGCCGCCGGTTCGATCAAGACGACTTTCTGCTGCCGCCAAAGCAGGTTCTTCATCTCGACGACGGCTTCGTACATTTCTTCTTCCTGATAATTCTCCTCGCGCGAGGGGAGCGCGCGCTCGGCGCCGAGCAGCCGCCGCACGGCGCCCCAGCGTGTCGTCGCGTGCGGCCGATGTCCGGCCAACCGGTAGCGCGAGATCGGCTTTCGCCACAGCACTTTGGCAACATGCTGCTGCCGGACCTCACGGCCCACGGCGTCGCGGATGCAGAACCCCGTCTCATCGATGACGAGCGGGTATTGCTGCCAAATGTCAAAATTGTAACGGAAGACGCGATCGACGCCCAACCGCTCGACGAGCTTATTGGCCGTCAAATCGTAGGAATTCGTGATGATGAAAGTGAGCGGCGGATTGAGCTTGAAGGGACCGCTCACAGGTCGGATCTTGGCATCAAACTGAGCCTAGCCCTTTTCGCCGTCCCAAAAAGTCGTCGAGCCACCGGCATCTTCGTCGCTGCGGGTCGAACTGCCCGCGACATTCAGCGTGTAGCCGACCATTTGTTGCGTCGCATGGTCGTAGTGCCCGCCCTCAGGCAAATAGGCCTTCCTCTTGCGAGCCAGGTCTTTGATGCGCAAACCCTGCTTGGACTGCATCGTCATCGCCCCCACCTAGTTTGTGAAACAACGATTCTCAAAGCAAAGACACATAAACACCGTTGAGTGTTAGACGGCATCGGCGTCAAGTCAAGCTGGCGGCCCGCTTTCACGGCCCGCCTTTTTGGATAGACTGGCGTTGATGCGCGGGGGAAAGAAAATCATGGGAGCCGTGGGATCGACATTCCACTTTGGGGGTGGGCTGTTTATCGGACTGCTTTATTTGGTGTTCGGGCCGGGCGCGCTGCTAATTCATATTCGGCGTGTGGCCTCCAATGCCTATACCGTGCGTGTCTATGGTCGAGCGCGTGTCAGTCCGTTCATGTTGCGCAGGGCATTTCGGTGCCTGCCATGGAATGTCGTCGTCAGTCTCCTGCCGTTTCTGCCTTATGTTCTTGAGCAGATGCGCGCCGGCAACTGAACGGGCGACGGTGAGAGACGCTTCGCGCGCCGTTTCGCCGCGTACCTTTTCCGGGTGTGTCGGTTCCGGCGTCGGGTGCCCGGAGCAGCCTGTCGTGATTGCGGGTTTCATTTGGCGAGCACGCTGCGATGGATCCACGCGTCGGCAGGGGCAGCGGCTGGCCGCGCTTCGATGGCCATTGTTGTCGCACTCTGGCGCACAGCGGCGCGCGCCTTTTCACCGGTATTCGCTTCGAGCACCGGCGCAGCTTGCGCTTTGGTGATGAATTCCGTGGCCGCCGCGGTGGCGGGCGGCGGGTCGGCGGCACGGCCGCGTTCGCCGATCGCCTCGGTCACGCTTCGGCGCAGCAATTTCGGCCACATCTTCCTGAAGAGGCCGTTTGAGGGATAGATATCGGCGCTGTTGATCCTGCCATTGATGGCAAAGACAAAGCCGACGATGTCGTCGCTGGCCGTACCATTTGGCTCCAGTGCGGCGATGTACGCACGCTGCTCGGACGCTAGCTGCTCGTTTTCGAGCGACAGTTGCAGGCTGGTGCTTGATCGCGGCGCTGCGACTGGCACGCCGAGATTGCTGGACAGTTTGGTTTGATCTCCGCGACGTTGCGCCAGATCTCCTGTTGACCGCTGGCTACGGCGCCTTTGTTCGCAGCAAGGCTTTCGGCGATCCGCAACCGCGCCGCCCGCGACGGCGAATGCTGTGCTCGAGCCGGCAAAGGTTCGGGAATCTTCGCCGCCGCGTGCCGACCAGCGCCCGGCTTCAACGCAGAACGAGCTGATCGGGATCGCGCCGGAGTGCGACGGCAGGATGCGGCTGACGCTCAGCACGCGGTCCTGCTGGCCGCCTTTTACGATGTCGCCTGCCTGAATGAAGATATCCCGATCGCCGGTATTCTCGATCGAAAGCTCGTTGACCTGCCCGGTCTCGCGCACGACGATGGTTTTGTGCTGCAACGCCTCTTCGAGTGTCAGCGGCACCGGACCGCCGCGCGAGGCGCCGTGAATGAAATAGATCGCTAGATTGCCGTGGCTGACCGGCTCCGACAGTCGATAGCCGTCGGGACCGACGCTGTCCGCTTGCGCGGGGCCGCGTTGCGGGACGACGAGCACCAGCAATATCGCGAGATACTTCCAGCTTTTAGGCATATTGGTCTCCTTCCGCGCCGGACTTTCCAAGGCGAGGCGCCGCTCGCCCGGCAAAGGCTCAGACGGACACACTTCAGTTTTTCCACGCTCGCTCGCTTGCAATTCTGCCGGGTTTCACGGTCACTACGGGCCTAGACGGTCGGCAGGACACCGGTGGGCGGGCAAGACGATCCGGAGAGGGCGCTTCTGAGCGCGGCTCTTTGCGCGGCGCGCCGCAGGCCGCTGCCGATTTGACGCGCGTGGTGGGCGACGTGGCCTGGACCGCTTGCCTGCGGCTGGCCCGACCGCGCGCCGAGACCGAAGCCGCGTTTCGCGAGGTGATGGCGGCAATCCGCGCCGATGGCTTTGCCAGATTGAAAGCATATGACGGCCGCGCGCGTGTGCGAATTTATGTGGCGCTCGTGGTGCGCGATTTGCTCGCCGAGCGTGTCGTGCGCGGGATTGCGCTCGACGGCGACAGGGGCTGGCGTGCGTTTCAGGTGTTTTTCGACGATGACATGCGCCGGATCATCGCGCGCCTGTTGCCCGGTGCGCAGCATCATCAAAATCGCGAAGACGCTTATCAGGCCGTGTGTGAGGCGCTTGTCGTCAACGACCTGCAGCGTCTGCGGGCCTATTCCGGTCGAGGCAGTCCGGCCGGCTATGTTCTGCACGTGATCGAGAATTTGGCGATCTACCATGTTCGGACGATCATCCCGCGCCGTCGCCTGCCCGCAGCCGTGCAGCGCTTGCCGGAACTGGATCAAGCGGTGTTTCGTTTGCTTTACTGGGAGCAACTTTCGGCCGATCCGCCGCTTCTGATCGGGCGGCTGCCGCGCGGCGACGGTGCCGCGGATTTGGCCGAGGTTGCGGCCGCGGTGGCGCGCGTGCGGCGGGCGGTACCGATGGGCTACCAGGCCGAACGGAGCGCAGCGACGCAAATGGTCGACATCTCCACCGCCGAACAGGCGGGCCCGGCGGCTGGCGCCGAGGATCTTGCGGCGGCAACGCCCGAAGACCAACTGATGGAGCGGCAAGAAAGGCTGCTGCTGGAAAAGGCGCTCGCGGCCCTGCAAGCGGCATTGCCCCGTCTCACCGCGACTGAACGGCTTTATCTTGAATGCGCTCTCGCCGGCCACCCGGCCCGCGAAATCGCGCGGATGAATGGGCTGCCGGTCGAAGCCGTGCACCGGCTTGCTCAGCAGGTCAAACGGCGCTTGGCGCAGGAAATCGGCGGGGTCGAGGCTGTGAAAAACTGGAAGCTGTCCGTCTAACAGGAAGTAGGGAGTTTCCAACGGTGGAAAAGCGCGAAATCGTCGCCCTCCTCGAAGCGCTCTGCGACCGCCCGCTGGCCGCCGGCGGGGCGAACGACCCTGCCCAGTTGCAGGCGCTATGTCGCGGCGCAGCAGACGTCCTGGCGCGGACCCAGCCTGACCGCTCGCCTACCGAAACCGTAGCCGAAACCGACCGGCTGACGGCGCTTCTGGCGACGGTGCTGTCGGGTCGGGCATCGGAGGCCGACCGCGCACTGCTCGCCGAGACGCTTGCCGGCTCGCCTACCCGCCAACTCGAGGCGTCCTCGGCGCCGGCCTATCTCGACGCCATCGAGGCCTCGGCACAGCCGGCGCCCGCCGAACTGATCGACGAGCTATTACGCGGCGACGCTCCAAACAAACCGAACTTCAGCATCATCCGGCCGGGCTCATTGTCAGCAATGGCAAATGGAAGATGGGCGCTGAATTGGCGAGCCGCAGCCGCTCTTGTCGCCTTATTGTTCGTTGTCGGAGGGACGTGGTCGCTCTACTCGCAGCAAGGCTTGACCAATCAGCCGTTACCTGCGGCGAAGAGCACAACGCCCCCTGCATCGGTTGCGACCGGCGCCGCGCCCGCGGCACCACCCGCACTTGCGACGGCGCCACCGTGCGAACCGCACGCGCCGGCGGCGGCCATCGGCACGGAAGCAGACGGCCTGCCGCAGGGTCAGGCGAGCGAAGGCTTCCGCAAAGATCCAAATTGCATTTCCCCGGCGGACAGCCAGATTGCGCGCCAGCCGGCCGATCAGGATCTCGCGGCAGCTCGCGCTCGGGCCGAAGCGGCGCGCGCTCAAGCCGAGGCAGCTGCCAAAGTCGGCGCCGCACAAACTGGCCGCGAACCCGCCGAAGGAACGGTGCAAGCCGATAAGGCGGCACGGCCCTTCCTTGAACCGGAAGGACGGCGCCCGGCCGCCGCGCGTGCCGCGCCAAGCTATCCTGCCGCACGTTAGAACCTTCCCGGATCAAGAAATCTTTGCCGAAGCCGCGCCAAATTTTTCTGCCGCGTCCGTCGATGGTTTTGTCACGCTCACACGAGCTGACCGCAATGACCATCCGACGGGGAAGACAAATGCTTATCAAGACTTTCACGCTTGCCGCTGCTCTGACAGGATCGACCGCATCGATCGCATCCGCGCAGACCGTGGAGCAGCACAACGGTCCGGGCGGGCCCAAGCAACGGGTCGAGCGCATCATCAATCTGCCTCCGCCGCCGCCTGCGCCGACCGGCGCTCCCGCCGTATCGACCACAACAGTGACGTCGCCGCCGGCGGCGCCTGCCAAGAAAAACTGATCAAAGAAAGCCGCGTTCGACACCAACGAATGCCGTCAGTCTCCGGCGAAAGACTCACGGCGTCGCTGTTCCACGTGGCTGTCCGCAAGCCCCCAACCAACGAAACGGATCAAGCATCATGTTTATCCTCCGTATCGCGGTCATGGTCGCGTGTACCGCCACCTCATCTGCGCGCGACCTCTTGCGATTATTCTCGCGAGGGCCTGTTTCTTTCCCAGTTCTCGGTCATTCGGGACGACCACCGGACAATGGTGTGTACGCAGCAATATGCCCCCGTATGCGGCCGGCTCAACGGATTGACCACGACCTATCCCAATCGCTGTTTCGCCCGCGTCGCCGGCGCCGAAGTGATAGCGGACGGCCCGTGTGGCCCTGTGGTCGACAGGCATCCTCGCCTGTGAGAAGTTTGGTGTCGGCGCTTGTTCGGGACCACGATCATGATCGTCGGCATTGATCTCGACACCGCGAACAGTCCGATCGGCGGGGTGGTGCGATGACAGCGTGCAACGCGTCATGTTGCGCCTGCTGATCGGCCATTTGCGCGAGCTTTGGTCACGGCGGTCGGTCACAGCGGCCGCGGAATTCGTCGATCCGCGGCGAACCCGGCTTGCACAACTCGAACGCGACGCCGAGCGCGCCATCGAGGATATGTATGACGCAGCTTTCGGCTCGGCGGCGACGGCACGCTATAGCGACGCCAAGGAGTTTTTGCATGACGCAATCGCAGCGGCGCGCGAGCTCGGTGACGCGCCGGCAGCGGAGCGGCTTTCGAAGAGACTAGCCGAAGTCAAATCGGTCTTCCGAACTCAGTTCTCGATTTGAAACCAGACGATCTCCTGCTCGCTGGGCTGGCTGCGCAGTGCCGCAGCCCCTCGGTTCGCGCATAGCAAATGTCGCATGTTAGCGTTTCGACATCGAAATCGTTAAGCAAAGGCGCCACTTTTCCCGGATAGCCGAGACTGATCAAATCACCGCGCAGGCGTATCCGCTATCCTTCCAACATGTACAGGGTGCTGGACTGCCTCACGACCGAGCATGACTGGCGCTTGGTGCTGCTCGCTGTGGCTGTTTGCTTCCTGGCAAGCGGCGTCGCTATCAGCCTCTTTCATCGCGCTCAGGTCGCGCAAGGGCGCGCACGTCTGATCTGGCTCGGCCTGGATGCCGCTGCGGCCGGCTTTGGCATTTGGGCTACGCACTTCATCGCCGTTCTGGCGTTCGATCCGGGTCTGGGCGCCGGCTATGACGCCGTGTTGACGATCTTGTCTCTCGTCATCGCTATCGTGATTACCGGCGTCGGCCTCTCCATTGCGCTGAGCGAACCCAGAGCGAAATTCACTCCCATACTGGCGGGCGCCATCGTCGGCGGCGGCGTAGCGGCCATGCACTATACCGGGATGCTGGCATTTGAAGTGCCGGCCCGCATGACGTGGTCGGTTCCGCTTGTCGTCGCGTCGGTGATCCTCGGCCTTGTTTGGGCGGCGGCGGCTCTCTACGTCGCGTGTCAGCCCGTCGGGAAGGGGCGGACGTTGCTGGCGGCGATGCTGCTGACCGTCGCCATTGTGACCATGCACTTTACGGCGATGGGCGCGGTGCAATTCGTGCCGGATCCGACGCGCGCGCCGGCTTCGCTATTGTTCTCGCCCGACGCGCTGGCGCTCGTTCTTGCCGGAGCAGCCGCGATCATCCTCGGGATGTGCTTTGTCGCCGCGATCGGCGACCGGCGCACCAACGACAAGCTGCAGCGGCAGAAGCTTTTGCTTGATGCCGCGCTCACGAACATGTCTCAGGGGCTGTGCATGTTCGACGCCGGCGGCGGCATCATCCTCTTCAATGACCGCTACGCGCAATTGACCAGAATGTCCGCGGCCTCTCTGGAGGGCCGCACGTTGCTGGATGTCGTAAGAACGCGAAATCTGCCGGTCAGTCCCGAGGCATTCGTTGCCGAGGTGGTCGAAGCGATGCGCCAAGGCAATACCAACACGCGCGTCATCGAGACGGCGGACGGGCGCATGCTTCGCGTCATCGAGAGGCCGAGACCGGAAGGCGGCTGGGTCTCGACGTTGGAAGACATAACGGAGTGGCAGAAAGCCCAAGCGCAAATCGCGCACATGGCCCGGCATGATGCGCTCACCAATCTGCCAAACCGCACTTATTTTCGCGAGAAGCTGGAGGATGCTCTCAGCCGCGTCGGCCGCGGCACTCAGGTCGCGGTCTTCTGCCTCGATCTCGATCGTTTCAAGGAAGTCAACGACACGCTCGGACATCCCGTGGGAGACGAGCTCTTGCGGGAAGTGGCGCGCCGGCTGCGGGAATGCGTCCGCGACGACGATACCGCGGCGAGATTGGGGGGCGACGAGTTCGCCATTGTCCAGGTGGGAAGGGAGCTGAAGCTGGCCGAGACCTCGGCTTTGGCAACCCGGTTGATCGAGACGATAAGCGCGCCCTTCACGATTCATGGCCATCAGGTCCTGATCGGGGCCACGTTGGGAATTTCCGTTGCTCCCGATGATGGCGCCGACCCCGATCAATTGCTGAAAAACGCCGATTTGGCGCTTTATCGCGCCAAGGGCGACGGCAGGGGCAATTATCGGTTCTTTGAAGCCGGCATGGATGCGCGCGCGCTGGCGCGCAGGACCTTGGAGCTTGAGCTGCGAACCGCGCTTTCCAGGGGCGAGTTCGAACTGCAATACCAGCCTCTTCTCGACATCAAGACCAGCAACATCAACTGCTGCGAGGCTTTGTTGCGCTGGAACCATCCGCAAAGAGGCGTGGTCTTGCCGCAGGAGTTCATCTGGCTTGCGGAAGAGACCGGCTTGATCATTCCGATCGGTGATTGGGTTTTGCGGCGTGCGTGCACGGAAGCCGCGCGCTGGCCGGAGGGCGTTCGCATCGCCGTCAACGTATCGCCGGCTCAATTCAAGAACCGCAACCTCGTCCCCACGGTTGAGGAGGCGCTGGCGTCGGCGGGGTTGCCGGCCGATCGGCTGGAGATCGAAATCACCGAAACGGTTCTTCTGCTGGAGGGCGATGCGCTCGCAACGCTCCACACGCTGCGCGGGCTCGGCATACACATTGCGATGGATGACTTCGGTACGGGTTGTTCATCGCTGAGCTATCTGCGGAGTTTTCCGTTCGACAAGATCAAGATCGACCGGTCCTTTGTCAGCGAGCTTGCGGCCGGCGGCGAATCGATGGCGATCGTGCGCGCCGTTACCGCTCTCGGCAGGAGTCTCGGAATATCGACGACCGCGGAAGGCGTCGAGACCGCCGAGCAACTGTCGCTGCTGCGCTCGGAAGGCTGCAACGAGGTGCAGGGTTTCCTTTTCAGTCCGGCCTTGCCGGCGGCCGAAGTCGAGAAAATGTTGCGCCGGCGGCTGCGTGTCGTCGCTTAGAGCATGATCCGGAAAAGCTTGCCCTCGGGCTTTGACCCGATGGGTGGAATCCGGTTTTTCCGAAAAGCATGCCCTCGGGCTTGACCCGAGGGATCATGCTCAAACCAAAAGCTAGAGCGGGATGCCGATCGAACCATAACTCATCCCGCTCTAGTTCGCGGACAGTACCTTGTTCTGCCGGCGGTCTCTACCGGCTCTTTCAACTTTCGGTTCTTAGCCATTTCGTAGCAACTGCCGACTGAAGGGCCAGTACCCTCGTCGAAAGCCAAGGAGTCGAAAACTGACGCCGCCGTCGAGATCGGATCGCTCGGCGCGTCTTGACCAATGAGGGATTGCAAGGGCGCCAGTTCTTCTTCCGGCAGCGCTCAAGCCGCGCTCTTAGATAGCTCATGATGTGAAACGTCATCAAGCAATGTGATCCAAAAGGTGCTTGCGCTTGGCCTCATCTAAACCGGCCAAAGTTTCACCGAGTGCCCGAGAGCCTGCGCACGTTCCCCGGGCGCAAAATAAGCAATTGCCCGGTCGCGTCGCCATGACTCCCTGGATTGGGAATAGCGACGGTCGGCGCCATCGTGGCGGCATGCGCCGGCGAGACCCAGCCTAAGCAGCCGCGGCGATCCCATTGTTCATGGGCGGTTCATTTGAACCGGAATAAGGCGTGAAGTCGAGTTTCGCCGCAAAGGCCACTCGGGAGGAAACATCATGCTGAAGACTTTTGCTGTTGCGCTGCTTGCGATTGCCGTGTCCGTCGGTTTGGCCCAGGCACAGGGAACGGGACAGGGCACGCACATGCACATTCGCAGCCACACGCATATGCATACACACATGAACATGCACCCGCACATGCACGCCCATCCTCACATGCATATCCATCCGAACGTGTATGTGCACCCGCACATGCATATGCATCCGCACGCGTACATGCACATGCACCCACACATGCATAGGCACATGATTCCAGGCTGCCCCATGGGCCAGCCCGCAGCTGCAACATGCGCTTGCGGTACGGCTGCCAATCACCATCCGTTGCTGTGTCACAAGGGACAGTGGTGCCACCCCTCCCAGGCCTGCACGATGTAGGCAGGCGCCGCTTGCGGAAACGATCGAGGAGCAATGCTGGGCGCGATTGCTTGACCCGGCTTGCTCCTCGTCGAGCGTCTTTCGATCACGCGGGGTATCAGCTCAGCACGCCGGCTTTCCTCAAGCCTTCCGCGATGCGCTCGATGTCTTCCGGTCGTTTGAAGGGCTGACGGCCGACGTGAGCAAAAAACGAATATTTCGGGTTGATGTCCATCAGTTCCGCCCACACCCGGCGCGCGTCTTCGATCTCGCCAAGATGGCCGAGGGCGGAAGTCGAGAATGGCGCGAGAGAAATCGGTGTTCGGCACCAGAATGATCCGCTGCCGCAGCAGAGCGGCCGCGGTCTCGTATTTTTCGGCCATCAGATAAGCAAGCCCGAGGAAGTGCAGAAATTGCGGGCTCACCGCCGGATCGAGGCGCATCGCCTGCTCGATTTCCGGGATCGCTTCGAGCGGCTGTCCGGCAAACGTCCAGAACGTGCCCCGCAGGTTGTGGGCCAGCGCCAAGCTCGGATTGAGCTTTAGCGCGACTTCGATTTCCGCTTTCGCGCGGTCGAGGTCCTTTTCATAGGACGCCGCCAACGCGGACACGCATCGCGCCAGCGGTTCGTTCGGGTCTTTCTCGATCGCTTGCCGGGCATATTCCTTGGCGATGGACAGCGACTTGTCGGGATCTTCGGTCCAGCGGTTCTGGTAGTCGAACATGTAGCCGAAGCCGAGACAGGCGTAGGCGACCGAGTAATTGGGATCGTGCTCCAGCGCTTCCTTGAAGTATTTGATCGCCTGCTGGAACGTCCCGAGATTCTTCTCCTTGCCGAGCATGAATTCGCGGCCGCGCAGCACGCAGTCATAGGCAACGACGTCGTGCGTTTCGCTGTCGGCGAGCCGTTCTTTTTCCGCCGGGCTGAGCGTGATCTTGAGCGCTTCCACGATCCGTTGCGTGACATCGTCCTGGACGGCAAAGATGTCGGTGAGATCGCGGTCGTAGCGGTCCGCCCACAGATGCGCGCCGTTTCCCGCATCGATCAGCTGCGCCGTGATGCGTACGCGATTGCCGGCGCGGCGGATGGAGCCTTCCAGCACCGACTGCACGCCGAGTTCGCGCCCGACGGTGCGGATATCGACCGAACGGCCCTTGTAGGTGAAGCTCGAATTGCGGGCGATCACCGTCAGTCCGGCAATCTTCGACAGGTCGGTGATGATGTCCTCGCTGATGCCGTCGGAGAAATATTCCTGCTCCGGATCGCCCGACATGTTGGTGAAGGGCAAGATCGCGATCGAGGCGGTCGCCACATGGGGCAACGGCTTCTCCGCCGCCTTGGCGAGTTCGGGCGTCGCGCGCGGATGCCACTTCCAGACGCGGATCGGCCGGTCGATATTCTTCACCGTGATCTCGCCGGCGTCCTCAAAGCCAACGTCGACCCGGTTGCCGACGCTTTCATTGACGATGGAAGAAACGCAGATGCCGCCGGGCTCGGCCAGCGGTTCGAGACGGGCGGCGATATTGACGCCGTCGCCGTAAATGTCGTCGCCCTCGATGATGACGTCGCCGAGATTGATGCCGATCCGCAAAATGATTTTCGGCTGGCGCAGCGCTTCGTCCGGAACAAGGCCGTTCGAGCGTTGCACGGCGAGCGCGCAATGGACGGCATCGACGACACTGCCGAATTCCACGATCGTGCCGTCGCCGATCAGCTTGACGACGCGCCCGTTATGGGCGGCGACCGCGGGATCGAATACCACCTGGCGGTGTTGCTTGAGCGCGGCGAGCGTGCCCTCCTCGTCGACCCCCATAAGACGCGAATAGCCGACCACGTCGGCTGCGAGGATCGCCGCGAGCTTACGGTTGACGCGTTCTTCGGCCATGGCCGGCAGAGCCTTACCCGGAGGAAATCCTACTCAACGTAATGCGCCGTTTTGAAAAATCCACGACCGAGGGCGCGGCAACCCCGAAAAAGGCCGGCAAGGCCGAGGGGTCGGCTGCGCCTTAGTCCCGCAGCCGGAATTCCGCGTAGAGCGCCGGTAGAAATCGCGCCAAATGCTGCATTTCCTCGGCGCAATGGACCAAGAGGGCGCGTGCGTCGGCCTCGCTCGGCCGCATGAAGAGGCGCGCCGCCTGCGCCATGACTGTTCCGAGCGCACTGTTCCGGCCCGCCGCATAGGGGCCGCCGATCCAGAAGCGTGAACGCATTTCGCTACCGCCGGCGGTCCGGCGCACGTGATGCGCGAGGTAGCCGACATCGATGGGTAAATCGCCCAGCCCGGTTCGCGCGCACACGATGGTCGCCTGTTCCGGATCGTCGAGGGTCGGGTCGGCAAAGCCCAGACTCGCAGGCTCCACGAACCGGATGGCCGCCCGGATCAACGTGCTGCCGATATACTCGTCGACGATCGAGGTGTACCCGATGTAGCGCGCGCGGCCGCGCCTTCCCTGCGGAGGCGGCGAGCAGCCACGCCGCATGCACGTGCGCCAACGGATGCCAGAGCTTGTAGCGATCCGGGCTGTCGCTATGCCAGCCGAACCACCAGTCGATCATGGCCGGCGTCACGCCGGGAAGGTCGGTGCGCGCGGCAACGATCATCGCGCCATCGGCGGCGAGCGCGAAGCCATTCTCGATCGCGGCCGCCTGACCGAACAAGCTCGGCGCCGCGGCGTCGAGCGCCGGCAACAGCGGCTCGGGGAGGGGACCGCGATCGAGCGCATGGCGGGTATCGTCCGGCAGCGCTTGGATGTCCGGATCGAGAAAGCGCGCATACGGTTTTGTAGCGCGATCGGTGTCGCTCCAGCCGAGATGGCGCCCGGCAATGGGCTTACTGCGCATCATGGGCCGTCGCGAGCCTGCCCAGATAGGTGTGAAAACGACCGGCCGGATCGAGCCTCGCCCTGAGCTGGTCGAGCCGCGCCAGATTGGCCTCGGCCATGAAGCGGGCAGGGCGTGCGCCGAGATTTTCGTCGGCGAGCTGGATGCCGGTGGCGTGCGGCGCCAAGTCCGTCATGCCATCGAGCGCCCAAGTTGCGGCCTTGGCTTGGTCGATCGCATGCTGCCAGACGCCGTACATCGCGATATAGATCTCATCCTCGGACGAAAAGGCCATGTCGGGCCGCCGTCGCCTCGGCGCCCAGTTCATCCACAGAATATGCGACGGCGCCGGCGGCAGCTTGGCGACGATGCGCTTGAGACCCGGGAGAAGATCGTCCGGCGCTGCGCGCGTCCACATATTGTCGACCGCGTAACGGTGATTGTCCGGGTAGTGATGCATGACCCGCTCGGTCAGCGTCGAGAGCCGCATCGGGACAAAGGGCGTCGAACGCTTTGCGCCGCGCGGCCGCGTTTTCATAAAGGCCAGGTCTTTCCACGCCGTAAAAATGCTGTCGGCAAGGACCGGCGCGACCACCATGATCCCCGGGCCGTCGATGAACGGGATGCAGCGCGAAACCATGAACATCAGCTCGATCGATGGCGGCACGTCCGGTCCGACCTGGTGCGCCCAGCGCACGATCTCCTCGAGATGATCGGCGGTGTAGAACGCAAGCTTGGCGCCGATCACTTTGGGCCGCGGATAAAGCTTCAAATGAAAGCGTGTGATCACTCCGAAAAATCCCGGCCCCGCGCCGCGCGCCGCCCAATACATTTCGGCATTTTCGCTCGGGCTCGCGTGGCGCAATTCGCCGTCGGCACCGACATAGTCGATCGCCAGCACGTTTTCGCAGCCCATTCCCACCGCGCGCGAGTGCCAGCCGAAGCCGCCCTGCAGCAGAAAGCCGCCGAGGCCGACGCCTTCGCAATGGCCGATGGGAAAGAAAAGCTTCTGCGCGGCCAAGAGATTGTTGACCTGATTGCCGCGGCAGCCCGGCCCGACCATGGCGCGCATATCCCGCGGATCGATCGTCACCGCGTTGAGACGCGAGACATCGAGCAGCATGCCGCCGTCGCGCACATGGTTGCACGACCAGCTATGCCCGCCGGAACGCACGCCGATCGTCCAGGTGTTCGCGTTGGCAAGCTGGACGGCCGCGACCACATCCTTTTCGTTCGCCGCCTGGACAATGATGTCGGGATAGCGATCCGGCAAATCGACATTGCGGCAGGTGAGGCGCCGCGCCGCTTCATAGCCCGCATCGCCGCGCCGAAACACCTTGCCGATGAAATTCGCCTGTTGCTGCATGATTGGGTCGCTCTTCGTTTTCGTCGTGCGTCGCGCTATGCCGCCGCCCGGCGCGGCCATAGAGTTTTCGACGCAAGCCGCGCGCCTTCGACCAGCGCGCGCAGCTTGGCCCACATGATCGACGGATGCACGCGTTGCACGAACGGCCCTTGCGCGAAGCCGCAATCGGTGCCGGCGATGACATTGTCGCGCCCGACGAGCTTGGCGAGCCGCACCAGACGCTCGGCCACGAGCTCGGGATGCTCGACCACGTTGGTCTGATGCGAGATCACGCCGGGAATGAGCTTGCGGCCTTTCGGCAGCTTTACATGCTCCCACACCCGCCATTCGTGCTCGTGGCGCGGATTGGCCATTTCCAGCAGGTAGCCGCCGGTACGCACCTTGAGGATGAGATCGGCGATGTCTTTGATCTCGACATCGTGCGCGTGCGGCCCGTTCCAGCTTCCCCAGCACACATGATAGCGCGTGCGCTCTTGCGGCAGGCCCTTGAGCGCGTGGTTGAGTGCCTCGATCCGAACGCTCGCCCATTTGCGATAGTCGCGCGGCGTCTTCGGCGGCACCATCACTTCGTAGGTGTGCGCCAGATAGGCATCGTCGATCTGCAGGATCAGGCCGGCATCGACGATGGCCTTGTATTCGTCGCGCAGCGCTTCGGCGACGGCAAAGACGTAATCCTCATCGCTCTTGTAATATTCGTCCTTGCGATCGGGCGCGACGCTCGCGGGCGCGACTGCAGCCATGAAAAGATCCTTGACCTTCGCGCCTGAAGCGGCCGCCTTGAAATTCGCGATGTCGCGCTGAAGGTCGGCGTGGCCGGTATAGCGGATGGGACCGCTCAGCACCCAGCCGCTCATGCCGCTGAAGCCTTGGGTGCGGTCATAGCCGGCGTAGAATTCCGCGAATTCGCGGCGGTCGCGCCCGACCACGGCCGCCGGCATGCCGGCCTCGCGTTGCCCGCGCTGCTCGAAACCGCTCAGCCGCTGGAGCACATAGCGCGACCAGCTGATGGTCTTGCCGTATTCGCCGTCGTTGACGATGTTGAGGCCGATCTCGGCTTGTTTGCGCACCACCTCGGCGACGCTGTCATGCAGGCATGTTTCGAAGGCTGCTTCGTCGTACGGCCGTCCGTCGCGTTGGGCGGCCAGAAATTCTCGCAAGCGCAGCGGCCGGACCAAACTGCCGACATGCGTGGTGAGGATGCGGCCGCCGCTTGCCGGCGAGCGCCGTGGCGCCGCGCTTTTTTGGACAGGCTTGCGCGCAGACTTTACCGGCATGACAAAATTTCCTCCCTCACGGCCGGCATTTTTGCCCGGCTCTCATCGGCTGCGGCCGCTAGCGCATGATCCCGAAAAGTGGAAACCGGCTTTCGGGCAAGATCATGCGCAAAATAACGAATCCAAACCGTGATCCGATTCAACCGAATTGGATCACGGTCTACGGCGTGCCGCCGTCCACGACAATGGAGTGTCGCTCCGGGCTCATGCCGGTTGCGCCGTCTCGATCTGATGCACGACGTGAGTTTTGCCGTCCCACTCCTGGGCGGCCTGGTACATCGTGTGAAATCCCTGCTCCGCCGCCGCATTCATCTCGATGACTTCGAGCATGCCCGGCAGATCGCGCGTCGTATCGAAATAGACGACGCGAAAGCCCATGGGCGCGGTATCCGAGAACGCTTCGGCGTAGCCCAGCGAACGGTAGTGCGCCACGCTTTTCTCGAAATCGCGCGCCCCGACCGCCCAATGATGAAAGCCGTGCGCGCCGCGCGCCTTCAACGTCTCGCGAAATACCGACGGCTCCTCGTCGTGTTGCTGGATCAATTCGATGTTGGTCTCTCCGGCGAAGGCGAGTGCGAGGCTGACCCGCATCTTGGTGACGACGCCGCGATACAGCCCCTTCGGCGGCACGAACGGGCCGACCAAAAACCACGGCCCGATGTGAAGAAGCTCTGTGTACTGGCGCATGGCTTTCTGAATATCGCCGACCGTGTAGGCGATCTGGATAATGCCGTTGTCGCGCGCGCCGAAACTGAATTGATCCATAGGCTCCATCCGCCGTCGTTGTTGGAAGTGTCGCGTGCCGGCCTTGTCAATCGTCGAGCAGGGCGACGCAGCGGGTCCAGCCGGCGGAAGCCTTCTCGATCTTCACCGGAAAGCAACTCACCTTGAAGCCGAACGGCGGCAGCGACTCGAGATTGGTCAGCTTTTCCATGTGGCAGTAACCGATGTCGCGGCCGGCTTTGTGGCCTTCCCAGATCAGGCTCGGGTCGCCGGTTTCGAGGAAGCGCTTGGCGGTGAATGAAAACGGCGCGTCCCAGCTCCAACCGTCGGTGCCGGTGACGCGCACGCCTTGCTTGAGCAGAAAAAGCGTGGCCTCGCGGCCCATGCCGCAGCCTTTGTCGAGAAAATTCGGCTGGCCGTAAGCTGTGCCGGCCGCGGTGTTCACCAGCACGATATCGAGCGGTTTGAGCGTATAGCCGATGCGGTCGAGCTCGCGTTCGACATCGGCGGCCCTGCACACATAGCCGTCGGGCTTGTCGCGAAAGTCGAGCTTCACGCCCGAGGAAAAGCACCATTCCAGCGGAATTTCGTCGGACTTCATCGCCGGCTTGCCGCCGTCCATCGTGCTGGCGAAATGCCAGGGCGCGTCGAGATGCGTGCCGTTGTGGGTGGTGAAGGTGATGCGCTCCATCGCAGCGCCTTCGCCGTTCGGCAGTTGTTCCGGCTTGAGGCCGGGGAACATCATGGCGAAATCCTGCGCGCCTTGCTTGTGGTCCATGTATTCGATCTTCGGCAGCATGCTCGGAGGATCGGAAGCGATTCCGGCCTTGAGCGCTACCGACAGGTCGATGATCCGCATGTGCATGTCTCCCGCGCAGCGTCGGTCCCGCGACCGCCGCGATAGCTATTTTGCCTGTGTTATCCCGGCAAGCCTAGAGGAAGGTCCGGAAAAAGCCTGCCCGGACTTGATCGGGGGTGGCCTGCATCAGCTTTTGCGTCCACCGGGTTTGGATAGCAGCTCGCGGCAAGCTTGGTCCGCCAACCAATGCTCCGCGCGCTCGTAAGACCAGCCGTTGTCGTCGTGCAGCGTGAAGTACGACGTGTAGCCAAAGTAGAACCAGAGCAAGTCGACAGCGTAGGCGACGTCGACACCGCGCCGCAATGCGCGAAGCTTTACCAAGCGCTGCGCAATCGGAATGAAAGCCTTGCGATAGACCGAAGTTGCGGTCTGTAACGCCGCGGCTACGGCCTGGTCGTGCGGCGCGGTGGCGAGCATGACCCGCATGATGTCTTCGTACTGCTCGCGCATGCGCCGACTTCCGGCCGCGAGCTCACGGATGATTGCGACCGCGTCGGTCATTTCGCCGAATTGGGCCGTGGTCGCCTCGACGATGGGGTCGGTGGTCCATATCCGTATCAGCTCGGAAAGCAATCCGTATTTGCCGCCCGTGACCGCATAGACGGTGGCCGGTGCCACGCGCGCTCTGGCGGCGATGTCGTCGACTTTGGTGGCGAAGTAGCCGCGCTCGGCGAATAGCTGCCGCGCCGCGTCCAAAATCGCTTGCCGCGTCGCCTGGGCGTACTCGTCGCGGCGGGTCATTCGTGAAGCTTTCGCCATGGCACCCGGCCTTGAAAACCTTCTCTCCGTTGGATAGAGTTAGACTCTAGTCAGTCAAGTTATACTCCAAACTAATGGCGACTGATCCGGTTTCTTCCACACCGGCGTCGCCGCAGGAGCGAACATGGTAACCGCCGCCAGGCTCGACTACGAATCGCTGCCGTTCCTCAACGTATTCTCGCCTGAATATACCAAGGACCCGCTAGCGGCGATCCGCGCGCTGGGAGAGGGCCAGGCCATGGCTCGCAGCCCTCGCGGCCTGGAGTGTCTGAGCTACGACCTTTCGTGGGAATTGCTGCGCGACGAACGGTTTCCGGTTGGCTTCGAAGAGTTGCTCACCATGACCGGCCTCACCCCTGAGGGCGCGGCCTACCACTTCTTTGCCCGCAACACGGCGGCGTTGGAAGGCGAGGAGCACCGACGACAAAGGCGCCTGCTTGCGCCGCTCTTTAGCCCGGCGGCAATCGAACGAGCGCGCCGGGTTGCACGACGCATCGTCGAGGAATTGCTCGATGGCCTGAAGGCCAACGCGTTCGACTTTGCCGTCGATGTGGCTCCACACGTGCCGTCAGCGTTTTTCTGCTATCTCATCGGTGCGCCGATGAGCGACCGTGCGCTCGTGGCCGCCTGCTCCGACAGCATGATCAAGGCGTTTCGCGCCGACCCCGCTTATCGTGACGAGATCGAAAGCGGCACTCAGACCCTCGTCGACTATGTCCGTAAGCACATCGAGCGAAAACGTACGGACCTCGGCGAGGACGCGCTATCGCAGTTGATCGAAGCGGAACAGCGCGGCGAGACGACCACAGAGGAGATTGTGGAGATCCTGTTCACGATGCTGGCGGCAAGTACCGACAACACGAGCGCGAGCCTGTCGCACGCCGTCATGGCGTTCGCGGAACATCCGGATCAATGGGATTTCTTGCGCCGCAATCCGGGCCTGGTGCCCGACGCCGTGCAGGAATGCGCGCGTACGCGTCCAAACAATTGGTCCGACCCGAGGATTGCGCGCGGGGATCACGAGTTTGCCGGCGTTCCGGTGGTCAAGGGGACTTGGCTGTTCGCTTCGATCGTCGCCGGCAACCACGATCCTTCTGTGTTCGAGGCGCCCTATGAGTTCCGGATTGCGCGCGAACGTCCGCGGCCGATCCTCAACTTCGGTTCGGGGCGCCACCTGTGCCTCGGACGGCCGGTCGCGCTGGTCGAGCTCGAGGAAACTCTGCGCCTCTTGCTCGAACGCTTCGCGCGTCTCGAAGTTACCGGCGAGGTCGTGCGCGATGGGCAGCCGCACGGCGATTTCATACGAAGGCTGCCGGTCCGCGTCACGCGCTGAGGGCTGACAATCGTCCTGCGCTACTCTGCGATGTTGGCCGGCGGCCCTACGCAAAAATCTCATCGAAGAAATCGATCATCGCGATCCAGGACCGTTGGTCGGCCTGTTTGTTGTAGACCGCGGGCGGCGGGCCGTCTTCCGGCATCAGCCAATTGGTGAAGGTGTGAAGCGCTTTGCCGTAGGCGACGAACTCCCAGTTCGCCTTGGCGTCGCGCATCTCCTTCCAGAAGCCCATCGTCATGTCGTCGGGCACGATCGGATCGTCGACGCCGTGCAGCACGAGGATCTTGCCCTTGTAAGTATCGGGCTTGAGCGGCGTCGGCGTGGCCAGCACGCCGTGGAAACTGACGACGCCCGCAAGATCGTTCTGCCCGTCGCGCGCCATCTCCAGAACGGCCATGCCGCCGAAGCAGTAGCCGATGGCGGCCAGTCGGCTCACATCCGTGTTGGGCACCTTGCGCAATTCATCCAAGCCGCAGCGTGCCCGCTGCCGCAGCAGCGGCCGGTTGGTGGCGTATTTCATCATCTCGGCTTGGCAGGTTTCCGGCGTGTCGGGACGGATGCCTTTGCCGTAGACGTCGACCACGAAAGCGTTGAAACCGAGTTCGGCCAGCATCTTGGCGCGCTTTTCGGTGTACTCACCGACACCGCCCCATTCCGGGAACACCAGGATGCCCGGACGCTTGCCGCCGGCATCGTCCCAAACGGCAAACCCCTCACACGCATGACCCTCGTGCTTGTAGTCGATAGAAGCAGATTTCTGCACGTTCCTCTCCCCTGTGATTAGAGCCCTGTGTCGCGTTCTCTCTTATCCTTGAAAACGCGTTTTGGCGACGCTCAATCTCGACGGAAGACGAGAGAAAGGGCTTGGCGTGTCTCCGTCCAAGCTGACGATCGGCAGGTGCGAGCTACCAAAACTCCTGGGGCATGATTGCTTGTATTGCGGCGGCTCGGCTTTTCGTTTTCCGTCACCCTGAGGTGGCCGCGAAGCGGCCCTCGAAGGGCGACGGCCCGGGCCGTGCATCCTTCGAGGCTCGCTGCGCTCGCACCTCAGGATGACGGAACTGGTTCACGGCTTCCAGCCCTGCTTCCACGCGGCCGGGGTCTTTGCGTCGATCAGCACGAATGCGACCCGGCACACCTTGCCGCTGTTGTTGACCCAGGCATGGTTCGTCCCCTGCTGAATCAACACGTCGCCTGCTTTGAGGTGCACCTCGGTTTCGTCCATCAGCATGTCGATCTCGCCGTCGAGGACAATGGCGTAATCGACGCTCTTGGTGCGGTGCGTATTGCGATGCCGCGCGTAGCCTTGTGTTGCCGGATCGATGCCCATCCCGATCAGGATCTTTTCGTGGTCGACATGCGAAGGGGGAGCCGCGGTCGATGCCGGCGGAAAGTCGACGATGCGGAAAATCGTGCCGCCCGCCGGCGGCGGCACGCCGACCTGGGTCTGCGCCTTGTCCATCGTGCCGTTCGGATCGACCGGGAACTCGCCGGTGATCCAGAGGTTCGCGACCCCGTTGCCGCCGGGGCTGCGCTGCTTGGGAGCGACATCGCCGTCGAACACCGCCACGGCCTTGCCCTGCGCGTCGTGGCCGACGACCACGCGCCTTATCGGTTTGGATTCCACCTTGATCCTCCTGTTATCGTTTCGAGCATGATCCGGAAAAGTGGAAGCCGGTTTTCCGAAAAGATCATGCTCCACCCAGAATTGAGCATGATCCGGAAAAAGCCTGCCCCGGACTTGATCCGGGGTGGAAACCGGTTTTCCGAAAAGATCATGCTCCACCAAGAAAAGGCAGAGAGCGCCAATCGCTTCAATCTGAAGCGATTGGGGTTCTAGACGCCGTCAGCCCTGCGGGATGATCGGCAGCAGCAGATGCGACGGCCGCTTGGCGTCGTGAAAGATTTTGTGCAGCGTCGTGCCGCTGGAGACGATGTGGTTGGGCACGTATTCGGCGTTGGTCGCGCCGGCGACACCGGTCGGCATGTCGGCGCTCGCGATCTCCACGCAGATGCGATGGCCGCGGCGGAACAGGTTGGCGGTCGCCAGAATCTCGACGGCGTATTCGGTGATCTCGCCGGGCGCCACTTTCCGTTGCGCCTGCCGGGTCAAAGGATGCCACGGCCGCCACGGCTTCGAGCGCTTCGGGTCGAGCGCGCGGTGCGACGCCTTCAGCCAGCCGCGCGTCAGCTCGCGCTCGAAAAGATTGTGCGGAACTTCCCGTTCGCCCTCGCGCACCGAGCGCACGGAAACGTCCGGGCCGATATCTTTGAGCGTCACAAACCAGTTGGTGTCGTCCTGGTCGATCGCAGCAAACAGATTGAGGACGGACGGCCCGGCGATCAGGACATCGTTCGGCAGCGGGTCCGTCATGTAGCGCAGCCGCGCCACCGTGTTGGTTTGGGTCGGCGGCATTTGCACGAAGGCGTCGGGCGGCAGCTCATCCTCGGCGCTCGATGGCGTGAACGGCGCGGTCTGCAAACGCTCCCAGCTGTTGAGATAGAACTTGGTCCATTGCGTCTCCGGCAACGGCCAGTCGGACCCTGAGCGCCATTCGTTGGCGCCCATGACCCAATAGCGGACGGCCGGCTCGTCCATGATGCCGGTGTCGATGTTCTTCAGCCAATGATCGTACCAGCGCAGGATCTCGCCGTGCAGCGAGTGAAACGGCCGCTCGAGATGCGCCGGGCCCGCGAACGTCAGTTTTTTCGGCGCCGATATTCTTTCGAAATAGTTCTGCGCGCCGTTGAGATGGGTCTTGTAAGTGTAGGCGTACCAGCCGGAGCCGGTGTAGGTCGGAATTTTGATCTTCGGAAAACTCTCTTCCGCCTCCTGCACCGTCGCTTCGTTGTCGTAAGGATCGATCAGGAGCTGAAAGTATGGCGGCATGTGCTGACCCTTCTGGGTCAGCACATTGTAGATGTGCGGATACATCCGGTAATCCGGATTGCGCATCGCCTCCTGCCACAACGCCTCCTTGTCGGGCGGCAGTACGCCGGGTTTGCCCTTGGCGCCGTGGATGGCGGCGAAATGCATCAGCAAATAACGGAACAAGTGCAGCACGCCGCCGGGATATTCCTCGCGAAAGCTCCCCAGCGTTCCATAAGCGCCGCGCGGATCGAACGGGAAAATCGCTTTCAGATGCGGCGGATTTTGCTTGGCCGCGAACAACTGTTCGGCGCCGAAGCCGGAAATGCCGACCATCCCGACATTGCCGTCGCACCATGGCTGCTGCGCGATCCATTCGATGAGATCGTAGCTGTCCCATTGCCGCGAACCGCCGCCATCCGATTTGCCGACGCCGCGCGGCGAACCGATGATGTGGACATAGCCGCGCGAGACAAAGAACTTGGTGTCGCCGGCTTCGAGCGGGCCGGCCCAGAGCGAAGACCATGCCGGCTGCGGCGGCAGCGCATTCGCCACATCCGGCCCTTGCAGGTCCTTGTTGTAGATCGCAAACGCCAGCAGCGCCGGAAACTTGCCGCCGTCGTCGGGCCGATAGATGTCGACTGACAAATTCACGCCGTCCCGCATCGGCACCGCCACGTCTTTTTCCGCGATCATGCCGCTGAAGGTCGGCGCGCGGTCGTAAGCGACCGGCATCCGGTCGCCGGCGGATTGCACCGCGTCTTGTCGATGTGTCGTGGCGTCCATGGTACTTCCCTTTGTCATATTCGCTCCGGACTTGTGGCGGCTTCGGGCGTGATGGTAGCGGCGCCGGCCGGCGTCGCGGCATCGGCAAGCTTGCGCGAAATGCTCAGCCATTCGATGCCGAAACGATCGCGGATGAACGGCCAGATGCCGCGCGGCGCGACCAGCATGGCGGTGACGGCAACGGCGCCCAGCGTCACCAGATACCAGCTGCCCGAGAGCGCAAACACGTTGGTCAACAGTTCGCGTATTCCATAATAGATCGCGGTGCCGACGATCGGGCCCTCAAGCGTGCCGATGCCGCCGATGATGACGATGAAGATCATCGCCACCACCCAGTTGAGATCGAAGCCGGTCGTAACGGTGATGAAAAGCGCCGCCATGAAGCTGATGCCGCCGGCAAGCCCGCAGCCGGCGGCGGCCGCCACATAGGCGATGAAGCGATTGCGCCAGACATTGACGCCGATGCTGGCGGCGGCGATGTCGTCGTCGCGCACGCTCAACATGCCGAGCCCCAGCGGCGAATGCAGGAGCGCATAGATGCCGATCACGACACCGGCGGCGAGCGCCGCCGCGATCCAGAAATTCGTCAGCAAAAAGATCTCGTAGTCGATCCCGCGCGCGGTCGTAAGCGTCATGCCGGTGACGTGGCCAAGCCCCGGCGCGATGAAAACCAGCATGGCGACGACTTCGGCGAACACCCAGGTGCTGATCGAGAAATACGCATCGCGCAGGCGGAACAGGAAAAGCGCGCTCGACGGCGCCGATCAGGCCGCAGACGATCGGCGCCAGCGGCAATACCCAATAGGGCGAAACCGACAATGTGTTGGCGGCAAAAATCGTCGTATAGCCGCCAAGGCCGACAAAGCATTGCAGGCCCATGGAGACGAGGCCGGTATAGCCGGCGAGCAAATTCCAGAGTTGCGCCATCGCCAGCATCAGCAGCACTTCGAACAATAGGCCTATGCCGCCGTCACCGACCAGCCAGGGGGCCGCGGCGGCGAGCGCGATGAACACGCCGAGCGTCGCGATGGGCACCACCTGCTTCCTCACTGCCGCGCTCCAAACAGGCCGTTCGGGCGCAGCATGACGAAAGCGAAGAAGACGAGATTGGCGTACAGAAAGCCGGAATTGGGATTGAGGCGAAGCCCGACCAGTTGCGCGACGCCAAGCGCGATGCCGGCAAGCATCGCGCCCCAGAACGATCCTAAACCGCCCATGACGACGACTTCGAACGAGATCAGAAGCCGCTCCACTCCCGAGAACGGCGTGAAGGTCGTGCGCAGCGCCAGCATCAATCCGGCGACGCCGGCCAGCGCGAACGACAGGCCCATCACGATATTGTAGACCGACGCCGGCCGCACGCCCATCAGCCGCACGATTTCGGCATTGTCGGCGGTGGCGCGAACGATCCGGCCGAGCTTCGTTCGCCGCAACAGCACTTGCAGGATCACGAAGAGCCCGACAGCGAGCGCAAGCGTCACCAGCGGCAACACGCCGATCGGAACGCCGAACACGTCGATGCTCAGCTGGCCGAAATCGCCGGCCCGGATATGGCGCGGGTTGACGCCGAAGCCTTCGATCATGAGATTGCGCACGATCACCGACAGGCCGAAGGTCAGCAGCAGCGGCGCCAGCGGGTCCGGCAGGCGCATCGAGCGATTGACGAAAACCGCCTGCAGCGCATAGCCGAGCGCAAACGAAATAACGACCACCGGCAGGATCAGAAGGAGCGGATGCGCATCGGGAAAAAGCGCGGCAATGCCAAGCGCGATGAAGGCCGAAAGCGCGATGAACTCGCCGTGCATGATGTTGACGATGCGGGTCACGCCGAACACCAGCGCCAGTCCCACCCCGAACAGGCCGTAGAGGCCGCCGAGCAGCACGCCGTTGATGATCGTCCCGGTCCAACCCATGCTCGTTTCCGTGTGTGCGCTTCGCCGGCTCAGAGAGCCCGCCTCAGGTGCCGAAATAGGCGCGGGTCAGCTCTTCGGCATCGAGCTTTCGGCTTCGCCCCTGCAGCGTGACGCGTCCCTCCAAGAGACAATAAATGCGGTCGGTCGCCGACGCCGCGCGCTTGACGTCTTGCTCGACCACGACGATGGCGGCGCCCTCGACACGAATGCGCGCGAACGAAGCGTAAATCTGATCGACCGCCACCGGTGCGAGCCCGAGCGATATCTCGTCGCAGAGCAGAAGATCGGGATTGGCCATCAGCGCGCGGCCGATGGCGACCAATCCCTGCTGGCCGCCGGACAGCGTGTTGGGCATTTGCCGCCGCCGCTCCGCCAGCAAAGGAAAAAGCGCAAAGATGCGCTGCAAATTCCAGTAGCCGGGCCGTTGCCCGAGGGCGCCCATCAGCAGGTTCTCCTCGACATTGAGCGAAGGAAACAGCATGCGGCCTTCCGGCACGAGCGCGATGCCGCGCCGCGCGATCGCCTCCGCCGGCATGCGCGAGATGTCGTTGCCGCCGAACGTGATGGCGCCGCGTTTTTGCTCGATGAGCCCGGCCAGGCATCGCATGAACGTCGTCTTGCCGGCGCCGTTCGCCCCGACCAGCGCGACGCTCTCGCCGCGATCGACCTCGATGTCGAGGCCGTGCAGAGCCTGCAGATCGCCGTAGAAAGCGTCGAGGTTTGCGACCTCAAGCAGCATCGGCCGGCAGCCCCATATAGATTTCGCGGACCATCGGGCTCGCCATCACGTCCGCGGGCGCGCCGTCCAGCACCTTGCGGCCGAAATGCAGCACCATGATCCGGTCGGCGACCGCGCGCAGCGCATGCGGAATGTGCTCGATCCAGATGATGGCGTGATCGGCTTTCAACGCCGCGATCAAGTCGATCAAGGCTGCGACTTCGTGCTCGGTGAGCCCGCTCGCGATCTCGTCGAGCAGAAGAAGCTTGGCCCGCGATGCGATCGCCTTGGCCAGTTCCAGCCGCTTGCGGTCGAGCAGGCGGAGATGACCGGCCGGCTCATCGGCGTGCGCCAGCAAGCCGGTCTTGTTCAGCACGTCGGCCGCAAGCCGTTGCGCGCTCGCGCCGGATAGGCCAGCGCCGTAAAGCGCCGCGGTCAGCACGTTCTCATACACGCTCAATTGCGCGAATGGCCGCGGGATCTGAAATGCGCGCACGATGCCGAGCCGCGCGCGCCGATGCGCCGCGATGCCGCCGATGTCGCGGCCTTCGAACCGGATGACACCGTCATCAGGTGCAATGATGCCGGTGAGCATGTTGAACAGCGAACTCTTGCCGGCGCCGTTCGGGCCGATCAATCCGACGCAGGAAGCGTGGTCGACCGCGCAGCAGATATCGTCGGCGACGACGACGGCGCCATACCGCTTGTACAGATGATCAACTTCGAGCAGTGCGGCCATCTCTCCTCGCGGCCCGCCGTTCGTTTAAGAGGAAAAGCGCGTTCCGGCCGCGTATTGGCCGGAACGCAAGTGGTCCAGGGACGGAAGCCGCGCTCAGCCGAGTTGCGACAACAGCTTGAATTCCGCGTCCGGTTTCGCATTCGATGTGCCGGCGTTGACGATCAGCAGCTCGTATTTGTATTTGCCGGATTTGGTTTTACGCCATTGTCCGCCGGTCAGCGGTTGCACGGCGACGCTCTTGATCGGCGATTTGCCGAAATAGAGCGGGCCGAGCACGGTGTCGATGTTGAGCGTGGCGATGCTCTCGCGCACCGATTTATTGTTCTTGGGCTCGGCGGCGGCCTTGAGCGCGCCGATCCCGACTTCCCAGAGCGAATGCCCGATGCCGAGCGGCGCCGTCCATTGCTTGCCGGTCGATTTCTCGTATTCGTCGGCAAGCTCTTGCGCGCTCTGCCCGGTCAGCGAGGAGTGATAGGGCAGGTGCGGATTCCACAGGACCTCGGTCGACACGCCGTCGCCGCGATCGCCGAGCGCCTCGACACCCGAGGGGAACAGGAACGGCCCGGCGACGGTGACGATGTCGGGCTTCAATCCCGCTTGCGCGGCCTGATTCCAGAAGGTGGTGAAGTGGTTCGGATAGCAGGTGCCGGTGATAATGCTGGCGTCGCCGGCCTTCATCGCCGCGATCTGGTTGGAGAAGTCGTCGTTGGTGATCTGGAAGTATCCGGTCGGCACTTCCTTGTAGTCGTACTTTTTCAGGATCGGCGGCAGACCGTGTTGCGGATCGGAGAAGCCGCGTCCGGCCGGCGAATCCATGTACATGGTGCCGACCACCTTGTTGGTCTTCACCGTGTTCCACATGTTGGCGTAGAGATTGAACACGTCGCCGGCGCCGATGCAGTAGTGGAACGTGAAGGGAAAGCCCTTGTCGGGCGAGCCATGGCGGCCGAAGAACCAGGCCTCCCAGGGCGATAGGGTCGAAATCAACGGCACGCCGCGGGCGTCGGCCAATTCGTCGGCGGCGCCGGCGATGTTCTCGCCGTCATCGGTCAGCACCAGATCGCATTTTTCGCCGAGGATCAGTTCCTTGGCGACGACGTTGGTCTGGTTGGGATCGGATTGATTGTCTTTGAGGATGAATTCGACGGCGTAGTTCTTGCCGCCGATGTTCAGTCCGTCCTTCAGCGCAGCCTTGACGCGGTCGAGCACCCACGGCGCGGTCACGCCGAAATCAGTGCGCGGGCCGGACATGCACGAGATATAGCCGATCTTCAGCTTGGCCGAATCCGCCCGCGCGACGCCGACCAGCGGAAATCCCGCCGCCGCGGCGCCGGCGGCTCCCGCCATGCGCAACACTTCACGCCGGCTTTTGCCGTTCCGGCGCGCATTCCTGTTCTGCGTGCTGTCGCTCATTTGATCCTCCCTGCGAGCGCTTTGCCCTTTTGCGGGCTTATGAATTATTATTGATCATGTTCATAATTGAGTATGATCATTTTTGTCAAGAACCCCCGTCCTCACACCCGGTAGTCGCCGGCAAGCACGCGCTCCTTGAGCGCGGCCGGCGGGAGCGGCGGGAAGGCGTCGAACAGATAACCGTCCGGAATCATGGCATTGGGATTCCAGGCATTGAGCGAGCCCTGCGACACCTTCCATTCGAACGGGAAGATGTCGGGCGCGTACAGCATGTAGCCGCCGGAGAAGAGCTCGACCCGCATGCCGCCGGGCTCGCGCACATAGAGAAAGAGATTTTCGCCGACGCCGTGCTTGCCGGGGCCGTATTCGATCTCCAAGTCCGGCTTCGCGATAGAGGTCGGCGGTGCGCAAGACGTCCTCGCGGCTGTCGACCCAGAAGGCCACGTGATTGGCGCGTCCCCTGATGCCGCTGAGCTTGCCGGTGCGATCGACGGCATCGAGCACCAGCCCGAGGTCGTGCGACATCGGCGTCGACGACACGAAAGCCGTTACCACGACGTCGGCGTGATCGAGCTTGGCGAATTCCATGAAGCGGAAGCCGAGCGTTTCCTGGAACCAGTTCGCATCGCGAAACGGATCGTCGGTATTGAACGTGACGTGATCGATCCGGCGCGCGCCGGCACCGCGGGTGATGTAGCGCTGCGGCCGGTTGGGGACGCGCGGTGCGAGTTCGGCAGGCGGCCGGTAGCGCTCCGATTCCCAGAACACCTCGTGCAGCTGGCCGCCCGGCGAATGGAAGCGATAGGCGGCGCCGTGACCGGTGACCGGCTTCTGCCAGCCGAGGCCGGCGCCGCAGGCGTCCAGCCGCTTGACGCAAAGCTCGAGTTCCTTCGGCCCCTCCGTGCGCCAGCCGGTGTGAGCGATGGCCGGGGCGGGACCTTCCGTGAGCTGCAGCGAATGATGAAAGAACTCGCCCCAGCCTCGGAAATACACGGACTGACCGGCGCGGCCGGATTCTTCCAGACCCAGCACGTTCTTGAAGAATGCCGCCGACTGTTCCGGCTTCGGCGTGATGACTTCGACATGCGCGAGCTGTGCGATCAAGCGTTCGACCATAAATTTCTCCGTTGGAGTTATCGCGCTGCCGCAGTTGCAGCGCGTGCCGCGATGATTCGTTCGGCGAATGCGCAGTCCGGCAGGTTCAGAAACTCTCGCCGAGCAGCGCGTAGCCCTTGCCGGTCAAGGCGTAGATTTGGCCGACGTCCGGTTTCGGCGCCTGCTCGAGTTTGCAGATCGCGAGCGAGATATCGCAGGCGGTGCGCACGCGTTCGAAGCGCCGCTGCATGAATTCGTCGAGCCGGCCGGGGAGGGGCCCGTCCTGCGCAAGCGCTTCCGCCAGAATGACAGCATCCTCGATCGCCATGCCGCCGCCGGCGGTCAGGTGCGGGGTCATGGTGTGGGCGGCATCGCCGATGAGAACCACGCGCTCGCGATACCAGGGCGACGGAACGAGCGTATTTTCAAACGGCCGCCAGATCACTTTATCCGCAGAGCGCATGCGCTCGCGCACCTCGACCACGATCGGCGCCGTGAAGTCCTTGAGCGCCTCTTTCAGAATGAGATGCGTCTTGCTTTGGTCGATCCGCGTGTGGGGCGGATAGCTCATGGTCGTGAACAAATACATCGCGTCCTTGCTCAGCGGGATGAAGCCCGCCTTGAGCTTCGGTCCGACGAAGACGTGGATTTGGTCGATCGATGGGTCGCGCTCGGTCATGAACCGATAGACGCCTTGTCCGACATAGACCGGCTCGTACGCCTCGCCGAACACCCGTTTGCGGATGCTGGAGAACACGCCGTCGGCGCCGACCACAAGATCGTAGCGGCCGCTCGTGCCGTCGGTGAAACGCACGTCGACGCCGGAGGCGTCCTCGCGCAGGTCGGCGACGGTAAGGCCCGAGCGGATGGAAGCGCCCTTGGCCTCGGCGCTTTTGGTCATGAAATCGGCAAAGACCGGCCGCTGCAGACCGACCGCGGCGGGAAGCCCCGGCACCGATGGCGGCAGCGGATTGGTCGCCTGCAATTTGCCCTCGCCGTCGCTGACGAGGAAGAAGTCGAAGCCAAAACCCCGCTCGGCGCAGCCGGCCGCAAGGCCGACCCGGTCGAGCGCGCGCAAGGTGCTGCCCGTGAGCGTGATGCCGACGCCGACGACCCTGGCTTCGATTTCGACGACCTCGGCGGCGATCCCGCGTTGCCGCAGTGCAATAGCCAAAGTCAGTCCGCCGATCCCTGCGCCGACAATCAAGACGCGCTGTACCGCCGCCATCGCTCCTCCCCCTGAATACGCCGCTGTTTGTTAGCAATTGCGTTTCCGGCGCTTGCGCCGGCCGCAACCATCGTGGCTGGAGGGACTATAGGAGCGCGCTCGACGGCCTCTAAATCGAATGTATCGATACCAACCATCCGCGGCGTACATAATTGCCGCTCGCGGCGGCCCGTTGCGCCATGGGGCGTAGTGGCGCCGCCTTGACAGCAGTCCTATCGGGGAAAAAAGTGGTCGCGATCTTTCGGGTGGTTCCTGTTCAGCGTTGTTTGGCGTCCGGTTTAGTCCGCGAGTAGTAAAAGACGATGCGCTTTCACGGTCTCGATTTGAATCTCCTCGTGGCGTTGGACGCGCTCTTGACGCATCAAAACGTCACCCGCGCGGCCGAGCAGCTCAATCTCAGCCAGTCGGCGCTCAGCGGCGCGCTGGCGCGGCTGCGCGAGCACTTCGACGACGAGCTCGTGGTGCCGATCGGCCGGCGCATGGAACCGACGCCGCTCGCGCGCACGCTCGCCGAGCCGCTCCACGATATTCTGCTCAAGACCAAGTCGCTGGTGACGACGACGGCGAACTTCGATCCGCAGACGTCGAACCGCCGCATCAGCATCATCGCCTCGGATTATTCGACCGAAGTGTTCATGCTCGATCTGTTGACCGACATCGCGCGCGAGGCGCCGGGCGTGAAAGTCACGTTGGAGGAACATACCTCCGAAACGTTCGAGCGCTTCAACCGCGGAGAAATCAACCTGCGGATCATTCCGAAGTGCTTTGCCTTCGAGGGCCATCCGCACGAGCGCTTGTTCGACGAGAAATATGTCTGTGTCGCATGGAGGAACAACGAGCTGATCGGCGATATGCTGACGCTCGATCAGTATCGGACCTTGCCGCACGTCGTGCGGTATTCCAGAGGCTCGCTGCAAACGACGTTTGAACAGCAGTTTCTCGATCAGGCCGGGGTGTCGCGCAACGTCTCGATCGTCGTTCCCGCTTTCACCTTGGTGCCGCGCCTGGTGGTGGGCACGCAGCGCATTGCCACGGTCCATGCGCGGCTGGCGGAATTATTTGCGCGCACGCTGCCGCTCCGCGTGCTCGCCCCGCCGATTGCGTTCCCCGCCCTCACCGAAGTCGTCGAGTGGCATTACCACGAAGAGGACGATCCCTGCCTGGTCTGGTTTCGGCAGATGATCGTCAGGCGCACCGCCTTGCTGTTCGACGTGGCCGCCTGAGGCCGCCGATCAAGCGCGCGCCCCCATCTCGGCAAATCGGTCCTCGACCCAATCGGCGATAGTGCTGCGCACCGGCTCCATATTGTCCGCGCTGACATGCTCGACGCCGCCTTCGCGGTCGGTGAAGATCTTCAGTTCGCGAAGCGGGCTGTTCACGGCCTCATTGTAGCTTTGATGCGCGTCCGCGAGCGGTATCTGCCGGTCGTTGGCGCCGTGCGTGATCAAGAACGGCACGCGGATGTTCTCGACGACGCCGACCAGCGAGATTTTTGGCACGAACGCCATGAAGGCTTCGAGGCTGTCCTTGCCCCACACCCACATGACGTGGTCCCAGTAGTGCGGCACCGGCCGGTCGCCTTCGCGGGCGAGGCGGCGGCGCTGCAGTTCGCCCCAATTGTGGTTGGCGCCCCAGGCCACGCAAAGCTTGAATCGCTTCTCGAAGGCGGCAGCGCGCGGCGCGTAGTAGCCGCCGAGCGACCAGCCCATCATGCCGCAGCGCCGGTGATCCACATCTTTGCGCGTTTGCAGATAGTCGAGGGCCGCGCCCGCCCAGCGCTCGCTTTCCACCACGGCATGGAGCCCGCCGAGCCGCAACGCTTCGCCGACGCCGGGTTGGTCGACCATGAGGCAGGAGACGCCGCGTTTGGCGAACTCGTCGCGGATCGAGAGATAGATCATCTCCTTGACGCTATCGAGCCCGTTGCAGAATACCATGCACGGCCGCGGGCCGGCGCCTTGGCCTCGGACAAACAGACGCGGGAAAGCTCTTGCCTTCGTACGGTATCTCGACCCGTTCGCAATTGAGCGAACCGCAGACGATCGCGCGCTCCATGATTTGCAGCATGGTGCGATAAGCTTGCCTGCGCGGCGCATAATGCCGGCTCTGCATGCGCTCGGCCGTGACGTAATAGGCGGTGGCGCGGGCAATATTTTTCCGCCGCGCTCAAAAAATGCCCGGCCGCAGCGGCTTCGTCGGCAAGCCGGATCACGCTGTCGGCCATGTCGATCCAGGACGAGAAGAAGGCCTCCGTGCCGGCGTCTTCGCCCTGCTTGGCCAAGTCGCGGAGGCGTTCGTTCGCCTTGTCGATCTCGCCGATGGCGCCGCCCATGCCGATGCAGATATTCACCGACAGATTCCACACATAGTTCCCGGGAAACGGCTCGTACATGGATCGGTCCTGAACTTTGTTCGAACTTTCGAGTGGAGTCCCGCCGTGCGCTTCAAAAACTCGGCGAGCCGATCGCATCGCCCGGATCGGACGCGTGTGGCGGTCCGGCGCTAGCCGCGGACGAGAACACGCTCAAAGCTCCGCGACTTTGCGGTGGAGCGCGAATATCTCTTCCACGGTGTGAGGGTGAGCTGCTTCCTGGCGACTTGGCTGAGCCAGTCCGCAGAAAGCGCCGACGCCGAAATCTGCGATCGCCGAAGCGGCCGCCGCAATTCTGCGGCGTGCACCTTCAAGTCCGTCATCCATGTGGATGACGCCGAGAAAGAGTTGCGTTTCCGGGTGAAGCTTGAGCCGCCGCAACGGCGCAAAATCCGCGGCTTGATGCTCCGGAATCGTCGGCATGTGAATGTAGCCGATCGGGCGATCAATCTTCCGCGACAGCGCATTGCACCAATCGACATGGACATTGTTGTCCTGTCCCTTGCTTTGGTCGATGTGCCAGATCGAACACAAGTGAAAGCCCAGCTCGATGTTTGGTGGAATGCGATTGCAGATATTGGCGATGAGCGTGGCTTGGTCGTCCAGCGTCCAATCGACCCCCTCGTAAACCGGCATATCGAAATCTTTTGGACGCCGCCGATATTCCTCAAGCTCGACCTCAAAGGCCAGATCGACCTGGATGGTGAGATCGTCGGCCGGGATCGCCGCGGTGATCGCGCTGATCTCGCGCGCTGTGGCTTCTTCGGCGAGGGGAAAGAGCTCGCCCTTTGGCAATTCAACGACGAATGCACAGTCCAGTGGGCCGGGCAACGTAGCCTGGAAGCGCGCCCGCCTAGGAACGACCGCACTCTCTTTCATTTGTTTGAATTGCCGGTATGACGCGATAGCGTTTTCGGCGATGCCGTAAGGCCCGAGCGTCAGGCCCTGCTTCACGGATCCGGGCTTGACGCCGTAGTACTGAATCGCGAGCTGGCTGAAGAAATCAGTCGATGTCGCGGGCACCGACCAGTGCGACTTTCCGGGTTGGCTCGAGCGCAGGATTTTCCGCCATGCGCTGCCAGACGCCCGGCAGCCAGCCGACCTGTTCGCCGTCGGGGAATCTCGCCATCACCTCACCGAGATAATGTGTGGCGACCCGAAAAACCTCCGACGCCGGCTTGAGCGGTACGCTGCCGACCAGCAAGACAGGCCTGTGGCTGCCTTCCTTCATCGAGTCCTCCCGGAGCCTCGCCAGAGGCGGAATTATCGCAAAACGTCGGCCCGATCACCGCTGGCGGATGAAGGCGCCGAACGGCCGTCGGGGACGGCCTATTGCTCTTGCGCGGACGCTATTCGCTCGCAGCCGGAATGAGAAATCGGTAATTGCGTTGGCAGGTATCGGCGAAACTCATGACGGCGCGGTGCGGTCGTCCGAGCAGGAGCGCTGCGCGGCCGGTGAAACCGTCCGCGGATGCGTGTAAATGTCAGCGCACGGGGCGCGGCGACAGGCCGTTCATCAATAGAACGACCTGGCGGCGCAACGCGTTGAGCCCGCGCCGGAGGTTAAGCTCGTCCGAGGAGAGCCAGTGGCGGACCTCGATCTGATAGATCGAGAAGATGACCCAGGCGATCAATTCCGGACGTTCGGTCGAGGAAATCGCCTTCCGGTCGAACGCGATGCGCACGATTTCGGTGATCAACGCGATCAGCCGCTCGCGCGTTTTGAGGTATTTCTTCGCCTCAGGCCCGGTGTCGTAGAAGCTCATCTCGCGCAGCACCAATCGCGAAAGCTGCGGCTCCTGGGCGAAATAGCGGTAGTGCCATTGAAATACCCGCAGCAGATTGTCCAACATCGGTCGTTCGGGCCGCACGCCGGCGGCGGCCTTCTCGACGACCTCCTGCAAATCGTCATTCACAAGCAGGAACAAAAGATCGCGCTTGGTCGCCGCATAGACGAATATCGTGCCAAGCCCCACGCCGGCCCGCACCGCGATTTCGCGCGTCGTGGTGTCGTCGTAACCCTTGCGGATGAACAGTTCGGATGCCGCTTCTTTGATGCGGCGAAGCTTATCGAGCTTGTTGCGCTCGCGAAGACCCGAGACTTTGTGCTGCATCAATTCGGACAAAGCATGTTCCTCGCCGGTTTCGATCCGGCCGCGCCCCGGGATCAGGAATGCGTTTCATTTAGCTGCGATCGCGCAAGAAGTGAAGCAAGCTTGTGCGCGGCATCGATGAAAGTGCGTTGGCCCACCTCCGAACGGTTTCGCCGCGGCCTCGAATCATAAGTCCTTGACAAGAAAATTGAACATGTTCAATTATCGCTTGGCGCAACTGACAAGAACGGAGCGCGGCATGGGGAGTGAAGGGTCCGGCGCGGCCACCTGCGCGCTGACCATCGTGGTTGCGGCAGCGCCGCGCGTGCGTATGGCTCACGCGCTTGCACCGTCAAATGCATAATGATCGCCGAGCTTCTTCATTGGCTGGCCACCCCGATCAGTGGCGCGAGCGATCACGCCATCGCCATGCCGCTGGCGTGGCATGGCCGGTTGATGGTGCTGGCGATGGGCTTGCTGACGCCGCCGCTGATCATCGTGGCGCGCTTCTTCAAAGTCACCCCACAGCAGGATTGGCCGCGCCACCTCGACAATCCTTTCTGGTTCATCACCCATCGGCGCTGGGGGCACATCGTCGGCGCGATTGTCGCGGTCGCTATGGCCTTCGTTCTCGCCGAGCGCGGCTGGGAATCGCCGCTGCACAACGTGCACACTGCTGCCGGCTGGCTCGTGGTTTTGCTGGTGCTGGTCCAATTGATCGGCTCGTGGTTGCGCGGCACCCATGGCGGGCCTGTGGATCCGTTCACCCGGAAACCTCGTCCGGCCGCGCTCTGGCCCGGCGATCACTACAGCATGACTCGCCGCCGCATCGTCTTCGAGTACGTGCACAAGGGTGCCGGATATCTGTTGCTGGCGCTGACGGTGTTGGCGCTGTGCACGGGCCTGATCGCCGCCGATGCGCCGCGTTGGATGCCGGTCGCTTTGGGCGCCTGGTGGATTATGATGGCGGGCGTATTCATCTCGTTGCAGCGTGCCGGCCGCTGCATCGACACGTATCAGGCCATCTGGGGCTTGGACCCGGATCTTCCGGGCAACCGCCGGCGCCCGATCGGGTTTGGCATCGTGCGCCGGCCGATCACGAACGTATCCCCGCGCGAGCGGGCATCTGAAAAATGAGGCGGTCTTCGAGCCGCCCGATTTAGAAGGGGAGGGAGTTGTCTTGGCTACGCAAGCCTCAGGATTGGTCGAAGGAAAAACCTGCATCGTCACCGGCGGGGCCGGCAGCATCGGTCTTGCCACCGTACGCACGTTGCTTGCGGAAGGCGCCAAAGTGATGCTGGTCGATCTCGACGCCGATAAGCTTAAGCGCACCGTGCGTGAGCTCGGCACCGACAAGGCGGCCTTCGTCGCGGCCGATGTCACCGACGCAGCGCAGACGCGCAACTATGTCAATGAGACCGTCGCGCGCTGGGGCAAGATCGACGTGCTGTTCTCGAACGCCGGCAACGACGGCCCGTTGATGCCGATCACCGAATATCCCGAAGACTTGTTCGACAAGATCATCGCCACCCACGTGCGCGGCTGCTTTCTGTCCTGCAAATACACCATCCCGCAGATGAATGACGGCGGCAGCATCATCATCACCGCGAGCATCGTCGGCGTCAAAGGTGTCCCCGGCAACTGCTCTTACGTCGCGGCCAAGCACGCGCTGATGGGTTTGATGCGCTGCGTCGCCAGGGAAGTCGCCGCGCGGAGGATCCGCGTCAACAGCGTCAATCCCGGCCCGGTCGACAATGTCTTCATGCGCACGGCGGAGAAAACCATGAGCCAGCTCCTCGGCCGCGATGCGGGCGAATGGTTCGACGAGCAAATCCCGCTCGGCCGTCATGCGCGGCCGGAGGAGATCGCCCAGGCCGTCTGCTTTCTCGCCTCGGACCGCTCCAGCTACACCAGCGGCACGGCGTTGATGGTCGACGGCGCTTTTTGCGCCTGATCCGGGGACGCCCCCAAGAGGCTGCCATGAGCAAGTTCGGCATCGGACAAGCGGTTCGCCGCGTCGAGGATCAGCGCTTCACCACCGGGTCGGGACAGTTCGTCGCCGACCTGGCGTTGCCGCGGCAATGCTACGGCGTTGCGGTGCTCTCGCCGCACGCGCATGCGATCATCAAGCGGGTCGATGCCAGCTGCCGCCAAAGCCGCGCCGGGTGTGCTGTGCGTGCTCACCGGCGCGGATGCCGCGACCGACAAGATCGGCGGCATTCCGCCGTTCTTCATGCCGGATTCCTGGGGCGGGCCGCCCGGTTTTCCGACCACGCGCCCGGTGCTGCTCGCCGACCGCGTCCGCTGCATCGGCGACCGCGTCGCCTTCGTCGTCGCCGAAACGGAGGCGCAGGCGCGCGACGCCGCCGAGCTGGTTGCGGTGGACTACGAACTGCTGCCGGCGCTGGTCGATCTCGAGCAGGCGGCGCAGCCCGCGGCGCCGAAAATCTGGGAGCAATGCCCGGGCGGCAATGTCGGGGTCACGATCGCGTTCGGCGACAAGGCCGCGGTCGATGCGGCTTTCGCCAACGCCAAGCATGTCGCCTCGGTGCGATTGGTCAACAACCGCGTCACCGCCAATCCGATCGAGCCGCGCAGTGCGCTCGGCAGCTACGACGCCGCCGACGGCAAATTCACGCTCTATACAACTTCGCAGGATCCGCACAGCGTCCGCGCCGCACTGTCCGCGTCGGTGTTTCATGTGCCGGAGTCGAAAATCAGAGTGCTGTCGCCGGATGTCGGCGGCGGCTTCGGCATGAAGGCCAATATCTATCCCGACGACGTGCTGGTGCTGTGGGCCTCCAAGCGCTGCGGCCGGCCGGTCAAATGGACGGCGACGCGCAGCGAAAGCCTTTTGCTCGACAATCACGCCCGCGATCAGCTCGTCCACGCCGAGCTTGCGCTCGACGCCAACGGAAAGTTTCTGGCGATCCGCTCGAGCGCCTATCAGGCGCTCGGCGCCTATTGGTGGGGCGCCGCGACCGCGCCGCTGTTCTGGTCGTTGATGTTCATTCCGAGCCTCTACGACGTGCAGACGATTCATGTCAGCACCAGCGCGGTTTTCACCAACACGGCGCCGACGTCGGTCTATCGCGGCGCCGGCCGTCCGGAAGCGATTTATTTGATCGAGCGGCTGGTCGAGCAGGCGGCGCGGCTGACGGGCATCGATCGCGTCGAGCTGCGCCGGCGCAACCTGATCAAGCCGGAGGCGCTGCCTTATCACACGCCGACGCATCACAACTACGACAGCGGCGAATTCGAAAAGCTGATGGACCAGTGCCTGAAGCTTGCCGACTGGAACGGGTTTCCGGCCCGCCGCAAGGACAGCGAGCGGCGCGGCAAAAGGCGCGGCCGCGCGGTCACGCCCTATATCGAGCTTGGCGGCGTGTTCAACGAGCGCATGGAGATCCGCTTCGACCCGGGCGGCATGGTCACGATCATTGCCGGCACGCATTCGCACGGACAGGGACACGCGACCGCCTTCGCGCAGCTTGTCGCCCAATGGCTCGGCGTGCCGTTCGAGGCGATCAACTACATCCAGGGCGATACCGAGAAAGTCGCGTTCGGCCGCGGCACCTTCGCCGCGCGCAGCTCGCTGGTCGGCGGCAACGGACTGCGCGTCGCCGCCGACGCGGTCATCGCCCGCGGCAAGGAGATGGCGGGCGCGCTGATGGAGGCGGCGCCCGGCGACATCGAATTCAGCGCCGGCACTTTCACGGTGATGGGCACCGACAAAAGCATGTCGATCGGCGACGTCGCGCGCGCCTTTTTTGCTCCGGCGGGCCCCGTACTCAAGCTCGGTCTCGGGCTCGACGGCGTCGGTACCTGGTCCGGCGTGCCGGGCGGCGCGCCCAATTATCCGAATGGCTGCCAGGTGTGCGAAGTCGAGGTCGATCCGGAAACCGGCGAAGTGCACATCGATCGCTTTGTCGCGATCGACGACATCGGCATGGTGATCAACCCGATGATCTGCGAAGGCCAGATTCATGGCGGCATCGCGCAGGGCGTCGGCCAGGCGCTGATCGAGAACGTCGTCTACGATCAAACCTCCGGTCAGCTCGTCACCGGCAGCTTCCTCGATTACGGCATGCCGCGCGCCGACGATCTTCCGTCGTTCGTCTCCGAGCTTGTCGAGATTCCGGCCAAGACCAATCCGCTCGGCATCAAGGGTATCGGAGAGGCCGGCACGATCGCCGCGCCTCCGACCGTGGTCAATGCCGTGCTCGACGCGCTGCACGATCTCGGCGTCGAGCATCTCGACATGCCGCTCACGCCGGCGCGCATCTGGCAGGCGGTGAACAGCGCCAAGCAAGCGCAGCCGCGCGCGTAGCCAAGGTGCTCGCGCAGTTTCACAGGAGCCCAGGTGAATAAGCCCTCGACCAAGCCGGTCATCCGCGAGCACAGGATCCCGACACCGGACAGCGGACCCTACATTGTCGTCGAAGGGCCCGACGGCAATCTCTGGTTCTGCGAGAGTCGCGCAGCGAAGATCGGCTGCTTCAATCCGGATACCGGCGCCTTCCGCGAGTTTCCGCTTTCCGACCGCGACTGCATGCCGATCGGCATCGCGCTTGGCGCCGACGGCAATCTCTGGTTCACCGAAAAACAAGCGGGCCGGGTCGGGCGCATCACTGTCGACGGCGCGATCGCCGAGTTCGCGCTGCCGACGGCGAAAGCCTCACCCGACGGCATTGCGCTCGGCCCCGACGGCAATATCTGGTTTTCCGAAAGCGACATCGATCGCATCGCGCGCGTCACCCCCGACGGCCGTGTCAGCGAATTCGGTGCGGGCATGACGCCGGGCAGCCGGCCGCTCTCCATTGTCGTGCGCGATGGCGCGCTCTGGTTCAGTCAGGCCGCAGGCTGCCGCGTCGCCCGCATGACGCTCGACGGCGCCGTCACCGAATTTCCCATCCCCGCGGCGGATAGCCAGCCGCGCGCGATGGCGCTGCATCCCGATGGCAGCATCTGGTTCGTCGAGACCGGCGCCAACGCGCTCGGCCGCATCGCGCGCGACGGCTCGATTGCCGAGTTCGCCATTCCGACACCGAATGCCTCGGCGCGCGGCGTCACGGTCGGCGCCGACGGCGATCTTTGGTTCACTGAAAATTTCGCTAACAAGATCGGTCGAATGAATGAAAACGGCGTGATGATCGCCGAATACGATATTCCGACCCCCGCAAGCGGCGCCCGTTGCATTGTAGCAACATCGAACGGCCGGCTATTTTTCACGCAATATGACATCGGAGCGCTCGGTGAGATAATTTTTTCGTGAATGTCAGGCAGCGAACATTTGCATTTCTTTGAAACGCGCGTTTGATGAAACACCTGCTGCAAGAGCCGGGCCATGTGTCCTCTCTTGCGAAATTCGCGACTTCTCGCTAAATAGGCGCAATCGAGTTTTCGGCCGAACGACTAGGCCACGCAGCAGCGACGATACCGCGCCTGACTGACCATCTTTCACCAAAATCTCGAGCGAACCGGGCCGTGCACTCTGCGCGGCTCAAATCGTGATTCTTCAAAGGAGTGTCCCCCGTGAGCAACGGAACCGTCAAATGGTTCAACGCGCAAAAGGGTTACGGATTTATCCAACCTGAAGGCGGCGGCAAGGACGTGTTCGTCCATATCAGCGCCGTCGAGCGTGCCGGCCTGCGTGAGCTGCGTGAAGGCCAGCGTGTTGCGTTCGAGGTTGTGGTTGACCGCAAGACCGGCAAGTCGGCCGCCGAGAATCTGAAGACCGTCTGAGCGTTCACGAAGGCGAGACCGCGAAACGGTCTCGCCTTTTCAGAGCATGATCCGGAAAAGTGGCAACCGGTTTTCCGAAAAGATCATGCTGCGCTAAAAAGTTTGATCTGAAATCCGCTTTGCGGCGGGTACCCTCCGGTAACCGATGCGCCGAGACCGGCGCTCGGCTTCACCCCGCAGCCGAGAGGCCGGGTATCTGCAGGCCGATGGCCTGCGCGATCAGCACCATATTCAGCATCAGCACGACGCCTGCGCCGACCAGCGCGGCCGCCCGCGTGACCTTGCCGTTGACAAATCCGCCCATGATGTCGCGTCGGCCGGTGAAGATGATGAGCGCGATCATCGGCAGCGGCAGCGCGATGCTGAGCACCACCTGACTGATCACCAGCGCATTGGTCGAATTCACGCCCATGGCCACGACCACGAAGGCCGGCAGCATGGTCACCAATCGGCGCACCCAGACCGGAATCCGAAAGCCGACGAATCCCTGCATGATCAACTGGCCGGCCATGGTGCCGACCGTCGATGCCGAGATGCCGGAGACGATCAACGACAGGAGAAACACGCCCGCGGCGCCGGCGCCGAGGAGCGGGGTGAGCGTGTGATAGGCGGTCTCGATCTCCGCCACCTCGGGATGGCCGGCGTGGAACGCGCTCGAGGCCATCATCACCATCGCCATGTTGACGAGGCCTGCGATGGCGAGCGCACAGACGACCTCCCAATTGGAAAAGCGCAGCAGCCTGCGGCGCTCTTTGTCGTCACGCACCGGCATGCGGTCTTGGGTGAGGCCGGAATGCAGATACACGGCGTGCGGCATCACGGTGGCGCCGATGATGCCGACCGCGAGCAGCAGCGCCTCCGCGTCGGGGATTTGCGGCGTCACCATGTGCACGGCGGCCGACCCCCAGTCGATCGGCGCGACGAACATCTCGACCAGGTAGCAGAGCGCAATGACGCTCACCATCGCGCCGATGATGAGCTCGATCGGCCGGAAGCCGTAACGCTGCAGCATCAACAGCGCGTAGGTGAGGATTGCGGTTACGACCATGCCGGCGAGCAGCGGGACGTGAAACAGCAGCGAAAGACCGATGGCGCCGCCCAGGAATTCGGCCAAGTCGGTCGCCATCGCGGCGATCTCGCTGATCCCCCACATTCCCCAGACCAGCGGCGGCGAAAAGTGATCGCGGCACATCTCCGCGAGATTCTTGCCGGTCACGATGCCGAGCTTGGCCGAAAGCGCCTGGAACAGCATCGCGATCAGATTGGCGACCAGAACCACCCAGAGCAGGGTGTAGCCGTATTTGGCGCCGGCTTGGATGTTGGTGGCGAAGTTGCCCGGATCGACATAGGCGATCGAGGCGATGACCGCCGGACCGGCCAGCGCCGCATAGGCCCGCCAGGCGCGCCAGCCGCCGCGGTCGCCGGCAAGCACCGCGCGCCCGGCCGCGACCGTGCGCTCCGATAACGAGCCGGCGGACTGACCGATCACCTCGCACTGGTCGTTCGACATGCAGCCCTTTGCAGTCTCTTACCGCCCTTGCAGCAACAACTCGAAAATGTAGCACAGGCTACATTGTAGGGATCGCGCCTCATCGGGTCAATGGCAACAACGGGTCAATGGTTGCAAAATGTAGCCATTGCTATACTTTGCGCCGGGCGCGGCCGCTCCGGCCGCGACCGGGACGGCGCGAACGGCGCGCTTACGAACCGCGATCTTGCGAACCGGGACGGTGCCGCGCGCGCGATCGCGCAACTCGGCAAGCCACGGCGTCGCAGGCGATGACATCGGCGATGGCAAAGACGGCAAAGGGCAGGCGTGGACCGGCCGCGGAGAAGCTTCCGGCGGAAGGCACCCAGGCGCGACGCTTCGGCAAGACCCGCTCGGCGCAGTCGACCGCCTTGCTGGAAGACTATGTGGAGCTGATCGCCGACTTGCTGCAGGACGCAGGCGAAGCGCGGCCGACCGATATCGCCCGGCGTCTCGGCGTTTCGCACGCCACCGCGATCAAGACGATTGCGCGTCTCAAGCGCGCCGGGCTCGCGACCGCGCGGCCCTATCGCGGCGTATTCCTCACCGAGAAGGGGGAAGCGATGGCGGAGCGCGTGCGCATTCGCCATCGGCTCGTGGTCGACGTTCTGTGTGCGCTCGGCGTGCCGACCGAATCGGCGGAGGCGGACGCCGAGGGCATCGAGCATCACGTTTCGGAAACGACGCTGAAGGCCTTCGCGCACTTCCTGAAGTCGCGGCGCTGACGTCCGCGGCGCGGAGAGGACGGAAGCTGGCCGCGCGTCGCGGCGATTTCAGCATATCCCCAATGTGGCAGTTTCTGCAGTGGCTGGGTGCGGCTCGGGAGTGGACTTCGTCACCGAGCTGGGCGACCATGCATCCAGCAACAGCAGCGGCAGCCAAGTTCATTTGGATCCAAATAGGCTCACCTTCAGGTTGTTGCCGACGCTCGTCGTGAGCATCGGTATTCTCGTCCTGCTTTCGGTCGGTTCGGTTCTGATCGTCAATTGGATCGCCGACCGTCGTATCGTGCGGGAATACACGTCCCGCCTTATCGCGCGCGGGCTTTCCGCCGAGGAGCGATCGCTGCGCGAACACCTTGACGCTGCAGTCAATCAGGGCGATTTCATCGCGGCCGCCATCGGCAGCGGCCGCTTTCGGTTTGGCGAGCCGGCGCTGGCGGACTTTCTTACCGGGACTCTGGCGGCGGCCCCGCAGGTTTACGGATTGATCGTCAGCGACCCTGATGGCAAGGCGCTACACCTGCTCCGCGGTGCGGCAGCCACGCAGTTTACGATCGAGAATTTCAGCGTTGCGGCAGATAGCCAGTTCGCCGCGTTCGCGGATCAGATTCGCACGCACAAACGCCCTTATTGGGGAGCGCCGATTTATCGCGCGCAATGGCAGGAGACCTTTCTGAACTATTTCGTCCCTATCTGGAGCGGGGACACGTACATGGGGTTTGCCGCCCTTGGCATTACGACGCGGGCTCTGTCTACGCTCGCCAAGGAGTTAAGCGATCCGCCACGATCGGTATCTTTCATGCTGTATGGGCACGACCGGGTGCTTGCCCATCCCCTCATAACCGAAGGCAGCCCTCGCCAATCGGAGAACGCGTCGTTTCCGTTGCTGCGCAATTTCGGCGATCCGGTCATTGAGAATCTCGACAGCTTGCCGCCCGTGCGCGACATCGGCCTGGCAGCCCCGGCCGGCGTGCTGGCGCGTGAACCGTCGGTCGGCGGCGAACACTATTTCGTCTTTGCACGCGAGGTCGGCGACTACCGCGAATTGCCGATCACGGTCGGCATGTATTTCCTCAAGCGCGCGGTCGATGGTCCGATCAGGCTGTTCTATTGGGCAACGATCATTGCGGTCGGATTGCTGGGGCTGTCACTCATCGTCGCGGCGCTCATGGCCGGCGCCATTGCACGGCCGATCCGCCGTGCGGCCAAGGGCGCGACTGCGATCGGCAATCTTGATTTCGATGACGTGGTGCCGCTGGCCGGCAGCCATTTTCGCGAGATCAACAGCCTGGGCGCGATCGTTCAACGCGATGCTCGACGGCTTGCGCGCATTCGGACGCTACGTCCCCCGCACTTTGGTCATGAGGCTTGTCAGCGAGGGCCGGGTGGGCGCGGGCACCGAAGAACGTGTGCTCGCCATCATGTTCACCGATATCGTCAGCTTCACATCGGCCTGCGAAAAAATGTCCGGCGTCGAGGTCGCCGACTTCATCAATCACCACCTCTCGCTCCTCTCCGCCTGCATCGAGCGGGAGGGCGGCACCATCGACAAGTTCATCGGCGATGCCGTCATGGCCTTTTGGGGCGCGCCGGGCCGCATCGAGAACCCGGCCGCCTCGGCTTGCCGGGCTGCCGTCGCCATCCAGCGCGCGCTCGCGGCGGACAACAGACGCCGGGTTGCCGCGGAAGAAAAGCCGGTTCGAATCCGCATCGGCATCCATATGGGCCCGGTCGTTGTCGGCGATATCGGCGCGCCGAACCGGATCAACTACACGATTGTCGGCGATGCGGTGAACGCAACGCAGCGGCTGGAGAGCCTCGGCAAGACCGTCGATCCCGATGCCGAAGCCATTGCTCTCGTCAGCGAAGAAATCTTTGCGGCGGCCGCCGACGGCTTTCAATTCATCGAACGCGGCGCACATCTCGTCAAAGGCAAGCAAGAGAGCCTGAACGTCTATCAGCTCATCGGGGATCAACAAGGCGGGAGCCGGTCCGGCTAGGGCATGATCCGGAAAAGTGGAATCCGGTTTTCCGAAAAGATCATGCCCAAACAAAAAGCTAGGGCGTATTCATCAATTCGCGCGGTAACGATGTCCGCGCTGCGGAGATGTTCAGTTTCAACCCGGACGCGGCGGCACTTCCGCTGAGTACCCAACAACGCACCGGCTAGTACGAACGCACACCTTCGCGCTCGTCCAGAGAAGCGCATGCAAAACACCACTGCCATTGGCGGTCGCGTGAATGTTGGCGTTCGCCGATGTACATGTTGCCACCGAACGCATCGTGCAATCGCTCGATCCTTGCTTCGAGGGACACGACAATTGGGCAAATCATCACGCCGACCAAAATGCGCAGCTTGGCGAAACGCGCCAGAATTTGCGCCTTATCGAGTTCGAGGCCGACAGACGGCAAGGGCGACGCCGCATCGAAAATCTTCAGCTCTATGACAGCGAAAGGCCGCCCGCTCTCGTAGACGGCTATATCGGCGCGAAAAGCACCCAGAACATTAACGAAGTCTGGGGTTATGGGCATGCCGAGATCGAGGGCCATTGCGGTGTAAAGCCGCTCGACATGCACTTGGCAGCCGAACCGCTCATGAAGACGCATCGCAACGAAACCACGCAAGAAGCTCTCGGGAAGTTCGTTGTCGTGTCGGGCTTCCGCGATGGTCCGGTATCGTAACACGGCTTCCGTACCGAATTCGACGACAGCTTTCTCGAAATCCAAACGACGTCTCCCGTTGAGGCAGCCTTCGCCACGGCCCGAACCGCGCGAAGTGTATCTCAACAGACATGGCGGCAAAACGGCGAGCGCGCGGTGACTGCCGACCGCCTGCGGCTCTTGGAGCTGAAAATGCCGGCGCGACCGCGAGGGGTTGACGTAGCTCTAGCGCTCGTGAGGCCGTCTCCAAAACGCGCGAGCCTTTGCCAGCGCAAAACGGTCAACTTTCTCAACGCGAGCAAAGACACCGGTCCCGCTTGAACATTGGCAAGGTGACGTTAACCGGCCACAGCCTAAGGTGGTGGCCTAAGCTCGTCAGAATTCACGAGCGGCAATTTCCATGGCGGACAATCTTCCGGGCATTCGCTTGATCGGTTCTTATTTTCAGAGGTCCGGGATTTATGTCTTCGTTATTGCATTCGCATGCGTCTATTACCTGATAAACGCGCCGCTCCTGCTTAGCCACTGGGATTTGGGATGGCATCTGGCCGCCGGAGACCTAATCAGAGATCAAGGTCATATTCCTGTTCAGGATCCATGGTCATTCACTTCCGGAGGTCGGCAGTGGTTTAATCTTTCGTGGCTTTGGGACGTGTTTGCCAGTGTATTATTTCAACATGCGAATTTTGGTGGCCTGATATTATTTGTCGTTGCATGTGGCGCGGTCATAGCTGGATATCTTGCGTCCGTCTGCCTCAGCAGCGGAGCCTCGGCGATCGCGGTTTGTATTTCCGTCTTATCCGCGTGTTTGTTTTACCCGGCTTTTGCGGCGGCGTACCCGAATATCTATCTCGCCGCTTCGCCGAACATTTCCACCATGCTGTTTTCCGTAGTCTTCTACGGAGAATGCTTGAAAAGAACGAGGCGCCGCTTCTTGCTGCCTGCAATCATGGTCCTTTGGGCCAATCTGCATGGCGGCTTTTTGCTCGGTCTTATTGTTGTTGGTGTTTTTTGCGGCGTGGCGTTGCTGAGGCGCGATTGGGTGAATTTCAAAATCTATGGCCTTGTGGGAGTCGGTTGCATTATCGCGACACTTATCAATCCTCTTGGCTGGCATATCTATGAGGGCTTGGCGAGTGTATTAGGCCACTTTTCGCAAGCGTACATCACCGAGTGGTGGCCTTATTATCGGAATGTAACCGTGCCGGGGAGCATCCCCGGCATCATATATATTTTGATATTTGTTGCGTTTGAGCTCCGCTACGGAGGAGGAGTTTGTCCTGTAGAGTCGCGGCTGCTTTCTTGGCTGTTTTTGTTCTTAGGACTCTATCAATTTCGATACATGTCTTTCTTTTTTATATTCTCGACGGTTCCGTTGGCTCTCCATCTCGATCGGCTGCTGCCTAAACGACCGAATAATTTTCAAATCCAAAGATCGTCATTGGCCGCCGGCATTATCCTGGCGTGCGCTCTGCCATTGATTTTTATGCGAATAGATCCGGCTCTGGGACTTCCGCAAATGCTTTCGGAGCAGGATGTTCTTTATCTTCGAACACATTTTGCGCATGCGCGGATTCTCAACCACTGGAACTACGGTGGAATTCTGATCTTTCACACGCGAGGCGCGATACCTGTCTTCGTAGACGGTCGAGCATCGACCGCTTATCCGGATGCTTTACTGCGTGACTATTTCAAGCTCGTCCAATCGGAGTTTGATGAGACCGCTTGGGACACCGTGCTTGAGAAATACCAAATCGATACGGTGCTTTGGGTGAAGGCACATGACGAGTTAAGGCGGTTTCTCGTGGGGAAGAGAGGCTGGAAGGAGGCATACGCGGGATCGTATGCGAGCATTTACGTCAAGCCATGACGCAGTATGGCGTTTTTGCGCGGCCAATCTGGGCGGCCCGTTTATCAAAGTCGGAGCCGGCGGCGGCTTTGGGACCAGAAACAGACGCGCGCTGTCGCCGGTCACTGCCGCAAGACTTACGTTCTCGCGATCCAGCTCGTCCGTTCTACAATGGGCGGATCGAATAAATCACTTCGCCCTTGAACTTCTCTGCATTCGGCACCCATGGGAAGTAAATCACCCATTGGAGGTGCACCTGCGCGCCGACTTCTTTTAGCCCGGCGAACTCCTTGACGAGTTTCCCGCTCATGTTCACCACGTCGAGAACACCCTGAGGGCCGATGACCAGCGCCTGCGGAACCCACTCCATTCCGTCCAAAGAACTCAGAAACACGCGGTAGAACTCGGCGGCCTGCCCATGGCCCTCCCAGCGCTTCCCCGCGGGCACCAGCTCCATCACGCAATCATCGGTGAAGACGCTGAGCATGATCTTCATCTGCCTGTTGAATTCATCCTCCGTGAACGGCTTGAACAAAACCTCTTCGGCGTGAACGTGGGTTAGCCAAGCTCGCCGGATGGCATCGTAGCCCTCTGACGTGACTCCCCAAGTGATTGGCTGGCCTTTAAAGCGAGGGTCGCTGAGCAGCTGTGCAACCGGATCTGTGTCCATTCTTGTGCTTTCCGAAAGGAGCCCTGCTGGGGATGTCTTGGTGCGGCAGGAACGTCGAAGTCTAATCCGCTCCTATCGTATTTGACACAGGGAGCCAAACGGCGGCCTCGGCTCCACCTCAACGTCTGCTATGGGGTCATGCGCGCCGGTTCCGCTTTTTCAACATCATGTCTGGTCGGAGGGTGATATCGGAAGTGCCAGGCGCCATCGCGGTGTTGGCATGGCCTAGCCAGGAGCTTCGAATCATGCCCATGAACTTACTGGCGATGAATGGGCTGCCATCTGATCCATGTTGCCGAACAAGCCGTGCAGCATGCACGGAACGACCGCTGTGTCGCGGCGCCCCGAAATGACGGTCTCCGATGCAGTGACATTTCACTTGACGTGAGTCCCCATTTCCGCTACGATCGCTCTTATCGAATCTCGCTCATCGAAGGGCGCATTCCGGATGCGATCTAGATGCGGAGCGAGTGCGGTGCCCGCGCGCGGTCTCGCAAACCGTTCCCGGGCGGCTCTGGGCCACCGCTCGACCGGCATGATGACCGGTCTCCGAGGAGCTCGGTAGAACTCGAGACAGGCGACAACGGGTAACACCCGTCGAGCTGGGTCTCAGGAAACGCGGGAACTGGAGCTGAGCCAACGGCGGATGCGTTCGCCCTGGCGAGTGCCGCGGCGGAGCGCCGAAAGGCGAGCGGCTCGCGATATGAGCCGCTGCCGCGCAGCAGATGAGGTGCGCAAGTTCGCGCACACTTGTCTGAGCTGCGCGGACATGGACGGTGCGCCTATCGGCGCTCCGCCTCCCTTCAGGCAAGCTTTTTCGTGCGCGTCGTGGTTTGCAAAGCTCGGATGCAAACACGCATCGCGAGAACGATTTTGTTTGTCTCCGCATCACGGGCGAAGTGGAGAAGAGAACCATTACCGCTCATTCCCGCGAAAGCGGGAATCCAGTCTGGGTCCCCGCCTTCGCGGGGACGAGCGGAGAAATCGGAAGGGACAGCCCATGCCCACCAAATATCCGAACGGCATGCGATCGATGCAGTGGCGGCGGACGCCGTTCCGCGTACGCCACCGGCTGCTCGCGTTCGCGATCAACAATGCGCTCGGTCATTGGCGCTCATGCGCCGATCGGCGCTGCCGTCGCGCGCGCGGCTGTCAGGATCACGAATGCTATTGGCGGCGCCTGGAGCAAATGACCTACGAAGAGCAGATGCGCATGCGCGAAGCGGCCGCTCCGCTGGCGAAGCTTCTCTGGATCGGCTGCATCAAAGGCTCGGAAGGCCGGCCGCGGTTTTAGAGATGATTCGAAAAAGGCCGAGCTTACGCCGCGTGTGTGGTCAGCGCGTCGACAATGCCGTCGACGACCTCCTCGACCAGGCTCTTGTCGTCGCCTTCGCCCATGACGCGGATCACCGGCTCTGTGCCCGATGGCCTGATCACCAGCCGGCCATGGCCGTTGAGGCGCTGTTCGGCGTCTTCGATGGCCGAACGCACGTCCACATTCTCCAGCGGCTTGCCGCTGCGATAGCGCACATTCTTGAGCACCTGCGGCAGCGGCGCGAAACGATGGCACACCTGCGATACCGGTTTGTTCTGTTTCTTCACCACCGCCAGCACTTGCAGCGCCGCGACGAAGCCGTCGCCGGTCGTCGTGTAATCGGACAGGATGATATGGCCGGAGGGTTCGCCGCCGAGATTGTAGCCGTGCTCGCGCATGTGCTCGAGCACGTAGCGGTCGCCGACCGGCATGCGCACGATCGACAGCTTCAGCGATTGCAGGTGCCGCTCCAGGCCCAGATTCGACATGACGGTGGCGACCACGCCCGGCTTCGCCAGCCGGCCGTCCTCCTTCCAGCTCTCGGCGATGACGGCCAGGAGCTGATCGCCGTCGACCAAATGGCCCTGCTCGTCGACGATCACGACGCGATCGGCGTCGCCGTCGAGCGCGATGCCGATGTCGGCACGCATTTCGCGCACCTTGCGGCACAGCGCGTCGGGCGCGGTCGAGCCGCATTCGCGGTTGATGTTGAAGCCGTCCGGTTCTACGCCGATCGAGATCACGTCGGCGCCGAGCTCCCACAGCGCTTCGGGCGCCACCCGGTAGGCCGCGCCATTGGCGCAGTCGATGACCACGCGCAGCCCCTCGAGCGAAAGGTTGCGCGGCAGCGTGCGCTTGGCGAATTCGATGTAGCGGTCGTGGACGCCGTCGATGCGCTTGGCGCGGCCGAGCTCGCGGCTCTTGGCCAAGTGCTTGGTCATGTCGCTGTCGACCAGCGCCTCGATCTGATGCTCGACCTCGTCGGAGAGCTTGTAGCCGTCGGGCCCGAACAGCTTGATGCCGTTGTCGTCGAACGGATTGTGCGATGCCGAGATCATCACGCCGAGATCGGCGCGCATCGAACGCGTGAGCATGGCGACTGCCGGCGTCGGCATCGGCCCGAGTTGCAGCACGTCCATGCCGACCGACGTGAAGCCCGCGATCAGCGCGGTCTCGATCATGTAGCCGGACAAACGGGTGTCCTTGCCGATGACAACCCGATGGCGATCGTCGCCGGCGCGGCGAAACACAACGCCCGTTGCCTGTCCAACCTTGAGCGCCAGTTCGGGCGTGATCACGCCATTGGCACGGCCGCGAATTCCGTCGGTTCCGAAATACTTACGCGCCATCATCCCCACCGCCAGCAAGACCGGCAGCGATCTTACCCCGATCTGCGTGTCGGCCGCCTCAAAAAATGTTCAGTAATGTTACCCTTTTGGGTAGGGAATTTTCTACTCTGTTTTTTGCGAAATAATGCATTCGATCAATGGTATAGGGCTAACGTCCACGCGCCCTTTCGGGCAAGTTCCCGCTTGTGCCTTAAGGCTTGCGCGCGTCGTGGGGGCTATGGGGCGGCTGCGTGACGGCGACCGGATCGGAGCCCGGAAACAATTCTTCCAGCCCCTGCTCGAGCTGGTCGTCGAGCGTTGTGTGGCGCTTCGGCGTCGGCTCGGTGTTGCCGCCGCGATGTTTCGCTTCGCTTTTCTTCTTCGTCGCCCGAGCGGACAGGCTCTTTTGACCGGACATGGGATCATCCCGATGATGCTTCGATGTGGGGCAACGCGGGCGTGCGAGGCGATGTTCCGGGCCGGTTTTGTGCTATCGGGAAAGCAAGAGACGGGGGGAACGCCATGAAAATCATGACCTGCATCGAGGATCTGCGGCAGGCCGCACGCCGCCGGGTTCCGCGCCAGTTTTTCGAATACGCCGAAGCCGGCTCGTATACGGAGCAGACGCTGCGCGCCAACCGCGCCGATCTTGAAGCGATCAAGTTGCGGCAGCGGATTCTGGCCGATGTTTCCCATCGTAGCACCGCGACCACCATTCTGGGCGAGCCGGCGTCGTTGCCGCTCATCTTGGCGCCGATCGGGATGTGCGGCATGCAGCATGGCGACGGCGAAATTCTCGCCTGCCGGGCGGCGCAGGCCGCCGGCATTCCCTTCACGCTGTCGACCATGTCGATCTGTTCGATCGAGGATGTGGCCGCCGCCGTCGACAAGCCGTTCTGGTTTCAGCTCTACGTCATGAGGGACCGCGGATTTATCCGTGCGCTGATCGAGCGGGCGGCTGCGGCCAAATGCAGCGCGCTCGTGCTCACGGTCGATCTGCAAATTCTCGGTCAGCGCCATCGCGATCTCAAGAACGGCATGACGGTTCCGCCGAAATGGCGCTTCAACAATGTCGTCGACATGGCGACCAAACCCGCCTGGCTTCTCAGCATCGCGCGCGGCAAGCGGCGCACGTTTGGCAATCTCGCCGGCCACGTTCGCGGCATGGAGGACGTTACGTCGCTGTCGCGCTGGACCAACAGCCAGTTCGACGCGTCCCTGAATTGGAAGGACGTCGAGTGGATCGCGAGCCTCTGGCCCGGCAAGCTCATTCTCAAAGGCATTCTCGACGTCGAAGACGCGCGCGAAGCGGCCAAGAGCGGCGCCGCCGCGCTCGTCGTTTCCAACCACGGCGGCCGCCAGCTCGACGGCGCGCCGTCGTCGATCAGCGCGCTGCCGCCGATCGTCGATGCGGTCGGCTCGTCGATGGAGGTCTTCTTCGACGGCGGCATTCGCTCCGGCCAGGATGTCATGCGCGCGCTCGCGTTCGGCGCGCGTGCCTGTCTGAGCGGCCGCGCCTATGTGTACGGCCTCGGCGCCGGCGGACAGGCGGGCGTGGCGCGCGCCATCGAGATCATCCGCAACGAGCTCGATGTCACGATGGCGCTGACCGGCGTCAACAGCATCGCCGAGATCAATCGGCAGGTGATTGTCGGCGGATGAACACACGCAAAGCGAGAGGTTGGGCGGTCCAAAATCCGCCCGAGCTTTGCCACGAATTTGTGAGAGATTCTCGTTTGACGGGCCGGTTCACCGCGTCAGTCGCGCGATGCAGCCGGCGAGTAGAGTCGGGGGACGAACCAAATGAAAAAGCTTCTGTTGGCGACGGCCGCGCTCGCGGCCGCCGTATTTGTAGCTGTGCCGATGGCGCGCGCAGACTGGGTTGGCGCCGGGGCCGGTGCCGGAACCGGCCTCCTCGTCGCCGGTCCGATCGGCGCCGTTGCCGGCGGCGTGATCGGCGGCGTCTTCGGCAAGCCGTTCTGGGGTCCGTCGGTCGGCCGCGCGCACTGCTGGACCGACGATCACTTCCACCGGCATTGCCGGTCACACTCGTAAACAGATCGTTGCTGCGCACAACCTGCTAACGGAAGCGATCCGGTTGTAACACCCGGATCGCTTCCGCACTTTTTAGATCGACGCATTTTCAGATCGACCAAGCCGCGTCAGACAGACCCAAGCCGCCGTGGCGCATCGCGGCCGCTATTCTTCTTTGTAGCCATAGGTCTGCGCGTTGCCGGTGGCGCCGTAATATTTGTACGGCAGGAACTTGCCCGACATGGTGAGCTTGACGCGGTCGCCTTTCGGATCGGGCAGGCGTTCGATCGCCAGGTCGAAGTCGATCGCCGACATGATGCCGTCGCCGAATTCCTCTTCGATCAGCGTTTTCAGCGCCGGGCCGTTGACCATCACCAGTTCATAGAACCGGTAGATCAGCGGATCGGTCGGCGGCATCGGCGTGCCGCGATGCGGCACCTCGTTGAGCAACGCCTGCTCGCTCTTGCTTAAGCCGAACAATTCGGCCGCCTTCGCGGCTTGCGGCCTGGTCAGTTTCATCTGGCCGAGCAGGGCGCCGGTGATGAGAACCGGCGACATGCCGCCGATCTCGGAGCAAATCTGTTTCCAGCTCCAGCCTTTTTCGCGTTTGATATCGAGCAGTTTCTCGGTGAGGTCGGCTCGCGTCATGGCAATCTCCCCTGGCGGTCGTCGTTATGGCGCACGGCAATTGCGGAGCAATTGCCGTGCCACGCTGCCGCCAAGGTGGAGCTTGCTCACATCGGCGGATTGACGCCGTTGCGCCCGACTACGATGCTCGGCGCGAGCACCGTGCCGTCGGGCTGCTTCTTGCCGGCAACCACGAAGATTTTCTCGCCCGGTTTGAGATCGGCGACTGCTGCCGGATCGAACATCACGACTTCGACATTGGCCGGCACGACGAATTTCTTCTCGCCATCCTTGTATTTGAGAACCAGCTCTTGACCATCGCTGCTGGTGACTGCGCTCTCGATATTGGCGTTGGTCATGGTGCTGTTCGGCATCAGGTCCCACGGCCGATGACCTTCGCCGGTGCCGCGCAGGGCTTCGGGGAAGATGTGGATTTCTACGGCCTTTTGCGAGCCGTCGGGTTGCGGCATCGCGGTGATGCCGACGAAAACGCCTTGTTTGACGTCGGCCATCGACTTGCGGTCCACCGCAAGCACTTTTACGTCGTCGGCGAGCTTCACCTTGATCGGCGCACCGTCACGTCCTTTCACGTCCAATGTTTGACCGTCGACGCCCTGGATCGTGCCGCGCACGCGCACCATGTCGGCGTTCTGCGCCGCCGCAAGCGAAGCAACCAAAAGCACGCCAACGACGGTTGCCGTCGAAACCATTCCTGACATTTTTGACATGACTTCCTCCGCATTAAATCCCACAGCGAAGAGGATGTAGCGGAAGACATCGAAGCGCCGTGAACAAAACAACAGCTCCGCAAAACACAAAGGCGTTATCGTCTGCGCTTTACGTTGCAGTTTTGAGGTCGGCTTCGACCAGGGCACGCAGTTCACCGGTGACTTCCGGTATTTTGCCGAACCACAGCGAAAAGCCGCGTACCGCCTGATGCAAGAGCATGCCAAGCCCGTCGGCGGTCGCAAGCCCGCGCGCCTTCGCGGCGGCAAGGAGCGGCGTCACGACCGGCACATAGACGATATCGGCGACAGTCGCGTGACGGCCGAGGCGAGCCAAATCGAGCGCGAGCGCCGGCTGTCCATGCATCCCGAGCGTCGTGGTGTTGACGAGGAGCGCGGTATCCGCAAGTTCCGCTTCGAGCCTCGTCCAATCGGCGACCTGAACGCGCGCGCCGAATGCTTTTTGCAGCGCTTCGGCGCGGCTCGTTGTGCGATTGGCAACGACGATCCGCTCCACGCCGCGCGACAGGAGACCGTAGAGCACGGCGCGCGCCGCGCCGCCCGCGCCGAGCACAAGCGCCTTTGCGGCATCGCGATCCCAACGCGGTGCGCACACATCGAGATTGTCCAAAAAACCTTCCACATCGGTGTTGGTCGAGCGCAACACGCCGCCATCGAGCCATATCGTGTTGACGGCGCCGACTGCGCGCGCCCGCTCGTCCGGCTGCGACAGCGCGAAGGCCGCTTCCTTGTGCGGGACGGTGACATTGGCACCGACATAGCCGCGCGCGGCAAGAGTGCCGATGAAGGCTGCGAACTCTTCCTTGCGCACCGGCTCGCGGCGGTATTCGCCGGCAATGCCGTAGCGCTTGAGCCAATAGTTATGAATGAGCGGCGAGCGCGAATGCTCGACCGGCCAGCCGATCACGCAAGCGGCACGGTGAGCCGTGGTCACGTCTCATCCGCCACTGAATTGCGCAGCACCCCGATCGCCGGGCACTCGATCTCGACTGTGTCGCCGGGCTTGAGCCAGACCGGCGGATCGGCCTTGGCGTCTTTCTTCACCGGCGTGCCGGTGGAAATGATGTCGCCGGGCTTGAGCGTCATGAAGGTCGTCACATAGGCGATCAGATCGGCGAACGAGAAAATCATGTTCGCCGTCGTGTCCTCCTGCGTGACTTCGCCGTTCTTGCGCACCACGAGCTGGAGCGGCTTTGTCAGATCGACGTCGGTCTCTATCCACGGCCCGATGCTGCCGCTTGAGTCGAAATTCTTGCCCTGGGTGACATTGAATTTGCCGTGCCTGATCCAGTCGCGGATCGTGCCCTCGTTGCACAGCGTGAGCCCGGCGATGACGCCGAGCGCGCTCTCTTTCGGCACGTGCTTGCACTCGCGGCCGATCACCAGCGCAATCTCGCCCTCGTAGTCGAGCTGCTCGGAGATCTTCGGACGGATCAGCTTTTGTCCGCTACCGACCACGGAACTCGGCGCCCGGTAAAACATGCTCGGATATTTCGGCGGCTCGGTGAAGTCGTAGTCGCGCTCGCGATTTTGGTAATTGATGCCGATGCAGAGAATCTTCTCAGGTGCCGGGAGTGGCGGCAAAAGCTCGACTTCGGCAAGCGGCATGTCCGGCCGAACGCCGGCACTGGCGGCCTTGGCTTGATCGAGCGCCTGGGCGCGAAAGACCTCCAGCAGGGTCGAAAACCGGCTCAGGCGACCGCGCAAATCGACGATTCCGTCGCCAACGACCGCCCCGAAACTCGGCCGGCCGCGCATGTGATAGCTTGCAAGCCGCATGTCGATTCTCCCGCGCGATGTGTTAGAAGTCGCCGGACCTATCGTCAACGCTGGCCCGACGCTATGCCGATCCGAGAACCCGTTTTCGACCCGCCGTTCAACGTGGTGCGGGCAAGTCACGTGGAACTGGGCGTGCGCGATCTTGCACGTTCGCGCGCCTTTTATGTCGACTGCCTTGGGCTATTGGTCAGCGACGAGACCGATGAAGCGCTCTATCTGCGCGGCGTCGAGGAGCGCAATCACCATTCGATCGTGCTGCGGCAGTCGCGCACGGCGGACGTGCGTGCGCTCGGCTTCAAGCTCGCCAGCGAAGAAGACCTCGACCGCGCCGCCTTCTGGTTCGGCCGCCGCAATCTGCCGACCTCGTTTCCGGATTTGCCGCACCAGGGCCGAACCTTGCGCACGGTCGACACGCTCGGCATGCCGCTCGATTTCTACGCGCAGATGGATCGATCCGCCTGCATGCTGCAGCAATACAGCTATCACCTCGGCGCCCGCATTCAGCGCATCGACCACCTCAACTGCTTCACGCCCGACGTGCAGGCAAGTTACGACTTTTATCGCGAGATCGGCTTCCGGCTCACCGAATATACCGAGACTGACGATGCCGATGGCAAGCTCTGGGCGGTATGGATGCACCGCAAAGGCAACGTGCACGATCTCGCCTTCACCAACGGCTTCGGTCCGCGCCTGCATCATATCGGCCTGTGGAACGCGAACGTGCTCGACATCATTCACATCTGCGACGTGATGGCGACCTCAGGCTATCTTTCCAACATGGAACGCGGCCCGGGCCGTCACGGCATTTCCAACGCGTTCTTTCTCTACATCCGTGATCCCGACGGGCATCGGATCGAGCTGTTTTCGTCGGATTATCTCACCGTCGATCCGGATCACGCGCCGATTCGCTGGTCGCTGACCGACCCGCGCCGGCAAACTTTGTGGGGCCAGCCGGCTCCGGCCTCGTGGTTCAAGGAAGGCTCGGTATTCGCCGGGCTTGCGCCACGCGAGCCGGTGCTCGAGGCGCGGCCGATCGTGGCGGCGTAAAGAAGCTTCGCGTGGCCCCCTTCAAGATGTTGTCGTTTACGCCCGCCGCGGCACGCAGACGATGGCCGCAATGATCGCGCACAGCGCGAGCGCGGCCGCGATGACGAGCGCAATGCGGACGCCGGCGATGAAACCGCCGGCGCCGCCGAGCAGCGAGCCGAAGAGCGCGACGCCGATGGCGCTGCCGGTCTGGCGCATCGCATTGAGAACGCCGGAAGCGATGCCGGAATATTGTTTGGTCACGCTCCCCAGCAGCGTCGAGGTCATCGGCGGGACGAGCAAACCTAATCCGCCGCCCAAGCCGATGAGTTGCGCGCATAGTGCTGCGTAGGGTGCACCCTCCTGCACTCCCAGCAGTGCGAGGCAGCTTGTTGCGGTGATCGCAAGTCCGGTAGCGATCGTCAGCCGCGCGCCGATTGCCGCAATCACTCGCGCCGCGATCAAATTGGTCGCCAGCACTGCCGCCATCATCGGCGCGAAGGCAAGCCCGGTCCACAACGGCGAGAGGTGATTGAGCCGCTGAAAATAGAGACTGAAGACGAAGATCAAGCCGTAACAGCCGATATTGACCAAAAGACCGGTCAGGGACATTGCGCTGAACGCGGGCTTGCGGAACAAGCCGAGCGGCAGCATCGGGGCTTGCGATCTGAATTCGATGGCGAGAAAGAGCGCCGCCAGCACCGCAAAGCCGGCAAAGCCCGTGAGCACGAACAAATCGCTCCAGCCGCGTTCGCCGCCTTCGATCATCGCCGCGGCGAGCGATCCCAGCGCCAGCACCGCCGTGGTCTGGCCCGGTATGTCGAGCGTGCGCGCCGCCGAGCGCGCGGTCTCGGTCGCGTAGCGCCAGGTCAGCCAGATGCCGACAAGGCCGATCGGCAGATTGATCAAGAAGATGCTGCGCCAGCCGGAGAGCGCGATCAACGCGCCGCCGACTAATGGTCCCGCGGTCAGCGAGAGGCTCGCACCGGCCGCCCAAATGCCGACCGCCCAATGGCGCTCGCCGTCCTTCGGATAGGCATGATTGAGCAGCGCTAGCGAATTAGGAACCAGAACGGCTGCACCGATACCTTGACAGAGGCGCGCAACGATCAACACCGGCAAAGCCGGCGCCAGCGCACAGGCGAGCGACGCGAGCAGGAAAATCGCGAAGCCGGCGATGAAAACGCGCCGCGCGCCTAGGCGGTCGCCAAGTGCGCCGGCCGTCAGAATGAACGCTGCGAAAGTGATGGTGTAGGCATTGACGATCCACTGCAGATCGGCGACTGAGCCCCCGAAATCGGCGCCGATGCTGTTGATCGCCACGTTGACGATGGTGACATCGAGTTGCACGACCACGTAGCCGAGGCTCATGGCTGCAAGCGTCAGCGCCTTGCCGAGGCGTGCGCTGCGCGCGACCGCCCGCGCGCGCTCGTCGCGCAACGTGATCAGGGGGCCTGTTTGGTTGCGTGGCTTAATGGAAATATTCAAGTTCGGCTCCATCCGCTTTCCTGCATAACGTACGCAGGCCGCAATGGTGCGCTGCATCGTTTCGGGAATTCCCGAAGTGTTGCGGCTGGCAAGACGGGCGCGCTCGCCTTATGTCTTGACCATGAGCGAAGCGCAGCCCGCGGTAGCGGAGATCGCCGCGTTGGTCGGCAATCCGGCCCGCGCCAACATTCTGATGGCGTTGATCGAAGGCCGCGCGCTGACGGCGAGCGAGCTCTCCTATGTCGCCGGCGTGTCGCCGCAGACCACGAGCGAGCATCTCGCCATGCTGCGCGAGGCGAATCTGCTTTCCATGACCAAGCAGGGCCGGCATTGCTATTTCCGGCTCGGCTCGCCGCAGGTTGCGCGCATGATCGAAAGCATCATGGTGGTCGCCGTCGACGCGCCGCAGCGGTATCGCCCGCGCTGGAACGGCGGTGAGCAGCTACGCACCGCACGCACTTGCTATGACCATATTGCCGGCCGGCTCGGTGTCGCTCTGACAGACGCGCTGACCCGGCACGAACACATCGTGCTTAGCGAAGACGGCGGCATGGTCACGCACGCCGGCGAGAAGTTCCTCGCCGACTTCGGCGTCCAACTCGAGGACGTCAAGCGTGGCCGCCGCACGTTCTGCCGCCCCTGTGTCGACTGGAGCGAGCGCCGGCTGCATCTGGCCGGCGCGCTCGGTGCGGCGCTCGCCGGCCGCTGCCTCGAACTCGGCTGGGTCGCGCGCATCCGCAATTCGCGCGCGCTGAAGATTTCCGCCGACGGCGAGAGCGGCTTTCGCGAGCTGTTCGGCATTGCGCTTGCCGCCGGGGAATCGCCGCTTCTCCGTCGCGCGGGTTAAGCTGCTACGCCGCGCGGTCGCGGTGTGAGATTTCGACGACGCGGGCGCGGGCGGCGAGCGCATCGACCAGCGCTTCGGCCTTTGCCTTGTTGGCGGCGTCGAGATTGGCGTCCCATTCGTCGAGCAGATAAACCCGCGCATCGGTATCGTTGACGATTTCCTCGAGCGATTTGAGCTGGCGCTCGCCGGTGGAAAAGCCGAGCTTCTTGTCCATCGATTCGGCCACGACGATTTTCTCGTCGTCATCGCCCTCGACATCGACCGGGCCGACGCCGCCGGCGAATCCGAACGTCAGGCGGTCGGATGCCGGCCAGTAGAAGGCGCGCTGGCGCAGTTCGGTCTTCAAGCTGGCGAGCAGCGAGGACTTGCCGGTGCCGTTGCCGCCGCGAATATTGACGCGGCCGGTCGGCTGCGCCTGCACGATCCGCAAGGCATCGTTGACGGACGAAACCACATTGGCGTGATCGCCCTCGCGCAACACCAGCCGGTCGAATTTGATCCGGCGGTCGAAGCCCTGATCGGGCTCCGGCAGCATATTCGCCGCAACGCCGCCGAATCGCGTCCACACCGCGACGAAATCGTTCCAGCCGCTGGCGAGCAGATGCAATTCGTAGGTCATTTCGATCTGCCGCGGCAGCGTGGTGGCGAGCGCAATCAACAGCGTCGTGTCAGCGACATTCTGCACCGCGACGAAGGTGATCGTGGCGAACACGATGCCGAGGCTGACGATGCCGCTCATCGCGCTCATGCCTTCGCGCGCGACAATGGCGCGGACCTGCGCGGTCAGTGCCTCGCGTAGCCGGCTTTTGAAGCCGCCCAGCCAGAGTCGCAGATTGTAACGGTTGCCGCTGAACACGTTGTCCCACGCGGTGTAGCCCTGCGCGGTGACGCGGTTGTTCATGCGCTGATTTTCCAGATAGGTGCGCGCGATCGGCTTCTGCAGTGTCCATTGCATCAACAGAAGCGCGCCGAACGCCCCGATATAGGCGAACGGCAAGCTCAGATCGATCTCGGTGCCGAGCACCAGCGCGTTGAAAACGAGCCCGAGAAACAGCTTCAAGGTGAATTCCAGCTCATAGATCAGACTGAAGAAGCACTGGAACGCTTCGCCGGTGAGAAACGGCTCGACCTGTTCGCGCGACGGCTTGTCGCCGAACAGCTTGACCTTGTCGCGGTTCTCGCGCGCAAAGCGCAACATGAATTGCCCGAAGCCGCGATAGCCGGCGCGCTCGGCGAAAATCCAGCTGATCACGCCGGCCACATAGGACGTGGATTGCGCGCTCAAGATCCAGATCAGATCGTTGAGCAGGAAATGGCCGCTTGCGACCTTGCGCCCGGCGTTGATGACGAGCCACGTGGTCGTCGCCGTCAGCATCGCCTCGGCGATCATGAGGATCAGCATGACGAACAGCGACGGGCAGATCAGATAGCGCGCAAGCTCGATCCGTGAAATCTCTTTCTGCTGCATGGTTGTCGTGGACCGGCTCGTTTCGAGGCTAGCGCGATGGTGCGGACAGCCGCAGTGAATTCTTAGGGATTAGCCGCGGCGGCCGCGATGGTTGCTTGCCGCTTGGCCAATTCGCTCTCCATCCGGCTCACATTATCGAACAGCCGCGCCGTCGCGAGCCGCAGGAAATAAAAGCCGAAGGTCGGATTCTGATAATAGAGCTCCTCGACCTGCTCGTAGGTGATCGACAGGACATTACCCTCCTCGATGCATTCGAGCGTCGCAGTGCGGCGGTTGTCAGGCGCCAGCATCGCGAGCTCGCCGACCAGATGTCCCGGCGCGATTTCGATGCCGAGTTCGACCAGCACATAGCGTCCGGTCATGGTGTAGAACATTTCGTCGGCGGCCTCCCCCTTGGCGAACAACAGGTCGCCCTTGCGGAAGTGCCGGTCCGACATGAAGGGCTTGAGCCAGTCGAGCGACGGTTTGCCGCGGATTGCATCGCGCACGTTCCTGATCAGCCCGACCATCTGGTAGAGCCGCCAGCCGTTGAGCGGCAGCGCGAACGCCTGCAGCGCCAGCGGCACCCAGGCATGCATCACCGTGAAATAGGTGATCAGGATGCAGTTCGTCGCGATGGCGAGGATGCGCAACGGCACCATCGTCTTGGTCGACGCGGTCGCCACGATGAATAGCGACGCGCCGCTGTTGAACAGATCGCTCCAATGCATCATTCCCTCCGCGCCCTAACCAGCGGTCCGTACTTGCAATTTCGACTGGAGGTACGAACCCCGTAGGCGTAGTTTGTCAATCAGGTTGAGCAAACAACGGTAACGCCGACGATCAGGCAAGCGTGATGCGGCAGGGCGCACTCCCCAATCTGGCGCAGTATAGCGCACCCCTCCGCCGTTTCGGCGCCTGGCTGCCGGCCCGCTACCTTGTGGTCGCGGTCGGCGTCATCGCCATGACAGCCTATACGGTGCCGGAACTGCGCGGCGCCGGCGGTTTTTGGCTGCGCGTATGCCTGTGGTGCTGCCTCGGTTTCTTTGCCACCGACAGCGCGCTGCGCCTGCAGGCGGCCTGGGCCGCGGGAACCGCCAGAGAGCACGCTTTCTCGCTCTCGGGATTCGTCGATCTTCTGGGCGTTGCGCCTGTTCCGATCGCGCTTGCGTGCGGCGTCGCGCAGGAGAGCGCCTGGCTGTTCGGCTCGTTTTGGGTGCTGAAACTCGGTCAGGATTTGCCCGGTTTCGCCCAGCTTGGGCGCGTCTTCGTGCTCGAAGCAAAGCCGCTGGCGAGCGTTTTGGCGCTGTTTCTGATCGTGCTGTTTCTCGCCTCGGCCGCCATGCACGTCATCGAGCGCGCCGGCCAGCCGGCGTCCTTCGGCACGCTGCCGGCGGCTTTGTGGTGGGCGGTGGTCACGCTCACCACCACGGGTTACGGCGACGAGGTTCCAAAGACCGCGCTCGGCCATCTGATCGGCGCGATGGTGATGATTTGCGGCATCGCGACCTTTGGATTGTGGACCGGTATTTTGGCGACTGGCTTCGCCAACGAGAGCCGGCGGCGCAACTTTATCGAGACCTGGGATCTGGTCAGCAAAGTGCCGTTCTTTCAGACGCTCGATCCGACCGCGATCACCGAAATCACCCATATGCTGCGCCGGGTCGAAGTCCCCGAGCGCACCGCCGTGATTCGCCGCGGGCGCGTCGGCGATTGCATGTATTTCATCGCCGCCGGCGAAGTGGAGGTCGACATTGAGCCGACGCCGGTGCGGCTCGGGGTCGGCGCTTTCTTCGGCGAGCTTGCGCTGCTTGGCGATTCGATCCGCACCGCCAATGTGGCGACCACCAAGCCCTCGACGCTGCTCATTCTCGACCTGGCCGACTTCCGCAAATTGATGGCGCATTATGCCGAGCTCGCCCGTGTCATCGATGCCGAAGGCAAACGGCGGCAGAGCGAGAATCTGCTGCGCCGGCGCGAAGCGCGTTCGCGCGCGGAGCCTTCGTAAATTTTCTTCTCATCCGCAACACCAGCGTAAAATCCTCCGCTCATTCCCGCGCAAGCGGGAATCCAACGCAGCGCGCAAAGCGCTGGGTCCCCGCCTCCGCGGGGACGAGCGGGTTGGAGTCTCCGCGATCTTCCTCTAAGACAGCGCGCATGACCGCGACCAACGAGACACACGATCCCGCCCGGCGAAGCTTTGTCGAGACGGCAAACGCGCCCGACAGCGATTTTCCGATTCAGAACCTGCCGTTCGGCGTGTTTCGGCCGTCGGCGGACGCAAGTCCGCGAGTTGGCGTGGCGATCGGCGATCAGATCCTCGACGTCGCCGCGGCATCTGCGTCTTTCAGCGGCGAGGCGGCTACGGCTGCAAAGGCTTGCGCCGCGCCAAACCTGAACAGCCTGATGGCGCTCGGCTCGGAGGTTTGGTCGGCGCTGCGGCTTGCGTTGTCGCGCGCTCTCAGCGCCGAGTATGGCGACAAGAGCCTGAGCCGGCATTTGACCTCGATGCCGAAGGCCGAAATGCTGTTGCCGGTCGCGATCGGCGACTTCACCGATTTTTATGCGTCGGTCTTTCACGCCACCAATGCCGGCCGCGCCTTCCGCCCCGACAATCCGCTGCTGCCGAACTACAAATACGTGCCGGTCGCCTATCACGGCCGTGCCTCGTCGGTGCGCGTCAGCGGTACGCCGGTGAAGCGCCCGCAGGGCCAGCGCAAAGGGCAGAACGAAGAGGCGCCGAGCTACGGGCCATCGCGCAACATGGATTTCGAGCTCGAGCTCGGTATGTATATCGGCACGCCCACGGCGCTCGGCGAAACCGTGCCGGTCGGCAAGGCGGCCTCGCATATTTTCGGATTTTGTTTGCTCAACGACTGGTCGGCGCGCGACGTGCAGGCGTGGGAATACCAGCCGCTCGGGCCGTTCCTCGGCAAGAATTTCGCAACCACCGTTTCGCCCTGGGTGGTGACACAGGAAGCGCTGGCGCCATTCCGCGCCGCCGCTTTCGCGCGGCCGGAGGGCGATCCGGCGCCGCTGCCGTATCTCACCGATGCCGACGATCAGGCGCATGGCGGCCTCGACGTCACGCTCGAAGCCTACCTCGCGACCGAAGCCATGCGGCGCGCCGGCACGGCGCCGCAGCGGCTCACCCGCACCTCGTTCGCGACGACGTATTGGACCGTGGCGCAGATGGTGGCGCATCACACCTGCAACGGCTGCAATCTTGTCGCCGGCGATCTCATCGGCTCCGGCACCGTGTCCGGGCCGGAGAAGGAAAGCTGGGGCAGCCTTCTTGAGCTTACCGCGCGCGGGCGCGAGCCGATCGCACTGCCGACCGGCGAGCAGCGCGGCTTCATCGAGGACGGCGACGAGATCATCTTCAAAGGCTCTTGCTCCAAACAAAATTATCCGCGCATCGGCTTCGGCGAATGCCGCGCGGTGCTCTTGCCGGCGAGTTAACATCCTCCCCCGCACGAAGTGCGGGGGAGGGGGACCGCGCGTAAGCGCGGTGGAGGGGGCTGGCTTGCTCGGAGCGAGCTGATACTTGCCCCTACCGGCGCGCTTTGCGCGCAACCTCCCCCGCATGCGGGGGAGGAAAGAAATTGAATCCATAATCACTGACATTGCAGAACCGTCTCGGAGATTTTCCCATATTGTTTCGTGGTTATGGAGTCCGGGCTCCTCGCTGCGCTCGGCCCCGGAATGACGGTTGCTTGCTCTTCGGCGAATGCGCGCGGTGCTGTTGCCGGCCGGCTCACTCACTCAACCGGCACCCATTTTTGCAGCCGCTTTCCGGTATCGACTTCGCCGGTATAGAGATTGCCGCGCGAGTCGAACTTGGCGACGTGCACGAAGTGAAATTCGCCGGCGTTGCGGCCGGCGCGGCCGAAATGGCCCATGACCGCGCCGTCCTTGCGGCGGACGGTTTCGAGCACTTCATTGCTGCCGTCGACCAGCACGAAAAAATTCTGCTTGCGGTCGAGCGGCGAGAAAGCAAGGCCCCACGACGAGCCCGGCCCGCGCGTCGCCGGATCGAACACGTATTGCTGCACGAAACTGCCGTCCTTGTGGAACACCTGCACGCGATTGTTGGTACGGTCGCAAACAAAGACGAAGCCGTCCTTGCTGAGTGCGATGCAATGCACCGGGTTGGCGAATTGCGGGGAATTGGCGTTGTAGGCGGGAAGCGCCTCGTCGGTCGGCGGTTTGCCGTACGCGCCCCACACGCGCTTGATGGCGCCGGTGTCGGCGTCGAGCACGGCGACGCGATGGTTGCCATAACCATCGGCGGCGTAAACTTCGTTGGCGTCCCGATCGAACTCGAGCGCGGCGACCTGGCCGAACTGGCTGAGATCGGTGCTGGAGGTAAGCGGCCCGTTCTTGCCGATCTGTTTGACGAATTTGCCGTCGGTGGTGAATTTCAGCACCATATTGTCGCCTTTGCCGTTGCCGCTGAGCCAGACAAAGCCTTTGTTGTCGACCAGGATGCCGTGTTCCTGCAGCGGCCAGTCGTAACCGAGATTGTCGCCGGGGCCGCCCCACGATTTCACGACATCGCCCGCCTGGTTGAATACCAGCACCGACGGCGCCGGCACGCAGCACTTGGCGCGCGGCGGATCGAATGCGGCGGCTTTTTCGTCGTCGGTCAGCGAGCGCGGCCGCTGGAACACCCAGATATTGTCTTGCGCATCGACCGAGATGCCGCCGACCTGGCCGAGGATCCAGTTATGGGGCAGCGGCAGCGGCCAATACGGGTCGACCCGGAACGCCGGACTTTGCGCGTGGGCGGGGAGGGCGGCGGACGCCAGCAAAGTGAGCGCAACCAACGCGCATGCCCACAGATGTTTGATGGTCATTTTCACATGCTCCCGTTCGTCATTCCGGAACGGCGCGTGAGCGCTTGGCCCGGTATCCATAACGTTGCATCGTCATTGCGAGCGAAGCGAAGCAATCCAGAGGCTTGGCAGAAGAACTGGATTGCTTCGTCGCTGTCGCTCCTCGCAATGACGAAATGAATCCGCCGGAAAATCATCGCGTCAATGAATCTCCGGCTCGGCGACCGGCGCCGTGCCTTGCAGAAAATCGAAGTCGCAGCCTTCGTCCGCCTGGCCGATGTGCTGCGAATACATCGCCCCGTAGCCGCGCGCATAACGCGGCGGCGGCGGCGTCCAGGCGGCGCGGCGGCGCGCAAGTTCCTCGTCGCTCACATGCAGATGGATGCGGCGCGCGGCGACATCGATCTCGATCTCGTCGCCGGTTTGCACCAAAGCGAGCGGGCCGCCGACGAAGCTCTCCGGTGCGACGTGCAAGATGCAGGCGCCATAGCTCGTGCCGCTCATGCGCGCGTCGGAGATACGCACCATGTCGCGGACGCCGGCTTTCACGAGTTTTTTCGGGATCGGCAGCATGCCCCACTCGGGCATGCCGGGTCCGCCCTTCGGGCCGGCATTTTTCAGCACCAGTACGTGATCGGGCGTGACCTCGAGATCGTCGCGCTCGACCTCGCGCGCCATGTGCTCGTAATTCTCGAACGCGATCGCGCGGCCGCGATGCTTGAGGAAGCGCTTGTCGGCGGCGGCGGGCTTCATCACGCAGCCGCGCGGCGCAAGATTGCCGGTGAGCACGGCAGTCGCGCCTTCCGCATAAAGCGGCGCATCGAGCGCAGTGAATCACATCGGGCAGAAACACGGCGGCGCCATCGATATTGTCGCCAAGCGTGCCGCCGGTGACGGTGAGGCAGGACAGATCGAGCAGATCGCGCATCGCCGCCATCAGCGCGCGCAAACCGCCCGCATAAAAGAAATCCTCCATCAGATATTTGCCGGACGGCGTGATGTTGGCGATCACCGGCACTTGTCGGGAAATCTCGTCGAAACGCCGCATGTCCAAGGCGACTCCCGCGCGGCGCGCCATGGCGATGACGTGGATGATCGCGTTGGTCGAGCCGCCGAGCGCCATATGCACGCGGATGGCATTGTCGAACGCGGCGGCGGAGAGAATCTTCTGCGGCGTCAGATCCTCCCACACCATGTCGACGATGCGGCGGCCGGCGCGCCGCGCACATGCGCGGATGATTGGCATCCGGCGCCGGGATCGAGGAGGCGCCGGGCAGCGTCAGCCCCAAAGCTTCCGTGATCGACATCATGGTGGCGGCGGTGCCCATCACCATGCAGGTGCCGAACGAGCGCGCGATGCCGGCCTCGATCTCGCTCCATTCCCGTTCGCCGATATTGCCGGCGCGTTTCTCGTCCCAGTATTTCCAGACGTCGGAGCCGGAGCCGAGCGTGCGGCCGTGCCAGTTGCCGCGCAGCATCGGGCCGGCCGGCACATAGATCGCCGGCAGGCCCATCGAGATCGCGCCCATGATCAGGCCGGGCGTGGTCTTGTCGCAGCCGCCCATCAGCACCGCGCCGTCGATCGGATGGCTGCGCAGCAGCTCCTCGCATTCCATCGCGAGCAGGTTGCGATAGAGCATGGTCGAAGGCTTCACGAACGGCTCGGCAAGCGACATCGCCGGCAGCTCGATCGGAAAGCCGCCGGCCTGCCAGATGCCGCGTTTCACGTCCTCGGCGCGCTCGCGCAGATGGCCGTGGCACGGATTGATCTCGCTCCAGGTGTTGATGATGCCGATCACCGGCTTGCCGGCCCAATCCTCGCTGTCATAGCCGAACTGCTTCAGGCGCGAGCGATGGCCGAAGGCGCGCAGCGTTTCGGGCCCGAGCCAGCGGTAGCTGCGGAGCTGCTCGGCGGATTTCTTTGGGTGGCTCATTCGCGGACTTTATTTCGTTCAGCGCGCATCAACTGGCGACCACAGCGACAATGCCGGCCAAGAGAATCACTGAGGTCAGCGTGAAGATCGTGACATTGACATCCCACAGCCAGGTTTTCGGGCCGATCGGCGCCTGGAACGACGGGTAGCCGTTGGCGTCGAACAGGCCGCCGCCATAGACCGGCCGGCTGAACACGGCGCCGAAGAAGCCGCCATAGACCGCGACCGCGAGCGCGGCGGCGAGATAGAGCCGTTCGGTCTGCATCGGCCCGCCCGCACAGATCAGATAAAGCGCGATCAGGCCGATGCCCGAATAGGACAAGACCTGCCACACGACGTGAAAGCGCGCATGCGGCGTCCACAGTGGATTGGAGGCGTGGGTCTTGTTGAGGTCGGCCATGATGGTGATGGCGCTGAAGCCGAGCGCGGCGAGCGTCAGAAGTATGCGCGCGGTGATGAGCATTGTTCTCCCTCCCGATTTTGACCGGAAGCTTAGCGCGGTCGGCAGGGGGTGGCGAGTAGGGCAGGGCCGGGGTTGCCGCGCGTCCTCGTCATTGCGAGGAGCGATAGCGACGAAGCAATCCACATTCTTGCGCAAGCCATCTGGATTGCTTCGCTCACGCTCGCAATGACGCAAGTGGCACCGTCCTCGCGGCCCATCGCGCCCGAGCTCTGCCTACGACCACGCACCAAAAATAGACTCGCCCCCGGCAACGCATGATCCCGAAAAGTGGTGTCCGGTTTTCGGACAAGATCATGCGCAGAAAAGGGAGGCGAAGCGCCGAAAGGCGCATGCCAACCATGTCCGCGCCACACCAACAGACGTTGCCGCCTGCCGATGCTTCAAGCGCGGCTGCGCGCCACTATCGGAGGCGCGCCCGCCTTCCGGCGCTTCACCGCGGCACTGGCCACCGGCTATCACCCCGATGGCTCAGCCCCAGAACCGGGTTTCCTCAAGACACGACTCACAAGGTGTTTTGCCCGTGCGCCGCATACGCCTTGAGTTAAGCACGCTCCGCGCGGACCGGTCCTTTTGCCGGCCGACCGGTGCCCCAGAGCCGCCCGGGAGCGGATCGCATAAATCCGCGCGCGGGCACCGCGTCCCGCTCCGTCTTCCGAAAGTGCCCTCGCGAAAGGCGCCCTTGGTGAGCGGGGTGCGAGGCATGTAACATAATCGGTGACCACGGTCAAGGAGTTCGTATCAATATTGGAGACGGTCGTAGGGTGGGCTAAGGCGCGGAACGCGCTGTGCCCGCCGTTGCCGGAGCGCGCCGCATTGCATGAGCGCAGCAACCGCGTGGGTTTCGCTTCGCTCCACCCACCCTACAGACCGTGGATATGGATTCCGGGCCCGCGGGCTTTCGCCCGCGTCCCGGAATGGCGGCAGCGACGTCGTTTTTCACATTCCCGCAATCAGCGCTGCGATCATCGTCAGCACCACGACCGCGACGACGCCTTGCATCAGTGTGCCGGCTGTGAGCACCGCGAGCGCGCGCAACGGGCGAATGCCGCTCGTGACTGAGACGAGCCAGAAGTAATCGTCGTTGATGTGCGAGACGGTCATGGCGCCGGCGCCGACGGCGAGGGCTGCGAGCGCGCGGGCGTTCGCGGCGTCGAGGCCGAGCGGAATGAGCAATGGCTGCACGATGCCGGCGGCGGTGATGGCGGCGACGAGCGAGGAGCCCTGCAAGGTCTTGATGGTCGCAGCGACCAGAAAAATGATCAGCAGGCCGCCGGCGCCGGAAAGGTGCCAGGCCGAAACATGCTCGCCGAGGAGTTCGGCCATGCCGGTTTCCTGGCAGAGGCGCTGCAAGCCGCCCGCGGCGCCGACGGCGAGGAGGGCGCCCGCGACGGTGCTGAAGACGCGCAGATTCCAGGCGTCGTCGGCGAGGCGCTTGCCGGCAAGCCGCGCATTGCCGATCACCATGATGCCGATGGCGACGACGAGCAGCACCAGCGGGCGGCCGACGCCGATCACCATTTCGCGCGCGGTGCCGCCGCCGAGCGGTTCGCTCGGAATGTCGCCGAGCGATTGGAAGATCAGGAGCGCGAGCGGAACGGCGGTTGCGACCACAAGCACCGCGGCGGCCCAGCCGCTGGCCTTTGGCGCAGTTGGCACGTTCTGTATTGGTGCTTGCGGCGCCGCGTCGGCCACGGCCAGCCAACGCGACCAGGCTGCGCCCAGGCCGGCCACGAGTACGGCGAGCGGCACCCCGAACAGCGCGACCCGGCTCCAGGGCGCGTCGAGGATGGAGGCGGCCGCGATCGGAACGGGCGAGATGAGCGCGAGCCCGTGGCTTGCCGAAATCGCGAGCGCCAGCGCCGCCGGCGCGGCACCGCGCTTGTTCGGCTCCGCGCCGCCGGTGACGGCGCGCAGGAGCGGCGTCAGCAGCGCGAACGCGGTCGAGGGCGAAGCCGCGAGCCCGGCGACAAGCCCACACAGTGCCGGCAGGCGCGTCGCGCCGGCCCAGCGCCACGAACCAATCTTAGCGGCGAGCCAGCCGGCGGCGCCGGTTGCTTCCGCAAGTCCGGCGACAAAGCCGGCGGCGACAATCACCAGCCCGGGCGAAGTGATCGCCTGCGCAAAGCCCGCGCCGAAGGCTTTGCCGACAAAGGCGGTGGAGAAGCCGGCCGCGAGCCCGAAGGCGGCGGCGACCACGACGATCGCCAGAAACGCGTGCAGCAGCCGCGCCTGGGTCAGCGCAATCAGGGCGATAAGGGAGGCAAGGAGCAGAAGCGCCTGGACGAGCGGCATGCCGGACATTGCGGTGGTGTGACCTTAGCTTTTGCGCTCCGGGCGCAGGGCTTTCCGGGAATTCATTGGCGACGATCTTTTTAGTTTAGTATTTTCCCGGGGCAACCGGCTTGATAGTCCTCTGGAACGACGCCGCGACGCGCCTTGGTCTTGGTAAACCGATGAAACTGCGTTTTTTCTGCTGCGGCGTCATTACGCTTCTCGTCACGCTCGTCTTCGCGAGCGCGCCGGGCCACGCCGCGCCGAATTTCATCCATGCCGACGGCACGCAGCTTGTCGATGCGCAGGGCGAGCGCTTCGCCGTGAAGGGGATCAATCTCGGCAACTGGCTGGTGCCCGAAGGCTATATGTTCAGGTTCGCGCGCAAGCGCGCGCCTTCGGAAATCGCCGAAGTGATCGAAGCGCTGGTCGGGCCGGAAGAGGCCGCGCGCTTCTGGGCTGCGTTCCGCGAGGACTATGTCACGCAAGCCGACATCCGTTTCATCAAGGCGGCCGGCTTCAACACCGTGCGGGTGCCGCTGCACTGGCGGCTGTTCGTCGAGCCGGGCGCGGCCGAGGACGGCAGCGCCGACAAATTCGAAGGGCAGGGCTGGACGCTGCTCGATCGGCTGGTCGGCTGGTGCCGCGACGCTGGTCTGCGCGTGATCGTCGATCTGCATGCGGCGCCGGGCGGACAGACCGGCGTCAATCACGACGACGGCACCGGTTTTCCACTGACCTTCTATGTGCCGCGCTACCGCGCGCTCACGGTCGCGCTGTGGAAGGCGATCGCCGCGCGTTATCGCGACGAGCCCGCGGTGCTCGGCTACGACCTTCTGAACGAGCCGATCTCGCCCTACAGCGACGAGGCTTATCTCAATCCGCGGCTCGAGCCGCTCTATCGCGAGATCGTCGCCGCCATCCGCAGCGTCGATGCCCATCACGTCGTGCTGCTCGCGGGCGGACAGTGGAGCACGAGCTTTGCGATGTTCGGCCGGCCGTTCGATGCCAATGCGGTCTACACCTATCACAAGTTCTGGGCCAAGCCGACGCGCGACGCGCTGCAGAGCTATCTGAATTTCAGCAAAAGCTGGAACGTGCCGATCCTGATCGGCGAGACCGGCGAGATGAACAATCAGTGGAATGCGCGCTTTCGCGAATTGCACGAACGGTTCGGCATCGGCTGGGTGTTCTGGCCCTACAAGAGTCTCGATACCGAAACCGCCGTGGTGTCGATCGCGAAACCGGCCGGCTGGGACTTGATCGCGCAGGCCGGCTCTGCCGACACCATCGATCCGGCCGCGCTGCCGCCGCGCGCGCAGGCGCTGAAGATCCTCAATGCCTATCTGGAAGCCGCGAAATTCCAGAATGTGCGCGTCAACGGCGCCTATCTCAAATCGCTCGGGTTGGCTGCGCCGTAGGTTTTTGTGCGCACCCGATCTGCAGTCTCCCCTCGCCCCTTCGGGGAGAGGATGCCGCGCGAACAAAGTGAGTGCGGCGGGAGAGGGGCCGTGAAAATCCGAGCGGCCGGCCCCTCTCCCGTCGCGCTCGCGCGACGACCTCTCCCCGGCGGGGAGAGGTTATACTTCGGGCTTTCGATCTACTTGAGGCCGTTACCAGCAGGGTACGCAGCGGCAGCATCGCGGCGCGCATGCGCTGATCCAGCCAGGTCCGCAACCGCAATAACCCGTGCCGCCGTTACACGCGGCCGGCCTGACAATCGGTGTGGCGTTCCTGAGCGCATGAATGCTGGCGGCACCGCGCTGTTCGTTCTGCGCACTCGCCGGCAATGCCAAAGCTCCCAATACAAAAACCGCCGCGCTCAATGTCAGTGAAAGCTTCCTCATAAGACCTTCCTCCTTGATGGCAGGACTGCCCGAAAAGAGAAACCCAGCGCGCAGAGTTTACGCGACGTTTGTTGCGCTGTCTTTACGGGCGTTTGCATCCGGAAATTGCCGGTAGCGTAATCGCAAGATCTTCGAATCGCTGAAAATTTTCGCGCATTGCGATGGATCGCCTGCGCTGCGCTTGGTCCGGCGGCTGTCGGCTAGTCGCCGAAAATCGCCTCCGGCAGCAGCGCCGAGACGACATAGTTCGGCACGTCGACCACGTTGGACACCCGCAAGTCCACGGCCACGCTGCAGATGATGTAAGCCTGCTCGCGGGAAAAGCCGCGCTCCTGCAACAGATCGATCATGTTGAGCACGGCGTTGCGTGCGGCAAGCGTGAGATTCTCGCTCTCGATATCGCCCTTGGCATTGATAGGCATGCCCATCACGGCGATGAAATTCTGCGGGGCGGCGAATTTCGGATCCTGGAAATAGCCGGGATGCGCGAAGACCGGGCCGGCGAAGGTGCGTTTGGTGGCGAGGCCTTTGTGCAGTTTGAAGCGCACCACGGCGGTTGCGCCCATCTCGACCGCGGTGACGCAGACCTCGCCGTCGCCTTGCGCGAAATGGCCGTCGCCGGTCGAGAACAGCGCACCCTTGGTGAAGACCGGCAGGAAAAGCCTGGCGCCCTTGGTCAATTGCTTGACGTCGAAATTGCCGCCGTTCTCGCGCGGCGGCAGGGTGCGCAAGCCTTGCAGCCCGCAGGGGCCGCCGGGCACGGCGCCGTCCGGGCTCGGCGGCAGCACGAAGCCGCCGGCATCGAGCGCGCGCTGCTCGCGCTCGGTCCATGCCTTGAGCTTCTGTGCCGACGGCGCGGTGGCGGAAATGCCCATGAACGATGCGCCGGGGATGCGCACGCCGGGAAGCTCGGCGGCGGTGGCGAAGCCGTCACGGATTTTCCACTGCACGACGAACGGCGTGGTCATCACGTCGCGCAGAAAGCCCAAGCCCGGCACGACGGCGCTGAATGCGGTCGGTTGCGGCAGGATGTCGACGAATTCGACTTCGAGCATGTCGCCCGGCTCGGCGCCCTTGACGAAGACCGGTCCGGTCAAGGGATGGACGCGGCCCGCGTCGAACGTGGCGAGATCGGCGACGGTCGCGTTCGGGCCGATCTGGCCGTCGACGCCGTCGCGCGTTTCGAGGCTGACGTCCTCGCCCTCGCCGACTTCGAGAATAGGCGCGATGTCGGGATGATAGCGGTTGTGGCCGGTCTTCGGTTCGGCGGCGAGCGGCTTGGTGCGGTCGATGCGGACGGCGTGCATGCGATGGGTCCTTCGGGTGAACACCGGCGCACGAGCCTACACTGCCGTGCGTTTGCGGTTCAACCGAAGACACTCTGATGCGTCATTGCCGGACTTGATCCGGCAATCCATGCGGCTTTGCGGAATGCGCGGCGCATCCGCATGGACCCCCGGGTCAAGCCCGGGGGTGACGACGAGTGGATTCACCCCGTCTTCACCGCCGCATAGACGCCGCGCTCGAATTGGCGATAGACGCGCAACGCGCGCTCGTCGGCAAACGGCAGCACTTGGGTCATGAACACTGCGGCGACGTGCTTCTTCGGATCGATCCAATAATAGGTGTTGAACAGGCCGGCCCAGGTCATGCTGCCGGCGCTGCGCGCTTCCGGCACCGGCTGCATGTTGATCATGTGGCCGAAGCCCCATTTCAAGCTGATGCCGTGAAAGAAATCGACGTCGTTGGAAACCCGCGGCGCCGTAGTTTTCAGGATGCCGGCTTCGACCGGGCCGATCTGGTTCTGTCCCATGAGCGCGACGGTTTCGGGCCGCAGGATGCGCGCGCCCTCGAACGAGCCGCCATGCATGAGCATGCGCAGAAGCGTCAGATAATCCGGCGCGGTCGAATAGATGCCGCCGCCGCCGGAATGGTGCCGCGGCGCGGCCTGCGGCTTGGGCGCGGGCTCCATCGGCTCGGGCTTGAGCGATCCATCCGGCTGGCGGTGATGCCCGCTTGCTTCGCGCGTTCGCTGCGGCGCCGTGATCTCGAAGGTCGTGTCCTTCATGCCGAGCGGCTCGAAAATGTATTTCTTGAAATGGGTCTCGAGCGGCTCGCCGCCGATCGATTCCACGATGCGGCCGACCCAATCGATGCTGGTGCCGTACTGCCAGCGCTCGCCCGGATCGAACATCAGCGGCGTGCGCGGGAGCTTGAACCTTTCCGGCGCCGGCACCTTCTCGACGGCATTCCCATATTTGATCGCCTCGGCGTCCCAGAGCCGGTAGGTGAAGCCCGACGTGTGGGTGAGGAGATGGCGAAGCGCAATCGGCCGCTTCGGCGGACGAAGAAGCGGCGCGCCCTTGGGATCGAAGCCGTCCAGCACTTGCGGGTCGGCGACGGCCGGGTCGATCTCGGGCAGCGGGCCGTCGAGCGAGAGCTTGCCTTCCTCGACCAGCCGTAGCGCGGCGACGGACGTGATCAGCTTCACCATCGAGGCGATGCGGAACACCGTGTCGCGGGTCATCGCGGCGTCTTTGGCCGGGCCGCCGCTCAGTCGGCGGCTGCCGAACACGCCCTCATAGAGGATGCCGTTCTCGGTGGCGGCGATCGCCACAACACCCGGCACTTCCTGCGCGCCGACGGCGGCGCGCAGGCTTGCGTCGATGTGGGGGAAAGCGGCGGCGCGCGACGGCTCATGCGGGAGCGCGCCGGCGCGTGCAGGAAGCGCGCCCGTCGCGGCGAGCGCCATCGTGGTTTTCAGGATCTGGCGGCGGTTTGGACGGCGGATGATGCCCATCGTGCGTTCTGGTCGCCTTATGCTCTCCAACAGGCGGAACAGACTGGACGCTTACAGCTTCACGCCTCTCACTTTACCTCTTCACGCCCTAAAGCTTCACCTCGTGAGCATAGTACACGATTTCGTGGTCGCGCCATGCGGCGGGATGACCTGCAAAGCCGTCTCTCAGACTGATTGACGTTTTATTGACCGAACCGGCCTGGATCACATCGGGCCCTTCGGCGGCCATTTGTTCCGCCGTTTTGCTGCCCGGGCGCACGATGGCGATGTGGCCGGGCCGATCGTCATGGTGATTGTGGTAGCTTGCCACCACGAGCAGCCCGCGATTGGCGGCGGCCTGCGCTTGATTGGCATCGGCGAGCCTGACCCAGCCGCGCGCCGCACCTTCCTCGGCGAGCCATTCGCTCTGCGCATTCGCCAGCAGTTTTTGGCCGTGCTCCGGCGGGCGCAAAATATAGACGCCGAGATTCTTGGCGGCAGCGGCGACGAATGCGCTGCAATGGGTATGTTTGCCAGGCGACGTTTCCGGCACGCCGGTCGGCAAGCCGGTCTCCCAATAAACGTGTTCGCCGGCGATCCATTTGCTCTCGACGCCCATGGCGTCGAGCACCTTGCTCACGGCTTGCGCCTGCGGCGTGACGGTATCGGCCGGACGCGCGGCGCCGGCGAAGACGACAAGAACAACAAAGGCGCAAAATGCCGTGGCAGCGCGCAATGACGCGGTCATGGTGCCGGTCCTTTCACTCACTCTTCGGCGGATGAGTTGAAAGTGCATGTCACGTTGGTTCACCGATCCCGCGGGCTACAGGCTAACCACATTAATCGTCATTGCCGGGCTTGACCCGGCAATCCATACGGCGGCCATGCGTATTCTGCGAATCAGCATGGACCCCCGGGTCAAGCCCGGGGGTGACGCGCAGTTTGATGGGGCGCACAATCACCCAACCAGATTGCCAAATCGTTTCAGATTCTCTTTCTGCTTCGCGTTGCGCGGCGCGAGCTTGAAGAGCCGCGCCGCGGTGCCGCCGAGGATGTTGTGCTTGCCCTTCTCCGACAGGAACGGCAGGTCCCAGATGGTGGATGGCAGATCGAAATCCCAGTGCGGATAGTCGGATGAGTAAAGAAGCTGCGTCTCCGCATTGATCATGCGGAAGGTCGTCTGCATGGCGTCGTAGTCCTGGATCTCCATCGGCTGCGACGAGTAGTACATTTCGCGCATATAGTCCGACGGCTTCTTTTTCAGGAGCGGCGCTTCCGACGGCCGCAGCATGTATTCGTGATCGAGCCGCTGCATCAGGAACGGAATCCAGGCGAGCCCCGATTCCATCCAGATCACCGGCAATTTGGGAAAGCGCTCCGACAGCCCGTTGATCACCCAATTGGTGCAGTTGAGCACGTTGTACCAGGTGAAGCCGAGCGCATGCGCGGAGAGGAAGCGGTTGCAGCTTGCGAAAGCGGGCTCGCCCCAGTTCACGCCGGAATGGAAGGCGATGGTGAGGCCGCGCTCTTCCATGGCGCGATAGACTTTCATGTAGGCATTGTCGTGCACGCCCATGCCGGAGCGCACGGTGGTGACCATGAAGCCGCCGACGTGCTTCCTTTCGCCGAAGGTCTCGACATGGCGCAAAGCCGCCGCCGGATCGGAGAAGGGCAGGCAGAGCAGCGAGAAGAAGCGGCCGCCCGCTTCGGGCATTACTTTTTCCGTGAGCCAGCGGTTATAGGCGAAGCAGAGATCGACCTCCATTTCCTTCTGCGGATGCAGCCCGATATTGAGCATGCCGGTCGGGAACAGGCAGGAATAATCGACGCCCATGGCGTCCATCCAGCGATGGCCGAGCTGCACGTCGCGGATCTTGCCGTCGTCGGTTTTCTCAGCTCGATCGCATCGGGTAGCGCGTGACGCGGCCGCCCATGTCCTGATAGCCGGTCGGGATCGGCACGATGCCGGGCTTGCTGCTTCTTGTTGCGGCCCGACAGGGTGAGCTGGCGCAGCACGTCGTTTTCCATGAAGGGCAGGAATTCGTCGTAGTGCTCGTTCTCGTAATGATGCGCATCGACATCGACGATCAGGATGTCGTCGAAGCCGCGTTGATGCGCCTGCTTGCGCGCGTGCGCCAAGAGCCGCGTGGTGTTGAGCTCTTCGATGGTGACGCGGCGGCCGCGGTCGGAGATCAGGTCCATGAATTTGCTCACGCGTAGGGTGGGTTGAGCAACGCGAAACCCACCGTAAAGAGACGAGGATAGGTGATGGGTTTCGCTGTGCTCAACCCATCCTACACATTACGGACTACCGCCCGGTCCAGCCTTGCCACATGCCGAGCTCGAAGGCGGCGAGATCGGCGGCGCGAAGTAGCCCGCTCGCCGTCACCATCACGTCGGTGGCGGCGAGCGCATTGTGCGCAACCGGTGTGAATTGCTCGCCGGCCTCACGGCGCGCCGCATAGAGCCGGCAGGCGGCGGCGATCAGCGCCTGCAAGGTCTCGGCGGGAAGCATGTCGAGCTTGCCGTCGGCGATGCTGCGCTCGAGCGCGGCGCTGACTCGCTTGGCGTCGGCGACGGCGATCTTGGTGCTCGTCTTCTCTGTCGGTACTGCGGGCCGCGAGCCGCGCGCCGCTTTGGCGGCGCGCTCCAGCGCGTCCTTGGCGGCGCGTCTAGGCGAGGACATAGACCTCGTCTCCCTTCTGCACGACCTGATATTTCTTCAGCTTCAAGCGCCGGTCGGCGACGCACTCGCCGGTTCTCATGTCGTATTCCATGCCGTGCCAGGGGCAGACGAAATTCATGTCGGTCTCGGAGAAGTAGAGCCCCATCGAGGTCTTGTCCGGCCGCAGCCGCTCCTCGACGCGCGCGATGGTGAGCCCCTCGCAGGCCGGCCCGCCCTGGTGCAAACAGAAATTCGAGTAGGCGTAGAACGCGCCATCATGGCGGAACACGCCGATCTCGTTGTCGCCGACAAAGACGATGCGGCGCTCTCCATCCTTGAAGTCGGCAAGCTTGGCGACGAATTTTTCCGGCATCGGCGTTCGCTGTCGTGTGACCGCTCGTCCCCGCGAAGGCGGGGACCCAGAGCTGGATTCCCGCTTGCGCGGGAATGAGCGGTTTAGCACGGACCGGCAAGCGTCGCGACTTACACAATCTTGTTGCTGAACTCGCCGATCCCCTCGATCCAGACCTTCACCACGTCGCCGGCTTTGAGGAACTCGCCGCTTTCGGCGCCGGTGCCGGCCGGCGTGCCGGTGAGGATGATGTCGCCCGGATGCAGCGTCATGTTGATCGAGAGCTGCGCGATCTGCTCGGCGAGCGAGAACAGCATCTTGCCGGTGTTGGAATCCTGCTTGAGCTCGCCGTTGACCCAAAGCTTCAGATCAAGATCCTGCGGATCGTCGATGTCGCTTGCCGGCGTGATCCAGGGGCCGATCGGGCAGGAGCCGTCGAAGCTCTTGTGCTTAGACCAGTCCATCTTGAAGAACGAAGTCGGCTCGATGCCGGGCCGGCGGCCGCGGTCGCGCGCCGAGAGATCGTTCGAGACGGTGTAGCCGGCGACGTAGGTGAGCGCCTTCTCCTCCGGCACGTCCTTGCAGGTCCGGCCGATGACGGCGGCAAGCTCGATCTCCCAGTCGAGCTCCTTCGAATACTCCGCGGCTTTGATAGCCGCGCCCGGGCCCGTGATGGTGCCGGCCGCCTTGATGAAGTGCCAAGGCTTCAAGCCCTGCTCGTGCGGATCGGCCGGCTCCGGCATGGCCATTTTGCGCGCCATGGCGGCGGCGTGGTCGGCGTAGTTGGCGCCGGCGCAGAAGATCGTCGGCGGCTGGAGCGGCGCCATGAGCTTGGCCTTGGCGAGCGGCAGTCTATTGGCGCGGCTTTTGGCGGCGCCGGCCGCGGCCTTTTTGAAGGCGCCGTCGGCGGCCTTCCAGTCGGCGAGGATGCCGGCGACGGTCGCATAGGCCGCCTTGCCGGCGAGCTTGGCAGCGTCGAACACGTCGTCGCCGATCACGAGGCCCGCGCGCGGACCTTCGCTCGTCCGATATGTCGCGAGCTTGTATCCCGCCCGCTTCCTCCCAGCCGACTTCCCCCCAGCCAACCTCCCCCCAGCCATGTCCATTGTCTCCTTTGGCGCACCAAGAATTTCCAAAGTTTCTTGTGGCCTATTTGGGGGCCGGGGACAACCTCCTCGTCATTCCGGGGCGCGCCGAAAGGCGCGAGCCCGGAATCCATAACCATCAGTCGATAAGGAAATGTACGAGAGCATTCTGGCATGTCAGCGAATATGGATTCCGGGCCCGGCGCTGTCGCGCCGTTCCGGAATGACGACAACGCGCCGGGCGCTCCGGGGCACCCGGAACGAGGGAGCGCGGGCGGGTGAGGGGTTCGGAGTCGGATTGATAGCGCGGTGCCCCCTCTCCCCGCCGGGGAGAGGGGGCGCGCCGGGCTTTCCGCTTGCGCGTTAAAGCTTCCCCAGCGCCCTGAGGATGCGCTCGGGCGTGAACGGCATGGCGACGAGCGGCGCGGCGCCGAGCGGGCGGAGCGCATCGTTGATCGCATTCATGATGCAGGCCGGCGCGCCGGCGGTGCCGGCTTCGCCCGCGCCCTTGGCGCCCAATTCGGAATCGGCGGTCGGCGTGACGACGTGGCCGACCTCGATGTCGGGCATTTCGACGGCCATCGGGACCAGATAGTCCATCATGTTGCCGTTGATGAGCTGGCCGGCCTCGTCATAGACGCAATGTTCGTAGAGCGCGCCGCCGATCCCCTGGACGATGCCGCCGCGGATCTGCTCGTCGACAAGCTGCGGGTTGATGACTGTGCCGCAATCCTCGACGCACCAGTGTTTGAGAAGCTTCACTTCGCCGGTCGTCACATCGACTTCCAGATACGAGCCCTGCACGCCGTTGGTGAAGGCGAACGGCCAGCCGCGCGGCACATAATGACGCGTGACCACGAACTCGGCCTGAAAGCCGGGCGGCAGCGTGTCGGGGCGGAAATAGACGACGCGCGCGACCTCCTCGAGCGGCAGGCGCTCGCGGCCGCTGCCGGCGTCGACGACGATGCCGCCGCTAATGTCGAGCGTTGCCGGGTCGGCTTGCAGCATCGCGCCGGCCGCGGCCAGCACGTTGGCGCGCAACGCCTTGCCGGCTTGCCAGGCCGCTTCGCCGCCGATGCCGGCGGCGCGCGAGGCCCAAGTGCCGCCGCCATAGGGCGTGTGGTCGGTATCGCCGGTGATGACGCGCACGCGCTCGATCGGCACGCCGAACGAGGTGGCGACACATTGCGCCAGCACCGCCTCGGCGCCCTGGCCCTGTTCGGTAACGCCCGAATGTACGAATACGGCGCCGGTCGCATCGAGGCGTAGCGTCGCGCCATCCTGCGAGGAAATGCGCGCGCCGCCGACGCCGTAGAACGCGGCCGATGGATTGGTCACTTCGATGAACGACGCGAGCCCGATGCCGCGATGGATGCCGCGCACACGCTGCTCTTTTTGCTCGGCGCGCAGGTTTTCGTAATCCATCATCGCCAGAAGTCTTGGCGAGCGAGGCATGGTGCGAGAGCTTCTCGAACTTGATGCCGGAGGCGCCGGTCGCCGGATAGGCATCGTCGGCGATCAGATTGCGCCGCCGCAGCTCCGCCGGGTCCATGCCGATCTTGGCGGCGGCGAGATCGACCAGGCCCTCGGTGACGGCTGTTGCGATCGGATGCCCGACCGCGCGGTATTGGCACATGACGTTCTTGTTCTGAAAGACGACGCGGGCGCGGGCGCGGTAATTGGCGAACGCGTATGGGCCGCCAACCAGGTTCACCACCTGATTGGCCTCGATGCCGCTGGTGCGCGGGTAAACCGAATAAGGCCCAATGCCGGTGAGATCGTCGATCTCGAACGCCGTGATGGTGCCGTCCTTCTTCACGCCGATGCGCGCTTTGACGCGGTGATCGCGCGCGTGGATGTCGGTGACGAAGCTTTCGAGCCGATCGGCGACGAATTTCACCGGCCGCTTGAGGAGTTTCGACAGCGCCACCGTCGCCATCTCGTCGGCATAGATGTGCACCTTGATGCCGAACGAGCCGCCGACATCTTTGGTGATCACGCGCACCTGATGCAATTCGAGCGCGAGATGCTTGGCGAAGATGTCCTGCGTCATGTGCGGCGCTTGCGTGCCGTGATAGACGGTGAGCCGCTCCTCGCCCGGATTCCAGTCGGCGACGATGGCGCGCGGCTCGTTGGTCACGCCGGTATGGCGGCCGAATACGAAGGTCGCCTCAGTGACCGCGTCCGCCTCGGCGAAGGCCGCATCGGGATCGCCTGCGGTGAGCGTGCGCTCGAAGGTGAGATTGTCGCCGAGTTCGGGATGGATCACCGGCGTTGCCGGATCGAGCGCGGTTTCGGCGTCGGTGACGGCTGGGAGCGGCTCGTACTCGACCTCGACCAGCGCGCAGGCGTCTTCCGCTTCGGCGCGCGTTCTTGCCACCACCGCGCAGACCGCTTCGCCCTGCCAGCAGGCGCGGGCGACCGCGATGGCATGCTGCGGCGCCGATTTGATGCCTTTCAGATGCGTGAGCACGCCGACCCATGGCGTGATCACGTTCGCAAGCTCGGCGCCGGTAACGACGGCGATCACGCCGGGCGCTTTCTTGGCTTGTTCGGTCGCGATGTGTTTGATGCGCGCATGTGCGTGCGGCGAGCGCACGAAGGCGACGTGCGCCATGCGCGGCAGCACGATGTCGCTGACATATTGCCCGCGCCCTTGCGTCAGTCGCGCCAGATTCGGCCGCGGCACCGAGCGGCCGATATAGGAGTTCGGCCGGTCGAGCGCGGTGAGCGCGGAGGGCTGATCGGGGGAGAGTTTCATTGTGCCCTTCATTCCGGGCCCGAGCGAAGCGGGGAGCCGGGATCCATTTCGCTGAAACCTCAATGGTAGATCGGCGGAGTTCTGTCCTCACGAATAGCCGGTTACTTGCCCCTTCCGGCTCGCTTCGCGCGCCAAGAGCCGCGCCCCGGCACGACGCGGAGGTTTCCGCCCATCTCCATACGCGCCACGGCCTCGATCGCATCGACGATCGCCTGATAGCCGGTGCAGCGGCAGTAATGGCCTGAGAGATGCTCGCGGATGGTCTCGCGGCTCGGTACGTCGCCGGCCGCGAGCAATTCGCGCGCGCTGATCAGGATGCCGGGCGTGCAATAGCCGCATTGCAGCGCGTTGCGCTCCTGGAACGCGCGTTGCAGATCGGCGACCGCGCCGGAATCCGACAGGCCCTCGATGGTTTCCACCTCCGCGCCGTCGCATTGCACCGCGAAGGTCAGGCAGCCGCGGACGACCTCGCCGTTGAGCAGCACCGTGCAGGCGCCGCACGCGCCGTGCTCGCAGCCGACATGGCTGCCGGTCAGCGCAAGATCCTCGCGCAGAAAATCGACCAGTGTCTTGCGCGCCTCGACGCGGGCGGCCACCGGCTCGCCGTTTACGTTAAGCGTGATCTCGAGGTGGCGCGCGCTCATTCCTGCCCGGAACGCTTGTCCCCACGCTATGGATAACATCGGCAGCCCACGGTGTCATTCCGGGGCCGAGCGATAGCGAGGAGCCCGGAATCCATAACCCCCGCGCGTGCGGGATGAAGCGCACGAGCCGGTTTTGTATGACCCGTGGTTATGGATTCCGGGCTCGCGACTTCGTCGCGCCCCGGAATGACGGGCTAGCGAAACGAGCAGGGCGCTTGCAGTGGGCGCGCGTTCCGGATTTGGTAGGCCGCCGAAGGCAGCCGGTAGCCGCTGCCGCAGACCGAGGAACGCCCGTGGCCGACAACTTGACCGACGTCATCGAGGAGCTTTGCGTCGCCAACCGCATCCTGTCGCACGAGGGCGTGCTCGATGCCTTCGGCCATGTCAGCGTCCGCCATCCGACCGATCCGAACCGCTATCTGCTGGCGCGCTCGCGTTCACCGCTTCTGATCGAGCCCGACGACATCCTGGAATACAAGCTCGATTCCGAGCCGGTGAAGCGCACCAGCGTGCGGCTCTATTCCGAGCGGGTGATTCACGGCTGCATCTATCAGGCGCGCAGCGACGTGATGGCGGTCTGCCATCATCACGCACCGGCGGTGATGCCGTTCTGCGTCTCCGGCAAGCCGATCGTGCCGGTGTTCCATGTCGGCGCGACGATCGGCGAGCAGACGCCGTTCTGGGATCAGGCCGACGAATTCGGCGACACCAATCTGCTCGTGGTCAAGCCGGAGGAAGGCCAATCGCTGGCGCGCACGCTCGGCCGCCATTGGGTGGTGCTGATGCGCCGCCACGGCGCCACCGTCGCCGGCACGACCCTCAAGGAACTGGTGTCGCGCTCGATCTTTCTTTGTCAGAACGCCGAGTATCAGATGAAGGCCTATCTGCTCGGCTCGCCGACGCCGCTACGCCCGGGCGAGATCAAGCTCGCCGGCAGCATCAATGTGATGCCGTCGGTGGTGGCGCGCACCTGGGAGTATTGGAGCATGCGGCTGCAAGCCGCCGGCTTCTGGCCGCCGCATGTGAAAGCGCTGGGTGAGGCGGAGGCGAAACCTGTGACGACTGGCGCGGCGCCGGCGGGCGAGAAGAAGAAACGGGCGTGATGCTGATACCTGACAGACCATTTCCGCTCATGCCCGCCTAAGCGGAAATCCAGCAGATGTTTCGTCATTGCGAGCCGAGCGAAGCAATCCAGCGCAGCGTCAAGGTTCTGGATTGCTTCGTCGCTTCGCTCCTCGCAATGACAGTGGCTTGTGCTTTTGGGTCCCCGCCTTCGCGGGGACGAGCGGCATTGAGACTTTCTCCGCTCGTCCCGCGCAAGCGGGAATCCAGGGGCGGGTGCAAAGAGGCCCGCCTGCGCGGGGACGGGCGGCTTGTGAAATGAGTACGTGATGTTGAAAATCTCCCGCCGCCGCGTGTTGCCGGTGCTTGCCGGTCTGTCAGGTCTGCCGCGCGTGCTGCATTCCGGTTCAGCCATGGCCCAGGAACAAATGGCGCAAGAACAGAAGCCCGAACAAAAAGCCAAGACCGACCCGCCCGAGACTCGTTTCCCTGCGGATTTCACCTGGGGCGCGTCGACCTCGAGCTATCAGATCGAAGGCGCGGTCGACGAGGACGGGCGTGGCAAGAGCATCTGGGACGTGTACTCGCACACACCCGGCATGGTGAAGAACGGCGACACCGGCGATGTCGCCTGCGATCATTATCATCGCTGGGTCGAGGATGTGGAATGGCTGGCGCGCGGCGGCTTCAACGCCTATCGCTTCTCGACCGCGTGGCCGCGCATTCTGCCGGCGGGCGCCGGCGCGATCGAGCCGCGCGGGCTCGATTTCTACGACCGCCTTGTCGACGGGCTGATCACGCGCGGCGTCACGCCGTGGCTATGCCTCTATCACTGGGATTTGCCGCAGGCCTTGCAGGAGCAGGGCGGCGGCTGGCTCAATCGCGACACCGCCGACAAGTTCGCCGACTATGCGCGCATCGTGGCGCGGCGGCTCGGCGACCGCGTCAAGCATTGGGTCATGTTCAACGAAGCCAACATCCACGCGCTGTTCGGCTACGGCATGGGCGGGCATGCGCCGGGGCTCAAGGGCCTGGTGAATATGATCCGCGCCAGCCATCATCAAAACCTGGCGCAGGGGAAGGCGCTCTCCGCGCTGCGCGCGGAGCGCGCCGATCTGCGGCTCGGCACGGTGCTCAACATCTCGCCGGTGCGGCCGTCGTCGGACAGCGAGGCCGATCACCGCGCGGTCGAGCGCTTCGATGGCTTCTGGAACGGCGCTTTCCTCGATCCGCTGTTCAAGGGTGCGTATCCGGAGGCGGTCGCCGCCGAATTCGAGCCGGCCGTGGCCGCGGGCGATCTGAAAATCATTCGCCAGCCGATCGATTTCTTCGGGCTCAATTACTACGCGCCGGCCTGGGTGAGGGAAGCGCCGGAAAGCCTGTTCGGCGCCTGGTTCGGCGCGGTGCCGGCGGGCATGCGCTTTACCGCGATCGGCTGGCCGGTCGACGCCAGCGGGTTGAACGATGTGCTCGTCCGCCTGCGCGACACTTACGGCAATCCGGAAGTCTATGTCACCGAGAACGGCGCTTGCTATGACGACCACATGGCGGCCGACGGCCGTGTGGCCGACGACGAGCGGGTCACTTACTTGCGCGAACATATCGCCGCGGCGCGCCGCGCCATCGCCGACGGCGTCAAGCTCAAAGGCTATTTCGCCTGGTCGCTGCTCGACAATTTCGAATGGTCGGAAGGCTATAGCCGGCGCTTCGGCCTGATCTATGTGGACTTCGCCAGCCAGAAGCGCACGCCGAAGGCGTCGTTCAATTTCCTCGCGGAAACAGTGAAGCGGCGGGGGTGAGTTTGGACGCGTTTCCCGGGCGCAGCGCAGCACGACATGATGCGCTGCAGACCCGGATCTGAAGAACTCCGAGCTTTTGCACGATCCCGATCTGCGGTCCCCGCCTTGCACGCTGCACCGCGTCCGGGAAATGCTCCAAATGGGGGCTTCAATGCCGGTCGCGGGCGGCAGCGCTGATGGCGGTGAGGATCGCGGCGCGGCCCTTATCGAGCACGCTGCGCACCGATTGTTGCGCGCCGATCTCGCCCATCTCGCGCTGGCGCGTGACGATCGCGGTGGTCATGAGCGGCTCGATGCCGAGTTCGCGCAGCGTTGCTGCGACTTCTTCCATCTCAGCGGCGCGGCGTTCGCCGTGGCTCGCCATGCGTTCGAGATTGTAGGGAATGACCTTCGCCCAATCGAGGCCGGGATAATTGTTCTTGAGCGAGGCGGCGACCTCGTCGACGACGCCGGCGCGGGCGGCGGCGAGGAAACATTCGAGCGTCAGCGCCTCCATGCCTTTCATGATCACGCTGCGGATCATTTTGATCGCCGCGGCGGCGCCCACGTCCGGCCCGGCGACGCTTGCGCGCATCGAGAGCGCGGCGAGCAGAGGCGCGATCGCCTCGGCATGCGGCCCGGCAAGAAGGAGCGGAGTTCTGATGCCGCGCCGGATAGATCGGCGCGACGACGGCGACATCGACATAGCGCGCGCCGTCGGCGAGAAGCTTCTCGGTCTCCTGCTTGCGGGCGGGCGAGACGGAATTGATGTCGAGGAAATAGGGCCGGCCGGCAAGATGCGGCTTGACCGAAAGCGCTGCGTCAACGCTCGCCGCCGCTGTCACCGCCGAAACAATCATGTCGGCATCGCGCAGCGCGTCGGCGGCGGAGGTGGCGCAGCGCACGCCGATCACGTCGGCCGCGCGCTTGAGCTTTTCGCCCTTGGCTTCGGGGAACAAAATATCCCAGGCGGCGATGCGCACGACACCTTCATCGCGCAAGCCCGCGGCGATCGCCTGGCCCGCTTCGCCGAAGCCGATGAAACACAGGGCGGGTTTGTTGTCGGGCATTGTTGTTCCTCGCCGTCATTCCGGGGCGGCCCGATAGGGCCGAGCCCGGAATCGCATAACCGCGAAAGCTACAGGATTGTCTCCGGAAAATCGTTCTGCAAGTACAGTGGCTATGGGTTCCGGGCTCGCGCCTTTGGCGCGCCCCGGAATGACACTTTTAATGACGCGCCGCAATGCTACCTTGCTGATCGTTCTCCCGCAGACATCAACCCTCTGGAATTTTGCATGAAACCTTTCTCCTCTCGCGAGCGGCTTGAACTGGCGCTCACCCGCATCAACGATCCGAAAGGGGAGGGCGCCAAAGCCTGCCTGACGGTTTACACCGAGACCGCGCGCGCCGCTGCGGACGCGGCCGACGCCCGCGCCAAAGCGGGCGTATCGCTCGGCCCGCTCGACGGCGTGATCGTCAGCATCAAGGATCTGTTCGATGTCGCCGGCGAGCCGACGCGCGCCGGCTCCAAAGTCCTCGCCGACGAGGCTCAGCCGGCGGCCGCCGACGCGCCGGTGGTGCGGCGCCTGCGCGCCGGCGGTGCGGTGATCGTCGCCAAGACCAACATGACCGAATTCGCGCTCGGCGCCATCGGCGCCAATCCGCATTTCGGCACGCCGGCCAACCCGCGCGATCGCGCGCGCGTGCCCGGTGGCTCGTCCTCGGGCGCCGCGGTCACGGTCGGCGACCGCATGGCCGAGATCGCCATCGGCAGCGACACCGGCGGCTCGGTGCGCATTCCGGCGGCGCTGTGCGGCATCGTCGGCTTCAAGCCGAGCCGCCAGCGGGTGCCGACCGCGGGTGCGTTTCCCTTGAGCACCACGCTCGATTCGATCGGGCCGTTGGCGAACAGCGTCGCCGATTGCGCCAAAGCTTTTGTGGTCATGGCGGACGCGGTCGATGGCCGGCGAGGATTTCGCGCCGCTGGAGCCTTTACCGCTCGCCGGCCTTCGCTTCGGCATCGCGCAAGGCTTTCCGTTGGAGAATTTGGAAGAGACGGTCGCGGCCGCCTTCGATGCGGCCACCGAGCGATTGGCGAAAGCCGGCGTGCGGCTCACCCGCGAGCCGATGCCGCTGTTCGACGAAATGCGGCAGGTGAACGCCTATGGCGGCGTCGTGCAGCCGGAGGCGTATGCGATCCATCAGGACCGGATGAAGCGGCGCGCGGCCGATATCGATCCGAACATCCGCGTGCGGCTCGAACGCGGCGGCGCGGTGTCGGCGGCCGATTATATCAACATGCTCTATGCGCGCGAGCGCCTGGTGCGCGCGATGGACCGGCGGCTCTCCGGCCTCGACGCGTTGATCATGCCGACCGCCGGCATTGTCGCCCCGAAGATTGCCGACGTGGCAGACCCCGAAATCTTCGCCAAGAGCAACATGATGCTGCTGCGCAATACGTCGGTCGGCAATTTCTTCGATCTCTGCGGCATCTCGCTGCCGCTGCCGGCGAAGCTGCCGGTCGGGCTGATGCTGCTTTCGCGCAACGGCGCGGACCAGATGCTGCTGCGCATCGCTGCCGGCGTCGAGGCGTTGCTCGCGGGGGCGTAGGGTCGCGAAGGGTCTTTGGGCCGAGAGTGTGCTGCGCTCAGAACGGGTGCCGCAAGCGGTCCATGATCACCGACAAAGCCGCGACCCGCTCGCTCAATGGCGCAAGCGGAAAGGAGTGGCGGAGCCGGTTGAGCACGTCGGTGCTCGACGCCGCTTCGCTATCGGCAAACGCGGCGGCCATGGCGCGCGCCGCGTCCGCTTCGGGCCGCCCGCTCAGCGTCGCCGGCACCATGGTGACCTCGCCGAACGGATTGGGCGGTTGAATGCGAAGGGTGACGCGGCGGGCGGGCATGATGAACTCCGGATGCGAACAGGTCCGCTTTTCAACCCGCCACCGCCGGCAAAGTTCCATTTTCATTGTTGTCGGCGCCGGCGGACGCGCTTAGACCGTGATCCAATTCGATTGAATCGGATCACGGTGTAAATTGTTCGTTTGAGCATGATCTCGACCGAAAACCGGTTTCCACTTTTCGGGATCATGCTCTAGTTATCGGCCCGCTGCCGCTGGCGGCGGCCATGGTCGTTCACACCGAAATTTTCTGGAGCTTCCTCATCATGAAACTTTATTACTGGCCCGGCGCCTGTTCGCTCTCGCCCCACATCGTTTCCCGCGAAGCCGGCATCGATCTGCAACTGGCGCAGCTCGACCGCGCCGAGCGCAAGACCGCCGATGGCACGGTGCTTTCGAGCGTCAATCCAAAAAACCAAGTGCCGGTCCTCGAAATGGACGATGGGCAGAAGCTGACCGAAGGTCCGGTCATCGTGCAATATCTGGCTGATCTGAAGCCCGCCTCTGGGCTCGTTCCTCCGCCCGGATCGCCCGAGCGCTACCGCGTCCAGGAATGGCTTAACTTCATCAGCTCGGAACTGCACAAGACCTTTTCGCCGCTGTTCCGCCCGACCACGCCGGACGACTTCAAGGCGACTTTGCGCGACATGCTCGCGCAGCGGTTCGATTGGATCGACAAGGAGCTGGCCGGCAAGCCGTATCTGATGGGCGACAAATTCACCGCGGCGGACGCTTATCTGTTCACGGTGGTGCGCTGGTCGCCGCGCGTCGGCATCGATCTCAGCAAGTGGAAAAACATCACCGCTTACCTCGACCGCGTCGCTGCGCGTCCGAAAGTGCAGGAAGCCATGAAGGCGGAAGGCTTGTTGCAGTAGCGCGCGACGCGTGGTCGCGGCGGGGCTCAACTGTTCGCTCGCGCATTGCTTGTCGGGATGGCCGGGACAAGCCCGGCCATGACGACGCTCTTGCGCCTAGCTAGCCGACCGCGAGCGACTCGAGAGTCGGGCTCTGCTCCTTGAGCTGCAGGCGATAGAACGAGGCGTAGCGGCCGCCTTTGCGCAACAGCTCGTCGTGGCGGCCCGATTCCACGACCTGGCCGGCTTCCACCACTAGAATATTGTCGGCATGCGTGATGGTGGAAAGCCGGTGCGCGATCACGAGCGTGGTGCGCCCCTTGCGCAATTCCGCCAGCGCTTCCTGCACATGCCGCTCGGATTCCGAATCGAGCGCCGCGGTCGGCTCGTCGAGCAGAATGATCGGCGCGTTCTTGATCAACGCGCGCGCAATGGCGATGCGCTGGCGCTGACCGCCGGAAAGCTGCAGGCCGTGCTCGCCGACCGGCGTGTCGTAGCCGAGCGGAAAGCTTATGATGAAATCGTGCGCGTGCGCGGCCTTGGCGGCGGCGACGATCTCGGCTTCGCTGGCGCCAAGGCGGCCGAGCCCGATATTGTCGCGGATGCTGCCGCGAAAAAGCTGGACGACCTGCCCGACATAGGCGATCTGCTGACGGAGCGAACTGCGCGACACCGTCGCGATGTCCTGCTCGTCGATCAGGATCCGGCCGCTATCGACCGTATAGAAGCGCAGGATCAGATCGAGCACGGTCGACTTGCCGCCGCCCGATTCACCGACCAGCGCGGTGAGCTTGCCGGGCTGAGCGACGAAGCTCATGCCGCGCAGCACCGGCGTGTTGGCGCGGTAGGCGAAGCGCACGTCGGCAAATTCCAGGCGCGCGTTCGCAAGCTTGAGCGGCGGGCGGTCGCCATCTTTGGATTCGCCGGGCGGACTGTCGATGATCTCGTAGAGCACGCGGACGCCGACGAGTTCGTTATTGAGATCCATGTTGAGCCGCGCAAGCCTCTTGGCCGGCTCGTAGGCGAGCAGAAAGGCCGCCAGAAACGACACGAATTGTCCGGGCGTCGCGCCGGTCGCGATGCCGCGATAGCCGCCATAGATCATGGTCAGCGCCACGGCAAAGCCGCCGAGCGTCTCCATCAGCGGGCCGGAGCGATTGGAGACGCGCGCCATCTTGTTGGAGTCGCGCTCAACCGCAGCGACGCTGTCGTCGAGCCGGCGCTGCATTTCGTCCTCGAGCGAAAACGCCTTGACCATGCGCAGGCCTTGCAGCGCTTCCTGCATGGTCTCGATGATGCGCGTGCCGCTGGTGAACTGCAGACGCGCGATGTTGCGCACGCGCCGCACCAATTTGCGCAGAAAGAAAATCGCCGGCGGCGCTACGATCAAGCTGCCAAGCGACATGATCGGATCCTGCGTCACCATCACGATAATGAGCCCGATCAGCGACATCAGATCGCGGCCGACGGCGGTGATGAGAAGGTTGAGCACCGACGACACCGCGTTGGCGCCCGTGGTCATCCGCGCGATGAATTCCGACGAATGCCGGTCGGCGAAGAAGCTCATATTCTCGTGCAGCAGCTTGTCGAACATGCGCCGCTGATTGTCGGCGACGATGCGATTGCCGATGCGCGAGAGCATCACGGTGCTGAAATAGGTGGCGAGTTCCCTGGCTCCGAAGATGAAAATCACCAGGATGCCGATGACGACGATACCGTGGAAATTGCGATTGACCCAGGCCTCGTTGGTCATCGTGCCGATGAGATAAGCGCTGAGGGCTGCGCCCGCGGCGGCGATCGCCATCATCGCCGCGGCGATGGCATAACGCCGCCAGTGCACCAGCGCCTCGTCGACCAACAAACGGCGGAGCAGCGCGAAGGTCGGATAGGCGTTGGGGTTTCCGGCCGGCGAAACGTTCATGACGGTGTCCGTTCCGTTCCTTCAGCCGCGGAGCGGCGCGCGGTCCCCATGCGCCAAATCCCCAAGCGCCAAGTCCCCATGCATCAAGTCCCCAAGCGCCAAGTCGCCAAGCGCCAAGTCGCCAAGCGCCAAGTCCCCAAGCGCCAAGTCCCTAAGCACATGTGCGTTCCATGCCCGGCCGAGGCGGAATTTTCAAGTTGTTTTATGATGCTGGAGCGGGATGGCTTTCTTCGAAGCCATCCCGCTCCAGCATTCGTTTGAGCATGATCTGATCCGAAAAACCGGTTCCCACTTTTCGGGATCATGCTTCAGGCACGGCCGGAACTTGCCGTCGCGCGCTGATCGGCGCCTTGCGACGTGCTTGCTCTGCGTTTGATCAGGGCGTGTTCCCAGGCAAGCGCGTGCGCGACGATGGTGGAAAGATCATCAAAGCGCGGCAGCCAGTGCAACGTGGCGCGCGCGCGGTGCGAGTCGGCCACAATCTGCGCGGGATCGCCTTCGCGGCGCGGCGCGATCTCGACCTTGAAATCGACGCCGGAAACGCGCTTGACCGTTTCCACCACGTCCAGCACCGAAAAGCCATGACCGTAGCCGCAATTGAGCGTCAGCGACGGTTGGCCCGCGCGCAGATGACGGAGCGCATCGGAATGCGCGCGCGCGAGATCGCTGACGTGAATATAGTCGCGAACGCACGAGCCGTCGGGCGTCGGATAATCGTCGCCGAACACATCGAGCTTGGCGCGCAAGCCGAGGGCTGCTTCGACTGCGACCTTGATCAGATGCGTCGCCGCTTTGCTCGATTGACCGGCGCGGCAGAGCGGATCGGCGCCGGCCACATTGAAGTAGCGCAGAATGACATGATTGAGTCCGTGCGCGCGGCCGGCGTCGCGCAGCATCACTTCGCTCATCAGCTTCGACCAGCCGTATGGCGAGATCGGCTGTAGGGCTGCATTTTCCGTCACGGGAATTTCCGCCGGATTGCCGTAGACCGCGGCGGTCGAGGAAAAAATGAAATTGCGGACGCCGGCCTGCACCGCGCATTCGATCAGCGCGCGCGTGTTCACCGTATTGTTGCGATAATAGCCGAGCGGATCGCGCACCGAATCCGGAACCACGATCGAGGCGGCGAAATGAATGATCGCGTCGACGGCTTCGTCGCGCAGCAACCGCCCGACGAGTTCCTGATCGCCGCTGTTGCCGACCACGAGCGGCACGCCGGGCGGAACCGCCCAGTCGTGGCCAGTGGACAGATTGTCGAGCACGATCACGCGCTCGCCGGCGTCGACGAGTTCGAGCACCATGTGGCTGCCGATATAGCCCGCTCCGCCGGTGACCAGGACTGTCATGTGTTTGAGCTCAGCTCCTGAATGCGCGGCTATACGCCCGATTTGATGAATACGCCGTTAGGCTAGCACTTCCGGCTGCGCAGCGGTTTTGGCGAGCGCCTCGCGCGCGGCGGTCAGAACCTGATCGGGCGCGATGTCGCGCATGCAGCGATGATGAGCGAGCCGGCAGACCGGCTTGTGGCAGGGCCGGCAGGGCAGCTCGCTTGCGGTCTCGATCACGGCGGCGAGCGGATTGAGCGGCGCCCAATGCCATGGACTGGTCGGGCCGAAAATTCCGATCGAAGGCGTGCCGGTAGCGGCTGCCACATGCAGGAGGCCGGAATTGTTCGAGACCGCAACCGAGGCGGCGGCGAGCGCGATGATGGCATCGCGCAGATCCGTGCCGGTGAGGTCGAGCGCGCCGCCCTCGGCGGCGATTTCGGTGGCGATGGATTTCTCGCCCGGGCCGCCCAGGACCCAGACCGCAGCGCCCTCGACCTTGAGGCCGCGAGCAAGCGCGCAATAGCCGGCGGTCGTCCAACGCTTCGAGGGACCGACGGCGCCGGGCGCCAGCGCCACGATCGGGCGGTCTTCGGTCAGGCCGCGCCGGATCCGCCAAGCCGCTATCTCGGTGGTGGGAACGTTGAGTTCCGGCAGCGGCCAGTCGGGCGGCTGCGCGGCACCGCGCGGCAAAGCCAGCATGGCGCAGCGATCGACCATGCGGGGCAGCTTCTTCTCCCCGAAGCGCACGTCGTTGAGCAGGATGAAACGCCCTTCGCCGGCAAAGCCCACGCGCTCCGGAATGCCGGCCAGGAACGGCGCCAGCGCCGCCTTCCAGGTGCGCGGCATGGTCAGCGCCATGCCATAGCCTTCTTGCTTGAGCTGTCGGGCGAGGGCGGTCTGCTGGGAAAGCGCCAGCCGGCTGCGCGGCAGGTCGGCGACAATCGCCTGCCGGACGCCCGGCATGTAGTCGGCAAGAGGCGCACAGAGCGACGTCGCCAAGAGATCGACCGGCCGATCGGGAAAGCGCTGGCGCAGCACCTTCACCACCGAATGGCAGCGGACGAAGTCGCCGATCCACATATACGGCACGATCAGGATCGGACTCGTGTCCTTCGCGCTTTCGCGCGTCGCGCCGCTCGCGGGCCGCAACTCGTGCGAATCGATGTTCATAAATATGAACTTTGATTTATTTGTTACTCTTCACGCGCGGGCTTAGCTTGGCGGGACCGGCCTGTCCAGTGCCGCCGAGCGGAACCTCGAAACCCGGGTCGAAGTGTTGCACCCCGCCGGACTCTGGGGCAAAGGGGGGACGGACGGGGTCAACCTCAAGCGGTGATGCGGCGTCGATGTTGTTGGTCACCGGCGGGGCCGGCTTCATTGGCTCGAATGTGGTTGCGAGCCTGAACGAGGCCGGGCGCACCGACATCGCAGTCAACGATATTCTCGGCACCGGGCAGAAGTGGCGCAACCTGGCCGGACGCCGGTTGGCCGAATTCGTGCCGGCCGCAGAATTGCTGCGCTGGCTCGAAGGGCGCAAGCTCGACGCGGTGGTGCATATGGGCGCCATTTCGTCCACCACCGAAAACAATGTCGATCTCCTGATGGAGAATAACTTCCGGCTGTCGCTGCGGCTGTTCGAATGGTGCGCGGCGAGCCGCACGCCGTTCATCTATGCCTCGTCGGCCGCCACTTACGGCGACGGCGCGGCCGGCTTTTCCGATGATTGGTCGTCCGCGGGGCTTGCGCGGCTCAAGCCGCTCAACCCTTACGGCTGGAGCAAGCACCTGTTCGATCAGGCTGTGATCGAGCGCGTTGCGCGCAAGGACAAAGTGCCGCCGCAATGGGCCGGGCTAAAATTCTTCAACGTGTTCGGACCCAACGAGTATCATAAAGACGAGATGATGAGCCTTGTCGCCAAGCGCTTCGATGAGGCCAAGGCCGCCAAAGTCATCCACCTGTTCAAATCGCATCGCGCCGGCATCGCCGACGGCGAGCAAAAGCGCGATTTCATTTATGTGGACGATGCGGTGGCCGTGGTGCGCTGGCTGCTGGAAACGCCGACCGTGTCGGGTATCTTCAATGTCGGCACCGGAAAGGCGAGGAGCTTCCGCGACCTTATGACCGCTGTATTCACAGCGCTCGGCAAACCGCCGAATATCGAATATGTCGACATGCCGGAGTCCATTCGCGACACCTATCAGTATTTCACGCAGGCCGACATGCGCAATCTGCGCCGCGCCGGCTTCACCGCCGACTTCGTGACCCTCGAGGATGGAGTGAAGCGTTACGTGCGCCAGTATCTCGATCGCACCGACCGCTTTCGCTGAGCAAGACAGGGGCGGGCCAGAGCATGTTCGATTTCGAGGAAGCGCTGCGGCTCGTTTCCAAGCAGACGGTGCTGTGCGTCGGCGACGTCATGCTCGACGACTTCGTCTATGGCGAGGTCACGCGCATTTCGCCCGAGGCGCCGACGCCGGTGCTGGCGGTGAAGCACAACACGATCGAGATCGGCGGCGCCGGCAACGTGGCGCGCAACATTGCCGCACTCGGCGCGACCTGCATTTTTGTCGGCCTGGTCGGCGACGACGAGGCCGGGCTAACGCTGCGCAAGGCGCTCGCCAAGCTCGGCGCGGTCGTTCCCGAACTGGTGATCGATAAAGCGCGGCCGACGACGCGCAAAGTGCGCTTCGTCTCCGAGCATCATTCCACCCACCTGATGCGCGCCGATTGGGAAACAACGGCGCAGGCGAGCGCCGAGAGCCAAGCGGCGATGATCGCGCATGCGGAAGCGGCGATGCCGAAGGTCGGCGCAGTCGTACTCTCCGACTATGCCAAAGGCGTGCTGACCGAGCGGGTGATCCGCGCCATCATCGAGGCGGCGCGCCGGCACGGCAAGCCGGTGATCGTCGATCCGAAGGGCCACGACTATCGCGTCTATCGCGGCGCGACCATGATCACGCCAAACGCCAAGGAGCTTGCGGCCGCGGTGCATCGGCCGCTCCGCAACGAGGCGGAGATCGCCGCCGCCGCCGCCGAGCTTGCGAAGATGGTCGAGAGCGAAGCCGTGCTGGTCACGCGCAGCGAACAGGGCATGAGCCTGCATGCCGAAGGGCAGGCGCCGATCCACATCGAAGCCTATCCGGTCAAGGTGCGCGATGTGTCCGGTGCCGGCGACACGGTGGCCGCCGTGATGGCGGTGCTGGCGGCGATGCAAACGCCCTACGAATACGCCATGCGCGCAGCCAACGCGGCCGCCGCCGTGGTGGTCGGCAAGCGCGGCACTTCGACCGTTTCTCTTGGCGAATTGCGTCATCGCATTCTGCCGGCGGCTTCGCTCGCGCCGGAAGACAAGATCGTGTTCGACTGGTCGGTGCTCGACGAGCGCCTGCAGGAATGGCGGCGGCACGGTTTGCGCATCGGCTTCACCAATGGCTGCTTCGACCTGTTGCATCGCGGCCATGTGAAGTTGCTGGCGGAAGCGCGCGCGGCTTGCGACCGCCTGGTGGTCGGATTGAACAGCGATGCTTCGACCGCGCGGCTCAAGGGCGAGGGGCGGCCGATCAACCCGGCGGAAGGCCGCGCCGAGGTACTGGCCGCGCTCGAAGCGGTCGATCTGGTCGTTGTGTTCGAGGAAGACACGCCGCTCGAACTGATCAAACACGTGCGGCCCGGCGTGCTGGTGAAGGGCGCCGATTATCGTATCGACCAGGTGGTCGGCCGCGACGTGGTTGAGGAAGCCGGCGGCGATGTGCTGTTGGTGAGCCTCGTGCCCGGCCAATCGACCACCGGCCTGGTGCGCCGCTCGGCCGAGAGCAGGGCGCCGAATAAGCGCGCCACCAAGCCCGTGGAATCCTGAGAGCGCGGAATCCTGGGAAAGCTATGGCGCAACCCATGACCGGCCTTCCGATGCTGTGGCGTTTCGATCGCAGCCGCTGGATGGCGGTGGTCGATTGGCTCGCCGTCGCTGTTGCGGTCTCGCTGCCGTGGTCGACCTCGGTGACCGCGATTCTGGTCACGCTCTGGATCCTGGCGATGCTGCCGACCTTGGACGCCGCCGCGGTGCGGCGCGAGCTCGCGAACCCGGCCGCCTATCTGCCGGTGCTGCTATGGGTGCTGGCGGCGATCGGCATGCTGTGGGCCGCCGATGTCAGCTGGCACGACCGCATCGGCGGCTTGGGCAAATTCCACCGGCTCCTGGTCATTCCGCTGCTGCTCATTCACTTCCGCCGCTCGGAGCGCGGCATCTGGGTGATCTACGGATTCTTTGGCGCATCAGTGGCGCTTTTGCTGGTGTCGTGGGTCTTGGTGCTCACGCCCGGCCTCACTTGGCGCGGCAAGGATTTCGGCGTGCCGGCCAAGGACTACATTTTTCAGAGCATGAATTTTCTGATCTGCGTGTTCGCGTTGCTCGGCTTTGCCTGCGAGACCGGCCGCGTGCGGCAATGGCGGCGCACCGTGGGAGCGGTCGTGCTCGCGCTTCTGTTCGTGGCCAACATGTTCTTCGTGGTCACAAGCCGCACCGCGCTCCTGGTCGTGCCGGTGCTGCTTGTTTGGCTCGGCTGGCAGGAATTCCGCTGGCGCGGCCTGTTCGGCACGTTGTTGTTGTTCGTCGTCGTCGGTTCCGCGGCCTGGTCCGCTTCGCCCTACCTGCATGACCGGCTGACGCGATCGGTAGCGGAATATGAGGCCTATCGCACCCAGAACGAGCCGAACTCGACCGGGCTGCATCTGGAATTCCTGCGCAAGTCGCTCAACTTCGTGGAGACGGCGCCGATCATCGGCCACGGCACCGGCTCCATCCCCGAGCAATTCCGCCAGTCGGAAACCGGCCACGACAGCGCCTCCGCGTTCCATTCGGAAAATCCGCACAATCAGATTTTCGCGGTGGCGATTCAGCTCGGCGTGGTCGGGAGTGCTGTGCTGATCGCGATGTGGATCGCGCATCTCTTATTGTTTACGGGCGGCAGCGGCTTGGTCGCCTGGATCGGCACCATCGTCGTGGTGCAGAACATCGTGTCGTCGCTGTTCAACTCGCACCTGTTCGATTTCACCTCCGGCTGGCTCTACGTGTTCGGCGTCGGCGTGGTCGGCGGAATGGTGTTGCGGCAGAAGGATTTGGGAAAAGACATCCCGCTCCGGATCCCGCTTGCCGGGATCAAGAATCCCGCTTCTTGAAAATCAGGCCGTATTGCCGCGGCAGAAAATCGATCGTTTCCGCCAGCATGTAACCAGCCGCGGTGAGCTCTTCGCCGACTCTCTCAGGCGAAATGCGATGGTGCGCGGGCGGACCGTTCGGCGAATCGGCCTTGAAATCGATGATGACAAGCCGCCCGCCGGGACGCAGCGATGATTGCAGCGCTGCGAAATAGCGGGTGCGGTCGTCGATATGGTGATAAGTGTCGACCACCAGAATGAGGTCGACGGGCTCGGGAAGATTGGTCGCGTCGGTGCGCGCCTGCACCGGCGTGAGATTGGCCAAATGCTCGCGCTCCGCCCGGGCGCCGAGGTAACGCACCATGTCGGGCTCGACATCGGCGGCAAAGATTTTGCCTTCGGGAACGCGTTTGGCGATGCGCACGCTGAAATAGCCGGTACCGGCGCCGATGTCGGCGACAAGCGACGTCGGTTGCAAATGCAGCGCGTCCAAGACCTCTTCCGGCTTTTGCCAGGCGTCGCGTTCCGGATTGTCGAACTCTTTCGCCCATTTTTCAGCGTCGTCGAAGCGCCGATGGAAACCTTCGCCGGATCCGGCATGGCCCGCATGGCCACCCATATGCTGGTGCTGCGCGGGCGGCTCGGCCGCGGTTTGCGCCCATGCGACGCCCGACGCTGCGCCGGCCCAGGCCAGTACAAGCGCGCCGATGATTGGTGAGAGCTTGATGTTCCGGCGGTCGATGTTCTCTTGGCTCACTTGATTCATTTGGCACCTCGTTTGTTTTTGTTTGTGCGCTAAATTTTTGGTGGAGCATGATCCCTCGGGTCACGCCCCAGGGCATGCTTTTCGGAAAACCGGCTTCCGCCCATCGGGTCAAAGCCCGAGGGCGCTTTTCCGGATCATGCTGAAGCGTCTCGACCATTGCGGTAAGCCCGCCGCGGGTGTCGTGCAGCGGCTGCCAGCCGGCGGCCATGAGTTTTGCCGCGTCGATTTGTAAATTGCCGCCCAGGCGCTCCCACATGCCGTCGCGCCGCATCAGGCGCAGAGGCGCTTCCACGTAATGCGGCGGCAGCGGCAAAAGGAGCGGCCTTCGCCCTTGCGCCCTGCGCATGGTGGCGATCAGGTCGCCTAGCCGCGGCGGAATACCGGGATCGGCGACCACATAGGTTTCGCCAAGCGTCGCCGGCGAGGACAAGACGAAATCGAGCGCCGAGATGAAATTGTCGATGCTGATCAGCGAGCGGCGATTGACGAAGTCCTTGATCGGCAGCGGCGTGCGCCAGCGCGCCGCGCGCAGCAGCAGCGCGAAATTTCCCTTCACGCCGGGGCCGTAAAACAACGCCGGCCGCAGGATCGTGAACGGCACGCCGGATGCGCGCACGGCGGCTTCGGCGGCAAGCTTCGAGCGGCCGTAAGCATCAGTGGGGGCGGGCTCATCGCGTTCGGTCAATGCGTGGTCGGCCGACGGTCCGGTTTGCGCACGGATCGACGAGACGAACACGAAATGGCGGATGCCGCGTTGCGCTGCCGCCGCCGCGAGCTCGGCCGTCGCGCGGCGGTTGACGCGGTCGTAATGCTCGGGCGCAACGCCGCCGGTATGCGCGATGCCGGCGAGATGCACGACTTGATCGACGCCTTCGAGATAGGGTGTCCAGTCGAAGGATTGTGTCAGATCCGGATGCTGCGCGATTTCGACGCCGGCCGGAAAGCTTGCGTCGGGTGCACGCCGCACGGCGGCGCGCACCGCGCGGCCCGATGGCGCGAAGGCCGCCACGACCGCGCGGCCGACGAAGCCCGAAGCGCCGGTGATCAGAATGCGCGTCATGTTTCATTCATCAGTGCAGCGGGTCCAAACCCGTCGGCATCCGCTCGAACGGGTAATAGGCCTGCAAGTCGCAGCTATCGGTCTGTACCGCGAAACGATCATCGACGATTTTGTTGCCGTCGAGGAATAGGGCATAGCTGCGCACGCGGCCCTGATCGCGAAAGCGCACGCAGGTGAGCCAGGTCCAGCCCTTGATCGAGTGCACCCAGCGCGGATCGGAAATCTCGAACGAGTTGTAGGTGGCGTAATTCTTGAGCACGCGCTTCAAATGGGCGGAAACCACCTCCCGATAGGTCGGGTCGGGGCCGGCCACCGGCATTTCGCCGTTGCCGGCGGCAAGGCCTGCGCATCCGCTCAAACCTGCCGACAATCCGAGCCATGCGGGCAAAAGCAAAACCGATGCGGCGCGCCGCAACGGTCGAGAGCCGCGGTGGGGCTTTTCCGGGATCAACGCCTGCAACTCTTGTTCCCGCGTCTAGATCGCATCCCGATTGGATGGAATTGGCATGCGCTCTAGACTTTCGTTTTGCGCATGTCCTTGTCGGAAAGCCGGTGTCCACTTTTCCGGGACATGCGCTAAGGCAACCACTTTTGGCAACGACGATGCTGAACCGGAACCGGGGCAATAAGCAGGTCTATTAGCAAATCTTTGATGGCAAAGGGATAGAAGCCTGGTCGCCGGTGGGCTAGCACCGCTAAGGCCTTGCTGCAGACACAGTGCGGCCATGAAAGCGTATCTCATTAGCCCCGGGAAGCGCGCCGGAATGGCTTGGCGCGTTCGGTTAGGACGGCGCAGGGGAGCGCCCTAGTTGCGAGCGTATCGGGGACGAGATTTGGCGGCAGTTTTGACCAGGCGCCGGTGGGCGCTGACGGCTCTGCTCGGCGTCTGTCTGGCGCTGGGCGGGTGCAGCTCGTTTGCCGGTGTCGTATCCGACGCTTGGCCGACCTGGGCCGGCGGCATGCCCAAGGACGTGCCGCCCCGGCCTGGCGCGCCGGGCTATGAGGAGTTTATCTCCCATCAGCAGCGGCAGGATCCGGCCGCTTCCGGCGCTGCTGCCCCTGGCGCGGCGGCTCAGGCCGGGGCACCTACTCCCGGGGCTCCGGGCACGACCGCAACGGTCGCGCCGGCCGCCGCTCCGCCGACCACCGGTCAACCAATGACGGCTTCACGTCCAGCAAGTGCGCCCAATACGCGGCCGCTGCCGCCTGCTTACGCCCCGGCGGATGACAGAAGCGCCACCAGGGGCGGGCTGTATTAGCTAGGCTACGCCGGCGCGCAAGAGATCGTGGAAGTGCACGATGCCGACCGGCCGCTCCTTCTCGACCACGATCAGCGCCGTGATCTTCGACGCATTGAGCTGCGCCAGCGCTTCGCTCGCCAATTGTTCGGGCCGCACGGTTTTCGGCGACGCCGTCATCACCTTGTCGACCGGTGCCCGCAATAAGTCGTCGCGCATGTGCCGGCGCAGATCGCCGTCGGTGATGACGCCGGCGAGCTTGCCGGCGGCATCGATGACGGCGACGCAGCCGAAGCCTTTGGCCGACATTTCCACGATCGCCGCCGACATCGGCGCGCCGCGCGCGATGACCGGCACGGCGTCGCCCGGATGCATGACGTCGCGGACGAATTTGAGCGCCGCGCCGAGCTTGCCGCCGGGATGAAACACGCCGAAATCGACCGCGGTGAAGCCGCGGCTTTCGAGAAGCGCGATGGCGAGCGCGTCGCCAAGCGCAAGCTGCATCAACGTCGATGTCGTCGGCGTCAGATTGTGCGGACAGGCTTCACGCGCCGCCGGCAGCGCCAGCACGATGTCGGCGGCTTTGCCGAGCGTACTCTCGGCGCTGACCGTGACCGCGATCAGCGTGATGCGGAAGCGGCGTGAGTAATCGATCAGGCTGCGCAACTCGACGGTCTCGCCCGACCAGGAGAGCACCAGCATCACGTCGCCCGCGGTGATCATGCCGAGGTCGCCATGGCTCGCATCGGCGGCGTGGACGAAATAGGCCGGCGTGCCGGTGGAGGCGAGCGTCGCCGCGATCTTGCGGGCGATGTGTCCCGACTTGCCCATGCCGGTGACGATCAGGCGGCCGCGCGCCTGGCGAATGGTCTCGACCGCAGCGATAAAGGAAGCGCCCAACCCGTCGGCAATGGCGGCCTTCAGCGCCGCCAAACCCTCGCGCCCGGTTTCAAGCGTGCGCAGCGCCGAGGCCACGTAGGGCTGTGCGGCTGCCTCGCGCAGGCTCACGCCGGCCGCAGTCTTTTTTGCGCTCATTTTCTTCATCCCTGCCCAACCACGCTTACGACGCCCGCGCCACCGCCACCATCGACGGAACGGTTACTTCTTCTCCCAGGCCGCGAATGCGTCCGCGAAGGCTCGCTCGCCCGGCGTGCCCTTCTCCAACGCGAGGATCGCGCGTCCGCCATTGGTGTAGACGATCGGGATGTCGAACCACGGACGTTCCTTGAGCAGTTGAATGTTGCGCTGCTGGTCGGCCTCGACGGCTGAAAGCCCGATCAGAAAGAAGCCGTTGGTGACTTTGACCGCCAAGCCGGCAAGCGGTGTGCCGCGCGCCTGTTCGGATTGTTTCATCAAGATGCCCGGCACATTGGCGATGCCGCCGCCGGGGAAATCCGCCGGCAGGTTGAACAGAATCTCGATGGTATGGCTCGCCGGCAAAGCCGGATCGGTATTGCGGCGGAGCGACCAGGTCATGGTGATATGACGCTCCGGAATTTCCACGTCGGCGCGCACCGCGAGTTCGGGCGCCAAGCCCGGCCCAGGCGATACCGTCTCGGTGCGCCAGATCACCGAGCCGACATAGCGCTTGCCCTGCGGATCGTTGGAGTCCTCCTCATAAAGGACCACTCGCTGCGCCACCGCCGGCACTGCCTGGTTTGCCGCTTGTCCCGCGGGCGCCTGGCTCGCGCCTTCCTGCGGCACGCGACCGGAGAATTTCGGCTGCGAGGCAGCTTCGCGGCTCGGCGCCGCCGGCTGCCGTGCGCCGATCTGGCTGACCGAATGAAACACGCCGGCAATGCGCGGCCACTGCCAGGACAGCGTCGCCAGCACGCCGATGACGATGATCACCGCCACGGCAATCTTGATCAGCCCGCGATAATTGCGCGCGGGCCGCGGCGGGACATGTTCTTCCTCTTCCGGCGGCCTTGCGCCATGCAAGGCCTCTTCGTCCTCGTGGCCGAAGGACGGTTGCCGGTTGCGCGCCTGCCAGCCGCCGTGCGGCTCGGCGCTCAGATCGTCGGCGTCGCCTTCGCTGGCGTAGTCATTCAGCGCATGCGATTCGTCTTCGTCATCCGCCGCAGGGTATGGCGGCGGCGTATAAGAGTTGCGGATGTCGCGCGCCGACTGCGCGGCCTTGGCAGAAGCGCCGCCGAGATCGTGCACTTCGCTCACCACGTCGCGGAAGCCCTTGATGCCGTCGCGTTTGATCGACGGTGTCTGCGCGCGCGCGTTCAACAGCCGCTCGCGCGCGCTCGGCTGGGCCGTGCCGCGCGGCGTTGCAGGTTCGGCCGGCGCGCTGGGTACCGGTTTCGCCGCAGGCGGCTCGGGACGCCGCGTCTCGACGCGTCCGCCGTCGGCGGCCGGACGATCGCGGCGCGGCAACGGCGCGGCGGGAGCGCGCTGCTCGGCGCGCGCCTTGCGCGCCGCATCGGCCTCGACCTTGCGGATCGCGTCTTCCAGCGCGAGGCGTTCTTTGGTGATTTCCGATTCCGACAACGGCGGGTCGACGCCGCGCAGCTGTGTCACCAGCGCGGTCCGCGCCCGTTCATAGAGCGCCCGTCGAGCTTCCCCCGTGCTGCGGTCAAGACCTTCCACCGCGCGGGCGATGAGCGGATGATAGTCGGTCATCATCTAAGCTTACGCTCGCCCCTTTGATTTTTCATTCGATATTTCACGTCTCGAATGGGTTCTGCATCAGGATCGTGTCTTCTCGTTCCGGGCTGGTCGACAGCAATACGGCCGAGCATCCAATCAATTCCTCGATGCGGCGCACATATTTGATCGCCTGGGCCGGCAGTTCCGCCCAAGAGCGTGCATGCGCCGTTCGCTCCTTCCACCCGGCAATGGTCTCGTAAATCGGCTCGACGCGCGCCTGGGCGTGTTCGCTCGCGGGAAGGTAGTCGATCTCGCGGCCGTCCAGACGATAGCCGACACAGACCTTAATTTCATCGAATCCGTCGAGAATATCGAGCTTGGTCAGTGCCAGGCCGTTGATGCCGCAGATGCGCACGCTTTGCCGCACCAAAACCGCATCGAACCAACCGCAGCGCCGCGGCCGGCCGGTAACCACGCCGAATTCCTTGCCGCGTTCGCCCAAAGTGCGGCCGATCTCGTTGTTTTGTTCGGTTGGAAACGGTCCGGCGCCGACGCGCGTTGTGTAAGCCTTGCAGATACCGAGAACGTAACCGATGGCGCCGGGTCCGAGCCCGGAACCGGTGGCCGCCTGCGCGGCGACCGTGTTCGACGAGGTGACGAAGGGGTAAGTCCCATGGTCGATGTCGAGCAGCGCGCCTTGCGCACCCTCAAACAGGATGCGCTTGCCCTCGCGGCGCCGCTCGTCAAGCCAAGACCACACCGAGTCCATGTAGGGCAGGACCTTGGGTGCGACTGCGGACAGTTCGTCGTACAGGGTGCGCGGTGCGACCTCGCCCATGCCAAGTCCGCGGCGCAGCGCATTGTGATGCGCGAGCAGGCGCTCGATCTTGCCGTTGAGCATCTGCAGGTCGCCGAGATCCATCAGGCGGATCGCGCGGCGGCCGACTTTATCCTCGTAGGCCGGCCCAATGCCGCGGCCCGTGGTGCCGATGGCACCCTTGCCCGACGCCCGTTCGCGCGCAACGTCGAGTTCCTGATGCAGCGGCAGGATCAGCGGCGTGTTTTCAGCGATGCGCAGATTGTCCGGCGTGACCTCGACGCCTTGCTTCTTGAGCCTGGCGATTTCGTCGATCAGCGCGCGCGGATCGAGCACCACGCCGTTGCCGATGACCGAGAGCTTTCCCGGGCGCACGACGCCGGACGGCAACAGCGAAAGCTTGTAGGTGGTGCCGTTGATGACGAGCGTATGGCCGGCATTGTGGCCGCCTTGAAAGCGAACCACGATATCGGCTTGCTCCGACAGCCAATCAACAATCTTGCCTTTGCCCTCGTCGCCCCATTGGGAGCCGACCACGACAACATTGGCCATGAAGAAATGTCCCCAGGATACTGATGAGACGGATGAACGGACCCGCGAACGTTCATGTGACGAGATAACCGCCTCGACCCGTTCGGATAACGGATGATGGCCGGCGAAGCAAGGCGAAACGGCCCGGGAAAACCCGGCTCTGGGTGTATTAAGCCTTTGGATTCACATAAATTTTTGCTAGGCCCGTGACCAAAAAGCCCCCGCGCCGGCGGCTTGATTGCCTGGCGGATCGGCAAAACCGGGAGGGGACCATGCGCCGGCGACACTGGTCCTTGCCTGCCGTCCACGATAGCTCCTGGCGGCTCAAAATCGACCGACCGCGGGACGTGACCGGCAGGGGGAAACGCATTCATGGCGGAGGCAGACGCCTATTCTCGCGGCCGCAAGCGCTTGGGGCTACTCGATCAACCTTATCTTCTCTTGTCCCTGACCTCGCTGTTCTGGGCCGGCAACACGATTGTCGGCCGCGTCAGCGCCGGACACATTCCGCCGTTGACGCTCTCCTGCATCCGCTGGGGCGGCGCGTTTCTTATCCTGCTGCCGTTCGCCGCGCTCCATCTCGCCCGCGACTGGCCGACGATCCGCAAGCATGCCGGCACGCTGGCGCTGCTCGCCTTCTCCGGCTTCTCCTCCTACAACGCGATCACCTATTACGCCCTGCAATATACGACCGCGATCAACGGCCTGTTGATGCAGTCGAGCGCTCCGTTGTTCGTGGCGCTGTGGAGCTTTTTGTTGCTCGGCGAGCGCCTGACGCTGCGCCAGGCCGGCGGCATCTGCGTCTCGCTGACCGGCGTCCTGGTCATCATCAGCCAGGGCAGCCTCGCTGTTCTGCTCGGCGTCGGCTTCAACTATGGCGACCCGTGGTTCCTGGTCGCGCTTCTGATCTACGGCTACTACATGGCGGCCTTTCGCAACCGGCCGCCGATGCACCCAGTGTCGTTTCTCGCCGTCGGCATCGGACTGGGAACGCTGTTTCTCCTGCCCGGCATGGTGTGGGAGATCGCCGAGGGAAAGAGCTTTGTGCTCGACGCCCGCAATATGGCGAGCCTCGGCTTCCTCTGGGTGTTTCCGTCGCTGATCGGCTATCTGTTTCTCAATCGCGGCGTCGAATTGATCGGCGCCAACCGTGCGGCGCCGTTCATTCATCTGGTGCCGGTGTTTGGTTCGGTGATCGCGGTGGCTTTTCTCGGCGAGCGCTTCGAGCTCTACCACGCCATCGGCTATGCGCTGGTGTTTGCCGGCATCACGGTGGCGGCGCGGAAGTAGGTCGCTTCGAGCGCGCTGATCAAAATGCCTTGGAAAGCCCGGCTTCCTTTAGGATGCCATTCGCAGTGAATTTTGATCTCAGCTTTCGATCAACGGTGACGCGAATTCCGGTTCTTGGATTCCACCAATCTCGTGATCACCGCGGCCTTGCCGCTTGAATTCGTAACCGCCGTCTCTTAAGAGGCGCACCAGGTCTCGATAATAGTCCGCCATGCAGGAACTATTCCGCAGCGACCAGCCGATCGCTCGCCCGCGCAATAAGTTCGATCGAGGCGGGAAGGTCGGAAATCCCGTTTTCCTCGAGCAAGTCGAGAATCATCCCGGGCAGTTTGGCGCGCAACGCCTCAATCGAATCTGCTTCGGTTACGAGTCCTCTCAAGTCCTGGGTGGTTGCCACCCAAACTGCTGCATCCGGATCCCAATCCGCGTGAATGACGATGGGGCGGGACATGATTAAATCCTTAGAAGCGCGCTTCCACAAACGGCATCATAGCTATTTCTGAGTGCGGCCGCATCCACCTCAAAACCGCAGCGGCTTCGCCTGCTGCACCTGCGGCAGCGCGCGCACCTTGGCGAGCACCTCGGCCGGCAATTCGCCGTCGATCTCGATCAATGCCACGGCGTTGCCGCCGGGCGCTTCGCGGCCGACATGGAAGGTCGCGATGTTGATGCCGGCGTCGCCGAGCGTCGAGGAGAACTTGCCGATGAAGCCCGGCTTGTCGAGATTGGTGATGTAAATCATCGAGGGGCCGAATTCCGCGTCCATGCGGATGCCCTTGATGTTGACGATGCGCGGGCGACCGTCGGCATAGACGGTGCCGGAGACATGACGCGATTGGCGGTCGGTGGTGACGGTGAGCGTGATCAGGCTTTCGTAGTCGCCCTCGGCCTCACGGCGTGTCTCTTCGACCACGATGCCGCGGTCCTTGGCGACGGTCGGCGCCGAGACCACGTTGATATCCTGCAGCATCGGGCGAAGGAGACCGGCGATCGCCGCCGAAGACAGCGCACGGGTGTTCATCTGCGCGACGATGCCTTCGTAGGAAATCTGCACGCGCTTGATGCCGGTCTCGGTGAGCTGGCCGGCAAACGAGCCGAGCTTTTCCGCCAGTGCCACGAACGGCTTGAGCTTGGGCGCTTCCTCCGCCGTGATCGAGGGAAAGTTCACCGCGTTGGTGATGGCGCCGCGCACCAGATACTCGGCCATCTGTTCGGCGATCTGCAGCGCGACATTTTCCTGTGCCTCGGTGGTGGAAGCGCCGAGATGCGGGGTGCAGACGACATTGGGCAACGAAAACAGCGGGCTCTCGGTCGCCGGCTCGGTGATGAAGACGTCAAGCGCGGCGCCCGCGATCTTCCCGGCGGACAAAGCGTCGTACAAGGCCGCCTCGTCGACCAGCCCGCCGCGCGCGCAGTTGATCAGGCGTAGACTTTTCTTCGTCAGCTTCAGCGAATCGGCGTTGATGATGTTGCGGGTCTTTTCCGTCAACGGCGTGTGCAGGGTGATGAAATCGGCGCGCCGCAACAGCTCTTCGAGATCCACCTTTTCGACGCCGAGATTGATCGCCCGATCGTCGGAGAGGAACGGATCGTAGGCGACCACCTTCATCTTCATGCCGAGCGCGCGGTCGGCGACGATCGAGCCGATATTGCCGCAGCCGATGACGCCGAGCGTCTTGCCGAAAATCTCGACGCCGAGAAATTTATTCTTCTCCCATTTGCCGGCGCGGGTCGAGGCGTCGGCTTCCGGGATTTGCCGCGCCAGCGACAGCATCAGGGTGATCGCGTGTTCGGCGGTGGTGATCGAATTGCCGAACGGCGTATTCATCACGATGATGCCGCGCGCGGTCGCCGCCGGAATATCGACATTGTCGACGCCGATGCCGGCGCGGCCGATCACTTTCAGATTGCCGGCGCGCTCAAGGATCTTGGGCGTCACCTTGGTGGCGGAGCGGATCGCGAGCCCGTCGAAACCGTTGATCGCTTCGGCAAGTTTGTCTTTGTCCTTGCCGAGACTGGGCTGAAAGTCGACCTCGATGCCGCGGTCCTTGAAGATCGCGACGGCGGCGGACGACAGCGCGTCGGAGATGAGAACTTTGGGAGCCATCGTTTTTGGTCCTGTGCTTTGGTCCGTCGTCCTGAGGTGCGAGCGAAGCGAGCCTCGAAGGACGTTGGCGTCCAAATCAGCTATTGCCGAATTGGCCATTTAAGATGCCGAAATCGGACAAGCCGTTTTCGGTTGGCCGTCTATCCTTCGAGGCCGGCCTTGCGGCGGGCACCTCAGGATGACGGATCGACGTGAAAACTAAGCCGCCTTCGCCAGCGCGTCCTTGGCCTTTGCGTAGGCCCAGTCGAGCCAGAGCGTGAGCGCTTCCACATCGGCGCGCTCGACGGTCGAGCCGCACCAGATGCGCAAGCCCGGCGGCGCATCGCGGTAAGCGTCGATGTCGAAGGCGACGCCTTCCTTGTCGAGCGCAGCGGCTATGCTTTTGACGAAAGCCGCTTGCGCATCCGGCGCGAGCCTGGTGATCGCAGGATCGACGACTTTCAGGCACACCGACGTGTTGGAGCGGATCGAGGGATCGCCAGCGAGGAAGTCGATCCACTTGGCGCGGCTCACCCATTCGCTGATGACGCGGGCATTGCCGTCGGCGCGCGCGCGCAAAGCGGACAGCCCGCCGGCAGATTTCGCCCATTCGAGCGCGTCCAGATAATCTTCCACGCACAGCATCGAGGGCGTGTTGATGGTCTCGCCCTGGAAGATGCCGTCGATCAGCTTGCCGCCTTTGGTCATGCGGAAGATTTTCGGCAGCGGCCAGGGCGGCGTGTAGCTTTCGAGGCGCGCGACCGCGCGCGGCGAGAGAATCAGCATGCCGTGGGCGGCTTCGCCGCCGAGCGCCTTCTGCCACGAGAAGGTCACGACATCGAGCTTCGACCATGCGAGCGGCTGCGCGAAGGCGGCCGAGGTCGCGTCGCAAATGGTGAGGCCAGCGCGGTCGGCGGCGATCCAATCGGCGTTCGGCACGCGCACGCCCGAGGTGGTGCCGTTCCAGGTGAACACCACGTCGCTTGCCGGATCGACCTTGCTGAGATCGGGCAATGCGCCATAGCCGGCTTTGAGCGTGGTGACGTCCTTGAGCTTGAGCTCCTTGACCACGTCGGTGACCCAGCCTTCGCCGAAGGATTCCCAGGCCAACAGCGTGACCGGGCGCGGCCCGAGCAGCGACCAGAGCGCCATTTCGACCGCGCCGGTATCGGACGCCGGCACGATGCCGATCTTGTAATCGGCCGGGACTTCCAGCACTTCGCGGGTGAGCTCGATGGCGCGCTTGAGCTTGGCCTTGCCGGGCTTCGAGCGGTGGGAGCGGCCGAGAAAAGCGCCGGTGAGGCCTTGAGGGTTCCAGCCGGGGCGTTTGGCGCAGGGGCCGGACGAAAAATGCGGCACAGACGGCCGCACGGCGGGCATCGCTATCGTCATGGTCTATCCTTCCAGATAGGCGCCCCTCGTTGGGGAGGGGTGTCCCGCGTGTGGAACTAAGGAAGGAGAGCCGCGCCGTCAAGCGGCGCCGATGCCGCGGTTGCGGATTTTTTCGTTAACCGGATTTAGAACTTGAAGCCGGCGCCGACGCGGCCGCTGGCCACCGAGACTGCGATGTTGGAGATCGGCGCGAATTGCACGAACTCGAACTCGCCGCGCGCGAAGATGTTGGGCGTGAGCGCCCAATCGAGTCCGGCGCCGACCGTGTAGCCCCAGAGCACGGCGTTGTTTTGTCCGGCGCTGTTGAGAAAGAGAAAGTCTTGGCAATTTACCCCCGTGCCGTTACCACTTCCGGCGCACGAAAAATCGGCGATCCCATTCTTGCTACTTGTTTGCGTGACGTCAGCGAGCGTGGACACGCTATAGCTCGCTCGCCCCACCGCCATGCCGACGAAGCCGTACGGCAAGAAGTTGCCGATGACATATCCGGCGCGACCGCGTGCCGTCCCAAAGTCGGTCAGATTCAAATTCCCGCTGGCGTTGATTCCCACAGCGGTGTTTAGGCTCGGGAAGAGGCGTCCGATCGGTGTGGAGGGGGCCGTCGTGTTCAAGTTCGTGTGCGTATAGGTCGCCTCAACGCCGAGAATCAGATCCTGCCATTGCGTGTTGTAACCGAGAAAGGCGCCGCCGCCGGCCGCAACAGCGCTTCCTCTGCTGAGGACCTGAAAATCCGAAGGACGCGCCTGGTCTTCGATTGTCAGGTGCTGCAAGCTGAACTCGACCAGCGGCCGGGTCGCAGTGGAAAAGTCGGATGTCGCGCTGCCGAGGCTGACGTTGCCGCCGAAGTAGAAGCCGCTCCAGCGCGTGAAGGTTGCCGGCCCGACGGTCACCACCGGCGCCGGCGGCTGACTAGAGCCGCGCAGGATGGGCAGGTCATAATCGGCGGCGAGCGCGGGCGATGCCATCCCCAAGATCAGCAGCAAGATCAGCAGAATGGCACTTACCCAACGCATCGCCCGCTCTTTCATCCGGTTCATGCAGTCGGTGCGGCCGGGTACGGCCGCACCCGAATCAGCCGCGGCTCTGCAGCGGCGGTTGCATGTATTGCGGCGCCGGAGCCGGCATGTATTGCGGGGGCGGCGCAGGCACATATTGCGGGGCCGGAGCCGGCACATATTGAGCCGCCGGAGCGAATGCCGGCTGCGCGGCGAAGCCTCCGAAGCCGAAGCCGCTGCCCGCCGGGAACATCCAGCGCAGGCCAACGCGGAAGTCCTGCGAGGTCATGTCGTGCAGTGTGAAGAAGGCGCCCGGACACGTCGGCGTATTCTGACAATGGACGACGGCGGTCTGCGGCGAGCCGAGATTCAAGAAGCGCCAGCTCAGGTCGACCTTGAAGCTCTCGGTGACGTTGTAGGTCAGGCCGGCCTGCACGTCCCAGGCCAGATTCCACTGCGCGCTGTCGTTGGTCGTGAAGCCGAAGCCGGGCGCGCCGGCCGGGTTCAATCCGAGATCCTGCACGCCGCTGATCATGTTGCGGGCGCCGCCGACACCGGCGCCGATGAAGGGCGTGAAGCACCACCAGGTGCCGAGATCGACATAGCCGTTGGCCAAGAACACCGCCGAGGAGATGTTGCCCTGCATGACGTCGAAGCAGGTGCCGCCGGGGCAGAACTCCGTGAAGCTGCCGGTCGACTTGAAGCCGGCCCTGGTGCGATATTCGCCGGTCACATCGAACCGCAGCCAGTTATTCCAGGCGTAGCCGATACCCATGCCGAAGATGGCCGAGTCCTGGATGTCCTGCTGCACGATCGTCCAACTCGCCGGCCAGACGAACACCGAATTGGTCTGGCCGTGATCGAATGACGAGAAGGTCTGCACGCCGACGCCGACGTCGCCGCGCAGATACCAATGGCCCGTGTCGCAGCAGGGCTGTTGTTGATAGACAATTTGCGGAGCTGGCAGCGGCATGTCTGCCGCGTGCGCTGTCGTGCTCACGATGACGGCCGCCGCAGCGGCGATGAAGAGTTTTACGCTGACCATCTGGCTTCGTCCTTTTTCCGCGGCCACGCATGCGGCCAGGCGTCGCTGAACGAAGCAAAGGGTGTCAGGAAATTGTTAAACGGCCCTTAACCTTAACTCTTAACCGTGTTTGTTAGCTCTTTTTTACTTCTGGTGAGTTCCCTCCCGGAAGGTGCGAAAAGCGACTTTCAGAAAAGAGCGTGCGCCAGCAAAAAGTTAGAGCGCCAATCGATCGATATGAACGATTGGCGCCCGCGGTCGCGTTAAGTTTTTGTTAAGCGCAAAACGCCGGCAGAACAGGGTCTGCGGGCGAATCTTTTTTAATCGTGATCGTCGTCGCCAAGCTTGCCGATGTGATGCTGGGCGTAGAGCTCGACGCCCAGTTTGGCGACCAGATCAAGCTGAGTCTCGAGGAAGTCGATGTGATGTTCCTCGTCGCTCATCAGCTTCTCGAACAGGTCGCGCGAGACGTAATCCTTTACCGCATGGCAATGCGTAGCGGCTTCCTCGTAGAGCGCGCGCGCATGCATCTCGGCGCGCAGATCGCATTCCAGAACCTCTTTCACGGTCTGGCCGATATGCAGCGGGTCGAGCACCTGCATGTTGGGGAAGCCGTCGAGGAAGATGATGCGCTCGACCAGCTTGTCGGCGTGCTCCATCTCCTCGATGGATTCCTTGCGCCACTGCTTGGCGAGATCCTTGTAGCCCCAATTGTCCAGCAGGCGGTAATGCAGCCAGTATTGGTTGACCGCGGTGAGTTCGTGCCGGAGCGCTTTGTTGAGATAGTCGACGACACCCGGCTCGCCTCGCATGATCGTGCTCTCCTGCAGTAACGACGCACGGTATCCGCACGCCTAGATTATAATGATTATAACCTATGCCACGAATGCGCAAAGGCGCTGTGGCAAGCGCGTACGGATCGCATTGTAAGTTGTGGAAAAGCTTAGGAGTTGCCGTTCGCCCGGCAACACGCGGCGTCGGCGCCGGCCAGCGCCTCGTTCATGATCCGCCGGATGGTGCGTGCGCACCGCCCGCACTGCGCGCTGCAGCCGAGACAGCCATAGACTTCGCCGCAAGTCCGCGCCGCGTCGTCGCCGGACAGCGTCGAGCGGACGTCATGGTCGGACAGCACGTTACAAGAACAGACGATCATCGCGGCAAGGTTCCGATAGCACGGGTCGCAGGCATTGGTCGCACACGCAACTATGCCTATCTAGGACCCGCAAAAAATGATTTCAATCAAAAAAGCCTTCTTTTGAGATATTCTAAGTTGTTGAAGATCAGTCATTAATCAAATCGCGTGATCGGCCGAGGTAGCCGATGTCGAAGCCGTCCGCGGGCGCCAATTCGATGGCAGATCGGCTGCGCGCGCCGTCCGGCCGGGCTGCATGGATCGGCCGCCTGTGGCGGGAGCGCCGAGACAGCAGCACACTTGCGGCCTTAGTGGCTGTAGTAGAATTTCAATTTCCAGATTTCGTATTCGGTCCGCCTGTACAGATAGGCGGCCGTATCCTTTGACGCCTGCATGACGCGACCCTGTAACGAGTAGGTGTCGACCGTCCACAGCATCCCGACGAAAACGCTGACAAAAAGCATCGCCCGCATAAGTAGTAATATGTAGGCGGGCTTTTTAGAATTGCGTTAAGTCGACCTCCCGTTACCCGGCTACCGAAGTAGCGCGGCGCTAAGCATAAATAAGGCCTCCGGGAAGCGATGTTTTCGCGCTGGCAAGGCAACGTCGCGGCTAGAGCAGGATAAGTTATGGTTCGATCGACATCCCGCTCTAGCTTTTTGTTTGAGCATGATCCCCCCAGGTCAAGCCCGAGGGCGTGCTTTTCCGGATCATGCTCCAGGACGCACGTCTCACGCGGGCGCCGTCTCTTCATAGTCCTCGTCGCGCCGCCGTCGTCGCCGCGGGCGCAACCGGCAGAGCCGCGCCGGAATGGCGCAAACATCCTCCATCAAGCCGAGCAGTCGCTGACCGCGGCCGAGCGCCCGATCGAGCGCGGCCATGGTCCGCGCCTGGCCCGGATCGTCGTCGTCGACCCAGGTGCGCAGCACTGACGCGAACAATACCGCAAGCCCTTGCGCGCGGACCATGCCGCGCGGCCCCGATGCGCCGATGCCGGCGGCTGTCAGCATCCATTGCTGCGAGCGCACCACGAGACCATTGAGCGCGAGCGCAAACGGCGGGTCGCGGCGGGCCGAGCGCAGCAGCGAGCGCACGGCGTCGCGATGCGGCGCAAGGATTTCGAGACGGCGCATCAGCACATCGAACAAGCGCTCGCGCTCGGGCTCCTCGGCCATGTCGCTGACATCGGCCGCGAGCACCGCGCGATCGGTCGCCTTGATATGAGCGGCAAGGATCGCGAGCGTGGAGGGAAATTCGTCGCGCAACTGCGCGAGCGAAACGCCGGCTTGTCCGGCGACGTCGGCAAGCCCGATCGACTCGAAGCGCTCGTCGGCCAAAAGCGCCAGGAAGGCCGCGACGATTTTCTCGCGATCGGTGGTAGGAGCTGTTGGAGCGGCGGCGCTCGGCGGGCGAGACGCTCTGGGGGCGGATTTGCGGGCGGGTCTGCGAGCCATGAGCGAACTCCTGCACGAACGGCGCCAAGTCTGAACGACGATAAGCGCGTCACCAGAATCTGCGCGTCAGCCATACTTGAAGCGTCAGCACCATGAAATGTACGCCGCTGCGTGAGCGCTTCCAAGCGCTTCCAGGCTCTTGCGTCATTAGAGCCCAATCGTTTCAGGTTGAACGATTGTGCTCCAATGTTCTTGGTGGAGCATGATCCCTCGAGTCAGGCCCAAGGGCAGGCTTTGCGGAAAACCGGCTGCCACCCCGGATCAAGCTCTACCCTGCAAGCTTGCGCGAGCGTTCGGTGGCGGCGGCGACAGCTTTCTTCAAAAGCGGGGGAAGGCCGTCTTCGCGCATCAGCACATCGAGCGCGGCGGCCGTGGTGCCGCCCGGCGAGGTGACATTTTCCCGCAAGGTCGCGGCATCAAGCGCCGAGCGGTGAAGCAATTCGCCGGCGCCCGCGACGGTCTCGCGCGCGAGCTGTTCGGCAAGCGGCGGAGGCAAGCCCGCGGCGACGCCGGCCTGCGCCAAAGCTTCGGCGAGCAGGAAGACATAAGCGGGCCCCGACCCAGAAACCGCCGTCACAGCGTCCATCAGGGCTTCGTCGGTGACCCACTCGACCGTCCCGGTCGCCATCAGCAGACGATGCGCGAGGTCGCGCTGCGTTTCAGTGACGTGCCGCGGCACCGCGACCGTAATGCCGCGGCCGATCGCCGCCGGCGTGTTCGGCATGGCGCGCACCAGCGCGCCGGCATGTTGGAGCGCGCCGGCGAGGAATCGCAGCGTTCGTCCCGCCATGATCGAGACGACGACGGTTGCCGGGCCGATCATCGGCGCGAGCGCCGGCAAAGCTTCGGCGGCGATTTGCGGCTTCACCGCGATGACGATCGCGGCGGCATTCTTCAGCGTGGCGGGGTCCGGATTGAGCCGCACGCCGCGCGCGGCGAGCGCCGCGATCGGCGGCGCCGGATGGGGCTCGAACACGGCGATCTTGCCGGGCGCGAGGGCGGCCTGCAGCCAGCCCTCGAGCAAGGCGCCGCCCATCTTGCCGGCGCCGCACAGAACGATCGGGCCGGAGAGGTCGCGCAGGTCGCGGTTCTTTTCGGTCGAAGGATTTGAACTATTCATGACGCATATTTAGCCGTCATTCCGGGACGCGGGCAAAGCCCGCGGGCCCGGAATCCATAATCACGATTCTTTCGGGACGGTTCTCCGCGTCAGAACCGGTGACCTGTGGCTATGGATTCCGGGTTCGGCCTCCGGCCGCCCCGGAATGACGGGCGTCTTAAGCCTCGCCGGCGGTCTCGAACAGGGTGGCGTCCATGGATTCGCGGGCGGATTTGCCGGCCCAGACCACGTATTGAAAGGCCGGGAAATAGCGTTCGCAGGAATTGAGCGCGCTGCCCAGCACCGCTTCGCATTGTCGGTCCGAGGCGGAGACGCCGCCGGCCAGCACCAGCGCATGGCGGAACATCACCACGCCATTGTGCTGCCAGATATCGAAGTGGCCGATCCACATTTGCTCGTTGATCAGGGCGACGAGCTGCCGCACCTCGGTGAGCCGCAGTTCCGGCACGCGCATGTCGAAGGCGCACGCCAGATGCAGCGCCTCGATATCGCTCATCCAGGTGAATGAGATCTGGTAGTTGGTCCAGCGCCCGGTGACGACGATCGAGATTTCGTCCTCGCCGGCGCGTTCGAACGGCCAGCTGTTGCCGGCCGCCAAGTGTTCGACCACGTCGAGTGGATTGTCGTTGGTCTCGCGAACGATGCCGATCGTCGCCATACCGTCTCCACGGATGGTTCGAGGTGGAAATGCGCAACGCCACTCACACCGCTGAGCGGGGCTGCGATTTGCCGCAGGAGCAACGCGCCCCCGCAGGTTGACATCAGGCCCCCGAATCAGTCCGCACGCACACTATAAGACGGCAAGATTCTTTCACCAAAGTGTCGGCCGAAGCCGATGCTCGATTTTTTTTGTTCGGTCGCCGCCTAGATTCGTACGCGGTCACATGTCCTTTTCGGAAAACCGGTTCCCACTTTTCCGGGACATGCTCGAGCGCCGTCTCGTTCGCACTCATGAAGTGATTTGGCCCCTCCGCACAATCCAGTGCGTATGACAGTCCACAGTCGTCTCTGCGACAAGTTGACTCGGGGGAGGAAAGCGCCGATCCGCGCGTCCCCGCGCATGCGGGGACCCAGTTGCGCGGCTGCTGGATTCCCGCTTTCGCGGGAATGAGCGGAGAAATGCCAACCGCCAGCGTGCGTCAGTCGAAGAACAGGCTCGAGACCGATTCTTCGGCGGCGGTGCGGCTGATCGCTTCGCCGATCAGGTGCGCGATCGAGAGTACGCGGATATTGGGCGAGGCTTTCACCTCGGCGGTCGGTTGAATCGAATCGGTGATCACCAGTTCCTTGAGATTCGATTTGTTGATGCGCGCGACCGCGCCGCCCGAGAGCACGCCGTGGGTGATGTAGCCGTAAACGGCGCTGGCGCCTTGCTCCAGCAGCGCATCGGCGGCGTTGAGCAGCGTGCCGCCGGAATCCATGATGTCGTCGACCAGGAGGCAGATGCGGCCGTCGACCTCGCCAATGACGTTGGCGACTTCCGACTCGCCCGGCCGCTCGCGCCGTTTGTCGACAATGGCGAGCGGCGCGTTGATGCGCTTGGCCAGCCCGCGCGCGCGCACCACGCCGCCGACATCCGGCGAAACCACCATCACCTTGTCGAGATCGAAGCGCTGCTTGATGTCGCGCACCATGACGGGCGAGGCAAAGAGGTTATCGGTCGGAATGTCGAAGAAGCCCTGGATCTGCCCGGCATGCAGGTCGAGCGTCAGCACCCGGTCGACGCCGGCGCGGGTGATGAGGTTGGCGACAAGCTTGGCGGAAATCGGCGTGCGGGGCCCCGGTTTCCGATCCTGCCGGGCGTAACCGTAGTAGGGAATGACGGCCGTGATCCGGCGTGACGACGCGCGCCGCAGCGCGTCGATGATGATCAGCAACTCCATCAGGTGGTCGTTGGCCGGATAGGAGGTCGATTGGATGACGAAAACGTCGGCGCCGCGGACGTTTTCCTGGATTTCGACGAAAATCTCCATGTCGGCGAAGCGCCGGACTACCGCCTTGGTGAGCGGCAAGCCGATATAGCTGCCGATGCCTTCGGCCAACGCCGGATTGGAATTGCCGGCGACGAGCTTGATGGCTCCGTTGTTACTCGCCATTCCGCTCTCCTGGAGTCCGCTGTTTCAGGCGCCTGCAGTCCCGGATGATCCCGGAGGTGGAGAAGGTTTTTCAGGCGGGATCATGTGCAAAAAACACCGCCCTGATACAAGCCGGTTCGGAGGCTGGCAATATGAATCAGGGCCTTGTCCCCGCAGGATTTTTTGCCTTCGGGGTGGGCACTTTCGGCCTTGGTAAACAGCCTCTTCGTGTCAATAGGCCGCCGCAATCCGCGCGTAGCGGCCCATGAGGGCTCCAGCTTCTGACGCCCGTACACGGATACACTGCCGAAAGCGTTCCGCGCCGAGCAACCACGCGGCTCAGACTGGGACATAAGGCGCCGCCATGCTGATAGCGCTCACCGGCTCGACAGGCTTCATCGGACAGCATCTGGTGCGCGAGTTGCCAAGGCGCGGCTATCGGCTGCGCGTGCTGCTGCGCCGGCCGACTTCGCTCCCGACCAATACGGCGAGCGCGGTGATCGGCGACATCGCCCGGCCGCAAAACATGTCAGCGGCGCTGCAGGACGTGGATGCCGTCATCCACTCGGCTGGTCTCGCGCAAGCGATGTCCGGCGTCCCTGAGGATGACTACCGCGTGATCAACACGGAAGCGACGATCAATCTCGCGCGCGCCGCCCGCCGAGCCGGCGCCAAGCGTTTCATCTTCCTCTCCTCGATCCGCGCTCAGTGCGGACCGACCGCCGACACAGTGCTGACAGAGGCCCTCCAACCCAGCCCGACCGATGCCTATGGACGATCGAAGCTCGCCGCCGAACGCGGCCTGGCCGAACTCGACATCGACTGGGTGTCATTACGAGCGGCGCTGGTCTACGGGCCCGGCGTCAAAGGTAACATGGCGCAGCTGATGAGACTGGCGCGTTCGCCATTGCCGTTACCGCTTGGCGGCCTGCGGGCCCGGCGCTCGCTGCTGGCGGTGGAAAATTTGTCGGCTGCGATCGAGGCGGTGCTTGCGACCCAAGAGACGCTGCGGCGGCCGTTCATTGTCGCCGATGCGCAGGCGTTGACGGTCGCGGAAATGATCGCAGCCATGCGTCATGGACTTGGTCGTTGGCCGAATGTTTTTTGGTTTCCCGCGATGTTCCTCGAGTATTCGTTTCGCGCCGCCGGGCGACAGCACGTGTACGAGCGGCTTTCCGGTTCGCTCGTCGTCGATCCCTCCGCCTTGATGCGCATGGGATGGACGCCGCCGCTGACCACTGAGGTTGGACTTGCAAGGCTGATGCAGGCGCCGGCGGGCGTAACGAGCTGAGCTCGCTTCGGATCACGCCCTATTCGCTCGCCAAAGCGATGGCATTGATATGCCGGCCGTAATCGGGCTCGGCGCGGTGGGTGGTGCGGCGGAAGCTGAAAAATCGCTCAGGCTCGGCATAGGTGCAAAGCCCGATATCCTCGATCTGCTGCACGCCGGCCCGCTCGAGCCGCGCGGCGATATAGCCCGGCAGGTCGAACAGGGCGTGACCTTCGCGCGCCGCCGGACGGAAGAAATCCGCGCTGTCTTTATCCTCCGCGGCGAAGCGGGCGATGAAGTCAGCGCCGACTTCATAGTTGTCCTGCCGGATCATGGGCCCGAGCGCTGCCCGAATGCGGCCGCGCGCGGCGCCGAGCCGCTCCATGGCGGCGACGGTCGCTTCGAGCACGCCGGACAAGGCGCCGCGCCAGCCGGCATGCGCGGCGCCGATCACGCGCGCGTCCGCATCGGCGAACAACACCGGCCCGCAATCCGCCGTGCTCACGCCGATTGCAAGCCCAACCGTGCGGGTGACGATAGCGTCGGCGCGTGGGCGCGCGTCGCCGGCCCATGGCTGCTCGGCGACGACGACGTCGGGCGAGTGAATCTGATAGGCGGTGAGGAAGCGATGCGGCTTGACCGCCAGCGCGGCCGCCATGCGCGCGCGATTTTCGGCGACATGGCCGGCATGATCGCGCGAGCCGACGCCGCCATTGAGGCTTGAATAGACACCGGCGGAAACGCCGCCCTCGCGGGTGAAGAAGGCGTGGCGGAGCCCGGACAGCTTCAGCGTCTCGGCGTGGATCATCATGGCGTGCGTTACCTAGCATTTTGTTGGAGCATGATCCCTCGGGTCGAGCCCAAGGGTATGCTTTTCGGAAAACCGGCATCCACCCCGGATCAAGTCCGGGGCAGGCTTTTTCCGGATCATGCTCTATGCTTCGAAGCCCGGCAGGTCGCCGAATTTCGGGTCGGCGATCGCCAGCACCTTGAACAATTCGCCCATGCCTTTCGGGCCGGTTGCGGTCAGCCGCTTCAAGCCGCGGTCGATGGCGGCCGATTTGTCGGGCGTGTGCCCTTTCAGCACCGCCGCGCGTCTTTCGATGCCAAGCCGCATGAGAAAATCGCGCTGCGTGACCGGCCCATGGATACGCCCGCCCATGATTTCTCCGTGCTGCGCCAGGCTCGCGAAATCGACATGGGCGGTGAGATCGACTTCGCCCGGCCGCCGCAGCGGGTCGCTGTAGGAATGTCCGGCGACCGCCTGCAAGGTTTCGCCGAGACCTTGGCGGACATGGCCATAGTCGACGATCAGCGCCACGCAATCGGAGCGGGCACGCCGCCCGAGCTCGAGCGCGATGTGATCGGACCGCCATTCATAGATCGAACCTTCCGGCGCGTGCCGCAATTCCCGCGGCAGGGTCGCTTCGAAATGCGGCAAGGCGTTGGGCGCGACGCCGATCCTGAGCTCACCGTCGGGCGCGATCTCGACCATCCGCTCGAACCAGCCGCCGGCTTGTTTGACGGCCTGATGCACCGGCAGCGCGTCGACGAATTCGTTGGCGATGATGATAGCGGGACCGGCGGGCACGTCGGTTAGCGACGGATGCCACAAGACCGGCTCGCCGAGAATCTCCAGTTTCTGCTGCTGCAACGCCTGCAGCTTCGGGCTGATCTCGACGAGGTGCAGCACGATGGCGGTGTAGAAGTTGCGGACGGTCTTGGCCGCGCGCAGCGCATCGACCATCAGCGTGCCCCGCCCGGGACCGAGCTCCACCACGCGCACATTTTCCGGCGTGCCCATTTGCTGCCAGACTGCCGCCATCCACAGCCCGATCAATTCGCCGAACATCTGGCTGATCTCGGGCGCGGTAATGAAATCGCCGCGCGCGCCGATCGGATCCTGGGTCGTGTAATAGCCGAGATGCGGATGCGTCAGGCAAATCCGCATATAGTCGGCAACGGGCATCGGGCCTGCGACCTCGATCAGCCGGCGGATTTCGACCTCGAGCGGCGTCGGTTCGTCAGCCATGTTCGTTATCCATGGCGGGCCAGCGGTTGGCGCGAGAGCGCAAGGGCGATCAGACCGAGGCCGGCAATCATCAGCGGAATGCAGAGCAGCATGCCCATGGTCAGCCCGCCGGTGCTGCGAGTGAAAGCTTCGAGTTGCATGTCGGGCTCGCGGAAGAACTCGCAAGCCGTGCGGGCGACGCCGTAGAGGAAAAAGAATGAACCGGTGATGAGCCCCGGCCGCTTGAGCGCGCCCATGCGCACCATCACCCCGAGCACGATCAACAATACGACGCCTTCAAGGGTCGCCTCGTAGAGCTGGCTCGGATGGCGCGGAATAGGTCCCCCATTGGGAAAGATCATGGCCCAGGGCACGTCGGTCGGCCGCCCCCATAGTTCGCCGTTGACGAAATTGGCGATGCGGCCGAGGAAAAGTCCGATCGGCGCCACCGCGGTCGTGACGTCACCGAGCGTCAGCATCGGCAAACCGCGGCGCAACGCAAACAAAACGGTAGCGACGACGCAGCCGGCGACGCCGCCATGAAACGACATGCCGCCATTCCACAATTCGAAAATCTGGAGCGGATGCGCGGCGAATTGCGGCAGGTTGTAGAACAGCACATAACCGATGCGGCCGCCGGCAATGATGCCGATCGTGATCCAGATAATGAAATCGTCGTAGTCCGCAACCGTGATTGGCGCCGGTCCGCCCCAAAACCGCTCCCGTGCGATAATGGCGCGCGCGTAGAACCAGCCGGCAATGATGCCGACGATATAGGCGAGCGCATACCAGCGAATCGAGAACGGCCCGATCGAAATCAGCACCGGATTGATCGCTGGAAACGGGATGACCGGCAGAACGAGCATCAAGAGCTCCAAGCGGGTTTAATGCGCCCCGTTCCGGGCCGCGCAGCCTTATCCGGCGCCGCACGCCTTGCGATGGGGCGCCACCATTGCCATTGTCTAGCGGTATGGCAAGCGGCGTGCCGGCGCGCTCGCTTGCTGCGGCGGCGAATTCCTTTTCGGAGGCGAACGTGGTCCAGACGACGAACCGGTTCTTCGACGAAGTTGCGCGATTGATGAACGATGCGGCGGGGGTTGCGCAAGGCGTGCGGCGCGAGGCCGAGACGCTGTTCCGGACCCAGGCGGAGCGAATTCTCCGCGACCTCGCGGTGGTCCAGCGCGAGGAATTCGAGGCCGTTAAGGATATGGCGCGGCTCGCCCGCGAGGAGAATGAAGCGCTCAAAGCCCGGATCGCGGCCTTGGAAGCGCGGCTTGCCGGGTCGAATGCCGCCGCCGGCGGCCCGGGTGCGACCTCGGCGCCTCCCGGCCCCGGCGGCCCGCAGCAACCTCCCGGCGGCTATTTCGCTTAACGGCAGCCCCCCGCTTTCCTTGTTTTTTGGACTTTGCGCCGCTATAAGCGCGCCACCGCGGCGAATGAGCACCTTTGGCACCCCTGGAGGCCGCCGCGGCAATCAGACCAAAGCAAGAGGCCCAGGCGTTCCGTCCTGGCCTTAAGGCTTGAGAGACGAGGATACATCATGGCGACCGTCAATGTGATCAAGGCGGCGTCGCGTTCACGAGGCGGCAAGGGGGCCGCCCGGGCAGAACGTCGCGCCGGCCGCGTACCGGGAATTATCTATGGCGATGGCAAGCCGCCGTTGCCGATTTCGCTCGACTACAACGAATTGCGCCAGCGCATCTTTGCCGGCCATTTTCTGACGACGGTGCACGACGTCGAGATCGACGGCGTGAAACACCGCGTCATTCCCCGCGACTTCCAGCTCGACGCCGTGCGCGATCTGCCGCTGCATGTGGACTTCATGCGGCTCGGCGAGGGCGCGACCATCCGGGTCAATATTCCGATCCACGTGCGCAACGCCGACCAGTCACCGGGCGTCAAACGCGGCGGCACCGTATCGATCGTCACCCACAGCATCGAGGTGCGTTGCCGGGCCGACGCCATTCCGGCCGGCATCGAGGTCGATGTCGGCGGGCTCGACATCAATCATTCGCGGCACCTGAGCGACATCAAGCTGCCGGAAGGCGTGCGCGTGGTCGCGGGCCGCGACATCACGCTGGTCACGGTGGTGCCGCCGTCGGGTTACGCGGAAGAAATCAAGGCCGCCGCCGAAGCGGCCGCCGCCGCCGCTGCTGCGGCTGCCACTGCCGCCGCGGCTCCTGCGGCCGGCGCCGGCGCTGCTGCTCCGGCTGCTGGCGCGCCCGCGGCTGGTGCTGCTACGCCCGCGGCTGGTGCTGCCGAGAAGAAGTGAGGTTCGCCGCGGGATTAAGCTGATGCTGCTCCTGGTCGGTCTGGGCAATCCGGGAGCGCGTTACGTCGGCAACCGCCACAATATCGGCTTCATGACGCTTGAAGCCATCGCCAAGCGCCACGGCATCGGGCCGTGGCGCCGGCGTTTTGCCGGCGTCGCCTGCGAGGGGCCGATCGGCGGCGAGCGCGTGCTGCTGCTTCTGCCCGGAACGTTCATGAACGAATCCGGCCGCGCCGTCGCCGAGGCGGCGCAGTTCTACAAGCTCACAGCCGGCGACATCACCGTCTTTCACGACGAGATCGAGCTGCCGCCCGGCAAGGTGCGGGTGAAGGTCGGCGGCGGCATCGCCGGACATAACGGATTGCGCTCGATCACCGCGCATGTCGGCAACGATTACCGGCGGGTGCGGATCGGCGTCGGTCATCCGGGCGCCAAGGATCTGGTCGAACATTATGTGCTCTCGGATTTCGCCAAGAGCGAGCGCGGCTGGGTCGAGGCGCTGATTGACATTCTCGCTGACAATGTCGACCTTCTCGTCCGCGGTCAGGACGCGAGCTTCCAGAACAAGGTTCACCTCGCCATGGTGGCGAAGGGGTTTGAAGCGAACGGCGATGCCGGGGAAGCTCCGGCGCGGCCGGCCGGACCGCCGCAGGAAAAGTAGCGGCTGAAACTCTCGGTTCGTGCCTGCGTAGCTTGGAAGCAGCCGGAGCCATGCATTGGGCCCGAGAATGGGCTAAGTGGCAGCGCGTCGTTCCGGCAGGGTCCGGTTCTGCAAAACCCGAGGGGTATTGCCATGTTGCCCAAGCCGGAAAGCGCCTGTCTCCTGATCGCCGACATCTCCGGCTATACCGGCTATCTTGCCGGCGTCGAACTCGACCACGCGCAGGATATTCTCGCCGATCTCATGGACACGATCGTCGGCGCGCTGCGTCCGCCTTTCCATCTGTCCAAGCTGGAAGGCGACGCGGCCTTCGTCTATCTCGCTTCATCCGATCTCGATGGCTCGTTGCTGCAGGACATTGTCGAGGCGACGTATTTCACATTCCGGCGGCGGCTGCGCGACATCAAGCAGGCTTCGGTCTGCGAATGCGACGCCTGCCGGCAAATTCCGAGCCTCGATCTGAAATTCGTCGCTCATTTCGGACAGATCGCCAAGCAAGCGATGTCAGGCCAGGAGGAATTGATCGGCCGTGACGTGATCCTGATCCATCGCCTGCTCAAGAACAATGTCGAGGCGGTGCTCGGCGATCGTCCCTACGTACTTTACACCGATGCGCTGACGCAGCGCGCCGGCATCGATCCGCAAGCGCAAGGTTTGATCGCGCATCGCGAGTCCATCGACATCATCGGCGAGGTCCGCTGCTGGCTGCGCGACCTCGATGCCGCCTGGAAGGCCGAGCAGGAGCGCAGCCGCATGGAAGTTAGCCCGTCGGATGCGATCGCAACCTTCACGATCGATGTTGCAGCCGCGCGGCCGACGACGTGGGAATTTCTGACAATGCCCGGACACCGCGCCATATGGACGGCCGGCTCCACCGGGGTCGAGGAAAATGCCGTGAACGGTCGTCGCGGCCCCGGCACGATCACGCATTGCATGCATGGGAAGGATGTCATTGTCGAAGAGTTCATCGACTGGCGGCCGCACGACTACATCACCCGGCGGGCGCAGATCTTCGATACCGGGCTTGTCATGACAATGACGCACGCATTGAGCGATGGCCGCGATGGGGGGACGCGCATCGACATCCGGGTCGCCAAGCCTGCGGCGGAGGACATGGAAAGATTCATCGCGCTGACGCCGCTGCTGGAGCAATCGATGCGCGCCTCGGGCGAAATGTTGGTGAAGCAGCTGGACGAAGCTGCCGCTCGGCAACGCGCCGCGGCGGGCGCCGAGCCGGCGTTACCGGCTTCCGCCGGCCGCTTTGTCAGGCAGCCGGTAAGCCACTGAGCGATCCGCCTGCGGCGCATATTGGGCGATCGGTCGATACTGCCGCGCCTCTCGAAGCCGCTTCGTTATTGGCGACATTTTTCGGTCCGCCAAAAATTGACATTTCTGCAAGAAAACCCGATTTGTGTGCCGCGGAAATCGGGAACGCGTGAACTCGGCACAGACCAGAAGCTGGCTCTTCCGCGAGAGCTCCTGCCGGTCCTGGGATTCAGCAAAGTTTGGCGGGGCGCGATGCCGCGTTCGCCGAACGGCAAGAAGGATTGGGTCGCAGGCGCCGGGAACTTCGTTTGCAGGTGAAATAAACCTCCATGGGATTCAAATGCGGCATCGTCGGCCTGCCGAACGTCGGCAAGTCGACGCTCTTCAACGCGCTGACCGAAACGGCGGCGGCGCAGGCGGCGAACTATCCATTCTGCACCATCGAGCCGAATGTCGGCGAAGTCGCGGTGCCCGATCCGCGGCTCGAGACGCTCGCCAAGCTTGCCAAATCGGCCGAGATCATTCCGACGCGGCTGACCTTCGTCGATATCGCGGGGCTGGTGCGCGGCGCCTCGAAAGGCGAGGGGCTCGGCAATCAATTTCTTGCCAATATCCGTGAGGTCGACGCCATCGCGCATGTGGTGCGCTGCTTCGAGGATACCGACATTACGCACGTGGAGGGCCGCATCGATCCGATCGCCGATATCGAGACGGTCGAGACCGAGCTGATGCTTGCCGATCTCGACAGTCTGGAGCGGCGGGTCGACGGCTTGAGCAAGAAAGCCAAGGGCGGCGACAAGGACGCCAAGGAGATGCTCGATCTGATCAATCGGGCGCTGGCGCTGTTGCGCGACGGCAAGCCGGCGCGGCTGGTCGAACGCAAGCCGGAGGAAGAGCGCACCTTTCACACGCTTGGCCTGCTCACATCGATTCCGGTGCTTTACGTCTGCAACGTCGAGGAGGCGGCGGCTGCGACCGGCAACGACTTCTCGCGCAAGGTGGAAGCGCGCGCGCAGGCCGAAGGCGCCGCGACCGTGGTCATTTCAGCCAAGATCGAATCGGAAATCGCCGTGCTGTCGCGCGAGGAGCGCACCGACTATCTGGCGGCGGTCGGCTTGCAGGAGGCCGGCCTCGACCGGCTGATCCGCGCCGGCTACGCGCTCCTTGGCCTGGTGACGTTCTTCACGGCCGGGCCGAAGGAAACGCGCGCCTGGACGGTGACGCGCGGCGCCAAGGCGCCGCAGGCCGCCGGCGTCATCCACACCGATTTCGAGCAGGGCTTCATCCGCGCCGAGACGATTGCGTACGCGGACTATGTCGCCGGCGGCGGCGAGGCCGGCGCGCGCGAGGCCGGCAAGATGCGGCTCGAAGGCAAGGACTATGTGGTGCAGGACGGCGACGTCATGCACTTCCGCTTTGCGACCTGATCGCGGTACGCGCGATGAAGCCACAGTTTATCGTTCCGGGCCGCGACGAAGTCGCGAGCCGGTCCGTGACGCGTGTCATTCCGGGGCCGGCCGAAGGCGGAGTTCATAACCCCTGACGGTGCACGTTCTGCTTGACCTGTGGTTATGGATTCCGGACTTGCCGTTTCACGGCAATCCGGAATGACGACATCGTAGAACGTCGGTCGCGATTTAAAGCTGCTGGCCCTGATTGCGGATCGCGCCGAGATGCTCGTTGATCCGGAACACGATCAGCACGAACTCGGCGGATATGCGCGACACGATCACGCCCATGCAGGCGCCGAGCAGGCTTGCGATCAGCGAGATCATGCCGACGAAGGGGTTGTAGGCCATCGTGGCGAGCGAAGAGACCGCGGCCGCCAACCCCAGCAGCACGGAAATGACAACGGCGAGCCAGTAAAAGACTTTGATGACAGTGGGCGTCACGAAGCGGTCCCACTGAAACAAATCGCTGATGCCGAACATGTCTGCTCCTCTCGCGAACCAACAATGAAAACGACGGCGCGATTTTAGGGCGCAATCGCTTCAGATTGGATCGATTGCGGCTCCAGTTCCAATATTTTGGCGGAGCATGATCTTTTCGGAAAACCGGATTCCACCCCGGATCAAGTCCGGGGCAGGCTTTTCCCGGATCTGCTCAAGCCGGTGCGTGATCTTTCGAATCAATTGCCCCGTCCGGATTTAATCCCGGAGCAGACCTTTGCCGGCCATGCTCCGGGCGAATCTGCGTGTGTGAGAAGCGCGCAGACTGCACTCCGCGATTGCGGCGGTCAATCGAGTAGGCCGCCGGTCTGAAACTGTGGCGTTGAGGCGGTTCGCCGCCGCCATTTTTGCGGCAGCGGGAACGGATCGCAGCCGGGCCGGCCGACACTCAGGAACGCCCGTTCTCACCGCGCGTTTTGCCAGCAGGCTCGATTCGTTCAATCCGAGAAGAATGCAGGGAGTTCTCGATGAGAAACAGCGTCATCTTTGTCGGGCTGGGTGTCGCGCTCGCGGCCGGGACGTCGGTCGCGCGCGCCCAGACGGTGGAAACTATTGTAACACCGGCGGCTGGGCCCGCGGTCGTCGCGCAGGCGCCAGTGGCGGTTCCGCCGTCGGGCGTTTTGCTGCCGCCGGCGTCGACGGTCGCGGTGACCGCGCCGGTCGAAACCGTCGAGACCGTGCGCACCGTGACTACCACGGAACCGCGCCGTGTTCACCGCCGTGCGGTCCATCCGCGGACGGTCGATCGCGTGACGACGGTCACCCGCACCACGACCGTGCGGCCAGGCGTGGTTGCCGCAGCGCCGGCCTATGACGAACTGATGCGCGGACCGCGCCTCTACGACGTGGTGACACCGGCCCCGGCCGCCGCGCCTGCGGTCCAGCCGGCCATCCCGGCCGCGCCGGTCGTTGGGGCGACGACGGCGGTCGCGGCGCCGATGGCGATGCCGGCCTATCGGTATATCTACCAACCCGATCGCATTCTGGTCGTCGACCCCTACACCAACATTGCCGTGCAGGCGATCCCACGTTGATGCCGGTGGCCATCCACCCTCGGTCATGCGCCGTCGCTTGTGTCGGCCACCACCTGGACGGCGCATGACTGTCATCGTTCGAGGGAGAAGAAAAATGAAACATCACCTCGCTCGTCCGCAGTTCGCCATCGTGTTCACGGCTGTAGCTTCCGCTTTCCTTGCCGCGGGCTTCGGCTTTGCCGCCGCGCAATCCGGCATCGAGGAAGTGGTGAGCGAGCACGGCGTCGCGCCGAAGCTTGCGCTGACGCCCGCGCAACGCGGCGCGATCTATCAGGAAGTGCACAAGGACAAGAGCAAGGTCGCGCCCAGCCGCTTTGCTGCCCATGTCGGGGCCGACGTGCCGCCGATGATCGAGCTCTACACTCTGCCGGACGATATTCTGGCCAACAATCCGGAAACCAAGCTGTACAAGTTCACCAACGTTGACGACCAGATCGTGCTGGTCGATCCGACCAGGATGCGCGTGATCGCCGTCATCGGTCCGAAGACGAAGGACTAAAGCATGATCCGGAAAAGTGGAATCCGGTTTTCGAAAGATCATGCTCAAACAAACGTCCTCGCACGCTCGCGAGTAGACGCGCGACGGCAGCCCAACCGGCAGCGTTATTGCGCCGCTTTATTCGTGCCGGCCAGCACCGCCTTGGGCAACACGTCGAGATAAGGCCCCATGAAAAAGGCTTCGCCGGAACCCTCGCCATAGTAGCGGTCATAGGCATCGATCATGGCGCGCACCGGCGTCCGGCAGGAGCGGATCGACTCGACGATCAAGTCGCCCACTGCGGCGTGCGGTTCGGCGGCGAAACGGGGATCGGACATGACGGCGTGCACGATGCAGTCGGTTGCCGAGCGCACCAGCGGTTCGGTGGCGGCGGCCTTCTGTTGAAGGGTCAGGTTTGCTTCGCCGGCCGCCGGGCCGGTTAGCGGGCTGGTTGCAACGTTAACGACAAGCGCCGCGCCCAACAGCGGTGCAACAATCATGCGATATCCCTCACCTCACATTTTGAGCCATAGCGGTCGCGGCAAAGCCCGGTCAATCTTTTTCCGCCGCCGGGGTGTCATGTTCGCTGGTTCGCCGCAGTCCGATTCCGCGCAGTCTCGTTGCATGTGGTCTGGTTCCATGCGGTTCCGGTGCTATAGTCGTGCCAGGATTCACGGAGCTGATCATGATTTTGCCAAAGGCGCTGGCGCTCGGCCTGCAACTTGTCATGCCGGTCGCGGCGGGAGACGGTGTGCCTCATCTCAATGTCGAGCAGGTCTGCAAAGGCATTGCCGAGCAGGGCGGCGTGACTTTTCACGATCCCTCCATCGAGACTGAGAAGAAGAATTGCCTGGACAGCGAGCAGGTGATCCGTGAGCAGCTCGTCAAGCAATGGTCGAGCTTTTCGGCCGACGACCGCACGCACTGCGTCAATGAATCCGTGATGGGCGGCGACTCGAGCTATACCGAGTTGCTCACTTGTCTTGAAATGGCACGCGATGTACGCGCCATGCGCAAGGAACAGTCCAATCCGGCCATCGAGAAGAAGCGCTGAGCTCACCGCGGCTCGCGCGGCGACTATGCGCAAGATGACAGCGCTGATCGACTCAATCTGAAACCGATCGCGCGCAAGAGCCGCGCCGCAAGCGGACGCCGCAAGCGCGTCCGGATCGTGCTAGCTTACTCCGACCCGGACGACGCCTGCGTTAAGCGAAGCGTTGCGGCGGTGTTGTCACCGCACGCACACTAGCGCTTACCACCAGTGGCGTCGGTGCCAGTACCAATAAGGCCGCGGCCCGACATAATAGTTGTAGTAACGAGGACCGTAATAGCCCGGGGTCCACCAGCAGCGATAAGGCCCGCACACATAGCGGACATCCTGCACGCCGTTGGTGGCGGCGGTCTCCATTGCCGCCGACGCCAGGCCGTTCGCCGGCATCGCCGATGCTTGCCCGGTCGCCAAGCCCGCGCCGAGCACGGCGGCGAGGGCCAATCCGCTCAATTTCCACATAGCCATAGCAGCGCTCCTTTCCGTGAGTCGCCACCCAGGCCGAAGATTTCCATATCGGAGATGTAGCGTCGCTGAAGGAGGCGGTTAGCGACTGTCTAACTTGATGGCGGACAATGGGCGCGATTGCGTCCATTTTTGTCCGCGTTCATCCGATCCGGCGTGCGGTGCAACGCGCCGGGCGCGGGTTCGCACAGTTCGTGGCATCTCACTGACGGCGCAAGCGTGGTCCGAATTTGCTTTCGGGCCACGCTTGCTTGCCGAACGTCAGGTTGTCTTCACGCTATTTGTTTGATGGTGACGGACGTCACACGGGTGGCTCACCACCACATGTTCGACGTGCCCCATCCTCGCCAAGTATTCATGCCCGCATAGGCGTAGTACGGGCTGCCACCGGCGTATCCGGGATTCCAACCGCCGTACCAGGGATTGAAGCCGACACCGGTCGTGACTGCGGCTGCGTAAAGTGGTCTACGCCAGCCCCAATAGGGTCCTCCGGCATAGGCATAGAGCGGCCTACGCCAACCCCAACCGGGTCCGGCAGATGCGTAGAGTGGCCTGCGCCAACCCCAACCGGGTCCGGCGTAAGCGTAAAGCGGTCTACGCCAGCCCCAACCGGGTCCGGCGTAAGCGTAAAGCGGTCTACGCCAGCCCCAACCTGGTCCGGCGTATGCGTAAAGTGGTCTGCGCCAGCCCCAGCCAGGTCCGGCGTAAGCGTAAAGTGGTCTACGCCAGCCCCAACCTGGTCCGGCATATGCGTAAAGTGGTCTACGCCAGCCCCAACCGGGTCCGGCATAGGCGTAGAGTGGTCTGCGCCAGCCCCAACCGGGTCCGGCGTAAGCGTAGAGCGGTCTACGCCAGCCCCAATAAGCAAAAGGCCGGTGCCAGCCCCAGCCAGTCGACCAACAGCGGTAAGGCCCGCACACCAAGCGCACATCTTCGACGCGCTTGGGCACTTGTTTGACCGCAACAGCCAGCCCATTCGCGGGCATGGCTGTGGCCTGTCCGATCGGTAAGCTTAGACCAAGCACGGCGGCAAGGGCTAAGCCACTCATTCTCAGGAAAGCCATAGAAGCGCTCCTCTTTGCGACGCTCCACCCCAGAGGGAAAGTCCCACGGCCGCGCTTAAGGGAAATTGAAGGAGTCCGCTGGCTATTGTTTTAGTTGTGGCGCGGAAATGCGCGCATTTTGCGCGTCAAGCATAACGCGACAAAAACGCTGTGCGTGCACGCAAGCTTCGCAAACTGACAGAGCAGCTTCGCCAACCGGCGGCGTGCCGAAAGCACGCTTTCGCAAAGTGAAAAAGCGTTGTCAGTATGCGACCAGGATTTCGCTCACGGTCGGATTGGCGGCGCGCAGCGACGCGTCGGACGAGGTAAAGGCGCGATCGGCAGGCAGACCGCTCAACGTTGCAGCCGTCGCTTTTGGATCGGCGCGCAGGCTGATGCCGACCTTGCAGCCGCCGGTGAGTGCCGAGAGCGTTCCGCCGCCCCAGTCGCTCAATGTCGCGACGTGGTCCTTGTCGAAACCGGACAGCTTGAACGGCTTGCCGTTGAGCTTTTCCAGTTCGGCCAATGTCAGCCCGAGATGAAGCTCGCCGGGCGCGATCCAGTCCGATTGTCCGTTGATGACGATGAGGTGAGTGTCGCTCTTGCTTGCGGGTTTCGACCACCACACTTCCAGGCGCCGTTTCGGATCCTTGGCGTAGAGCACGCTTGCCGTCGCCTTGCCGCCGGAATTCGTGTCGACCTGCGTATTTGAGACGTTGCGTGACTGGAAAGCCGACGCGAGCTTGGTGTGGCTTGAGTCCTTGGCGAAGACTCCGCTGCAGGCGATGATGTTGGCTTTGCCTGCGCGCGCGGGTCGCGCGGCGGCGCCGGGCTCGACAACGGCGTCGCTGCCATGTGCGGCCGCGCGCGTGTGCGTCTGGCCGCCGCCGCTTGGCATCGCGACCGCGTCCGGCAGCGGTTGCTGAACCTGGGACGGCGCGAACTGATCCTGTGCATCAAGATCGGGATCGTGCTCGAAGGCCGGCGGGGGCTTTTGGCCGCGCGCGCGCGAAGGTTTCGCGGACGGAGCGGCGGGCGCGGAATTTTGCTCGTCCTGCACGATCGAAGGCTGCTGCGCCAACTTCTGGCCTTGTTGCGCCGACGCCGGACCGGCAATTGTGGCGGCGAGAATTGTGGCAGCCAAGATTGTCGTGGCGAGAATTGTCATGGCGAGGCTGACAAGCAACGCTGCCTCGATCCATCGTCGGTGCATTCTCTGGCGCTCCCGTGCTGCCAATGTTTACCATATCATAGAAGGCGGCTTTGCGGCGCGGGCGGTGGCCCGCGCGCAAACCTGCGGTGTCTTGAGACGATCCAAGCGTGAACAAAGGCTGGTGGTTTGCCCTCGACGCTCGCGCGACATCCGATTAGCGGATAGGAGGTGTGGATGACAGACAAAGCGCGCCGGAGGCCCGCTGTCAATGCGGTTCGATTGCTCTGATACTGTCAAAAAGACGCTGCCGAATAGATTTGGAGGAAAGCCATGCAATTGCAGCAAAACACCGACCGCATCCAGACGACCCATATCGGCAGCCTGCCGCGGCCGCACCGGCTGCTTGACGCGATGAAGGCGAAATATTCCGGACAAGCGTACGACGAAAAGGCTTATCAGGACGCGCTGCACAACGCCGTCGCCGATGTCGTGCGCGAACAGGTGCAGAGCGGCATCGACATCGTCACCGACGGGGAATTCTCCAAGCCCGGGTTTTTCACCTATGTGCGCGAGCGTCTCGACGGCTTCGAATCGCGCCCGGAGCTGAAGCTGAAACTGTTCGAGCAGGAGGTCGCCGCTTTTCCGGAATACTATCAGCAATATTTCAAGCAGGCGATGATGGGCGGCGCGATCGTCGCGCTCGCGCCGGTCGTCTGCGTCGGGCCGGTCAAATATCGCGGCGAAAAACTCGTTCAGGCCGACATCGCGAACGTGAAAGCCGCGGCTGCGGCCGCCGGCGTCGCCAACGAGCATGTCTTCCTGCCGGCGACCGCGCCTTCAGGCGTGGGCATCAACGAATACTACAAGACCGACGAAGACTATTTTCATGCGCTCGCGGCCGAGCTGAGCAAAGAATACCGGGCGATCGTCGATGCCGGCATTCTGGTGCAGATCGACGATCCTTTCCTGCCCGACATCTTCTACGAAGTCGGCCTCGACGACGCGCAGAAGAAGCGCCGCGCGCAGATCTATGTCGAGGCGATCAACAGCGCGCTGAAGGGCATTCCGCCCGAATATGTGCGCTTCCACACCTGCTACGGGATCAATGAAGGGCCGCGCATCTACGAAGCCTCACTCGCCGACATCATCGATTATGTGCTGCAGATCAATGCCGGCTCCTACAGCTTCGAGGCGGCCAATCCACGTCATGAGCACGAATATCATCTGTTCGAGCGTGTGAAGGTGCCGGAAGGAAAGGTGCTGGTGCCGGGCGTGATCACGCATGCCAGCAATATCGTCGAGCATCCCGAGCTCATTGCCGAGCGCATCATCCGCTTCGCCCGGCTGGTCGGGCGCGAAAATGTCATCGCCGGCGCCGATTGCGGCTTCTCCTCGCAGGCCATGTACACGACCGAAGTGCACCCCACCGTGGTATGGGCGAAGTTCAAGGCCATGCGGGAAGGCGCCGACCTCGCCACCGAGCAGCTCTGGGGCGAGGCGGGTGGCGACTGGGTTTAGGTCTGCCTGGCGGGCCAATCCGACCTCGTCACCGGGCCGGTCGCTCCGGATAGTAGCCGTTACTTCCGTCGCCTGCGCCGGCAAAGAAGCGCGGATCGGGCTCGATGACGGGAGAAGGCGCAATCTCTATCGCTGCCGGCGCAGTGTCGTCCGTGTCGTCCTCGACCTGCGCGCTCTGTGTGTTCGCGATCTCTGCCTCTATTGCGGTGGCGTCCATCGATGCCGCGGTTGGACATGCGAATGCAATAGCGATTGCGCTGCCCGCAACCACGATCGCGCAAAGCGTCACGCGATGCTTGCGAAGCTCAAAAGCGTCGGTTGCGTCCATGACTTCCCTCCACATGAGAGAAACCCCTCACACTAACGAAAGACTTATTCCACTTTCCCGCGCACGGGCTGTGCTCCATGGCACAGGCCGTGAATGACTGAGAACGCCGAGCCGGACTCGGCTGACTGGGGCCTCGCGAGCGGCAGGAGTCGCTCCTGACGGCGGAACGGCCACGTTAGGGATCGACGATGCTCGGTGGGTCCGTGAAGTGCGGAGGGCTCACAAGAGCGAGCGCGCGGCGCCCGCGGGCGTGCGACGGCCAACGGGACGCGCAACTTTCAGAAGATACCAAACACGTGGAGCCAGCCATAAGCCAGCGCAGCGAGCAGCACGACAACGATGACGGCGACCATGATACGCTGCCGGCGCTGGCGCCGCTTCCACGTTTGGGCCGGTGATTGCTGCTGAGACATCGCTGACATCGGAAAGCCCGCACTCGCCAAAGCCGTCGGATTTAATTCGCGTGTCAGGGTTAGCACGCTGCTACCGAGCAAGCTGTGACGCGGCGCACACTGCAATGTGACGCAGGTCATGTGACGCGGCCGCAGCAAGGCGCCCGTCAGCGCGGACGCGATCGATCCAAGTGCGCAAATGGTGAATTCCGAAACGAAGCAACCGTCTCAACCGGCTTGCTTCTGCATCCGCGCATAGATGCCCTGAAGCGGCGCTACGAACTTTTCCGGGCTTTTCTCAGTGCGCCGCAACGCAACGAAGATCATGTCGAACATGATGAAGATCGGTAGTTGAGTATCCGGCATCTGCGGCAGGCCGGACTTGTGTCCATGGCACGCTGTTTCCGGCGGCGCAGGCGCCGCGCCGACCAACTTTTCCAGCGCGCGACGCGTTTCCTCCGACCGCAGATTGTCGTGAAACAACATCAGCGCTTTCGTCATCAGCGCGTGCGTGTCGTTCGTGTCGCTCAGTTGGATTGGCAGCGTTCCGAAATCGAAGGGCTCATCCTCGATCGGACGCGCCATCCGCGTGTTGATGTTGTCGATGTAGTTGAAGTCGACGATTTCGTATTCGTTCGCCTTCGCCATATCGAGGTAGGCGCACGGGTGGATATTGTAGAAGCCATGATCGATGTAGCCGTAGGCCGGGAGTGTATGCAGTTGCAGGCCGCCGACGTTAAGCAGGTTGTGGATGTTCTCGAACGATTGGCCGATGTTGAAAACATGCTCGGTCGTTCCGAAGTTGGTAACGACGTCGTACTTGCCGATGTCGGGCAACGGATAGCTCAGATCGTAGGCGTAATCGGCGCGCGGATCGGTCAAGTCGAGCGACCGATAACTGTGGCCTCCGAAGATCGAATAGAACGCGCGCTGCGCGTCCGACCCGGGCTTCGCCTCATCCCCGAAAATCTCATGGATCGCCGTCTCGCACGCATCGGGCGAAAGGTGCCGCCGCGCCACCCGGCGGAGCGGCTCACGCTCGGTCCACAGGTCCTGTGACCCGAGATCGAACACCGCGGCGTTGGGCGGAATTTTTGACTGCAGCGCAAGCGTGCTCAGCCACTCGATGTGCATCGAACCGATTGCCACAAAACGATTTCCTTGAATGTCCCAACGCGTCGAACACCCTGCCTTTCGCCCTTCCGGCCGTCAATCCGCCGCGTTGCGTTCGCATTCGCCAGCCTTAGCCGTGGTTCAGAATTTGTTGGGCGATTTGCCGCCGAGCGTCTGACGCGCCTGTTTCACATCGACGGGCAGCGGCGACGCATTTGGAAGCCACGTCGCAGGCAAACGGAGTCGCAAGCAGAACTGCGTTGTTTGATGGCGCCCATGTCAAGCGATGACGGCAACGAGCCTCCCGCCTTGGGGGCCGGTACAGGGAGCTTTGCAGCATTTTTCGGGGGAGCCCACCGGTGTTGGGGTGCGCTTCGACGGCGCGCAGACGCGCCAACCCTCCTGGCACTCTTTGTCGCGCTAGGGGTGCACACTGGGGCGCACGATCAAACTGATAGTCCGGACTATAACTGCGAAATCACGACACGGTGGTATTTAACGGCGGCATTTATTGGTGGAGCCAGGCGGAGTCGAACCGCCGACCTCTTGAATGCCATTCAGTATTTATCGCTTATTTATCAATGGCTTATTGGAATCTTTATAAGTCGTCTTTATAACTGTACACTCCAGATCTGTAAGGAAACGGCAGGACCGCTCGTGCCTTGCGGGCGAAAAGCCATCAGACCTTGTCGGCGATCAAGGTCTATCGGGGCGTCTCGATCTATAAAGTTCGAGGCAGCCAATATTGGTATGTTCGCGTCTGGGACCGCGACCGAAAGCGGTATGTCGTTAAAGGAACAGGCGAGACGTCAGTCATCCGAGCGCGTGAAGTTGCGAAAGATCATGCGCTAAGCCTCCTCAAACAAGAGCAGCCGGTCGAACGACAATTCACGTTCCATCACTTCGCAATAAAGTGCCTCTCCAAAAGCGAAAGTCTTGCCGCAAAAGGCGACAGAAACATTGGCTATGTCAAAGCCATTAGATGGAGTCTTCAAAACGCCGATTGGGGGCTGCTGAAATGGTTTGGGTCCAAGGACGTGAGAAAGATCACAACCCGCGACTTCACCGAATACATGGACCATCTGACAAAAAAGCGCCCTGACCTATCCGCATCAACTAAGAACACTATCATGGCAGCATTTCGAAACGTCCTTAAAATGGCACGTGACGAAGGCGCGATTGACGTTATTCCCAACACTCCACGCGCAAAACAACGCGACAATCCTCGTCCATTTTTTCGCTTTTATCCGCTCGTCTCCCGAAAAGATGATGTCTATAAAAAAGTTCTCGACACGGCGAAGCAGATGGCACGTGAAGGCGTTACCGTTCGCGGGATCACTGTCACGGACGAGCTTTACGACCTGATACTGTTTCTTGCGCATTCGTTTGTGAGACCCATCGTCTCAGAACTTTACGCCATTAGACATTCCGATGTGACGGTCGCGAAAAACCCAAAACGTCTAATAGTGATCGTTAGGGACGGAAAAACAGGGTTTCGTGCAGCAAATACGATGCCTGGAGCAGTTGCGGTCTATGAGCGTATTCGAAAGCGGTATCCTGACGCGCACGACCAAGATTATATTTTCTTACCGCAATACCAAAATCGAGTAACCGCTTCAAAAATATTTCAGCGGCAGTTCAAGGAACTGATGACGCGGGCAGAGATCGAAGATGATTCCGATCTACGGGCAAAAAGCATACGATTTATTCGATCCGTCACACCGCGATCTGTATGCGTATTATTCTATCAGGAGGTCAAGGTCAATATTTTCAATCTCGCGAAAAATGCGGGCACTTCAGTCGATCAGATCGAGCGTTTCTATGCCCGCAATCTGCCACTGTCGCAAGGAAATGGCGATCAACCTGCAGAGTTTTGGGAGTGGGTCGGACATAACCACGCCCTACGGAAAGAAACGCAAAAATGCCCTATGCCATCATCCGAGGAAAGAATGGTCGCCGACACGAGGTTGATTTTGGGGATTCGCCCGTACGGGTCGAGGTTTATGCGAGCGAGGAAACGGTCGAGATCTTCGTCGAAGCAGATTTTGAGACGTTACCAGAAGAACGTCGACGTTTCGCCATAATCAACGTCCCGCGGCACCAATTTAGCCAAGCCACAGGAGAAACTGCTCGCCGCGCCGCGAAGAAGAGGCGGTGACTCGCGTCGTCTGCAATGTTTGAATGCGCGAAAACCACCAAGGTCATCCCGTGAAACCACAGCCATTGACCGACGCCGAATTCGAGCGCCTCAACGGGCTTCTTGGACGATTTGATAATAAACGCCCGATGAACCTCGAACAGCTAGATGGCTTCCTGGCTGCTTTGATTTGCGGTCCCGAGATTGTGCGCCCAAGCGAATATCTTCCTGTGATTTGCGGAGAGCGATATGGTTCTTGAGGACTCCTTCGGTACGCAGTCCGTATTGCAAGATTTTCTATCCCTGATCATGCGTCATTGGAACTTCATTGCCGATACCTTGCATTCGGGCGACGTGTTCCTTCCGCTGCTTCTCGAAGATGATGAGCGGCGTTACTCATGCCAACGATTGGGCGACTGGCTTCCTTCGGGGAATGGAGTTTCATAAAGAGCAATGGGCTGCTCTTTTATCTGACGAACAGCACGGCGGGTTGCTTGTGCCGATATTTGCCTTGGCGCACGAACACGACCCCGATCCTGAAATGCGTCCCTGTCAACCGCCGACCGAAGCAAACTCAGCGTCTTAGGCGAAGAACTCTTGCAGCTTGCGATAAACGCTTTTTCACCGCGCCCATGATCGGCGAGCGTTTCTCGCCGTTGGTTTCGCCTGCCCCAGCCGCGGATATGGCAATGTCTGGCGGGAACAGCGCCTCGAGCGCTTCGTGATATAAATGTCGATCGTCCACTGACATTTCGCCGGCATTATTAAATTCGTTCCCGTTGACGATGATCTTCGCGTTCAGTTTTGCCGCAAGCCGCGCTCCGGAATGAAGCTCGCCATTTCGTCCACAGCGCGATCATATGCCGCTCTGACATCTGACGGCATCTCGTCCGCGTTCGCATACTCCCGGCCGTTGAACCGGATGTTGGTCTTGGTCCTCGCGTTCACTACAAGGATCAGTAGTGAGAACTATTTTGCGCGAAATTCGAGCGCGCCGTTTTTGGCGTCCACGTGAACGGTCTGGCCTTCGCGGACTTTGCCTTCGAGAATATCGATGCTGAGCGGATCGAGAATCTCTCTTTGAATGGCGCGCCGCAAGGGTCGCGCGCCGTAAACGGGATCGTAGCCTTCGCGCGCGAGCAGTGCCTTGGCGGAATCGGACAGCTTGAGCGTGATCTTTTGTTGCTCGAGACGTTTCGACAAGCGGCCAAGCTGAATTTCGACAATTTTCTTTAGCTCCTCTTCACTGAGCCGGTCGAAAATGATGATCTCGTCGACACGATTCAAAAACTCGGGACGAAAATGCGCGCGCAATGCGTCCATCACCAGTCGCCGGCGCGCTTCGGGAGATTCTTCCTCCATGATGTATTGCGAGCCGATGTTGGAAGTCATGATGACGACCGTGTTCTTGAAATCGACCGTTCTCCCCTGCCCGTCCGTGATGCGGCCGTCGTCGAGCACTTGCAGCAGCACGTTGAACACGTCCGGATGCGCTTTTTCGATCTCATCGAACAGCACGACCGAATACGGCTTCCGGCGCACTGCTTCGGAAAGCTGGCCGCCTTCCTCGTAGCCGACGTAGCCCGGCGGAGCGCCGATCAAGCGCGCCACGGTGTGTTTCTCCATGTATTCGCTCATGTCGATGCGGATCATGGCGTTCTCGTCATCGAACAAAAATTCCGCGAGCGCGCGGGCCAATTCCGTTTTGCCAACGCCAGTAGGTCCGAGAAAAATGAATGAACCCAGCGGTCGATTCGGATCCTGCAAACCTGCCCGGGCGCGGCGCACGGCGTTGGACACGGCCTTGATCGCTTCGTCCTGGCCGACGACGCGCAGGTGCAAATGCTCCTCGAGCTTTACGAGCTTCTCGCGCTCGCCCTCCTGCAAACGCGAAACCGGAATGCCCGTCCAGCTCGAGACGACCTCGGCGATGTCCTCCTCTGTCACTTCTTCGCGTAGCAAACGCTTTTTAGTCTTGGCCGATTTCGCAGTAAGATCGGCCAATTTCTTTTCCAATTCAGGAATGCGACCGTATTGAATTTCGCTTGCATTGCCCAATTCACCGCGGCGCTGCGCGCGTTCTAATTCAGTCCGGAATCGATCGATCTCTTCCTTCACTTTCCGCTGCTCATCGATGACCGCTTTCTCCTTTTGCCACTCGGCTTTTAGCGCGTTCGATTTTTCCTTTAGCGCAGCCAATTCCTTCTCGAGCTTCTTCAAACGCTCTTTGCTGGCCGGATCTTTCTCTTTCTTGAGCGCCTGGCGTTCCATTTCATGCTGCATGACCTGGCGCTCGATCACGTCGATCTCGGTGGGCATAGAATCGAGCTCGATCTTCAAACGCGACGCCGCTTCATCGACCAAGTCGATTGCCTTATCGGGCAGAAAGCGATCGGTGATGTAACGCTGCGACAGCACCGCTGCTGCAACCAATGCCCCGTCGGTGATCCGCACGCCATGGTGCACTTCGTAACGCTCTTTTAATCCGCGCAGGATCGCGATTGTGTCTTCAACGGTTGGTTCGCCGACGAGCACCGGCTGAAAACGCCGCTCCAACGCCGCGTCTTTCTCGATGTATTTGCGATACTCATCGATCGTGGTCGCACCGACGGTGCGCAGCTCGCCGCGCGCCAGCATCGGCTTGAGCATATTCGATGCGTCGACCGAACCTTCGGCTGCGCCGGCGCCGACGATCGTGTGCAATTCGTCAATGAACAGAATGATTTGGCCCTGCGCATCGGTCACCTCTTTCAAGAATGCTTTGAGCCGGTCCTCGAATTCGCCGCGGTACTTCGCGCCCGCGACCATTGCGCCGATGTCCATCGCAATGATGCGTTTGTTTTTCAACGAATCGGGGACGTCGCCGCTGATGATGCGCCGTGCCAGACCTTCGACAATCGCCGTTTTGCCAACACCCGGATCGCCGATGAGCACCGGATTATTCTTTGTTCGGCGCGAAAGCACCTGCATTACGCGACGAATTTCGTTGTCGCGTCCGATCACCGGATCGATCTTGCCGCGCCGCGCCAATTCCGTGAGGTCGCGCCCGTATTTTTCCAGCGCCTGAAATTTGCCCTCGGGATTTTGATCTGTCACTCGCTGCGAACCGCGCACCTGCTGAAGCCCCTGCATCAGCTTGTCCCGGGTGCCGCCCAGATCCTTCAGCAATTTTGCCGCAGGAACGTTCGCGCCGGCTAACGCGAGCAGATAATGCTCAGCGCTGGTGAATTCATCTTTGAGCTTGGACATCTCCTTCTCGGCGCTGTCCAGCACGGTGCGCAGTTCGTTCGAGATGCGCAGATCGGCGGCGCTGCCGTGGATTTTCGGGCGACGCTCCAACTCCGCGCGAAGCCGTTCCTGCAACTGATCAACATTTGCCCCAATCTTCTCGAGGAGCGGGCGAGCTATTCCATCGCTTTGGTCCAGAAGAGCGGAAAGAAAATGTTCGTTCGTGATTTCGGAATTGTTCAGTTGCGACGCGAGGTCCTGCGCCGCCTGCAGCGCCTCCTGCATTTTCTGCGTGTATCTGTCGATGCGCATGGTTCAAAATACCAAACGGGATTCGCTCGGCAATTGCGCTTAGGTAAACGAGCTGCAGCGAACTTCCTCTGAGCATTGAGCTTCGCCTCACTGCAGCACTAAGGCGTTTGACACAAACGCCTCTACAACGATGAGTGTTTTCCGATGAAGCGCGCAGGAAAAATGGGTTGGATCGAAGTCGCTGGCGCTGTTACGTCAGGGACCGTTTCGCCGGTACATCATCGGTTCGCTCATTTCCGACAGTGGCACGTGGATGCAAATGATGGCGCAAAGCTGGGTCATGAGCGGGCTCACGAGCAAAGCGATTCTGCTTGGGCTGGTGAACTTCGCTGCGGGCTTGCCGGCGTTGATACTTGCTCCGGTGGCAGGCTCATTGGCTGACCGGCTGGACAAACGCAAGATCCTGGTGGCAACGCAAATTGCGCAAATCGTCTTTGCTGTGGCATTGGGATTCTTGGTAATGAGCGGTCACATCCGCATCTGGCACATTGTTTTCTTTGCGCTGCTCCTGGGGATTGCTTTTGCTTACGAAATGCCGGCTATCAGTGCGCTTGTGCCGGAGTTGGTGAAGCGCGATGAGATCGCCGCAGCCGTTGCTCTCGATAGATCAGTGTTTCACGGATCGCGTTTGATTGGTCCGTCGCTGGCCGGTCTTTTTGTCGGGTGGTGGGGCGCGGCGTCGGCATTTTTCACAAACGCGCTCTCGTTTGTAGCACTGATCGCAGCACTCATCTCGCTACCGAAACGGCCGATGGGCACACCGGAGGAAGAACAACAACGCCGTAGCGGGATCCTGGAGGGGTTTCGCTATGTTCGCTCCAATCGCATCATTGTTTCCCTCATCACGCTGATTGCGCTGAACACGATCTTCGTTTTCCCGGCGATCTCAGTGATGCTGCCGCTCTACGTGCGCGATATTCTTCATCTTGGCGCGAAAAGCATGGGTGGACTGATGGCAATATCTGGCAGCGGCGCGTTCCTTGGTTCCATTGGCTTGCTTAGCGTTGCGCGCGAGAATCGGTTGAAATTCATGACCGGCAACGTGGTAGCCATTGCGGTGGGTGTTTTTCTCATGTCGGTGTCACAAGGTTTTTTGCTGACTGCTTGCGCGATGGGCGCGCTCGCCATTGCCCTCTCAATGAATTTTGGCCTTACGAACACGATCGTGCAGGAACAAGCGCCGGCGCATTTGCGCGGTCGCGTATCAGCGGTTGTGGGCATGAGCTTTTTCGGTCTGATGCCTGTTGCAGGCCTGATCACCCCCGGTTTCGCCGATCTCATTGGAATGCGAACGACGCTGACGATTGCATCAGTGATCTATGGAATCGCTGCTTTTTCGGTTTTGAGTGTTGCCGGACGCCACGTTTGCGATCAGCCGGTTTCGCCCGCACCGGAGCCTGAAATTGAGCCGGTCTGCTGAAGCATGGCGTTCGCCCCGGCGAACGCCCTACAGTTAACCGATGATTTCGTTTTCCACTTGCTGGAACTCCGGGCGGCACACCGCAGGAGATGAAATGCTCCGCGAAATCAAAACCGAACTCGGGTTTGATTCGATCGAATTGGGGCACGGGATACGCCTGTCGCTGATGCCGGGAATTCAGAAAATGTTCGATTCAGGTCAGGTTCGCTTCACAAGTTTGCATAATTTTTGTCCGTTGCCTGTCGAGGTGATGGTGGCTTCGCCAGATTGTTATCAGCTTTCTGCTGTTTCTCCCGAGGAACGCGAGCGCGCCGTGAAACAAACTTTTCAAACAATTGATTTTGCCGAACGACTGGGCGCACCGTTTGTGGTGCTGCATTTGGGCCAGGTGAAAATGCGGCCAATTACCGATCGATTGATCAAGATGACGAAAGCGGGCAAGCACCTCTCTCGCGCATACGTACGAGCGAAACTGAAAGCGGTGGAAACGCGCGAACGACGCGCACCCGCTCATTTGCAGCGGGTGAAGGATTGCCTGCGCCGTATCGTTGAGCACGCGGCTTCGAAAAATGTCCGGATCGCTTTAGAAAGCCGGCGCGGTTACGAAGAAATTCCAAGCGAACGCGAGTTGCCGAGCTTGCTGGACGAATTGAATTCGGGGCAGGTCGGCTACTGGCACGACTTCGGCCACTCACAAATTAAGGAGAATTTGGGGTTCATTGATCACGCTGAGTGGTTAGGCGCGGTCGGTTCCAGGGCGTTTGGCTGCCACGTGCAGGACTGCGTGTGGCCGGCCAAAGACCATGAAGCGCCTTTTACCGGCGCGATAGATTTCGATAAACTTGTTCCGCTTCTTCCCACAAACTGCTTATTTGTCTGGGAGATGAGCCCGAACAAAACGGCGGATGCGATTCGCCAGTCCGTTCGAATCTGGAAGGAACGCTTTGGCGAATGAAGAAGGTTCTGGTCACGATTTTCCAACTTAGCGTCACCGTCGGGGTGCTGTATTGGGTTTATCACGATCCAAACCGGCGCGCCCAGATGGTCGAGGCGCTTCGGAACGCGGAGTATCGCTGGGTTCTGATGGCGATGCTGGCCTATCTGGTGGTGGAGGCAGCAGCCGCGTTTCGCTGGCACGTGTTGCTGAAAGTGCAAAACATCCACCTCAGTGTCCCGCGCCTGACCGGACTGTTTTTTATCGGGCTGTTTTACAACCAATTTCTCCCCGGAGGCACCGGCGGCGACATCATCAAGAGTTATTACCTGCTGAAGGAAACGCCTGACAAGAAAGCGGGCGCACTGCTGGCGGTAGTGTTCGATCGATTCATCGGACTCGTTGCGCTCGTTGCCGTCACGGCCACGCTGATCGCGTTGCGATATGATTTTCTTGCCCAGAAACCGGAGACCCGAAATTTACTCTGGCTGTTGCTCATTCTTCTGAGCGCGTCGGTTGCCTTTCTTGTTGCGACGTTCGTCATCAGTGGATTCAAACTGTTCCATTATTTTCCCGCACATTTTCCGGGACGCGATAAACTGATTGAGATCTTCGCGGCCTATCATCTGTATGCGCGTCATTGGCGGGCATCCCTCGTTGCGTTTGGTGTGTCGATCGTGGCACATCTTGCAACGTTTACAGCTTTCCTGTTTGCCGCGTATGCGTTGGGTGTCCGGGTGCCGCTGATTGATTTTTTTGCCATCATGCCAGTTGAACGAACGATCTCGGCTTTGCCGATCAGTTTCGCGGGAATCGGGCTCCGTGAAAAAGTTTTGCAGATCATGCTCAACGGGCTCTGTGGCGTTCCGGAAGCAAAAGCCATTCTCATCGGGTCGCTGAGTTTTGTTATTATTCTCGTTTGCTGTCTTCCGGGCGCTTTTGTTTACCTGTTTTACAAGCCGAGTGGCGCAGCAGAACACGTGAAACTCCGCGAAATGGAAAAGGAAGTTGTCACGCTGGAACATGAGCTCGGCGAACCGGAATGAAAATGTGGGAGAGACCTTAGTGTCGCGACGGTCGCAGAACAAAGGCCGCTCCCGCATTCGCAACCGCCCATTCGTCGTAGCCACTTTTGCAATGACCGCCGACGGCAAAGTCACGACGAAGAATTTCGGGCCGGTAGATTTCACTTCACGTGAAGACAAGCTGCATTTGTTTCGCCAGCGCGCTCTAGCGGATGCGGTTCTGCTCGGCCACACAAGTCTGGAACGCGACAACGTGCGGCTCGGATTGCCGGCGGAACTGCAGGAATTGAGGATCAAGCGCGGTCAGTCTCGCTCTCCGCTTCGCGTGATCGTCTCGAACAAAGGCAGAATCGATGATCGACTGAAGATTTTTCAATCAGATGTTTCGCCGATCATTATTTTTTCAACTAAACGGATGCCTCCGAAAAATCAGGAGGCTTTGCGCAAAACCGCGACACTGCACTTAACCGGCGCCAGGGAGGTCGATCTTGCTGCGATGCTGAAGACTTTGCGTGATCAATACAAGGTCCGCACGCTGGCATGTGAAGGCGGACCCACTCTTTTTCGCTCCTTGTTAGAAAAGGGCTTAGTCGATCAGCTCAATCTTACAATCGCGCCGTACATGTTCGGCGGAGGCAAGGCGCCTACGCTGACAGGTCTGAGCAAAAAATTTTTTCCCGCCAGCGTGCACTGCTCGTTGATCGATATGCGCACGGTCGGCAACGAATGTTTTCTCACCTATCGAATTACCCACCAGCGACGTCGCCGGAGCAGAACACGATCACCGCGCAAAGACTGACATATTCGAGCCATTCGCCAG
>CAWJRE010000017.1:0-16356 GCA_963845075.1 uncultured Alphaproteobacteria bacterium | reverse complement strand
CTCATAGTGAGCTACGTCACCTTCAAACAAGGGAATTCGACACCGTCGTAGCCGGTCGCCTTCAGGCGTTCGAAAAGCGGAACATGCTCGTCGAGGACGTGGGTGGTCCAGAGCAGGAGATTGAAACCGAGCTTCATTGGAATGCACTCCGATGCAGTGAGGTTACGCCAAGCACGTGCGATCATCGGTACGCTTGGCGCTAGGTTGAGCAGGCAAGCTTCTTTTCTAGCGCTTCAAACCCACGAACGAACACGCCGTCTCCGATCTGGGCGACCATCGCCTGTTCGGTACCTGAAGTTACATTGAAGTCGGCCCACCACTCCGCGAAGGTGCGATTGCCGACCGTAATCGGCGTCAAACGAAAAGTTGCGACATAGTCCTTCACAGGCATCGGCGAAACAAGAATATTGTACGTAAAGCAATGATCGACGTCGGAGAGCGCCAACAGCTTCTCGCGAAGATGGCCGCCTTCTTTCATAGAGAAGTTGCGAACGCAGCCGACGGCGTTGCTCCCTATTCCACCTTCGATTTCACTCTTGGCAATCGCCGGATGCCAGGAAGGCAGCGCATTGAAATCGCGAATCGTTGCCCAGACTGTTTCAAGTGGTGAATTGATTACGGCACTGCGATAGGCTCTGACCATGGTCATTTCCTCGACGTAAGAAGGAGACGCTGACGAGTTCACCTCAACCGGTGATCTGCAGAAAATTCCGCACCAGCGCCTGCGAAAACTCCGGATCGTTGATATGGCACGGGATACTCTTGAGTTCGCCGATCGGGTGTCTGATGGAGCGCGTCCTTGATTGCATTGAACAGGGCGGCATCCGCTTCCGGATCATGAAAAGGTTGGCCGGGCGCGTCCAGCGCCGATACCCCTTTCTCCGGTATTAGGAAGCGAACCGGGCCGCTGCAACGATTGAGTTTCTCGGCGATCCATCCGCCAACTTGCCGACTTTCTGCAGCCGTCGTCCGCATCAGCGTCACTTGCGGGTTGTGGCGAAGGAGACTGCGTCCTGCGCAGTGCGCCGGTACGGTTTCGATCGCGCGGAAGTTGACCATGTCTAGGGCGCCGACAGAGCCCACATAAGGCACCTGCGTACGCGCAATCGCGCCGAGCCGGTCAGCACCGGCGCTGAGCACGCCTCCGAATAGGTAATCGCAGACCTCGGTCGTCGTTACGTCGATGACGCCGCCTACGAGGCCGCTATCGACGAGCTTTTCCATCGCGCGTCCGCCCGTTCCGGTCGCGTGAAATACCAGACAATCGAAGCGGTCACGGAGTTCCTCGGAGACTGAAGTGACGCAGGGCGTCGTGACGCCGAACATGGTCAGCGCAATCGCAGGTTTGCCGCTGCCGGCCGGCGGGCCGGCTCTCGCCATCCCGACGATGCCAAAGGCCGCGTTGCGGAGCACGGCACAGCTCACATCGTTGAGGCCGCCGAGATCGGTTACCGAAGGCATCATGGTTATGTCCGCGACATCGACGTACGCGCTGACATCGCCGGAGGCGAGAGTTGAAACCATCAATTTTGGCACGCCGACCTTAAGGAGTTGCATGCCCTTGGTAACAATAAAGGTTCCACCTCCACCGCCTATTCCGATCATGGCGTCGATATCGCGGCGGATCGACACGAATTGGGCAAACGCCTCCCCCATCGCGGTGACGGCCTCGCCACGATCAGTCCCATGCAGAATTTGCCCTCCGCCCGGACGGCAAGCGGCGATCTCGGTAGCTGGAATATCGACGTCGCAGCGCGCTCTCCCGATGCCGATGTCAACAACAATCGGCTCACCTCCTGCTTCCGCGACCGTGGTCCGCAAATAAGCAAGCTCTTCGCCCTTTGTGTCGGCCGTGCCAACGATGAAAATGCGCTTCATCTCAGATCAAAGGGCCCGCCGCTCACAGTGACGTTGGCGCCGCTCATTTTCCGCCCCATCGGGCAAGCCGCCGGTCGGACAGCAGCCATCGCCTGCTTGCCTTTCCCACTGACTGACTATAGCCTCTTTTCAGACACCGCACAGCGTGTGAAGTCACAGCGTTCATGCGGTCCGCGGTTTGGCCCGTGCCGAGTCCACCGTGAATGAATGGAGACCGAACCAACGTATGAAGGTCGTTAGCCGGTGAGTTGCCGAGCAAAATAGCCGCCGCGGCCGCCGCTGTGGACGGTTCGGCACCTTGAACCACACCAAGGGAGGGAACAGATGAGAAAATCATTACTACACTGCTGGCCGGAGCCGGCCTGGCGTTCACGTTGGCAAACACGGCGCTCGCCGAGGAACTGACCATCTTCTGGGCAGAATGGGATCCAGCCAACTATCTTCAGGAGCTGGTCAACGATTACACGAAGGAAACCGGGGTCAAGGTCACGGTGGAGACCACGCCGTGGACCGACTTCCAGACCAAGACGTTCCGCGAGTTCGCGGCTAAGGGCACCGCCTACGACATGGTCGTCGGCGACTCGCAGTGGCTGGGCGCCGGCTCGACCCAAGGCCATTACGTGGACCTCACCGACTTCTTCAAGAAGCACAATCTGGAGAACGCGTTCCTGCCGGCTACGGTCGCCGGCTATGCCGAGTATCCGATCGGCAGTCACAAATACTGGGCGATTCCGCTGGAGGGCGACGCCAATGGCTGGGCCTATCGTAAGGACTGGTTTGAGGACCCCAAGGAAAAGGCGGCGTTCAAGGGTAAGTACGGCTACGAACTAGGCGTGCCGAAAGACTACAAGCAGATGCGCGACATTGCCGAGTTCTTCTATCGGCCCAATGAAAAGCGCTACGGCATCGCGATCTACACCGACAACTCCTATGACGCGATCGCCATGGGGGTCGAGCAAACGATCTTCAGCTACGGCGGCGAGCTGGGTGAATATGCCTCCTACAAGGTCAATGGCATCATCAATTCCAAGCAAGCCATACAGGGCCTTGAGGCATACCACGAACTGTACAAGTTCACACCTCCAGGATGGGGCAAAGCGTTCTTCCTCGAAGACAACCAGGCGATAACTGAAGGCCTGGCGGCAATGAGCATGAACTTCTTTGCGTTCTTCCCGGCGCTTGCCAATCCGACAACGAACCCGCATGCCAACGGCACTGGCTTCTTTGCCAATCCGGCCGGACCTACTGGCGCGCACTTCGCCGCGCTAGGCGGACAGGGAATCTCCATCGTGTCGTACTCAAAAAAGCGCGACGCCGCGATGAAGTTCCTCGAGTGGTTCGTCAAGGACTCGACCCAGAAGAAGTGGGGCGAGCTAGGCGGTTACACCTGCAGCAAGGCCATCCTCGAGTCGCAGGAATTCCGCAAGGCGACGCCATACAACGAGGCGTTCTACCAGTCGATGCTGATGGTCAAGGATTTCTGGGCCACTCCCGAGTATGCCGAACTCCTCGACCAGCTCAATCGGCATCTCTATCCATACATTGTGGACGGCAAGGGAACGGCCAAGGAGGCTTTGGACGCCGTCGACGCCGATTGGACTACCACTTTCAAGAAGTATAAGCGCTACTCGCAACAGTAATGCGCTACTGGCGCCCGGAGGCGGCGAAGGCCCCTCCGGGCGTTCCTGCGGTAGGTAAGTGAGCGTCGCGACGTGATCACCAAGCTTGACGCGAAGTCCGCGGCCATGGCCCGCGGCCTCAGCGATCTTTCCATCCGCAACCTCTTTATCATTCCGACCATCGCATTCCTGATCATCTTCAATATCTTTCCGCTGATCTATTCTCTCGGCTATTCGTTTTACGACTACAGCGCAGCCGGCAGCGCGCCGCCGGTTTTCGTCGGCCTTGGCAACTACAGGGACTTGCTGTCAAGCTCCTACATCTGGAGCAATTTTTGGATCACAGCAAAATATGTGATCGTCTCGGTCGGCGGCCAGATGCTCGTCGGCTTCGGCATCGCCGTTCTGCTTAACCGCGCAATTCCATTCAAGGGCCTGATCACCACGCTGCTGCTGTTGCCGATGATGATGTCGGCGGCCGTGGTCGGACTGTTCTGGCAGCTTTTGTACAGCCCGTCATGGGGACCCATCAACTACATCTTCGGCCTCGGCGATTTTCCCTGGCTGTCAGATCCCGTCGCCGCGCTCTACGCCGTGGCGATTACCGATATTTGGATGTGGTCGCCCTTCGTCATGCTGCTTTCTCTGGCCGGTTTGTCGGCGGTGCCGAAACATCTGTATGAGGCGGCAGCTATCGACCGCGCCGGGGGCTGGTTTACGTTCACCCGCATCACGCTGCCGCTGGTCGCGCCGCTGTTGCTGATCGCGCTCATCTTCCGGACCATGGAGGCCTTCAAGACATTCGATATCGCGTACGTCATGAGCGTGCAGCCGACGACGGAGCTGATCGCGATCAGGCTCTACAAGCTGGCATTCCAGGAATGGCAGACCGGTCGTTCCTGCGCGCTGGCTTACATCGTGCTGATCATGGTGCTGGCGATCACAAACATTTACGTCAAGTACCTCAACCAAGTGAAGGCGCGGTGACATGGCTGTTGTGCGCACGCCTGCCGAACGAATGCGCGACCGCCTCGCGATCGCCGCCGTGATCGCGATCACCATCATCATGCTCGCGCCGATCTACTGGATCGCGTCGACGGCGTTCAAGCCGCGCAGCTTGGCGACCACCGTTCCGCCGACCGTGTTCTTCAAGCCGGAGATCACGCCATTCATCAAGCTATTCACCAAACGCGTGCAGCTGCTACGGCCGGTCGATAAGGCAACCTATGACGCGGCGCCGTGGTGGGAGCGGCTCGTCTACGACGGCGGGGAGCGGGTGCTTAAGGTTGGCGGCGATCCGCAGCTGTCTGCCTACCCCAATCGATTTCTCAACAGCCTGATTATCGCAATCTCCAGCACTTTCCTCGCCGTGGCGATGGGCACCGTCACGGCTTACGGTTTCTCGCGGTTCCGCATAACGGGCGAGCCTGATCTGTTGTTCTTTATTCTGTCGACGCGGATGTTGCCACCCGTTGTCGTCGCGATCCCGATGTTTCTGATGTACCGCCAAGTAGGCCTGGTCGACACTCATATCGGACTGATCATTCTGTATACCGCCTTCAATCTTTCGTTTTCGGTGTGGCTGATGAAAGGCTTCATCGACGAGATACCGAAGGAATATGAGGAAGCGGCTCTGGTCGACGGCTACACCCGGCTGCAGGCGTTTCTGAAAATCGTGATCCCCAAATCGGCAACCGGGATTGCTGCAACGGCGGTGTTCTGCTTTATCACCGCCTGGAACGAGTATGCCTTCGCGCTGATGATGACCAATCGTAACGCGCAGACCGCTCCTCCGTTCATCCCGGCGCAGCTCGGCTCCGGCTTGACCGATTGGACGACAATCGCGGCCGGAAGCGCGCTGTTTTTGCTTCCCGTTGCGCTGTTCACTTTCTTCCTGCGCAACCATCTGCTGCGCGGCGTCACGTTCGGTGCGATCCGCAAGTGACGACCGGGATATCGAAGCCCATGCGCAACGAATACCGGAGCTTTATCGGCAAATACATCGTGCCATTGGCGATGCTGCTGATGATTTTCGGATTCGTCTGCTTGTGTCAGCCGTGGAGTGAGTTCTTGCATGTCTACAGCGTCGCTATCACACTCGTCGGCTTAATTCTGTTCACGATTTTCGCGCGCCTCGCACCGCAGCCCGGAAAGAATTGACGGACCGGCCATGGCGAACATCAATCTACAGGACGTCGAGAAGTACTTTGGCCAGAACTATGTCGTCCGTAAGCTCAATCTCAACATTCATGACGGTGAGTTCGTCGTTCTGCTCGGCCCTTCGGGATGTGGCAAGACCACGACCTTGCGCGCCATAGCCGGGCTCGAGGAGATCGACCGCGGCGACATCCTTATTGACGGAAAGGCGGTGCAAGATCTACGCGCCGCAGAGCGCGACATCGCCTTTGTGTTCCAGTTCTTCGCGCTTTACCCGCACCTAAGCGCCTATGACAACATTGCCTTTCCGCTGCGTGCCAGCGGCCAAAGCCGAAGCTCCATCGACGTGCGGGTCCGCGAAGTGGCTAAAGCGATCGGCATCGAGCAGCTTCTCAGTCGCAAGCCGTCGGCGTTGTCCGGAGGCGACATGCAGCGGGTCGCCATTGGCCGCGCGCTGGTTCGCCGACCCAAGGCGATGCTGATGGACGAGCCGATCGGTGCGCTCGATGCCAAGATGCGCGAGAGCATGCGCACCGAGCTGAAACGTCTTCATGTGGAGAACGCCTCGACGACCATTTATGTGACGCACGATCAGGTCGAGGCCATGTCGCTCGCCGATCGCATCGCGGTCATGGATGAGGGGGTGCTCCAGCAAGTGGGGACGCCGACTGACGTCTACCGGCGGCCGAAGAATCTATTTGTGGCTCAATTTATCGGCAGTCCGGTGATGAACGTCTTGCCCGGCAGGCTGCTGGCCGAGAATGGACGGACGAAGTTGTTTCTCGCCGACGCTGCGAACGCCTTTGTGTTCGCCGGTCCCGTGCCATCGCAAGGCGCCGGCGCCGAAGACGGTCTCATGGTCGGGATTCGTCCCGAGGCGGTACAGGTGGCGCGCGACGAACGGCCCGGATACGTCCCTATTGAAGCTCATCTCATCGAACCGCTGGGCGCCTACGACATCGTCGATCTGAAGCTCGGCAGCCAGTTTCTGCGGGCGCGAACGGCGAGCGGCTTCGTGTTAGGCCCCGGACAGACCGTCTGGGCTCACATCGAGGAGTCGCAGACCCATTTTTTCAGCTCGCGGTCCGGTAGCGCGCTGGAGGCGCTCGGTAGCTGATATGGCGCACGTCAGGCTTGAAGGAGTTACCAAGTCGTTCGGCGGTCACGCCGCGGTGTCCGATCTCGAACTTGAGATCGAAGACGGCCAATTCTTTGTTCTCCTCGGCCCGACCGGTGCCGGCAAGACAACGACGCTGCGTCTGATTGCTGGACTCGAACGGCCGGATTCCGGAACGATTTTCCTCGATCGGCAGAACGTGAACAGCTGGAGTCCGGCGCAGCGCGATGTCGCCCTCGTGCTGCAGCAATTTTCGCTTTATCCCCGCTACACGGTACGAGAAAATTTGGAATTTCCGCTCAAGTCACGGGCGCGCCGATACGCCCGAGCGCAAATCGCCGAACGGGTCGCCCGCGCGGCGGCCATCGTCCGGGTGGAACATCTCCTCGATCGAAAGACGGACCGTCTGTCTGGCGGCGAGATGCAGCGCGTCTCGATCGGCCGGGCAATCGTTCGTCATCCGCGCATCTTCCTGATGGACGAACCGCTCTCCAACCTGGACGCAAAGCTGCGCGAGGCGCTTCGCGCCGAGCTCAAGGACCTCAAGGCCAAGCTGGGCGCAACGTTCCTATTCGTGACCCACGATCAGATCGAGGCCATGTCGATGGGAGACCGCATCGCCGTTCTCCACGCCGGACGAATTGCGCAGGTCGGTACGCCCTACGAAATGTACAATGAGCCGAGCGACGTATTCGTCGCCGGCTTCGTCGGAACGCCGACGATGAATCTGCTGGATGCGGAAGTCGGGGGCGGCACCGCGCGAGCGATCACCGGCCGCTTTGATTTCAGCCTCGACAGTGCCGCGACGGCCCGCCTCGCCGGGGCCAGCGGTCAGGTCACGTTGGGCATCCGCGCCGAAGACATCCGCGTCGGTCCGGACGAGGTGATCGAGGCGGTGGCGCATGGCGTGGAAAATCACGGCGTAGAGAAGATCGTTACGTTGCGCGTCAACGACTGCCTCTTGCGAGCAACCATTCCGGCAGCTTATCCGATCGCCATCGAGGACCCGGTGCGATTCTCGTTTGTTCAGGAACGGCTGCACGGATTCGACCCCAAAACCGGCCTGAACCTCAGGCGCAAGCCGCGATAGACCACGGGAGGACTCGCCATGGCCGGGATCAAGGGGCCAGCCGTATTCTTGGCCCAATTCCTTCGCGATACACCGCAGTTCAATTCGCTTGAGAACATCTGCAAATGGTTTGCCGAGCTCGGCTATGCTGGCGTGCAAATTCCCGGCTGGGATAAGCGCGTCATCGATATTGATCTCGCCGCAACCTCGGTCGCCTATTGCGACGAGCTGAAAGGGAAGCTCGCCGCGCTTGGGCTCTCCGTCACCGAGATCCCAGCCTATCTAGCGGGCCAGGTGCTGGCGATCCATCCCGCCTACGAGGTGGGCTTCGCCGGGTTCCATCCGCCCGGGCTGCGCGGCGCGGCGCGTACGGAGTGGGCGGCCGCGGAGGTGCGGAAATGCGTCGACGCTTCGGCGAAGCTCGGCTTACGCAACGTGCCAGCGCTGTCGGGCGGATTTGCCTGGCACATGATATACCCCTGGCCGCAGCGCCCGCCGGGTCTCATCGACGAAGCCTTCAAGGAACTCGCTCGCCGCTGGCGGCCGCTTCTCGATTATGCGCATGATCACGGGTGCGTTATCGGCTTCGAACTTCATCCCGGCTCCGACATTTACGATGGCGCTACGTTCGAGATGTTTCTCGATCACACCGATCAGCATCCGGCCGCATGCATCAACTACGATCCTAGCCATTTCCTTTTGCAGCAGCTTGACTACTGCGCCTTTATCGAACTTTACGGCAAGCGGATTAGCGGCTTTCACGTCAAGGATGCGGAGTTTCGGCCCAACGGCCGCGTCGGCGTCTACGGCGGCTACCAGCCATGGGACAAGCGAGCTGGCCGCTTCCGTTCGCTGGGCGACGGCCAAGTCGACTTCAGTCGCGTGTTCTCGCTAATGACTAGCATCGGCTTCGATGGCTGGGCCGTACTCGAATGGGAGTGCTGCGTGAAGAGCCCCGAGCAGGGAGCACGCGAGGGCGCGCCCTTCATCCGCAGGCATCTCATCGAGCCGACGACCGTCGCGTTCGACGATTTTGCCGGCGGGGGCAGCGATGCCGAAGCAAACCGCGCGATGCTGGGACTGGCCTGAGGAGGACGCGTCATGGAGAGCTGGAAGCGCAAGCTTAGAATGGGAATGGTCGGCGGCGGGCAAGGCGCCTTCATCGGCGGCGTTCACCGTATCGCCGCCACCCTCGATCAGCAGGTCGAGGTCGTGGCCGGCTGTTTCTCGCAGTCATACGACAACACCAAGCTGACGGGCGCGCAGCTCTACCTCGATCCGGCCCGCTGCTATCCCACTTACGAGGCCATGGCGGCGGCGGAAGCGAAGCTTCCTGCTGACAAGCGGATCGATTTCGTCAGCATCGTCACGCCCAACGTCTCGCATTTCCCGATCGCCAGAACATTTCTCAATGCTGGTTTTCACGTGGTCTGCGACAAGCCAATGACCTACAGCTTGGCCGAGGCGGAGGAACTGGTAAAGCTGGTGGAGAAGACGGGCCTCGTCTTCGCCGTCACCCATAACTACACCGGCCACCCGCTCGTGCGCCACGCGCGCGAACTGTTTCGCTCCGGGGCAATGGGCACAGTGCGCAAGGTGATCGTTGAGTACCTGCAGGATTTCCTCATGGTGCCGCACGAGAAGCTTGGCCAGAAGCAGGCCGAGTGGCGGCTCGATCCGGCGCGTTCGGGCCTCGGCGCCACTATCGGCGACGTTGGCACCCATTGCGTCAACTTGCTGGAATATGTGACAGGCGACCCGATCGCCTCGGTGTGCGCCGACAAGAGCACCTTTCTTCCCGACCGAAAGCTCGATGAGGACGTGAACGCGCTTCTGCGCCTCAAGGGCGGCGGCAAGGGCGTGCTCACGATCAGCCAAGTCGCTACCGGCGAGGAGAATGGGTTGACACTGCGCGTCTATGCGTCCGAGGGCGCGATCAAGTGGAACCAAGAAAACCCAAACTACCTCGAGCTTTATCGTTACGGCGAGCCGCGCCAGACGCTGACGCGCGGACAGGGCTACCTCTCTGACGCCGCCAAAAACGCGACGCGCATCCCGACCGGCCACCCCGAGGGCTACCTGGAAGCGTTCGCCACTATCTATGTTGGCGTCGTGCGGGCGGTCCGCGCGCACGCGGACGGCAAGCCGCTGAAAACGGCCGAATACGAATTCCCCACCGTGTACGACGGTCTTCGCGGCATGCAGTTCATCACCCGCGCGATCGAATCTTGCAACGCCGACTCACGTTGGGTGGCGCTGGCTTGAAGCGGAACATCGCCGGCGTGCCGTCGGCACGCCAAGCGGCTTCTCAATTGACCAGGTGCTGCGACTGAAGTGCCCGCTCGTAATCGACGCGCGCGCGCTTCACCTCGTCGCGGGGGCTTACTTGTGGCACGGGCACGTCCCACCAATGGCCGCCCAACTTGGTCGGCGTTTGCGGATCCGTTTCGATGACCAGAACGGTGGTCCGATCGTTCGCCTTGGCGGCGGACACCGCATGCTCAAGCTCGGCGATCGAGGCGACCTTGTGTGCGATCGCGCCCAGGCTCGCGGCGTGGGCCGCGAAGTCGATTACCGGCAGCGTCTCGTGGCGGGCGTCTTTCAGCAGGTTATTGAAGCTAGCACCGCCGGTCGCGGTCTGCAGGCGATCGATGCAGCCGAAGCCGGAATTGTCGAATATGACGATTGTCAACTTGAGCCCGAGCATGACTGACGTTGCGATCTCCGAGTTCATCATCAGATAGGAGCCGTCGCCGACCATCACGACCACGTCGTGGTCCGGCTTCGCCATCTTGACGCCGAGACCACCAGCTATCTCGTAGCCCATACAGGAATAGCCGTATTCGAGGTGGTAGGATCCTGGCGCTCCGGCCTGCCAGAGCTTGAGCAGTTCGCCCGGCAATCCGCCCGCGGCACACACCACCGTAGCAGCGGGACCGCACATGCGATGCACTGCGCCGATCACCTGAGCCTCGGACGGACGTTCGGCGTTGCCGGCAGCGGTCACGCGCGCGGCGTCGGCGAACCATTTTTCCCGGCTGCTGTTAGCCCGCTTCACCCAATCGTCGGGCGAGCCGTAGGCGCCCACGTCGGCGGCGATCATCTTCAAGCCGGCATCGGCGTCGCTCAGAAGCGGAAGCGCGCAATGCTTGGTCGCATCGAAAAGCTGCGTGTTGAGAGCGATGATAGTCTTGCGGTCGTTCTGGAACAGAGCCCAGGAGCCGGTCGTGAAATCCTGCAGGCGCGTCCCCACCGCGAGAATGACGTCCGCCTGTTGAGCCAGAGTGTTTGCGGCCGAGGAGCCGTTAACGCCGATCGCGCCCATGTTGAGCGGATGGTCAGCCGGGAGCGATGACTTGCCCGCCTGCGTCTCGGCGACCGGAATACGATGGGCTTCGGCGAAATGCGTCAATGTCGCGCTGGCGCCGGAATAGAGTACCCCGCCGCCGGCGATGATCAGCGGCTTATTGGCCTGGCGCAGCGCCGCGATCGCGGCGTCGAGTTCGTCCTCCGACGGACGGGTGCGACGCAAAGTCCAAATGCGCTCCGCGAAAAAGCCTTCCGGATAATCGAAAGCTTCCGCTTGAACGTCCTGGCACAGCGCCAGCGTAACCGGCCCGCACTCGGCCGGATCGGTAAGCACCGCCATGGCGCGTTGCAGCGCGTTGATGATCTGCTCGGGCCGGGTGATGCGGTCGAAATAGCGCGAAACGGGACGAAAGCAATCGTTTGCGGAAACGGTGCCGTCGCCGAAATCCTCGATCTGCTGCAGGACGGGATCGGGCCGGCGATTGGCAAAGACATCGCCGGGCAACAGAAGAAGCGGCAGACGGTTCACATGCGCAACCGCGGCCGCCGTAACCATGTTTGTTGCTCCCGGTCCGATCGAGCTCGTCACCACCATCATCCGGCGGCGAAAGCTCGCCTTGGCGAAAGCGATCGCGGCGTGCGCCATCGCCTGCTCGTTATGCGCGCGGTAGGTCGGCAACTCGTCCTGCAGCTGATAGAGCGCCTCGCCGATGGCCGCCACGTTGCCGTGGCCGAAGATCGCCCAGACGCCGGCGAAAAGCGGGACCTTTTTGCCTTCGACCTCCGTCATCTGCCGCGCAAGATAACGCGTGAGTGCTTGCGCCATAGTCAGTCGGAAGGTTTTCATGGTTGTCTCTCCCTTAAGGCCGCTGTGCGCCAGTGCCGGCTTGGCCGGCCTAGTCGGCGCTCGGACCTTGCGCTCAATATTGTGGCGCCAAGCGTGCCAGAGTTCGCCGGCAAAGTCACAGGGCTCAGGTTTCGGACCGCAGTCGGTCGGGGCTATACTAGCTCAACACTGATACGGTTCGACGCGAACCAGTCGCGGGCGTGCGCCGGCATGGCGTTATCGCTAATGACGTGCTTCACCGCCGTGAGCGGTGAGATGAGTACGGGGCCTGCGCTGCCGAATTTGCTGGAGTCGCAGACGAGGGTGATTTCTCGCGCCGATGCGATCAGCGCTCGCTTCGTCTCGGCGACTTCAAAGCTGCGTTCGGCGAGGCCTTTCTCAAAGTGGACACCATAGGTCGCGAGAAACAGCCGGTCGGCGAATACTTCGGCGAGCTGCCCGAGCGTCTGCTGGCTTGCAGTTGAGAGCGTGCGGGGGTTCAGCGTGCCGCCGCAGATCACGACGGTCACGCCCGCCCGGCTGCCGGCCTCGAGTGCAATATTTAGGGCGCAGGTCACTATCGTGATGTCAGCGTTCTCCGGCAAGCGCCTTGCAATCTCGATCGTGGTCGAGCCGGAATCGAGAAGGATCGTCTCGCCTGGGCGGATAGTGGCGGCAGCGGCCCGGCCGATCCGGCGCTTGGCGTCGGCATGCTCCGCAGAGCGAAGGTCGAACGACGTATCTTGGGTCGCCTCGGACGGCGCAACCGCCCCGCCATAGGTGCGCTGGATGAGCCCTTGCGCCGACAGCGCGTCAATGTCCTGTCGGATCGTCACCGTCGACACGCCAAAACGGTCTGAGAGTTCCGAATTACGTACGAAGCCGGTTTGCCGGACCAGTTGGGCTATGGATTTGCGGCGGCCCGTGTCGACACGTCTAGCCAACAGCTCCCTCCGATTTGTCCACGAGTCTAGTTGGTGGCGATTGACTTTTCAATTCGAAATCAATCTAGTTTCGAGTTCGAAAGTAAAGTGGCGACCATCGCCCTCGTTCGAAACCGGGAGCCGGCAATGGCAAAAACCGTAGCGCTTCTGGCGACCCTCGATACCAAGGGCGTCGAGATCGCTTACATGCGCGACTGCATCATAGCGCGGGGCCACCGGGCGCTGGTCATCGACAGCGGTCTCATGGGGGAGGCGGCGACGGCGGCCGACCTTACCAACGCGCAGGTGGCCGAGGCCGGCGGATCGTCGCTGCAGACGCTCAGGCGCAACGCTGATCGCGAAAAGTCGGCACCGATCATGGCCGCCGGGGCAACCAAGCTGGTGGCCGAACTTGTGGCGCGGGGCGAGATCCATGCGCTGGTGGCGCTCGGTGGCACCCAGGGGACAACGCTGTCGACCGCAGTTATGCGGGCGCTTCCGTACGGCTTCCCGAAAATCATGGTCTCGACGATGGCGTCCGGGAACGTTGCGCCCTGGGTAGGCACGCGGGACATCACCATGATGTACTCGGTGACCGACATCATGGGGCTAAACCCGTTCATGCGACGCGTGCTCGCCAATGCTGCCGGCGCCGCTTGCGGTATGGCGGAGGTGGAGCTTCCGGACTCAGCGGCGAAGCCGCTTGTTGCCGTCACTACCGTCGGCATTACCACGCAGGGAGCGATGAAGGCGGCCGAGGTGCTGCAGGCCGCCGGCTATGAGACCATTGTCTTCCACGCTGTCGGTACTGGCGGCCGCGCGATGGAGGAGATGATGCGCCAGCGCCTGATCGGCGCTGTCCTCGACTATTCGACCATCGAAGTGTCGAATGAAATGTTCCACGCGCTCCTCGCAGGCGGGCCCGATCGGCTGACTACGGCCGGCGCTCTTGGTCTGCCGCAAGTGCTCTGCCCCGGGGCGATCGAGGTGCTGGTGTTCAACGAGCCGGAAACAGTACCGGAGCGTTACCGTGACCGGCGTCTAGTCCGCCACAGTCCGCAGATAACAGATCTCCGCCTCAATCGCGACGAGATGGCTAACGTCGGTCGCGAGGTCGGCCGCAGGCTTGCATCGACCAAGTGCGATGCGGTCTTCCTCATTCCGAAAGCGGGCTATGACAGCTACGCCACAGAGGGCGAGGCGTTCTTCGATCCGGATGCCGACGCGGCGTTCGTCGAAGCGCTCCGCGCCAGCGTTCCCGAGCGCGTCGCGATCGTCGAGCGGGATCTCGATATCAATGACCCGGCCTTCGCTACCGAGGCGGCCAAGACGCTGATCGGTCTCATGCAGGCCAAGACGAAGGCCAGCTGACAAATGGCGTTGCGCTATTCCCGGCAAGCCTGCCTCGCGCGCTTGCGTGCCGAAATCGCGACCGGCCGCGCGGTGGTCATGACGGGAGCTGGCAACGGCCTCGCCGCAAAATTCATCGAGCGTGGCGGAGTAGATCTGATCGGCGTGTACAACACCGGCTATTTCCGGATGCAGGGCTATGGGTCGCTCGCCGGAATGCTTCCCATCCTCGATGCCAACGAACTGGTGTTCCGCACTGCCGATCGCGAGGTGTTGCCCCAGGTCGAAACGACCCCGGTCATCGCCGGCGTCAACGCAGTCGATCCGCTGCGCGACATGACGCGCTTTCTTTCAGATCTCGTACGGATCGGCATTTCGGGCGTTCATAACTTCCCGACCGTTGCTTGGTTCGACGGCAATTTTCGCCGCTCGCTCGAGGCCACAGGCCTCGGCTACGCGCATGAGCTTGCAATGCTTAGAACAGCCCGCGACCTCGATCTTCTAACGATAGGTTATGCTTTCAACGCCGAGGATACGGTTAGGCTGATGGAGGAAGCCGCGCCGGATATTTTCATATTCCATGCCGGAATTACCGCCGGTGGCATGACCGGTGATACCGGCGCGGCCTCCCTCGCCGAAACCGCCGCGCGAAGCGAGCGGCACTTCGCCCTTGCGCGAAAAATTCGGCCGGATGTGATCTTGCTCGCTCACGGCGCGGCGATCGTCGACCCAGAGCACGCGCAACACATGCTCGACCATACCGGTTGCCATGGCATCCAGCTTGGCTCGAGCGTCGAGCGGCTTGCGATCGAAGGACCGCTGGAGGCGCGAGCCGCCGCGTTCAAAGCTACGCGGCTTGGCGGCGGACGCGGCTAAGGCTTGCGGAGATGCCGCTCGTTGCTTTCCAAGACCTCATGGCAGACGCGGCGCGCCACCGCTATGCGGTCGGCTATTTCGAGAGCTTCAGCCTTGAGTCGCTGCTTGCCGTTACCGACGCGGCGGAAGCGGAACGCTCTCCGGTGATCCTCGGTTTCAGCGGTATCTATCTGCCGCATCCGGCCCGGCAGGTGCGCGACCGTCTCGCCCCGTACGCCGCGATGGGTCTGGCCGTCTGCCGAGATCTCACCGTTCCTGCCTGCCTGCTCTTCAACGAGTGCCCGCATGCCGGTTGGGTCGAAGCGGCGATCGGGCTGGGCTTCAACTTGGTGATGTTCAGTGACGATGCGCTCGACGATAGCGGCACAGTCGCAATGATCACCCGCATGGTCGAGCTTGCCCACGCATGCGGCGCCGCAGTCGAAGCAGAGCTTGCCGCCCTTCCCGGCGTCGGCGGCGACCTCGATCCCTCCGCAGAACTGGACGCCCGACCGACTGATCCTAAATCGGCGCGGAGCTTCGTTGCGGCAACTGGCGTTGACGCGCTTGCGGTCAATATTGGGCAGATGCACCTTCACGGACGCCGCCTTGTGCGCTTGGACCTCGATAGAACTCCGCGCGCTTGCCACACTGCCCGTGCCGCTCGTTCTTCACGGCGCAACATCAATCGCGCCGAGCGATCTGCAAGCGGCGATCGAAATCGGCGTGCGCAAGATCAATGTCGGCAGCCGGTTGAAGCAAGCATTCCTGGTCGCGCTGCGCGAAGCGTGCCGCTCGGTGCCGGAGAACGCGAATCCGTACGAGTGCATTGGCTCCGGCCTCGACAACGACGTGCTGGTGGCTGGCCGCCGGGCTATGGCGGCCGAGGTCGGCCGGATGATGCATCTGTTCGGCAGCAGCGGTCGCGCCGAGCACTGGAGACCGGAATGAAGCATCCCGTGGTGATGCCGCATCTTGGAGCGACCGGCGGTGACGTGAAGATCGTCGAGTGGCGGATCGCCGAATCCGATGTTGTCGCTGCTGGCGCTGCGCTCCTCACTGTGGAGACTGACAAGTCGGTCGTCGAGGTGGAGGCCTTCCGCGGAGGTCGGCTGACCGGCCCACTCGCGCCCCCAGGAAGCTCAGTCGTGCCGGGGGAGGTCATCGGTTACCTCAGCGACGATGCAGACGCCGCGATTCCGGCCGCCCGCATGCCGCTAGCACCGAATGCCGTCCGCGCCGCGGCGGCGTCC
>CAWJRE010000016.1:0-6998 GCA_963845075.1 uncultured Alphaproteobacteria bacterium | reverse complement strand
ATTTCAGGCTCACCTGCGGGCGATAGGGATAGTGGCTCCGCGCCTCATCCGCAACGGGCATGCATCACCGCTCATTCCCGCGAAAGGTAGAATCCAGCGGGCACGCTCGGACTTGAACGCATTCGGGTCCCCGCCTGCGCGGGGACGAGCGGATGGGAAACTTGGCGCTTCAAAATTCAACGAACTTTGCTCAAGCTCTCTTCTGCCGCGCACGCCCGCGCTTGCCACGTTTGAGGCCCGCCATCGCTTCGAGCACCGCACAAGTCGAGGCAGTGTCTTGTTCGCCATAGCCGGTCGATTGAGCGGCCGCATAGATCGGCAGCGTCGCGGAAAAGAGCGGCGTCGGTGAGCCGAGCGCCTGCGCGAAGCTGCCGATCACGTCCATGTCCTTCTGCCAGATCGACACTTTCATTGTCGGCTCGTCGTAGCGGCCTTTCACCATCATCGGCGCGCGTAATTCGAACACGCGCGAATTGCCGGCGCCGATCCTGATCTGATCGAAGATGAGCTGCGGCGGCAGGCCGGCTTTCATGCCGAGCACCAAAGCCTCCGCGCTCGCCACGTTATGGATGGCGACCAGAAGGTTGGCGATGTATTTCATTTTGCTCCCGTTGCCGAAGGCGCCGAGGTCGTGCACTTCGCGCGTGAAATCGGCGAACAGGGGGCGCAATTTTTTGATCTCGGCGGCGCCGCCCGAGGCGTAGATCACGAGGTCCTTGGTCTTGGCCTGAATGCCGGTGCCGCTGACCGGGCAATCGAGCAGAATGTGGCCGGCCTTGCGCAAAGCGGTTTCCGCCGCCTCTTTGTCCTCGAGCTTGAAAGTCGAGGCCTCAATCACGACGCGGCGCGGCACGCGCGCGGCGGCGATAGCGGCGACGGTCGCCGCCAGCGCCGACGCTTTCGGCAAGCTTGTGATGATGACGGGCGCCTCGGCGGCAAGCGCGCCGACATCGGCGGCGATCGCGATGCCGGCGCGGCTGAGCGCGCGCCGGCGCTTGGGGTCGGTGTCGCAGCCGATCACCCGCCAGCCGGCGGCGTGGAGATTGTGCGCGAAAGCGCCGCCCATGATGCCGAGACCGACGATCCCGACAACGCCTTTGTTCTTTGCTGTCATGATTATCTTCTAATGCTGGCTGTCGCTCAGAAGGCGTAGCCCGGCTTGAGCAAAGCGAAAGCCGGGAAAAAGCTTTGAGGCTCGTTCCCGGATTTCGCGGAGCTTGTCATCGGGCCGACCACTACGGGCCGGCCCCGTTGGCTCAATCCGGGCTACGATTGATTCACTTGCCTTTGCTATTGAACGCCACCGACGAGCGCACCCTAATCTCGCGCTTGGCGACCATTTCCTTCACGGTCGCGGCGTATTTCTTGAAATGATCGGTGGCGCGGTGCGCTTCGAGCGCCGCGGCATTGTCGTAGACCTCGAACAGAAACACATGGTTCGGGTCTTTCTCAGAGACCGAGATGTTGAACTCGCGGCAGCCCGGCTCTTTGACCGCGGCAGCACCGTTCTCCTTGACCGCCGCGATGTAAGCGTCGATCTGCCCCGGCGCTATGTCGAGATCGACTGCGGCGACGGTCAGACCGGCCGATTGCGCAAGGGCCTTGTCGTGGCCGAACGACACGAGCAAGAACGCCGCGAACGCGAGCGCCGCGGCAATGATGCTTGATTTCCACATACGATGCCTCCCCTGTTTATTGCAGCAGTAGCCCGCATGGATGTAGCGACATGCGGGGCAACCTTAGTGTCGCTCCCGGATGTCGCGGAGCTTGTCATCGGGCCGGCCATTTCGGGTCGGACCCGTTGGGTCATCCGGGCTAACTACTCTCTTCCGCTCGTCCCCGCCCCCGATCAAGTCGGGGGTAAACTCCGGCTGGGACCCAGCTCCTTGCACCCGCCCCTGGATTCCCGCTTTCGCGGGAATGAGCGGAAATTTGGTACGATGCAGTCGGCTCACCCTCCAGCAAAAACTCAGAGCGAACTTTCGAGAAAACGGATCATACGCGGGATCGACATGGCGCTATAGCTGTGCGGCTCGCTCTCGAATGGATCCGACGACCAGAAATGCCCTGCGCCCGGAAGGATGATCCGGCGCACGAAGAAGCCCGATTGCGTCAGCGCGGTGAGGAAAGCGCCCGACTGCGTCTCCGAATCGACGATGTCGTCGTTGGTGCCGTGGATGAGCAGCAAGCGCAGCGCGTTGCGATCGACCGTGGCGTAGCTGATCGGGGACGCGTCGAAATAGACGCGGCGGTTCTGCATCGGCGAGGCGCCGAGGAATTTCTCGACGATCTTGTCGTTCGGCCGCAGCGGCAGATCATGCGTCCACTGCGCGTGCATGTCATAGACGCCGTAGAAACCGATGACGCATTTGACACTAGTCGGAACAGCGGCGTTGGCGTCGTCGCGGTACGCTGTGTTGAACTGGTCGCCGGCGAGCGCCACCAGCGAGGCGAGATGCGCGCCGGCGGAATCGCCGATGAGCCCGATGCGCTCGGGATCGAGGTCGTAGTCGCCGGCCTTGGCGCGAATGAACTGCACGGCGGCCTTCACGTCGTAGACGGCCGCCGGATAAACGCCCGGCTTGCCGAGCCGATAATCGACTGCGAACACCGCGTAGCCGCCGCGCGCCAGGAACAGGCCCCAATTACGATAGAATTGCTTGTTGCCGACTTGCCAGCCGCCGCCGTGAACGGCGACCAGGACCGGCGCCTTGCTGCGGCCCTTGGGCAGATAAAGGTCGCCGACAAGCTTGGTGCCGTCATGCTCGGCGAAAACGAGGTCGGCGTGGTTGACCATCTCATACTCCGCAGCGGATGCCTCGCCGGCGGCGAGCAGCGTCGCCGCGGCTGCGGCCAAGATGAGCTTGGAGAGCATCGTCAATTCTCCCTGCAAGCTTGCCGCGAAGCGCGGCAATAAGTTTAGCGGTAGCAACTTTCCGCGCGCCTCGGAAGCTACCACCATGCCTGGAAATGATGCAGCGGTCCGTGGCCGCTACCGACCCCGAGCCGATCGGCGGCAGCAATCGCGGCGCTGACATAGGCCTTGGCTTCGCGCGCGGCGGCCGGGAGCGGCAGTCCTTTGGCCAACCCGGCGGCGACGGCGGACGCAAAGGTGCAGCCGCTGCCATGGGTGTTTTCAGTCGCGATGCGCGGCGCCGCGAGCCGCAAAGTCTCGCCGCTCGCTTCGACCAGAAGATCGACACTTTCCGCGCCGCTGCCGTGGCCGCCCTTGATCAGCACCGCACCGGCGCCGAACGCGAGCAGCTTTTGCGCCTGCTGTCGCATCTCCGCTTCGTCGCGCGCCGGCTCGGTCCCGAGCAAGGCAGCGGCCTCGGAGAGATTGGGTGTGAGAACGTGCACGCGCGCGATCAGGTCGCGCAGCCGGTCCAACGCATCGCCGCGCATCAATCGCTGACCAGAGCTTGCGATCATCACCGGATCGAGCACCACATTGCGCGGCCGGTAGCGGTCGAGCGCGGCCGCAACCACATCGATCGCCGCCGGGCCGCCAAGCATGCCGATCTTCACCGCACCGACGGCAAGGTCGGTGAGCACCGCATTGATCTGCGCCGCGATGAAATCGGCCGGGACGTCGTGAATACCGAACACGCCCTTGGTGTTTTGCGCGGTCAGCGCGGTGGCGACGGCAGCGCCATAGACGCCGAGCGCCGAGAATGTTTTCAGATCCGCGGCGATGCCGGCGCCGCCGCTCGGATCCAGGCCGGCGATCGTGACGGCGATGGGCGCGCTCATGCGTCGTTCCGCCCCGCGCGCGGTTGATTTGGCGCAAAGCCGCCGCGCTCGCGCGCCGGCAAAAAAGGCAGCGCAGCCCGTGCGCCGGCGCCATGCGTCGGTGTCCGTGTCGCCCTGCTAAGAAAGATCATGCCGTGCTCATCATGGGCGTTTCGATCGCCTTTCTCATCCTAGCACCGCGGAGCGGTGATGTGGGCGCACGCTTCCCGGCGCAATTTGCGCATCGCGGGGCACGCGCGGCCGTCGGCGACAGCCACATTTCCGCCGCGCTCGCGCCTTCACGCTCGACCTTCAACCGTGCCAGCAAACAAAAATGCGTCTTCAATCTGCCGTCCCCGACGCTGCTCCGCATACCGCACCGCAACCTCGCGCAAAATTAACTGGCGAACGCGGAAACCGGACCTACCTTCCCGCAGTTTTAGTTTTGGACAAGTGTCCCTGATGCATGCGGCACAGGACGCTTCGAGGAGACGAGTGACATGAAGAGCAAATTTGCCCTGGCACTTTTGGCCAGCGTAGCTGTGATCGCCGCTGCGGCGACCGATGCGTTGGCCGCCGGGCGTGGCGGCGGTGGCGGCGGCGGACGCGGCGGGGGCGGCGGCGGATTCCATGGTGGCGGTGGTGGCGGCTTCCACATGGGTGGCGGCGGGATGCGCATGGGTGGTGGCGGCTTCCATCCGGGCGGCGGTTTCCACGCGGCCGCGCCTCATGGCGGCGGCTTCAGGATGGGCGGTGGCGCGCCAAGCTTCCATGGCTTCCACGCGGGCAGTCCCCACGGATTTGCCGGACGCAACTTTGGCGCTCGCGGCATTTCCGGACAGACAATGACGCACCGCACACTCGGCGGGGCAGGCCACGGTTTCGCCGGCCAACCTGGCGCACGCACGCTCGGCCATCAGAACGCGAACCGGATTCTTACGGGCAGAGCCGGCGCAGTCGGCGCTGGTGCGGCGTTGGGCGCTGCCGCAACGCACGCGCACTTCGCACATAACCTGACGCACGCGCAATTCGCGCACAATCAATTCGCCGCGCAAAATTTCCGCGGGCTGCAAAATTTCAGTCACACCGGTTTCAACCGCAATGCGTTCGGTGACCCGGGCCACTGGAATCGCTGGGGCGGCCACTTCTGGGGCGCAGGCTGGAATCGTTGGGGCTGGGGATGGGGCGGCTGGGCCGGCCCGGTGTTCTGGCCATTCCTGTTTGGCGACGTTTTCTCCTTCGCCTTCTGGCCGGATGCTTATTACGATCCGTTCTGGGTATACGGGTCTGATTTCCTTTTGATCAGCATTTTCGCGCCCGGACCTTATTTCGGGCCCGACTATGGCTACGCACCCGACTACACCGGATATCTGGAGCCTTACGACGTCTATTATGGCGGTTACGCAGGCCGCGGTTACGTCGGCGGCGGATACGCAGGCGGCTATGGCAGCCGCCATGCGGCCCGTTTCTACCAAGGACCGACCGCAGCCGACCGCCAGGCTCTTCAAGAAGCAAATACGGCGGCGACCGAGAGCTGCAACGGGCTTGCGCCCGGTGTGACCGATCTGCCGATTGCGCGGATCAAAGACACGGTGCGGCCCACCGGCGATCAGCTCGCCGCGCTCGATGAACTCAGCACCGCCGTCGTCAAGGCGAATGACGCGATCAAGGCGTCGTGCCCGACCGCCGTGCCGCTCACGCCGGTGGCGCGTCTCGACGCCGCCGCAGCGCGGCTGCAAGCCATGATCCAGGCGCTCGACATCGTGCGCGACCCGCTGCAACGGTTCTATGTCCTGCTGAGCGACGAGCAGCGCGAGCGTTTCAACGCGATGGGCACGAGCGGCGGCACACAGGCGCCGACCGGCGGCAACGTGGTGGCGCTGTGCAGCGAGCAGTCGAACGACGTGACCAAGCTGCCGGTGCAGCGCATCGAAGAGGTGCTGCAACCGAGTGGGCCGCAACGGGACACCTTCGAGGCTCTCAAGCAGGCTGCGCAAGACAGCGCCGCCCAATTGCGCGGCACCTGCCCGAGCGAGACGCCACAAACGCCTCACGCGCGGCTCGATGCGGTCAAAACGCGGCTCACCGCCATGGTGGAGGCCATGACCGCCATTCGCCCGAAGCTGCAAGACTTCTATGCTTCGCTAAACGACGAGCAAAAGGCGAAATTCAACATCATGACGCCGCCGCCGGGTGCGACGGCGCAGCAGTAGGACAGTGATTGGGGCGCCGACGGTCCGGCGCCCCCCACTCATTCCCGCGCAAGCGGGAATCCAGCTCCTCATTCCAAAATCGTCTCAGCGTGGCAACTGGGTCCCGATTTCGCGGCGACGAGCGGAAACAAGATCTATGTGCCGCGCTTCGCCAGCATGCCGTCGATGACTTCGCGCAGACCGCGCGCGGCGGCGGCCGGATCGGGCGCGAGCGACAGCGCCGAGATGACGGCGACACCGTCGGCGCCGGCAGCAATCACCGCGGCCGCATTGCCGACATCGATGCCGGCGATGCCGACGACCGGGACTTGCGGTGCGCGGCGGCGCAACACGGCGGCGATGCGCGCAAGCCCTTCCGGGCCGATCGGCGGATTCTTCTGCTCCTTCGAGAGCGTCGTGTAGACGCCGCCGACACCGGCATAGTCGACCAGCCCGATGGGTGCGGCTTCGGCCGCCGCGACGCTCTTGATCGAAACGCCGATGATGGCGTCGGGGCCAAGGAGCGCTCGCGCGTCTTCGGGCGTCATGTCGTCGGGCCCGATATGCACGCTGTCGGCGCGCGCGGCGAGCGCCACGTCGACGCGATCGTTGACGACGAACGCAACGCCGAGCGGGGCGAGCGCGGCCTTGATCGCGCGCGCCGCCGCGATCATCGGCCGGGTGTCGCTCTTCTTGTCGCGCAATTGCACGAGCGTGGCCCCGCCCTGCGCGACCAGGCGCGCGAGTTCGACCAGGTCGCGCCCGCCGGCACGCTCCGGATCGACGATGGCGTTCAGGCGCAGATCGAGCGGCTTTGCCATGGCTCCTCGCGCCGGTTACCCGCTGGCGGCCCGCGCCGGCGTGGAGCGGAATGGCAGTGCGGCAGGCGCGATACGCAATGACGAGCGCCTTGGCATGCTGTAAAAGGCTTCCTTTGTTTGCGCATGATCTTTCCCGAAAACCGGATCCGACTTTTCGGGATCATGCTTTGTTTGTGCATGATCTTTTCCGAAAACCGGATCACACGCAGGATCAAGTCCGGGGTAGGCTTTTTCGGGGTTGTGCTTTGGGCGG
>CAWJRE010000015.1:0-13016 GCA_963845075.1 uncultured Alphaproteobacteria bacterium | reverse complement strand
CGACACGCTCGTTCATGGCGAAGGCGACCATCGTAGACGCAAATACACGAACGCTCCTGCAGAGAACAGGGGCGCGCCACGAGCTATGACGGGCGGCGATGGCGCGCTACAGAAGAAATCAGGCGCAAGGCACAGGCATGACGGTAAAGCGGGCGGACGTGGATTACTTTGACGCCGCCAAGGATCAAAGGTGACCCAGTAGGGGCGGACGCTGCTTTGGCGACCTGGGGCATTTAGACACCTATCGCGCGCTAAGGATTGCGGAGACGACGCGGCCGTCACAGACCACGTAGGGAGGAAGGCTGTGATTCTACTGCAACACACTTGCGATTTTTTATCGCAGCCCCATAGAAGCGCGAATTTCGTGCTCGGCTCCAGACCTCCTATCAAGTTGGGGGCTTATCATGACCATTGCCGTCTTGAATTTGAGTCAAATGACGGCGGCCACCGGAGACGTCTTTGTCGCCAACGATGTCCGCACCCTCATTGCCATCCATCTGGGCGTCGATGTCAAACGTGTAACTGACGAAGCGCGCTTCACGAACGATCTTGGGGCGGACTGGCTTGACTGTCTTGAATTGATGATCTTGATCGAAGATCAGTTCGACGGCGTGGAAATGACAGATGACGACGTCGACCAAATAGTAGTCGTCGGCGATCTAATCCGCCACATTGAAAACGCCAACAACGAAAGGCGACGACGAGGTGCCGCTCCCGTAATCCGCAAACTATTCGGGCCATGCCTCGCTCGCGCAGTGAAGCCCGCCAAGCACCAAGAAGGCCGCGAGCAAGCGGCCTTTTTTTTGAGACTTGTGAATGACGCGATGTGTAGCCTCAGTGGTCGGTGCGCGGTGACCCAACAGCCAGTTGATCTTCAGATTTATGCTGACCATGCGACCCTAACCCGCATCAGGTCCAATTCCGTGCGCTTTCAATGCCAGCACTGCGGCGCGGAACATCAAACGAAGGTAGAAGCAAATATGCGAAGGCGGTGAGCAAGGTGCTGGTGCGGGCGTAGGCTCTCAGGAACAAAACCAGTAAATCTCTGTCGTTGGTATGCAGGTGGTCTCGATCGTCCCCGCTCCAATGCGACGCGAGTGAGACTGCAGGGGCTCCGGCTGGATGGCTCCCTCCGGAGCCCTTTGCGATTAGCTGGAGGGCGGATTGCGTTCAAGGAAGGCTAAGGCATCAGCACGGAGGTCTGTCACGTCCGTCATGCCCTGATGGGCCATCTCTATGACGCGCTTGGCGAGGATCGTCCGCGCGGCGAGTGACTTGGATGGGTCGGTGAGGTCGCTGCGGACACCTTGTAAGTAAGCCCAGGCGCCATCGAACGCATCGCAAATCATACGGGTCTTGCCGGTATCAAACGCCAGCGGAGATTGAACCATGACGTAACCTCCTCACACCCGGCATGCTTCGGTGCGAGAGCGGGGGGACGCTCAAAGAGGTCCTTGGATGCAGTAGATTGAAGGCCCGGTCGCTTTGCGACGGCGGCTCGATCACACGGAGGCTACGACCGCCATAGTCGGGAGTCCAGCTACTGTTTTGTGACAATCCGCCGATTGCTCACCCGCGCGTTCCGGAATACCGCTGACGCATTAAAGGCCGGTCTCCCGCGAAATCATTCGAGGCCATCGGGATCATCAGCGAGTGCCTGAAGCGCAAAGGGGACGCGCACGAAGCGAGCCTCTCCTTCGAGGCCGAAATGGGGCGCGTGGTCGGCGCATCCGCCGGGCAAGCCCAGGCAACCGCAAGGACAATAGGGTGCTTAAAATACCGTTCATCAAGGGCGCTGGTGCTTCGGCAAAACGCCGATGCAGACATTCCTTGATGCAATGCCGATGACGAAGGAGAAGATGATCGCAGCCTGACGCCATCGGACACCAAAACCCGATCGCTCAACCAGGCATCGTCTGCCAGATCGAGTTCCAGCTAATACACATGAAGCGAACGACGCGCTAACCAAGCATCAGGGTTAGTATCGGCCTATTCACCCCGAGGCGCTCACTTGGTCACCTCGAAGATCCCGGAAAACAGAAAGTTCTGCTGTGCCGGTGAACTCGCGACCAGATACGATCCCGGCGGGTCATCCGGCTCCGTCGGGAAGCTGAAGACGGCCTCGCCGCGCTGGTTCGTCGTGGTGTTCCCGAGCACCGTCGCATACTTGAATATCGTCTCCCCGGTCCCGACGTCCCTGTGATCGAACCAGAGGTAGAGGTAGAGCGTCACGCGCTCCGACGGCCGATAGCCCGCCAAGTGAACCGCGACGGATTGGCCGCCGCGGATGTCGCGGTCGGCCTCTATCACCAGCAGGATACGCTTGGCCGGCGCCTTGACGGTAAATCCGCCGGTCACAGAACGCCCGGCGGCGCGCGCAACGAAGCTGTACCGTCCGAGCGCCGCGCCAGGCGCGAAATAGATCGGCTCTTCCCGGTTGGTTTCGCTGATGGTAAGGCCAGTCACGCTGCCGTCCGGCCTGGTGATCGAGACTTGGATCGTCCCGATCAGCTTTCCGCCGCTGCCCTCGAATTCACGAAACCAGATGGAAAGCTGGTCCGTGATCTCAGCAATGCATTCAGACGCAGTAGCGCGCGGGTTGCCGCCCGTGTCGCGTCCGACCACGCAGACGATGAGCTCGTCCCCGGCCGGATCCTGGGAAACGAGCTGAGGCCGGATCGTGGGCGGTGGCGGATCGCGCCGCTTCAGTGGGCTGGCCCCCGGCCGGACTTGAGCAAACTTCATGTTCGGCATTGATTGCACGGCCGCATCCGCTGCCGCGGTCTGCTGGTTGCGCGCCACGCTCGTGGTGATCGTCGACAACGCCGCCGTTAGGACAACGAGTGCAATTCCCGTCGCATTCCGCAGAATCCACTTCATCGCAATTACCCTTTCGACTGCGAGGGCACAAATAGACCGCCGGTGCACATCCCGTGAGTTCTTCGTCGGCCGACAACTCATCATAGCACGTTCCGCGGTTACGGCGCCTTGCCATCCGTATCCGCAAGCTCAGTCTCGATGGTGTCGATCCAGCCGAGCTGCGCCGGCGCAAGCCGCTCAAGGGCACGCAGGCCCTGGAGGATCGCCAGCGCTTCGCGCCAGCGCACGCTTGCATCATCGTCAACCAAGGCAAGCCGCCAGAGCGACGCAACGATGTCGAGCTGCAATTGCGTGTTGTGCACATCCTTCGCGGCAAGCACGCGCACGATCTCGAGTGCCTCGCGGTAGCTCACGAGCGCATCGGCGATGTCGCCATTGGCCTTGAGCACGTCTGCGACCTTAAGCAAGCTCACCCAGACGTCGCGGCGCCACTCCGTATTGTCGGGGTCGGAGACGATGAGCGGACGGACAATATCGAGGCCCTCGCGAAAGCTCGCAAGCGCGCCGGCCGGATCGCCGCGGACCTCGAGCTCGTCGCCGACCCTGATCAGGCTGGCGTAAACGTCGCGTTGCCGCCGGACGTCGTTCGGGCTCTCGTCGGCGAGCGCGCGCATGACATCGAGGCTCTCTCGATAGGCCGCACGCGCTCCGCCGACATCGCCTTGATCCATCAGAACGTCGCCGATCTTGGCAAGCCGCACCGAAACATCGCGGCGGCGCTCGGCGTCAGCTGGACCATCGCGTGCAAGCGCACGAACAATCTCGAGCCCCTCGCGATAGCTTGCGAGCGCGCCGGCGAGATCCCCTTTGTCCTTGAGCACGTCGCCCACCCTTTCCAGGCTCACCGACACTTCGCGCCGTCGCTGTGCGTTGCCGGCGTCGCCCGCCGACAGTACGCGGATGATGTCGAGGCCCTCGCGATGCGTGGCGAGAGCACCGGCGTGATCGCCCCCCGCCTGCAGCACATTGCCGATCCGGATCAAGCTCACATAGATGTTGCGCCGCCACTCCGCGTCATCCGGATGCTGTTTGGAAAGTGTCCGGCTCATGGCGAGCGAGGCCTGATAGAGGTCGAGGGCGTCCTGGCTGCGGCCGAGCGTCCGCAAGATGTCGCCGGCCGATCGAAGCGCGAAGCTCTGGTTCGATCGAGCAACCTCGCCCGACGTCTCGGCGAGAAATGCGGCCATCCGCCACCAGGCGAGCACGGCGTCCCAAGCGAAGCGCGCCGCCAGCGCCGCAGCCTGGTCGGCGAGGCCGGTCCACAGCTCCGACCACGGACCTGCGGCAACGAGCCCGGCGCGCACCGTGGCGGCAGGTGCCCGCATGATCTGCAGCGGCATCTCGGCGACAGCGAAGGCATCGAGCGGCGCTTTCGCCCGCAGCCCCAGCACGAGGGCCGCCCAGAGCGCCTCCGCCAGCCGCCGCGTTCCCGCATTTGCGTCCACGACGAAGTCGGCGCCGGCTGCGCGCGCGTCAGTTAGCCAGTCGCGCAAACTCTTGTGGAACGGCGCCACGCCCGCCGTTCGCCGCTCGAACAGACTGCCCAGGCCTTCCAGCATCCGCGCCTGCTCGCGCGGCGACCAGCCGAACACACGCGCAAGCCAGGGTTCCGGGACCGGGTGCTCGGCCGCAACCAGAACCTCCAACAGCGGCACGTGAACCTCGTAGTCGGCCGCGGTCGCGAACTGGCGCCTAAACCACCGGTCGTAGAGGCCGACGAGACCCTGCGGCAGGTTCTCGGGCACGGCCAGGTCCAGAGACCGGCATCTGCCGCCTCGCGTAACTTGCGCAGATAGAGAAAATTGCCGCCCGAGGCCGCGACGATCCGCTCTACCAACGCGCCGATCTCACCCGGCGGACGGTGTTGCGCCGCGAGCCAGCCATGGGCGTAGGTGCGCAGGTCGTTGAGGTTCTCGTCTGCTTCCGCGTCGATCGTCTGCGGCTTGAGCGCGGCGAACTGGCGGAGGATCGCGGGCTCCGGGCGGCTGGTCACCACGATGGCAATCCAGGGCGGCAGTTTCGGCGCAGAGTCCGCGAGCACCTCGGCCAGCTCGCTGCGGCGATCGCGGATGGTCTCGTCGAGCGCGTCGATCACCACCAGGAACCGATGCGCGCGCCGTCCACCGTCGATCGAAAGGTGCATGGGCTCGGCGACCAGCCAGTCGAACAGCGCGGCCGGGCTCTTGCGCAGGATCTCGGTGCCGTCGCGATCCTGCTTCACCAGCCGGTCGAGCAGGAGGCGCCGATAATCCGGCAGCCGGGTCGCGACCTGAAACGCCAGCGTGCGCAACACGCGCGCCGGGTCGCGCCGTTCGTCCACATTGTAGCGGCACAGGTTGAGCGCGATCACGTTGACCTTGCCGTGATGCGCGAGCCACGCGGCGAACGCGCTCTTGCCCACGCCGGCCGAACCGCTGACCCAGAACAAGCGCGAGTCCCGCTCGTGCTGGCGCCACTGCTCGAGCCTCGTCCGCAGCCATTCGCGGCCGATGAAGCCATCCACAAGCACGCCGATGTCCGCCACCTGCGAGATCGGCTGCAGCCGGAGCTCGAGCTCGCCGATCTCGCCGGCAAAACGCTGATTGGCGGGATCGGCGAGCAGCGCGAGGATCTCGGCGAATCTGGCCTTGTACCAGCCATCCCAGACCGCGCTGCCTTGGGCCGCGCGCGCCGCCCAATCGTGCATATCCAGCCATTGAATGTGGCTCACTGAGACCGGCGGCTCGACCTCCGCCTCGGCCTCGACCAGAACGGTGGCGATGGTGCCGGCCTTCACATGCAGGGCGATGGCCAGTTCATCCAGGCAGACGCCGGGATCGCGCGTGGAGTGCCGCGACAGGAACCCGAGCGTCCAATCGCTGTCCACCAGGCCGTCGACGATGCGGCGGCGCCAGTCGTCGCCCGCCTTGATCTCGGATGTATCGATCCACACCGTGTGGCCGGCAGCTTGCAGGTCGCGACTGATGCGCTCCACCAGCGGCGCGTTGCGGTCATGTCCATAGCTCAGAAAAATCTTCACGGCGGTTGGCCCGGCGTCGACAAACCCGCGCCGTAGGCTACGACACTCCGTCCCGGGCTGACAGCCGGCCTGCTTGCGCAAGGCTTCTCAATGGGGCCAAGCCGGCCGACCTACCGGTCGAGCAGCCGGTGAAATATGAGCTGGTGGTCAATCTCAAGACCGCCAAGGCGATCGGTATTGAGCTGCCCACCTCGCTGCTGCTGCGCGCCGACGAGGGGATCGAGTGAAGAGGCGCGAGTTAGCGCCCTTCGGACAGCAAGGCCTGTGGGTCTAGTGCACCAACACGGAAGAGCCGATCATGAGCAGGGCAATCACTAAGGAGGTTAGGGCTCTCGTAGAGACAGCCAGCGAGATGTTCGACGAAACAGGTTGCGTCCCTGGTATTTATGGAGAGGAAGTGCGTGCTGAAGCGATGGTGCCGGATGCGAAGGAATACATCTTGGAATCGATCGACAACCCGGAAGTACCCTATGACCCGAAGATATGGGATACCCTGGGTTTACGCTGGTTCTTTCGTGGCTGGCACAAAAATGGCTTTAATGGCCAAGTGGAGGGCCAAACATCCCACGAGCGCGTCGCTGTCCTGCTGCAGTTTCTGGGCGGCCGGCATCGCACCGAGTTGCCGGCGAATGCCATCGAACCGAAGGAGGCCGTGTCGTGACGTTGCCGGAGGCCGAGCTGAGCTTCTACTTTGCTTGCACTGGCGCAGCTTGAGCCGGCGCGCCGGCCGGTCTTCACCGAACGCGTGAGGCGGCTCTTGGGCGTTCACCCGACTCCGCCCCGGTGACGTCGACCGCGCCGTCCGTCAGGCCCTGGTGGGCTTGTCGACACCGCCCGGCAATGAAAGAATTCCGGAGGCCCCCGCGCTGGAATCGCGCTACGCCGGCGTTCGAGCGGGTTTCGAAGCGCGCTTGGTAAGTTGCGGCGCGCTTGTGAACTCAGGTTGTGGACTCAATGATCTCGCCTCGCCGTTTCATTGGCGTCTTCTTGACAGCCTCCGAATGGCCCGCAATTGGCGGGCATTGCCGCGGGCGGTTCGGTCTCTGCTGAGACCAATTCGGTCCACGAGGGGATTTCGGGTGAGTTGTCTCTGGCCCTCGTAATCCCGTTCCCCGCAGTCTCTGGGCCCTGCAAACCCGTTCCTGGCGCCAGACCGGAGTTGCGCGTGGAGAGAATCGCCAAAATCAGATCGACAAGCGCTCGCGCTTATAAGTTCACGCGCGCTAGTTCAAGGCAGCGCGTGCAATCGATACCGGTTTGCTCGGCACCCCGACAGAAGATGGTTTGGGTGTTGCCGAAACGAGCCCGATAATCGTGGCGGTGACAAAGCACATAACTATGCCTGTGGATATTACCTCAATGACATGCATCGCTTGCCCCCCAGTGAATGTTCACCATTTACCATATTCGGGGCGAAAATTAGTCGCGTCGGCCGTGTTGAAATTTACACGAGCCGATCGGACCATGTTTGCAAGAACCCGGCTTGTTGTGACGGTGACATAATGCAGCCGGGTCATCAAGCCTCCGGTATGTCGCGGATCAAAATACCGGCGATTGTTTGCGCGCGTATCTATGGCACAGTGGACAAGAGGGCGGCTGCTCCTATTTATGATAGTGGTGTGGGTTGCGAGCCGGCTTTCGATCAGACACTCGGCCTCCTCCGGCAATATTATTGCCTTCCCCGAGGTCGGCGGTCTCTATCATCGCTACGAGCGTCGAGCCGCGTGAGATCGACACGGCGGCAAGCTCCTCCTTGGATAGCTCTCAAGCAGCTTCAGCCGGTGGACCGCGCCGCGGCCCGGCGCATAGGTGTAGGCGACGGCAGGCGGATCGATCCACCCCAGCGGGTCGCATCAACGCCACGCGTCAGCACAAGCTCCAGGTCGCGCGCCGGTAGCCCCAGCGATAGTCGCCAAGGTCGCGCGCGCACGGTCGCGAAGGGCAGCGCGCGGGTCGGGGAGGAAGTAGTTGCGGTTTCAGCGCGCACACGCCGGCGGTTGTCCGCACAGTGCGCTCGCAAAATGGACATTCCGCACTACCACCATATGGGCTTCACCCGGCGCGGGGCAGCTTCCGGTTCGGATCGAACACGACAACGGCAGATCCGGCCCCCATCCCAAGTACCAAGTTGTCCATGTTGGGACTGGCACCGACCACGAACGATGGTACCACGATGCCGGCCGCTTTTTCGGTTGAGGCGGTCGCGCTATCGGCCACGGCAGACCCGGCCGCGTGCGTGCTGCTGCCGCGGTCGCGCAGCGTGAGCTTAAGGGGTCGTTATTGCCTTTCACGGCCAAAGTAAGCGCCCGTTCCGCGACCTCATCAGGCGGATAGTCGCCCGTATCGCCGGTCTTCCCATGTCTCACACTTGGTGATCGCGAAAGTGAAAGATTGGGTCGCGCCCCCGCGGCCGCGCGCGCAGCGCGTAGCAAGAACTATGCCTATCAGAACTGGAGCGCGCGTGTCTTGAGCTTCGATGAAGAGCTGTCCCGACCTTCCTTTCGCTCGGCGTTTTTTTTTTTCTGTTCCAAAGCCTCGGGGATCACCTTCGACAAGAAGAGGCGTAAAAAGGTTGGTAGATCGAGAAAGGTGAATCTTAAATAACCGCCATCATTCCACATCTTCGACCGTCTTGAGAGCACAAACCGCGATTGTAGCGTAGCCGTAAGTGAAAGGATTTCGAAGGCCACGTCGTGCATGGGAGTATCGCTCGCTCGAAGATGTGCGCGTGCTTTTATTTGAGCGCGAACTCGACGTCACACGCGTGACGCGGACCGACGGTTCCAACTATGGTCGCGCCCGCGCGCTAGAAAAGGCGCGCACGCGCGTAGCAAGAACTGTGCCTATCGGAACTGGAGCGCGCGGTCTTGAGCTCGATGGGTGTACGTCATCCAAACCGTCCCCCAAAAGTTTTCTTCGCCAGCACGTGCTCGACCCCTCATTGGCCATAGGCCGCCGCCGGCTTACCGTGACATCGGCCAAAGCGCAGGCCCCCATCGCGCCTGGACTAAAAATTGGGTCGCGGGTGCGCGCGTCAGCAAGAACTATGCCTATCAGAACTGGAGCGCGCGGTCTTGAGCTCGATGAAGGCTGTCCGACTTTGCTAAGTTTCCAGATTGGGTCGCGCGCGCGTGCGCGTAGCAAGAACTATGCCTATCAGAACTGGAGCGCGCGGTCTTGAGCTCGATGAAGGCTGTCCGACTTTTCGCCGGCGTTTTCTTCAAAGCCTCGGGGATCGCACACGGGCGCGCGGGTGGGATGCTGCCATGTCAGCTAACGCGAGGTAAGCCGCCTTAGCGTGGTCACCAATACGCGTATGGTGCCGATCCAAGAGGGCGTAGAGGTTGGTGTCGAGAAAGGTGATCTAACCGCCATATACGCGTAAGGTGCCGATTTTCGACAAGAGGGCGTAGAGGTTGGTGTCGAGAAAGGTGATCTAACCGCCATCATCCACATCTTCGACCGCCTTGAGAGCAAACCGATGCAGCGTGCCGAAGTGAGGCGAAGGCCACGTCGTGCATGAGTATCGCTCGCTCGAAGATGTGCGCGTATTTTTAGCTTGAGCGCGGCCTCGACGTCACACGCGTGCGCGCGCTTGTTTAGGCTTGGTTTTCACGCGCCCACCGCTCGTCGGCTTCGCGGGTGATCGTCTTATGGCGCCCGACTGACAGCGTCGCAGGTGCTTTTCCTTGCGCCCTCAACTTGCAATACATCGAGAGGCTTAGGCGGCGGTGCTCGCACCACTCGGGTATTGTGAAAGAGCCACCGGCTGACCGTCGTCCGGTCACTTGCGGCTCGAGGGTCTCCATATTTTCACCTCCACGGCCAAAGTTGACTGTGGAGGTGTGGATAGTCCGGTGAAATTAAAAAGTCAGCGAGCCTAATGTAATCAGTTGGTCACGTGACCAACTATTTTAGCTTCTCTCGACCCACAGCGCGCATGAAGGATTTACGCACCCGTGACCACTTCCAGTCGTGCGTCCTCGGGTCCTTCTCAAGAGCCTTTTTCCCTTTGGCTTGAAGCTTGTCGTTCGACATCTCTGCAACGGTTGGAAAACGTTCCCTCCACTCGGATATCTGCTTCCGCAATACGGTTTGAATGAGCTCAATCGAGGGTGAACTCCTCTTACGGGGTCGCGTGGGTGGCGCGGCTTTGAGGTGGTGGACGCCAGGAGCTGGTGGTGGTTCTCTCCCTATATCCGGCGGTCCGATTGTGAGCGGTTCGGCTTGCAGAACGTGCTGCACCTCCATCAGCTTGGGTGCCGCACTAATATCCGGCGCTGGGGCGGTGTACGGCTCAGCCGTAAGGTGGTGCGTGTACGGGTGGTGGTGAGCTGCAGCTTGCCGAGTGGGGACCCGGCCCTTTATCTTCAGCATGTCGATGCCCATTCGCTTGGAGGTGGAGGGTTGGGCATTCGAGGCCCGGGCGGCTGGCGGCTGACCGAGGCCTCCTCGTTTATCTACTCGCGGCTCGTACGCGGCAAGGTGATCACGTTGTTGGCCGCTACAGGCGTGGACGTGTCGAGCAGGACCCGACGCGACAGCGCATCTGAATGGTCAAGGATGTATGCGGCATAGTGCGCTTCGATCTCGCGCACCGATGTGTCGTGTTGCTGCGCCACCACCGCGACTGGAGCTATGGGCGAAAGTTGGTGACGGCATGAAGGGGTAAGGCGGCGTATCGTGGGGGTGCTTGACGCCTCCACTTCTCCACCGAAGGAGTGATACGCCGTGACCGACACTAACGTTTTCCAACTCTCCCAGCCAGGAACTTTTGCCGATCCGCTGACCGAGGTTTTGCGCAACGGCGCGCGAGCGCTGCTGGCGCAGGCCGTCGAGGCCGAGGTCGCGGCCTTGCTCAGCAGCCATGCCGACAAGCTGACCGACGATGGCCGCCAACGGCTGGTGCGCCACGGGCATCTGCCCGAGCGCGAGATCATGACCGGCATCGGTCCGGTCGCCGTGCGCTGCCCGCGCGTGCGCGACCGGGTCGGCGAAGGCTCCGAGCGCATCCGCTTTTCGTCGGCGATTCTGCCGCCCTACGCGCGCCGGTCGAAGAGCCTCGAGGTGCTGATCCCGATCCTCTACCTCAAGGGCATCTCCACCGGCGACTTCGAGGAGGCGCTGATCGCGCTGCTCGGCAAGGACGCCGGCGGGCTCTCGGCCTCGACCATCGGGCGGCTCAAGGAGGCCTGGTCGGAGGAGCACGCGCGCTGGAGCAAGCGCGATCTCTCGGCCAAGCGCTACGTCTACTTCTGGGTCGACGGCATCCACGTGCAGGCCCGGCTCGAGGACGCCGCGCAATGCCTGCTGGTCATCATCGGGGCCACGCCCGAGGGCAAGAAGGAGCTCGTCGGCCTGATCGACGGCGTGCGCGAGAGCGCGCAATCCTGGAGGGAGCTGCTGCTCGACCTGAAGCGGCGCGGGCTCGCGATGGGCCCCGAGCTCGCGGTCGCCGACGGCGCGCTCGGCTTCTGGCAGGCGGTCGAGGAAGTGTGGCCCAAGACGCGCGGCCAGCGCTGCTGGGTGCACAAGACCGCCAACGTGCTGAACAAGCTGCCGAAGAGCCAGCAACCGAAAGCCAAGCGGGCGCTGCAGGAGATCTGGATGGCCGAGACCAAGAAGGATGCGCTCGTGGCGTTCGACGCCTTCGTCGAGACCTGGGGCGTCAAATACGACAAGGCGGTCGAGTGCCTGATCAAGGATCGCGACGCGCTGCTCGCCTTCTACGACTTCCCGGCCGAGCACTGGAAGCATCTGCGCACGACCAACGTCATCGAAAGCTCGTTCGCGACGGTGCGCCACCGCACGGTGCGCTCCAAGGGATGTCTCTCCAACAAGACCGCGCTCGCCATGATCTTCAAGCTCGCCGAGGCCGCCGAGAAAAGCTGGCGTCGTCTCAACGGCCACAACCAGTTGCCGAAACTCATCCTCGGTGTAAAGTTCACCGACGGAATCGAGGTCGTCAGATCGCAAGCTCAAGCCGCTGCCGCCTGATCCCTTCCGTCACCAAAATTCGGCGATAGCTCCCGCGACTGGGACGGAACCCAACAACGCCCGTACGATGGAGCTGTGCCGTAGGGCGTAAGAGGTAATCTCATCGGGATTGAGCTCCGCCAGCATGACGGTGGCGCGAAACAGGTCGCGGTGATCCATCGTGCTGGTCGACTGCCATGCCATGCCATCGCGCTTGAGCAGCAGCGGAGCATCGTCTGGCCGATAGCCCTTGGCTTTCTTGAGCGCTAGAGCAAGCGTCGCGGTCATGGGTACGGGTCGGTGTGTGATTTTCTTCCGCCCGCGCCCTTTGAAGGACGTCGGCATCATCAGGCGCGGGTCCGGCCGATCCGCCTGCAGATCACGGCACACGAGCCGAGCCACCTGACTTATCCTCCCGCCGGTCACTGCCAGAACCTCGACTAACAGCCCGAAAGCGGGGTCGACGTCATAAGCCGCCTTGACGATGCCCAACACATGCCCGTCGGACAGCACGATCCTGCGAGCCCGGTTAGCCGCCGGCAGACCGCGAAGCCCAAGCCGGAATACGTGCCTGTTAGTGATGCGGTGGTCGAGGGTTGCGGCCAGTTCCAGTGCCGCCCTCAGTCCAGTGCGTGTCCGGTTGACGCTCGCTGGCTCCATCTTCTCGATCAGGCCGTCCCGCCACGCCTGCAGATCGCGGACGGTGAGTAGCCCCACTGGTTTGCCGGCAAGCGAGCTGGTCAGATGCTTCTCGACGCGAGTGGCGTTGCTCTGCTGGCCGCCCCTGCTCTTAAGGTCGCGCTTGTACGCTGCGATCGCGTCCGCGACCGTCATCGGCTTGCTGTCTGACGCATCGGTCGTGCCGCGGGCCAATTGCTTGGCGGCCTCGCCCGCCTGATGGAACGTCAGGATGTGGGTGCCGTCGCTGTCCTCAAAATCATCGGCTTGGCCGAAGCGCGCCGTCCAATATCCTCCGTGGGCATTGGAGCACTTGACCACCCATGTGCCGTTGCCTTTATTGCGGCGGTACAAAAGGTGGATGCCGCGGGCGAGCGCTGGTCCGCTGTAGGGCTTCTTCCTGATCGGTAGGCGTAGTCTTGCGCTGCGGCTCTCGAGCTTGGCATCCCGGATCTTGCGCGGC
>CAWJRE010000014.1:0-57398 GCA_963845075.1 uncultured Alphaproteobacteria bacterium | reverse complement strand
GCGGCCCTCACTGGGGCGTCGTGCAGGGAAATGGGATCGTTCCATTATCCGGTGACTATCCGACGACCGCTGCGCTCATCGCGCATGGTGAACACGACTGGCGCAGCGCGAGCCGCGCGACGGCCGCCGCGGCCTTCGATGCAAACCGAATTCTTCCACCGGTGACCGCGCCGTGCCGCATCTTCTGCCAAGGAGCCAACTATCGCCAACACATGATCGAATCGGGATTGGACCCCGATGCCAAGACTTTCAACATGTTCTTCACCAAATCCGACGCCTCACTCAGTGCGGCGACCGGCGTGGCACGGCGACCTCCGCATGTGGTGTTGCTCGATTACGAGATTGAACTTGCGCTTGTCTTCCGCCGTTCCATCTCGTCACCCGTCACGATAACTCGCGACGCCCTCAAGGATTACGTTTTTGCGGCCACGATCGCTAACGACATCAGCGCGCGCGATGTGCAGCTTCCACAAACGCAATTTTTCAAGGGGAAGAGCTACCGCGGCTTCTGCCCGATCGGGCCATGGCTGACAATTCTCGAGCCGCAGGAGTTCGCATTACTCGACAATCTTGATCTGCGTCTTTCGGTCAACGGCGTTCTGCGGCAGAACGACACGACGGCCAATCTTGTCTTCAAGCCGGCGGAGACGATTTCGGAATTGTCGACGTTCGCCAATATCGCCCCCGGAGATGTCCTGCTGACCGGAACGCCAAGCGGCTGCGCCTTGCATGTGCCACCGCCGTTGATACGTCGCGTTCTGCAGCTGCTGCCCGAACGACGGTTCTGGGAACTCTTCATTTCTTCACAGCGCCGGCGCTCCGATTATCTCAAGCCCGGCGACACGATCACGGCGACGATCCGCAGCGCTGATGGACGGCTCGACCTCGGCGAGCAGACAACAACGGTTGCATAACCCTGTGCGCCGTCGCAGGCGCGACGCAGCATCACAGCGAGGGTTCGTGATGATGACAAGAACTGCATTGGTCTGCCTCGGGCCCGGCAGCGCCGGTGCCTTTGAGAGTCGGCAAACGCCGCGACGAAATCCAGCGGCTGACGAGGTCGCGATCACTGTCGCGGCCGCGTCAGTCAATCCGATTGATGTGCGTCGCGCCGAAGGATACGGGCTGCGGCTCCTGTCGTTGCTTGGCGCAGGCAAGTTTCCAATGGTGCTCGGCAATGATTTTGTAGGCACGGTGGCGAGTGTGGGAGCGCAGGTGTCGACGTTCAAGCCCGGTGATCGGGTTTACGGAGTGAAACCGACTTCGTCAGACGGCACCCATGCCAGTCACATTCTGGTTAAGGCGGCCCTCGTGCTGCAGGCCCCTGACGGCAGTAATCTTCAGGCTCTGGCAGCGATTCCCTACAGCTTCGTGACGATGTGGCTGGCGGTGCGCGGCGCGGGACTTACCCGTGAGAATGCGCCAGGAAGGAGAGTGCTTGTGCATGGGGCCGCCGGCGGACTAGGGACTTTGGCGCTGCAGATGCTGACCACGTGGGGCGCCAAAATCACAGCAATCGCTCGGCCGCCAACCATGGCCGGATGTCTTGCGGCGGGCGCGATTGAAGTTCTCGACGGCACCAAACAGCCGTTCGCCTCGCTCGGCCGCGCGTTCGATGCGACACTCAATTTCGCGACCTGGGATGATGATCTTGCGCTCGTCCGCTGCTTGCGGGATGGTGCTCTGGGTCATGCGAGCACGGTGCATCCAATGTTGGGGAACTTCGATAGGTATGGGTGGGTGCGCGGTGCATTGAAGTCATTCTCGGAAAAGAGGAGTCACCGCGCTGCATTGCCGAAGGGTACGAGGAATTACGTGTGGACACTTTTCCGGCCAGATGCGACAGCGCTTTCGGAGCTTGCCTCGCTCATCGAGCAGCAGCGTCTCAGTCTTCCCATCGCTATCCGCAAGCCGCTCGACCAAGCAGACGAGGCTTTCGAGCACATCAGAAAAGGCCGGCCTGGCCGAGCGCTTCTTACGCCATGATGCGAAGCAGCGCGATATTGGACCGATATCGTGTTGTTCGGCGCGGCAGCCCTGGTCCGTATTCGCGGGCGGCCGACCTGATCCGCTTCCGCGGCGCAAACACGTCATGACTCGGCCACGTATCGGCCTCGCCCCGGCAGTGGCTTCGCGCGAGGGTGGGCGCATGTAGGCGTCATTGATGCGTTAGAGGCCGGCATCGAGCCGGACATCGTATGCGGACGATTGAATGAGTTGCGGCAATGGGCGGAAGCCGCGACTTGGCGGGAAGTCATCGGGCTCTTGGACGTTCGGCTTGCCGGAGGCGGCCTGATCAGCGGCATTCAATTGGGACTAGTGCTGAGTAAGTTGGGAAGGGGCGAACTCGAACTTCGTCGCCTGCAATATTCCAAGCCGCATAGGCGTGGAAATCGACCGACCACAGGACGCCGCGGAGTCGATCACCTTACGCACGTGGCTCTCGCTCATTGCCAGCGCGCGGACACCCGATCGAAAGGCGAGCGCCAAGTCGACCGAATGCCATCGTGTCTGCGCAGCCCGAAGCCGCGAGTTTTGCAAATTGTTGCCAGCTATGTTGCCAGATCGGCGGCTTGGCCTTTTCGCTCTCGCCCGGCTTCCTCCATCTAAGTCATTGATTTAGTTTGGCTCCCCGGGCCGGATTCGAACCAGCGACCAGCCGGTTAACAGCCGCTCGCATCGGGCTTCTAACGTCCTTCCGATATCGCCAAGCTACCACGCGCTTTCGGACATACTGCGGACACGAGCAGTCTTCAATTGACCGCCCGATGGCGTAAGTATTTGATTTTATTGGTTGGCGCACTGGACCCGCTGATTAAGAGTCAGCGGGCCATGGGGAACGACGCGTGCTGGCCGGTGCCCGGGCAAAATTACCTCGCGAGGGATCAATTCCGGAATGGGCGGCGTTCTCGCCAAGGCGGCATTGCTGCCGGCGGTTTCGCTCTCCGTGCCGCTCCAGATCGACGCCCACGCCGCCGACAATTGGGACGACGCGCATTGAGAACGTAGCCCGGATGATAGGACGGATCGAACCAACTCCTTTAATCCCGAGCAGGCATCGCCATGCCGGAGCCGTGGGACCGAGAGCAAATCGCGTTACTGATCGCGCCGAAGCCGCCGCTATTCCCGAGTGCGCGCTGATTGTGGCCGCGAGTGTGCTCGGCGTTCGTACGCAGAAAGGCCAATGGTGGCTGCCGAGCTGTAAGATTGGAGCGGGTACTCGAGCTCGAAAGCCCCCGATGTAGGCCGACAATCTCGATAACGGCGAAGAAGGTCGACTGCATAGGGTGGCAATCGAGCCAGACCGATTTACTGACAATTACCGGCAATTACCGGCTGCGCTTTTTTGAACACAGCTATAGCGTCCTGCGCGAAACAATTAGTCGGCAGGACGACGATGACAAACACCGCCAAATCAACCAAGCCGCCTCGAAACTTGCTGCAACCGGGTAAGACGGCACCAGTCCTTGAATTTAAATCGAACTCGTTCACCCCCAACAAGAAGCCAGCGGCCGGGAGGATCGCTCCGGCGGATTTCAGGGCGGGCGCACTCGCGCTGCAGGGTGGTGCGTCATGACATTGCCGCCGCCGGAAATCTGTCAGCGCATTTTGGCGCTTCATCTCCTTCTCGGCTTTCCCGATGGTCAGGATGAGAAACGTCTTGAGCTTTTGAAGCTGCTAGGCGAATGCGGACTTGGTTGGAATTCGCTGCCAGAATTCTTTGCGGATATGAAGGTTAACACAGTGACGCCGTTGCCAGTTGTTGATTCCAACGGCTGGAAGAAACGCTGTCAAAAGGTCTGCCAGTTGCACGCTGCGATAGGTTCATCGGCCAACGATGGCCTGGTTGCACACAAGAAACTTATTGAGTGGGTCGCCAAACAACAGTTCACATGGTCTACTGATCTGCCGCCGATTTTGGCGGCTGATTGGATTTTCAGAAATCCTATCAGTGCTAGCGGTCCCGCATCACAGCCGAGTGGCCCGGAAGTCGATGTGTTCCAACTCACCAGGATGGTGATTGAAGATCGCGTCGTGTTGTCACCCGCAGCGTTGGTCGTCGCAACGCTCATTGTCTTGAACACGCACGTCTATACGCAATTCGCCAAGGTGCCGCAGCTCGGCATCATCGCGCCTACGAGCGGCTGTGGAAAGACAACGCTGCTGACGGTGCTGCAGCGCCTGGTCGCGCAGCCTTGGGCTTCGGCGCATGCCAATCCGCCGGCCATCTACCGTCACCTTCGTCGCCAGCCGCGTAGTACCCTGCTGTTGGACGGTCTCGAGAACCAAAATCTCAGGGGCGATTCTCCACTACGCTCGATCATTGAGGCTGCTTACGACGGCTGGAGCAAAGATTTGGTCGATGACGGGGAATCGATCAAGATTGAGATCCGTGCTCCGGTCATTTGGGCGATCCGCGGTGCGATCCGCGATGTGCCGCTATCCGACATGCAGCATGGGACGCCGCGCATCCAACGGCTGAGTTGGAATCATCAGGCGTTTTTTGATGACCTCGACATAACACACGAGGAGAACGCGAAATGGGCGGCAACATGTTCGCTCGACTATAGTCCTGAAATTCCGATCGAACTCAGGAGCGATAAATCTCGTCTTCATGACGTTTGTCGCCCGCTCTTGTCGATCGCCGACAGCCTCGGCCACGGTGCGGAGGCGCGGGCCGCGCTCATAGAGCTGAATGCTGCGAGGCCGCCGCAGGATGACGGTCTTCAGCTCTTGAAGGACGTCAAGCTTGTATTCGAGGCGCTCGAGATTGATCGCGCCTTCAAGAAGGATTTAGCGGATCAAGTGGTGCAGCGCGGTGACCCGATGTGGGGCCACTATCGCGGACCTGACAGTCGAGAAATGCCCCATTCGCTGCGACCCGCCGAAATGGGGAGGATTTTGGACCGGTTTCACATTTATCCGAAAACGGTCTGGCCGAAGGGGCCGCGCCGGCCGGGCGTTAAAAGCCAACCAGGCTATCAATCCGAGCAATTCGAAAAGGCCAGGGCCGAGCACTTGGGCTCGGATTCGGTCACATCCTCACAACCCCGCAAAATCATCCCGTTAATCAAGCCGTGAAATCTCACACCTCATCACACAGAGGAGTTGACAGCATGCCGAATGAACCTGCGCCTGTACCAAGCTCACATCGTGACGTTGATGCGTTCCTTGCCCAGCGGCGTCAGCAACGACAAGTCGCCCGCGTCGGATCCGGTCGCCTGATGTTTGGTGCCGATGCAACGATGTCGCGTGAGCGACTGTGGACTCTGGCCTGCCGCCTGCAAGCGGACATGTTTAAGGAGGTCGCGGCGATCGGCGGGCTCGAGGTCCAGCTTGTCCACTATTTTGGACCCGACGGATTCAAGGTCTCGCCTTGGGTATCGGACGCCACGGCGCTCGCAGAGTTGATGGCGAAGATTGAGTGCGCGAGCGGCTACACCCAGATCGCCAAGGTGCTCGCGCATCTCCGGGCCGAGACCGTGGTACAGAAGGTCAGCGCGCTCGTGTTCGTCGGCGACGCCGTCGAGGAAGATCCTGCTGTCCTCTGCACCCTTGCCGATGGGCTCGGCGTGCCGTGCTTCATGTTTTTGGAAGGCGACGACCCGCACGCGGCCGAGGTGTTCCAGGAGATCGCGCGCCGGACCAACGGCGCCTTTGCCCGCTTCGATTGCGGGGCGGCCGATCAGCTGCGGGCCGCCGCGGCGTATGCGGTGGGCGGCCCGAAAGCGGTTTCGGCGAGCCGCAATGCCGGCGCCGTCAAGCCGCTCCAGCAGCTAAGGTGAAAGGCCGACGCAGCGAGACGATGGGGAGAAGTCAGACGATCTTGGTAGCCTCAAGCGCCCGTTCGAGTTCGGGCCGGATACAATACCAGTCATCGCCGGGACCGCAACAATCGTGATTCCAGATCCAGCGTTGGCCAGCCGGGTTGCGATTTGCACCGTAGGCCAAAGCTGCCCATGATGCCGGTGAGCCTACGCTTTCGCAATGGGCGACGGCCATAGCGCCGAGAAACTCAATTTAAAAGCCGTCGTGACGGTCCAGCCGTAGCCGTGGATGCGTTTTTGAGAAGCTATGCCTATTCGAGACCGTGCCTCCTGTTACCCGCATCGTTACCCTTGTCTTTCGGCCCTTTAGGCTTGTTCAGCTAAATAATTGATTTTATGGCGCGCCCGGAGAGATTCGAACTCCTGACCCCCAGATTCGTAGTCTGGTGCTCTATCCAGCTGAGCTACGGGCGCTTTGCGCGTCGGCCGGGCAATATACCGGCATTTGGCGCGGGCCTTAGCTATAGGCTTCAGGGGATATTGGCAAGCGCCGGCGCGCCTGGCGCCGGGCTGGCGAACCGCGCTCCTGGTCGGCATATGCTATGGGAGAACCGAGCGAACGGGGCCGGAGAACGTGGAGTAAGGCTCAGTGTGGCGACCAGCGCAGCGTCTGCGGTTTACGGCTTCGGCCGGTCGGGTGCCGACGGCCGCCGAGGCGGCCGCCTCGCGGCTGTTTTCGCCCGTCGGGGTCGGCCCGGTCTCGCTGCACCAGCGCACCTGGGTTCCCGCCATGGTGCCGTGGCGGGCGACCGAGGATGGCTACGTCACCGAGGACGTGATCGGGTGGTATGAGCGTTTTGCCCAAGGCATGCCTGGCGCCATCGTGGTCGAGGCGACCGGCATCCGGGACGTGCCGAGCGGGCCCCTCTTGAGGATCGGTCACGATCGCTTCTTGCCGGGACTTACGCGCCTGGTGGAAACGGTGCGGCGTGCGAGCGAAGGGCGCACGCGCCTCTTCATCCAGCTCATCGATTTTCTCGCCATCCGCCGCCGGCCCGATCCGAAGAAATTCTTCGAACGGTTTCTTGTCGTCACCGACCGGCATCGCGCCGTGCTGCCCGGCCTTTCGGATGCCGATATCCGCAGTCGCTTGGCGGCTATGAGCGGAGACGAGCTAGCCGGTGTGCTAACCGAGCATGAACTGGAAGCGCTGCAATTCGGTTATCGCGAGCGCGTCACCGACATGCAGCATGCGCATGTTCGCGAATTGCCGCAGGTGCTGCCGGGTTTGTTCGCCGATGCCGCAGTGCGTGCCGAGCAGGCCGGCTTTGACGGCGTCGAGCTCCACTACGCGCACGCCTACACGATGGCGTCGTTTCTCTCGCGCACCAACACCCGCGATGATGGCTATGGCGGCGCGTGCGAAAATAGGCTGCGGCTGCCGCTCGAAGTGTTCGCCGAAGTTCGTCGCCGCGTCAGCCCGCGCCTTGCCGTCGGCTGCCGCTTTCTCGCCGACGAATGCATAGCGGGCGGCAGCGACGTAAGCGATGCGGTCGTCTTCGGTGCCGCCTTCGCGCGCGCCGGCATGGACTTTCTGTCGACCTCGCGCGGCGGCAAATTCGATGACGCCAAGCAGCCGCCGGTCGGCGCCGCCGCCTATCCTTACACCGGGCCGAGCGGCTACGAATGCATGCCGCAATATATTTCCGACGAGCGCGGTCCGTTCGGCCGCAACGCCGAGCCGACCGCGATGGTTCGCAAGGCCGTGCGCGACGCCGGCAAGAGCGTGCCGGTTGTTTGCACCGGCGGCATCCACAATTTCGAGATGGCCGAAGACTATTTGGCGCGCGGCATCTGCGACATCGTAGGCGCGGCGCGCCAGTCGCTCGCCGATCCGGATTGGTTCCGCAAAACGCGCTTGGGATACGGCGCCGAGGTTCGGGTGTGCGAGTACACCAATTATTGCGAGGGGCTCGACCAGAAGCATAAGCCGGTCACGTGCCAGCTCTGGGATAAGCTGCGTTCCGCTCAAAGCGAACGGCGCACGTCCGACGGCAAGCGTCGGCTTACCGCGCCGCTTTGGCAGCCGCCGGGTTGAACGCGTCGGCCGTCCAGTACGCTTGTGACAAAATTGATACGACAAACATTTTTGAGCCGATAAGGCCGCTGTTCTTGGGCAGAGGCATTGATCTGCGGGCGATTCAAATAGTACCTTCGCCTACCAGAGATTGGGGGCGATCTCAGTGGTATATCAGTGGGTCGATTGCGACCGTTATACCGTCAGCCGACGGTATGACCGGCTCGCGACGTATATTCCGCTTTTTGACCGGATTCTCTTTCTGCCGAAGGATTCGCGCAGGAAGGCGGTTGATCGTCTTGGCTTGAGAGCCGGCGATCGAGTGCTCGACGTCGGCTGCGGCACCGGCAGAAGCCTCGGCTATCTGCACAAAGCGGTAGGGCCGACCGGGCGCGTTTACGGCATCGATATTTCTGCCGGCATGTTGCGCAAGGCGCAAAAATCCTGCGACGCCAATGGCTGGGACAATGTCGAGCTGATGCAATGCGATGCTGCGGCGTTCACGGCGCCGATGCCGCTTGACGGCGTGCTGTTTAGCCTTTCGTACAACACGATGCCTGATCATCGCGCCGTGCTGCGGCGCGCCTGGGACCAGCTTGTGCCGGGTGGCCGCTTGGTGATCATGGATGCGAAGGTTCCTCCCGGTCCGGGCGGCAAATTCGTGTTGCCGTTCAGTCTGTGGTTGATGAAGCACACGATGCTCGGCAATCCGCTGATCCATCCGTGGGAGGAGCTCGCCTCGCTGACCGAGCATTGGGATATGAGCCAGCAGCGCTTCAATTCCTATTATGTTTGCTGCGGAATCAAACGCGGCGCTCAGATGAGCCGCGCCGCGGAGATCGACATGAGCGACGCCGCCTATCTGATTGCGGCGGGATAAACGTACACGACCGTCCGCGAATCATTGGCTTCGCGAAAACCCGCACGCCAACCGACGCGGTCAGCTAATTCGCCGCCAGATAGGCGCGCGCTTTCGTGAGCGCCGGACGATCGCTGCCGGAGTCGGTCATCTCCACGACACGGCCGAAATAATAGCGCGCCTTGTCGCGATTGCCGGCCGCTGCCGCGGCTTGCGCGGCGCCGTAGAAGCTGCGGAAGCGTTTTGGGTCATTGACCAGAGTCGCTTCGTAAGCGGCAAGCGCTTCGTCGAAGCGGCCGCTTTCGAACTGCATGTCGCCCAGAAGCTCGCGCGCCGGCACGATGCGACCGGGCGAAATTCCGCTCTTCTCGCTCGCGTCCTCGAGATCGGCTGCAGCCCGCATGAGACCGAGCGCTTCATCGCGCTTGCCGCCTGTAAAGACGATCCATGCGGCTGCGCCGCGACGCTGCGCTTCCACTTCCGTTGCCCAATAACCGTTGTTTGCCGCCTTTAACGCATCGGCAACGGCGGCAAGCCGCGCGACATCCTTCTCGGCGGCGCCCGGATCGCCGCTGCGCGCCGCGCCGACAGCGCGCGCAAACAGCGTCATCGCCTCGATATAGGGAAATTTGCTGGCGGCTGGGTCAGGCAGCGCGGCGGCCTCGCGCCATTGCTCGCGTTCCACAGCATAGCGCGCCGGGATCGCGGCCCGCGCGTAGGCGGCGGCGATGTCGGGGCTGGAGAGGCCGAGCGCATCCTTGACCACGGCGAGCGCGTCAGCGTCGCGCGCCAATTGCAGATCCGCATACACCATGTAGTCCATGGCATGCAGCGCCTGGCCGATACTGTTTTCCGCTTTCGCGGCCGCGGCCGAGCGCGCGTTCGTCGCCACGGATTCCTTCCATAACCCGACGCGCGTGAAGATGTGCGAAGGCATATGCAGCGCATGCGCGGCGCCGGGCGCGATATCGGCGTAACACAGCGCTGCCGGCAGCCCTTTCTGCGCGATCGGCGGAAAGTCGTAGGCGTGTATGAGATAATGAGCGACGCCCGGATGATCGGGATGCTTGGCGAATTGGGCATCGAGGATTGCGGCCGCTTTCAGCGCCCGCGCATAGGTCTTATCGCCCAACGGCTGGCTTGCGGTGAGATAGAGCGCGCTGAAAATCTGTGTCTCGTCGTCGTCCTTGTAGCGGGCGGCCAAGGCTTCGAACGCGTCCGAGAGCGAGCGCATGCGCGCCGCCTGCGGCCGCTCGAGGAAGCGATCGTAAAACGCGGCGATTGCTTCGATATAGTCGCGTTCGCGTTGCGACTTGGCGCCGATCGCGCGCCCGCGCTCGATGGCTGCAGCGGCGCGCTCGGCGCTCTCGGGCGACGGCCCGAGGGCAAACGTATTGCCGATCAGGATCGTCGCGATCCCCCACGTGGCGATGGCGCAGGCCGGGTCGCGGTCGAGCGCTTCGCGGAACGCTTTTTCGCCGGCCGCAAAGGCGAAGGAATGGAGGAGCGCAACGCCGCGCTCGAAACTCTCCTGCGCTTCCGGCGCGCAGGAATTTGCAAAGGCGACAGTGCCGAGTTTTTCGCTCGCAGGACCGGCCATAGGTGCCGCGACGGCCTGGCTTGCGGTCAGCACGCCAAATGGGGACAAAAGAACAAGCATAAACGAAAGAAACCGTGCGCCGCGCATCGCTAGCCTCCGTTCGCCGTTGGTCGATATTAGCAAGTCGTGCCTTTGCCGTCTTTAAGGCGCGGCGGTTCCCCCGCTAGCGCATCGCCGCCATCGCAGCAACCAAGGCATCGGCGATCTGTTGAGCGTCGGCATTGCCCGCGAGTGCCCTCACAAATCTGCCGTCCGGATCGACCAGATAGACAAGCGTCGTGTGATCATAGACGTAACCGCCGTCGTCCGTATCACGCCGCTCGTAGAACACATTGAAACTCTTGGCGGCCACCGCAATCTGCGCCGGCACGCCCGTAAGGCCGATGATGCGCGGATCGAATGATTTAATGTATGCGCTCAAAATCTCAGGCGTGTCGCGCTTCGGATCGACGGTGACAAAGAGGCCTTGCACCATGTCGGCGCGCGGGCCGAGCTTCTCAAGCGTGCCGGCGATCTCCATCAGTGTCGTCGGGCAAACGTCCGGACATAATGTGTAGCCGAAATAAACGACCAGCCATTTGCCGCGATACGTTCGCTCGGTGACCGCGCTTCCGTCGGCCGCCGTGAGCGCGAAGCTGATTGCCGATCCTTCAGGCGGCGTTGCCGTTTGCGCGCCGGCATGCGTCGCTGTCACCAGCACAGACAGAGCCATCATCGCGGCGATTGGCAATGGCGGGCCGGCCGCGATGACGCGACGTATCAAACGGACCATTCCGACATTCTGCCGAAACCATGGTGGTCCCGCCACCGTGTTAAGTTCACCGCAGACGTCAAGCCGCCAGCAGCCGCTTCACGTCCGGCCAGCTTCGGGTGCCGAAAGTCTTCAGATCGTTGGTCAGATCAGGCGGACACATATCGAGCAACGACGGTTTGAAGCTCGGCCGCGATTTCATCCGCTCGAACCATTCCGTGAGTCTTGGGCGGCTGCCGACCCACATTTCCGGCATACCGAGCATGTCGAGCCGGTTGACATAGGGCGCCATGGCGATGTCGGCGAGCGACAATGTATCGCCGGCGAGCCATGCCTGTTCTGCCAGCGTGTCTTCCATCTTCTGCAGATAACTGTCGTAGAGCTGGAAGGTCCGATCGACGCGCGGGGCGGCCATGCCCTGGCGCACGATTTCCTTTTTACGGGCGTGCCAATCCGCAGTCACCGAAATCGGCGGCGTGCTTTCGAGGAATTCATTGAGCTTCTCCGGCGGCAGCCGCCCGATGATGTAGCGATGACAGGAAGCGAACGTGAGCTCGGCGCAAGCCGGATGCAGATATTCATCGACTGTCTTGGTCCACAGCCGCATGGCCGCGCGCTGCTCAGGCGCGGCAGGTTTCAGTGGCGGCGCGGGAAAAACCTCGTCGAGATATTCGCAGATGACGGTGGACTCGACGATGACCTTGCCGTCATGCACGAGCGTCGGCACCACCGCCTTGGGATTGAGCTTCACATAACCGGGATCGAATTGGTCGCCGCGCAGAATGTCGACGTAGATGCCGTCCCAGGGCACGGATTTCTCCGCCAGCACCAGGCGCACTTTGGCCGCGCAAACCGACGACCCGTGATGATAAAGCGTGATCATGGTGCTCTTCCTCCCAAATGCTTCTTTGCATCTTCCTTCGCATCTTTTGCTGCGTGCGATGGCCCGTACACGACGCGGCGCAGGTGCGGACGGTCGCGGAACAACCGTTGCTCCCAGGGCGGTTCGCCGTCGTATTGTTCCGCCAGAAATCGAAGCAGCATTCGCACTTTCGCCGGCAGCCGCGGCGAGCGGCGGTAGAAGGCGTTGAGGATGGCCGCGCCGACGCGGAAATCCTCGAACACCGGAAGGAGCGCGCCACTGCGCAGTTCGTCGACGATCGCGTAGATCGGGAGGATGGCGACGCAGTCGCCGCTCAACGCGGCTTCGCGGATCATCCAGATGCTGTTGGACAACACGATCGGGCGGATCGGTGGAATCCGCACCGGCCCGTCCGGTCCGGTGAAAGTGATGTCGGACAGCGGCAGAATGTAGTTGTTATGCGCGCAGCGGTGCGCGACCAGTTCGTCCGGATGGCTCGGCCGGCCGTGGCGCTTGAAGTAGTCCGGCGTCGCAACCAGCAACCGCCGCAACGGCACAATCTGCTGGCGCTCGATCCCTTCGCCGCCGACCTCGGCCGGCTGAATGCAGACGTCGTAGCCTTCCTGGATCGGATCGTAGACGCGGTCGTTGTGATGCAGCTCGATGAGCAGATCGGGATGTTGCTGCTGGAAGCGGCAAACGTCCCGCGCGAGCTGATGAGCAAGAAAGGAGGCGATGCAGCTGATGCGCAAGGTACCGGTGAGCCCGACGGTGAGCGAGCGGACGGCCGATTGCGCTTCTTCCAGCTCGGCAACGATCCGCACGCAGCGCTCGAAATAGCTCGCGCCCGCGTCCGTCAGTGTCAGCCGGCGGGTCGAGCGGACCAGAAGCTGCGCCTTGAGCCGGTCTTCCAGCTCTTTCACGCGTTTGGTGATGACCGACTTGGACAAGCCAAGCCCGCGGGCCGCAGCAACAAAGCTGCCGCCTTCGACCACGCGAACGAACATGCGAATCCCGGCGAGCTCGTCCATGCGATTGTGCGCGATTTGAGAACGATCCGTTTCTAAATCGGCCAATTATCAAAAATATAGACCTGATCTAGTATCAACGAACAAGGTCGAAGGCAAAAGCATATTTCGGGAGGATGAATGCCTTGGCGCAGCAGTGCGGTTCCGCCGCGCGCTGATGCCGCCGCATCCGCCTCCGCCAGCATGGAGCCGGCGCATGATCGTAACTCCGACCAACAAAAGCGTGACCGCGCTTGAGGGCTTGCACCTCTTCCATGCCGACATTTCCAACTGCTCGATGCGCGTGCGCATGGTCCTGGCGGAGAAGGAATTGCCCTGGACCAGTCACCATCTCGATCTGCGCAAGAAGGAAACGGTGACGCCGGAATATTTCGGCATTCACCCCAAGGGATTGGTGCCGACGCTGGTGCACAACGGCGTGGTGCATATCGAATCCAATGAGATCATCGCGTATCTCGACGAAACCTATCCGGATCCGCCGCTGCAGCCGCAATCCGGCAAGGAACGCGAGGTGATGCACGAGTGGCTGCGCACCGCGACCGAAATTCATGTGCCGGCGGTGAAGACGCTCATCTATACGCGCAAGATCGGCAAGGTCTTGCACAAGAACGAAGCGGAAGACGCAAAATACCGCTCACTCCAGCGCGATCCGGAATTGCTCGCGTTTCACAGCCGCGCCTCGACCGGCGTCGGCTTGCCGAAGGAGCAAGTCGATAGGGCGGAGGCCACGCTGCTGCGTCTGTTCGGCATCGCCGAGGAGGAATTGTCGCAACATGAGTGGCTGGTCGGCGATCAATTTTCGCTTGCTGATATTTCCTGGGCGCCGTTGCATTTCACGCTCGCGGGCATCGATTTTCCTTTCCATCGCTATCCGCACGTCAGCGCGTGGGCTGATGCGATCCGCGAACGGCCGAGCTTCCAGGAAGGCGTCCTGCACTGGTGCCCAAAGTTTTAGAGCATGATCCCGAAAAGTGGATACCGGTTTTCGGTCAAGATCATGCTCAAACCTAACAATCTAGACCGTGATCCGATTCAATTGAATTGGATCACGGTCTGGAACGCGAAAACGCGGAGGGCGTAATGCCAAGCCTTGCGGGAAAAGTGGCGCTCGTGACCGGCTCCTCGCAGGGGATCGGGGCGGCGCTCGCCATGGCGCTCGCGGCTGAAGGCGCCAAGGTGGTCGTATCGGACGTGCAAGATTGCGCGGACACCGTGCGACAAATCGCCGAACAGGGCGGTGAGGCGATCGGCGTGCCCGCCGACGTAACCGACAACCAATCGCTGAAGGAACTCGTGGCAATAGCCGAAACGGCGCTCGGGCCGGTCGGCGTCCTCGTCAACAATGCCGGCATCTTCGGCACGCTTCAGCTCAAGCCGATGATGCAAATCAGCGAAGACGAATGGGACGCGGTTTTTCGCGTCAACGCGCGCGGCGTGTTTCAGGCCACCAAGGCGGTGATCCCCAGCATGCAGCGTGCCGGCGGCGGCTCGATCATCAATATCTCGTCAGGTACGGTGCTGCGCGGCGCGCCGATGTTCCTGCACTATGTGGGCTCAAAGGGCGCGGTCTTTGCCATGACGCGCGCGATGGCGAACGAACTCGCCGCCGACGAAATCCGGGTGAACTCGATCATTGCCGGCTTCACGGCCAGTAAGAGCGTGATCAATCACCCCGTCATGATGGAGAAGATCCGCCCGCACACGCTCAATGCCCGCATGATCAAGCGCGATATGTTGCCCGAAGATCTGTGCGGCGCCGCGGTGTTTCTGGCGTCCGATGCGAGTGCCTTCATCACCGGCCAGGCCATCAACGTCGATGGCGGCGCGATCACCTACTAGGTCTGCAGGTTCATCACCGGCCGCGGGTCAGGTCTGCAACCTTGGAAACAGCTGCAGCGCGTTGCCGCGCTGTACGGCGGCGATCTCGTCGGACGAGAACGCGAGCTTTTGCAGCGCATTGGTCATCTGCAGCGTGGAATTGAACGGCTCGTCGGAACCGTAGAGGATCTGCGAGTTGGGAACGAGCTTACGCAATCCCGCGACGCCGGCCGGATTGAGACCGATGCTCGCCAGATCGTAGTACTGGCGCGTGAGTTCGTATTCCGGCCCATTGGGCAGCCTGACCGCCTTCTCCTCGGGCTTCATCTGCGCGGCAGCCACGTAAAGCCGCTGGACGATGGGCACAAGCATTCCGCCGCCGTGACAGAAGATGAAGCGAATATCGGAGTAGCGAGCGAAGCCGCCGCTAAAAAGCAGGCTCGTAATCGTCCGGGTCGTGTCCATTGGAAATTCAAGGATCGGAGGACTCGTTCCGGGGATCGGGTTGCCGCAGCATGACATCGTGGGATGCACGAACACGACCGCCTTGCGGCGATTGATCTCCTCGAAGACGGGCGCGAATGCCGGCTCGCCCAACAGCTTGCCGGCATAACTCGACAAGACACCGATGCCGTCGAGCTTGAGCACATCGAGCGCGTATTCGATCTCTTTCAAGCTGCCGTCGGCGTCGGGCAATGGGATGGCGGCGAACATCCCGAAGCGGCCGGGAAAGTCCCGCATCATCTGGGCGCCGAATTCGTTGCACACGCGTGCCCGCGTGCGCGCGGCCTCGCCGTCCTCGAACCATACGCCCGGGCTCGTCATCGAGTTGACGGCCGTCGCTACGCCCGCCTGATCCATCTTCTCAACGGCACTGCGGGGCGACCAGTTTTGGATTCTGGATGCGGAGGGACCGCCGATGTCCTTTGCAATTCGGTCGACATTTTCGCTCAGATATTGCGGCGGATAGATGTGATGATGCACATCGACGGTGCGGGGCGCAGAGCTTGTGACGTCGGCTTTGGCAACCGCCGGCAAGAGCACTGCCGCGGCCCCAATGGCTCCTACTCCGGTAAGGAAAGCGCGCCGCGAGTGGCAGGCGCAGCCCGCAGCGTTGCCGAAGCTTTGACCGTGATAGCGAAGGCCCAACCGCGATGTCATGGCGTTCTCCTATCCTCGAACGATCGGCTGTGTGCCGGCTAAGGAACACACTCGGTTGAGGACCAGCGCCGGCGAAATTTGCGATTACTGTAGCAATCAACGAAGACAATGAGAATGCAGCGGAAGCAATAATAGACGCACCTGTGCGGGAACAGCGTGCCGTCACGTCGTCGACCGGATCGGATGGTCTTCACGCCAAGCGCCCGAACGTGGGGATGGACCAGCAGCACATAGATTGTCCGCGCGGCGAAAAAGCGAAAAGATAGGCGAGGCAGAGGCTGTCGCCGGTTCGATTGAAGGAGCGATCGCTTGGCATCCTATGAAGCTACAGTCCGCTGGCAGCGTCGACCAGATGAGCGCTTCGTTGACGGCCGCTATAGCCGCGCACACGAATGGCAGTTCGATGGCGGCGCGCAGGTGCACGCGTCCGCCTCGCCGCACGTGGTGCGGGCGCCGTTTTCCGACCCGTCCGGCGTCGATCCCGAAGAGGCATTCGTGGCGGCTCTTGCGAGCTGTCATATGCTCTTCTTTCTGGCCTTCGCGGCGAAACATGGCCTTGCGATCACAACATATGAAGACAACGCCGTCGGCGTCATGAGCAAGACGAGCGACGGGCGCGAATGGATGACCAAGGCGACGCTACGCCCGCGCGTAGTGTTCACCGGCGACAAGCGGCCGATCGCCGAAGAGGTCGACGCGCTTCATCACCAGGCGCACGAGGCCTGTTACATTGCGAACTCGGTCAAGACGGAAGTCGTCATCGAGGGGCAGGCTGAAGGGCTTCGCTAAGCCTTGCTTACGAAGCCGCCGACAGCACTTTCTCGCTGGCGAGCTTACGCATGGCTTTGAGCGTCGCTCGCACCGCCATCAGATAACCGTCCTCCATCTGGGCGGCAAATTCCTTCTCTTCGGCGCTGCCGGCCGCGACGTTCTCGATCCTCAGCGAGAAGGTGAATTTGAGCGCGAGATCGCCGTCCGCGTCCTCGATGATTTCATTGAGGATCGTGCCGAGAACGCGGCCGGATGTGCGCTCGAATTTGACCATGCGTTCCGGATCGAATGTCACGACCTCACGGATGGTGTCGCCCTTGTCGACGATTTCGCGGATCAGCCCACCGGCGCGCCGCTCGATCACCTTGCAACTGGTAATGACCGGCACGAAGGGCAGCGGATTCTCCGCCTTCATCACTAGGCCGTGCCAAACCAGGCTGCGGTCTAGCCGCGTTTCGCGCGGGTCTTCGTTGACTTTGATGATTCTCGAAGCTTGCACCATGTGATCATTTCCTTGTAGCCCGGATGAGCGAAGCGACATCCGGGTTCAGGGTGGTATCTCGCTCGATCGCCCCGCATATCGCTGCGCTCATGCGGGCTACGACTTGTATCTTTACCAGCTCGCAATCCTGAACGGCTTGAATTCCACGCTAGCGCCCTGACCGAAAAGCGTTCGCTGGTAGCGCGGATCGAGGCCCGGAATGCCCGGGCGATCGCCGGTGCGCTGGCGATCGTTGCAGAGGTCGCCATACATGGTGAACAGGCCGCCGCCGATCTTCATGCTGTCGATTTTCACGATCGGCTCGCGCTCGCCGGGCGGTGCTCCAACGGCGTCGCGCACGGCCACGATTTTTCCGTCCACTATCCATTCGACGCGGTCGTGAGCGCGGTCGTAGCGGATCGCGTAGTGATGCCATTCGCCTTGTGTGGTCGGCACATCGGTTGGAATCAGCTCGGTGAAGGCCGGATACGGGTCGTCCTTGTTCGCGCCGAACGGCAGCCTTTCATAGAGCGGCACGATCCGGCTGCCGCTGACGAAAAAGTCGAACACCATCCAGGTTTTCAGATCGATCGTGTTGAAGGCGCCGCAGCCGAGCCGCACGTCTCCCGGGTCGACGCCATAGGGATTGCGCTCGGTGCCGAAAGTGTTGACCCGCATCGCTGCCGCAACGCTGAAAATCCCGCGTTCGCCGGGTCCAAATTCCGCGGTCGAGTAGATCAGTGCCTTGACGTTGTCGTGCCCATCGCGCCGGGTGAGCGTGAAGCGACGCGCCTCGAGCGCCAGCGTCCCATCCGAACCCCCACCGCACGTCACGACCGCGGCCGGATCCCAGAGACCGGGTATCGGCAGATGCCGGTACCACTTGTCGCCGGGCCACGCGCCGGCCATGGCAAAATCGTCGTAGATCGTGGTGTGCGCGTCGCTTGTCGCGGCGTCCATTGCGTCCCCCCAATGGAAGGAGCGTAGCCCGGGTTGAGCGTTAGCGAAACCCGGGAACGGCCGTGACGTTCGCGGATGCGATCCCGGATTTCGCGGAGCTTGCCATCGGGCCGGCCACTTCGGGCCGGACCCGTTGGCTCAATCCGGGCTACGGGTGCAGATCACCCCTGCGCGCGCGCGCCGCGGCGGGCGCTCAATTCCACCGCGCGATCCGGGATCATCAGCCGCAAGGTCGCGCCGATCGTGCCTTCCACCAGGCGGATTTCGCCGCCATGCGCGCGCACCAGCTCTGCGGCGATGACAAGCCCGAGCCCCGTGCCGCCGGCGCGGGTCGAGCCCTGGAAGGCTTCGAACAGGTGCGCCTGCGCCTTCTCGGAAAATCCCGGCCCAGTGTCGGAAACTTCGATGACCACGACTGCGCCCTCGCGCCGACCGGTGATGCGGATCTGGTCGCGGCCGGGGTCGCCGGAGGCGCGGCTTTCCAGCGCTTGCGCGGCATTGCGGGCGAGGTTCAGCAGGATGCGGAAGAGCTGGTCGTAGTCCGCTTCCACCACGAGGCCGCGCTCGACCGCGCTGATCCAGCGGATCGGGCATTCCGGACTAAGCCCGAGCGTCTCGTGCACCTCTTCGACCAGCGGCTCGAGCAGGAGCGGCTTGCGATCCGGCGGCGGCTCCTGCAGGCGGCCGTAGGACAAGGTCGATTGGCAATAGGCGATGGCGCGCTCGAGCGCATGCACGAGCTTGGGCGCAAAGCGCTGCACATTCGGATCGGGCAGGGTGACCAGGCGATCCGAGAAAAGCTGCGCCGAACCGAGCAGGTTGCGCAGATCGTGGTTGATCTTGGATACCGCGAGCCCGAGCGCGGCCAGCCGGCTTTTCTGCTGCAGCATCGAGGCGAGCTCGGTCTGCATGGCGGCAAGCTCACGCTCGGCGGTGCCGATCTCGTCGATCCGCCCGGACGGCACGATGATGCGGTCGGGATCTTCCGGGTCGGCGCGGAACGCGGTCATATTGGCGGTCACCCGCCGCATCGGCCGCACGAACAGATAATGCAGCGTCAGATAGACCAGCGCCGCCGTGATGCCGGAGATCAGCAGCGAGATCAGCAGCAGGTCGACCGAATAGCGCAGCATCGCATTGCGCAATGGCGGCTCGTCCACAATGATCTCGATATAGTCGCCGCCCATGGGCGCCGGCCCGACGACGCGCATCACGCCTTTTTTGGTGTTGAGCATCATCTTGAAGGCGTCGACGATGGAATCGAACGCGTAGACGTGGCGCATGTCGAAATCGTCGGCGATCGGCGGCGGCGCGTCCTCGACCGCGAGCAGCCGCCGTTGCGTGCCCATTTTCATGGCGACGGCGCGCGCGCCGATGCTGTCGAGAATCTGCTTGGCGAGGCTGTCCGGCACCATCCCGTTCGGGGCGGCATCGAGCACAAGCGCGGCCGTGTAGGCGCTCGCCAGCCGGTCGTTCAGCCACATCAGGCGGTACAGGGCGATCGACGGCACGTAGATCAGCACTTCCGCGATCATCACGAACAGGATCGTGAAGACGAGGAGCTTTCCGGATAGCCCAAGGCGCGGCGCGCGGACCGGCTCGGCCCGCACGGTTTGATCATCGCTCATTGGCTAGACCTTGTGCGTCAATGCCCGTGACGCAACCACCCTATGATGCGACGCGCTTCTCCCTGCGTCAAACCTCGGGTGAGATAGGTGTTTTCGGTCCATTTACCAGCGCGCCGGTGGGCTGAAAGTATCCGCTGGCGGCCAGGAACCGGCGAATGCGGGCCCGGAAGCCGGTTCTCCGTCCTGTCATACATATTTTGTAGGCAGAGCACGTTCCCTAGGCAGGGCGAGGCGGACGGTGGCGGAAGTTCGCTCCGAATCGGCTGGGAAATCCCGCCGGAAGGGTGAAATACGAGTGGGTGCGTCGCATTGACGAGCCGGGAGGGGTCTCGTATAAGCCGCGCCAATCGCGCGCCCGCACCGAAATTGTGTCCGACCGATAAGCTGCGAAAGACGCGGGGTCTTGCGTGCAGCGGAGAAACTACCGTGAAACGAACCTACCAGCCGAGCAAATTGGTGCGCAAGCGCCGGCATGGTTTTCGCGCTCGCATGGCGACCACGGGCGGCCGTAAGGTGGTTGCGGCGCGGCGCACGCGCGGCCGCAAGCGTCTCAGTGCGTGAGCAGGATCCCCGTTCTGCCGTCGTCGAGCGGCTGAAACGCCGCAGCGATTTTCGAGCCGCGGCCGATGGCGTGCGCGCCTCCGGCCGCGCTTTCGTGCTTCAGACGCGGCAACGCGGGGGAGATGACCCTATTCGAGTTGGCTTCACCGTATCGCGGCAGGTCGGCAACGCCGTGGAGCGAAACCGCGTCCGCCGCCGCTTGCGCGAGATCGTCCGGCTCGCGCCGGCTGCCGGGACTGAGCCATTGCGTCCGGGCCATGATTACGTGCTGATCGGCCGCCGTGCGGCATTGGCGGTTCCGTTCGGCGAGATGATGCAGGATCTCGACAAGGCCCTTGTTCGCGTTCACGCCGGCGGCGCCAAGGAGACTAACAGGGGGACCAATAAGGGAACTGGTGGTGTCCGCCGCGACCCCTTACATGAGACGGGTTCGCCGTCGACGTCGCCGAAGCGCCGCCAAAGCCGAAAATCGCAAACTCGCCCGAACGTCCGCAAGAGCGCCGAATGATCGAGCACAAGAACACCATCCTTGCCATCGTGCTGTCGCTCATCGTGGTGGTCGGCTGGAACTTTTTCATTGCCAAGCCGCAGATCGAGCGGCAGCAGCGCGAGGCGCAACTCAAGCAGCAGGAGCAAACGCAGCTTCAGCAGCCGCAGCCGGGCGGCGCTCCGGCCACCCCGCAAACGGGCGCGCCCTCCCTGCCGGGAGCTCCGGGCAGCGTCGCTCAACCGACCGCGCCAAGCCGCGATACGGTTGTCGCGGCAGCTCCGCGCATTCCGATCCAGACTCCGACACTTAGCGGCAGCATCAACCTGAAGGGCGCTCGCATCGACAACCTCTCGCTCGAGCAATACCGGGAGACGGTCAATCCCAATTCGCCTGCGATTGTCCTGTTCTCGCCGTCGGGAGCGCCGCAGGCTTATTACGCCGAGTTTGGTTTCGTGCCGGCGGCCGGCGTGACCGAAAAAATGCCGGGACCCGACACGGTCTGGACGCAGGAAGGCAGCGGCGCGCTGACGGCCGGTCATCCGGTCACGCTCGTTTACGACAATGACGGCGGCTTGATCTTCCGCCGCACCATCGCGGTCGACGACCATTATCTGTTCACTCTGAAAGACGAGGTGCAGAACAAGGGCAGCGCTGCGGTTACGCTATTCCCCTATGCGCTGATCTCGCGCCACGGCACGCCGCAGACGCAGGGATACTACATCCTGCACGAGGGCTTCATCGGCGTGATGGGCGATCAAGGCGAGCAGGCGCAAACCTACAAGAACATGCACGACAAGAAGGAGCTGCAGTGGGACGTGGTCAACGCCTGGCTCGGCTTCACCGACAAATACTGGGCGGCGGCCTTGTTGCCCGATACCGACGCCAGGGTGCATGCGCGCTACTCTGCCGGCGAAACCGGCGGCCAGAATACCTACCAGACCGACTATCTCCTCGACCAGAAGACCATCGCGCCGGGCGCGACCGCTTCGGTCAATGCGCGGCTGTTTGCCGGCGCCAAGGAAGTGTCGGTGGTCGGCATCAATTTTCCGCTCGCCAATGCCGGCGGCTATAATCAGGCGCTCAATCTCAACCACTTCGATCTCTTGATCGATTGGGGCTGGTTCTATTTCCTCACCAAGCCGATGTTCCTGGCGCTCGACTTCTTCTTCCATCTGGTCGGCAATTTCGGCATCGCCATCCTGATCGTCACGGTGCTGGTCAAGATCCTGTTCTTCCCGCTCGCCAACAAATCCTACGCCTCGATGGCGAAGATGAAGGCGGTGCAGCCGGAAATGACCATGATCCGCGAGCGCTATGCCGACGACAAGATGAAGCAGCAGCAAGCGATGATGGAGCTGTACAAGAAGGAGAAGATCAATCCGATCGCCGGCTGCCTGCCGATCGCGATTCAGATTCCGGTGTTCTTCTCGCTCTACAAGGTGCTGTTCATCACCATCGAGATGCGGCACGCGCCGTTCTACGGCTGGATCAAGGACCTGTCGGCGCAGGACCCGACCAACATTTTCACGCTTTTCGGGCTGATCCCGTTCGATCCGACCGTGCTGCCGCTCGTCGGCAGCTACCTGCATCTCGGCATTTGGCCGTTGATCATGGGCGTCACCATGTGGGTGCAGATGAAGCTCAACCCGCCGCCGCCCGATCCAACCCAGCAGATGGTGTTCAATTGGATGCCGCTGATCTTCACCTTCATGCTGGGAAGCTTCCCGGCCGGACTGGTGATCTACTGGGCCTGGAACAATACGCTCTCGGTGCTGCAGCAGAGCGTCATCATGCACAAGAACGGCGCCAAGATCGAACTGTTCGACAACCTTAAGCGCACGTTCGTGAAGCCGAACCAGCCGGCGGAGTAGGGCGGCCGACTTGCGGCAGCCCTCGGTGGGCACGTCAAGCAGTCTCCGGACGCGCCGCCAGCAAATGCCGCGCCTCGACGATCCGCCAGGCCAAAAGCCCGGGCGCGCCCAAGACCAAATCCGGCACGCGCTTGACCAGCGACAGCGACAGCGCCAGAGGCGCCGGCACGCCTAAGAGGTGGCCGATCAGGATATAGCCGCCCTCCTGGACGCCCCAGCTTCCGGGAATGAAGAAAGCCGCGCTGCTGATGCTGGCGCCGAGGCTCTCGAGCACGATCGCCCGTTCGAGCGACACCGGCCAGTGCATGAAATGCAGCGTCAGCCAGACTTCGAGTGTGCCGCTTGCCCATGCAATCACATGGATTACGAGCGCGGTCGCGAGATAAAGCCTGCGGCCGCGCCAGATCTTGTCCATGGCCGACTGAACGCCGATCTCACCGCGCTGCACGCGCCAGGCCGTGCGCACGGTGAGCGCGTTCATCGCCCGATCGATCCAGCGCGCCGCGCCGTAGCGTTGCAGCAGATAAAAGCCGCCGAGAACCACTGCCGCGGCCGCGACCCCGAGCAAGAGTTGCGGGAGCAGCGTTCCCAATCCGACCATGCGTGCCAGCAGTAGCGCGCCCGCAGATGCAAACAAAGCTTGCGCCACCGTTTGCAGGAACACGTCGGCGAACACGCCCGCGAGCGCCATGGCGACAGAGACGCGCCAGAAGGTCAGCAGTCGCGCGCTTGCCAAGCTGCCGCCGATGCTCGCCACCGGCAGCAGCACGTCGATCGCCTCGCGGATCCAGCGCACGAACGGAAAGACGGCGTAGGGCACCTCGACGAGCTTCGTGAGCGATAGCCGCCAGGCCACGCCGTTGATCGTGATCATGATCGCGCGCACGGCAACGACAGCGGCGATCCCCCACCCGACCTGCGCAACACTGTCGAGGATCGAGGTCAGGCGCGCCGCCGCAATCAGCCAGACTGTGGCGGCGATCCCGATCGACAAAGCGGCGAACGGCAGAAGCTTTCGGATCATCGCGCCATGTGGCGACATCGCCGGCCGTTCGTCTTGAGGGAGATCAAACGGCCGGTCGCATCGTGCATGGCGGTTGCCCGCTTATCCGCTCACGCGCACCAGCGCCTTGCCGAAATTCTTGCCCTGCAACAGGCCCATGAAAGCCGCCGGCGCATTCTCGAAGCCCTCGGTTATGTCCTCGCGATGGCGAATGCGGCCGTCTTTCAGCCCGGCGGAGACGAGCTTGAGAAAATCGCCATAGTGCTCAGGAACGAATTCGGTATTGATGAAGCCGCGCAGCGTCAGGCTCTTGGTCAGGATGGCGCGCATGGTCGCCGGCAGGAGATTAGGTCCTGTGTCCTGCCCGGTGGCGCTGTACTGCGAGATGAGCCCGCACACCGGCACGCGCGCATAGGTGTTGAGCAGCGGCAGCACAGCTTGCCAGATCGCGCCGCCGACATTTTCGAAATAAACATCGATCCCTTTCGGACAAGCGGCTGCGAGCTGCGCTGGAAGATCGGCTGCGCGGTGATCGATACAGGTATCGAAGCCCAGTTCGTCCAACACGTAGCGACATTTGTCGGCGCCACCGGCAATGCCGACCGCCCTCGCGCCGGCCATTTTGGCGAGCTGTCCGACCAGCGAGCCGACCGGTCCGCTTGCCGCGGCAACGACAACAGTCTCGCCAGCTTTGGGCTTGCCTAGAACGTAAAGCCCGGAATAGGCCGTGAACCCAGGCATGCCGAGCACGCCTAAGCCGGTCGTGATCGGCGCAAGCTTCGGGTCGAGTTTACGTAGGGCCGGGCCCTCCCACGCGGCATGCGTGCGCCAGCCGGTATGCGCCAAGACGATATCGCCGGGCGCATAGCCTTGGCGGTCGGAGGCGATGACCTCGCACACGCTCTCGCCAGTCATCACTTCGCCGATGCCGACAGGCTTGGCGTAGGATTTCCGATCGTCCATCCGGCCGCGCATGTAAGGATCGAGCGACAGATACAGCACCTTGAGCAACAGCCCGCCTGGCGGCAGCGCCGGCATCGGAACCTGTTCCAAGCGGAAGTTCTCCGGCTTGGGCGGACCGCTCGGCCGCGACGCCAAGACGATCTGTCGGACGGTTGGCTGGCTCATGACTTCATCTCCCATGCAGCATGATCCCGAAAAGGCCCTGCCCCGGACTTGATCCGGGGTGGACACCGGCTTTCGGACAAGATCATGCTCAAACAAAACGCTACAGAAGGATGACGATTAGCAGATTTGTCATTCCTCTCGGCGACCGGCCACCATACCCGCGGGGCGGGGCCGATGAAATGCGGGAAGGGGTCGTTACGCCGCACGCACGCGGGTGAAGAAAGTCGCGACTTTCGCTTCGAGGTCGTTGGCGCGTGCCGACAATCGATCGGTCCAGCTGGTGATTTCGCCGACGGCGGCGCCAGCGCGGCTCACCGCTTCATCCACCGAGTTGATCTCGACCGACGCGCGCGCCGTGTGGCCGGCTGCATTGTGAACGCTTTCGGCGATGCTGCGCGTGGTCATGCTCTGCTGTTGTACGGCCGAGGCGATACTGGTCGAGACCGTGGTCAGTTTACCGATAGTGCGCGCGATCGCGGAAATTTCTTCCACCGACCGTTTGGTCGCTCCCTGGATGGCGGTAACCTGCTGGGAGATGTCGCCGGTGGCGCGCGAGGTCTGGTTGGCGAGCGTTTTAACCTCGGCGGCGACCACCGCGAATCCCTTCCCGGCCTCTCCGGCCCGCGCCGCCTCGATCGTGGCGTTCAGCGCCAGGAGGTTGGTCTGCGCGGCAATCGCCGAGATGGTTCCCACCACCGAGCCGATGCGTTCGGCCGCGTCGTTCAGCGTACCGATGACGGTCTGGGTGCGTTCGGTATCAGCCACCGCGGACTGTGCCATCCCGAGCCCGTTGGTGGCTTGCTGGCCGATCTCCTGGATGGAACCGGACAGTTCCTCTGTCGCCGTGACGGTTGCTTCCATGCGGCGCGCGGTTTCGGCCGAGGCCGAGGAGGCGGACGTCATCCGGTTGAGCGTGTCCTCGGCGATTTGCCGCAGCATCGAGCCGGTCAGCGTCAGCGAAGCCGAGGCCTCCTTGATCGCCTCGATAACCTCGCCGATGGCGCCGTCGAATTCCGCGATCGCCGCGTCGATGGCGTCGCGCCGGGTGTGCGCGGCCCGCTCGGCGGCCTGCCGATGCAGGGTCATGGCGTTCGCCACATCGAAGGAGATGACCTGCGACACGACTTTGGCCCGCTCAGCGAGTCTGCCGGGCGAGAAGCGATGCGCGCGTGCGAGCGCATCGAGCGCCCCGCGCAGGACGGTGTTCCCGGCCGAACTGCGAATACGTGCGTCGAGGCCGATCTCAGCCTCCCGCTCCACCGTGCGCCGGCACGATTCGGCATAGCGTCGATCGAGATCGCCGCCCAGCAACGCTTGGAAGTGCGCGAGCTCGAGCTTGGTGATCAATTCACGATGCGGCGCCACGCGCTCCCCGATCGGCAGTTCCAAAACGCCGTCGATGACCTCTTTGATCGACCGGTCGATGGTCGGCGCAATGATCGGCCATACGGCGGCGAGGATCGAACAAACGCGATTGTCGATCTTGTAGAAGGTGCGTCGGGTTTCGAATTCGGGAACTGAATCAGCCGGCGGCATCGGGGGAATCGCGCTCGGGGCCATTTGCTGAATGTTGGCTGATAATGGTTGCTTGAATGTGAACCCGCCTGCACCCGACGTGAAAACGGGAGGCCGAAGCCTCCCGTTTTGCACTGCGGTAGTCGAAGCCTTGGGCTTCGGTATTAGCTCTTGCCGCCGACCACTTCGACGGAGACGTGAGCAAGGCCGTCCATGCCGAGCGCGCGCGCGCCCGCGGGCGTGAGATCGATGATGCGTCCGCGGACAAACGGCCCACGATCATTGATACGCACCACGACCGAACGGCCGGTCTGATGATTGGTGACCCGCACTTGGGTCCCGAACGGCAGGCTCTTATGCGCAGCCGTCAAACCCGACGCGCTTGCATATTCCCCGTTGGCAGTGCGTTCGCCAGAATAAACTGAAGCAATACCATCTTGAGCCGATGCGATCATCGGCAGAGCAACAGTCGAGGCAAGAAAAGCAGAAGCGAATACAAGTTTAGTCAGGCTCTTCACAGCCATGATCTTCCTTTTCAGTTGTTGATGGGATTGGTTAAACGGTTCGTTTAAATGCGAACCGTGCGCCCTGGTGACCGGATAATGTGGAGATTATGCGGCACGAAGGCCATGAATTGTTCCAGCAAGACTTGGTGACCGGGAACTTTGCTGGGAAATACTATGTCAGAATTCGTGATGAGCCGGATTTTCGCTGGGAAATCTTTGGTTTAACGGCCGATTAAGGCACATGGCCTTGGGTTCCACCGCCATTAAGCTTTCGAGAAAATCCGCGTTTACCAAGATCGATTTTGCCGTCAAAGGGTTAATCGAGGCGCCCGTGGCGGCCGCCTCGACCCCTCACTCTTGCAAATCTTGGGAATTTATTCGGCCGCGACCTTGGTCGGCAGCACGTGATTCTTGAACTGATCGCGCAGCACGATCTTTTGGATTTTGCCGGTCGCCGTGTGCGGTATGGCGCTGACGAACACGACATCGTCGGGCAGCCACCAACTCGCGATCTTGCCTTTGAGGAACGCGAGAATTTCGTCCTTGGTGGCGGATTGGCCTTCCTTGAGGACGACGACCAGGAGGGGGCGCTCGTCCCATTTGGGATGATGCACGCCGATCACGGCTGCTTCCGCCACCTTGGGATGGCCGACCGCGAGGTTCTCCAGATCGATCGAGGAAATCCATTCGCCGCCGGACTTGATCACGTCCTTGGATCGGTCGGTGATCTGCATGTAGCCGTAGCGGTCCATGGTGCCGACGTCGCCGGTATCGAAGAAGCCCTGGTCGTCGATCGCGTCGTGATCTTCCTTGAAATAGGCCCGGGCGACCGCAAAACCGCGCACCTTGATGCGGCCGAAGGTCTTGCCGTCCCACGGCAACGACTTGTTGGCATCGTCGGTGATCTTCATCTCGACACCAAAGGGCGTGTAACCCTGCTTCTGCTTCATGTCCAACAGTGCGTCGCCCGTGAGGTCCGCCAATTGCGGCTTCATCGAGCCGACCGTGCCGAGCGGGCTCATTTCGGTCATGCCCCAGGCGTGGAACACCTGCACGCCGTAGTCTTCTTCGAAGGTCTTGATCATGGCGCGCGGGCAAGCCGAGCCGCCGATCACGACCCGTTCCAGATACGGAAGCTTGCCGCCGGTCTTTTCCAGATGCTGCAACAGCAACAGCCAGACCGTCGGCACGGCGCCGGTACAGGTGACCTTGAATTCGTTGAGCAGTTCGTAGACCGAGGCGCCGTCGAGCTTCGCGCCAGGCATGACGAGCGCTGCGCCTGCCATCGGCGAAGAGAAAGCGAGCCCCCAAGAGTTGGCATGGAACATCGGCACGATCGGCAAGACGGTATCGCGCGACGAAAGGCCGATCGCGTCCGGTTGCAGCGACAGCATCGTGTGCAGCACGTTCGAGCGGTGCGAATAGACCACGCCCTTCGGATGGCCGGTGGTGCCGGAGGTGTAGCACATGCCGGCGGCGGTATTTTCATCGAAGGTCTTCCAGGTGAAATCGCCGTCAGCTCCCTCGAGCCACGTCTCATATGCGACGGCATTGCGCAGCGACGTTGCCGGCATATGCGCGGCGTCGGTGAATATGATGTAACGCTCGATGCTCGGCAGCTTGTCGGCGAGCTTCTCCAGGAGCGGCACGAAGGTGAGATCGGTCATCATCACGCGATCCTCTGCGTGATTGATGATCCAGGCGATTTGCTCCGGGAACAGGCGCGGGTTGACGGTGTGATAGACGGCGCCGATGCCGACAATGCCGTACCAGCTTTCCAGATGCCGCCAGGTGTTCCAAGCGAGCGTCGCCACGCGATCGCCGAGCTTGATGCCGTCGCGGTCGAGCCGCTGGGCGACCCGCAGCGCGCGCGCGCGGATCTCGGCATAGTTGGTGTGATGGATTGGCCCCTCGATCGATCGTGTGATGACGGTCCGGTCGGCGTGGTTGGTCGCGGCATGATCGATGATGCGGTGGCACAGGAGCGGCCAGTCCTGCATGAGCCCGAGCATGGAATTCCTCCTGGAAGTCGGATCTGTTGTTTTTGCTTCGTTGCGCCGCAACTTGCGGCGACTGCTGCGTTTCCAATCTAGCCCGGCCCGATGCCGATGAAAATGCCGTAGTGCCGCGGCGGCGCCTGCGGTGTGCACTCTTGTGCCAAAGCGCGCCGACAGCTTAAAACCTGTTGGTCGTCTTGGTTGCGGACGCCGTCTTTGGCATTGCGCCGGGAGTGTCGCGTGAAGGCTTTTGTCCTTGTTGCGCTGCTCCTCGCCGGCAGCGGGCAGGCATTCGCGGAAGACGCGATCCCCCAGGCCAAAGCCGTCAAGGCGGGCCAGGCCACGCCCGTGCAGATCGCTCCGCAGCGGGCTGGGTCGCAGGTCTCGCGCAGCGCCGCGCCGGCGTCGCTTCCGACCACCGTTCCCGAGCAGTTTTCGCCGCCGCAGGAAGCCTACGCGTCGTTCCCGGAGGCGGCGGCCGCCGCGCCGGCGAAACCGTCGGCTTGTCAGCTTCGGCTCGCCAAAGTCGCGACTTTCAAGCCGCTGCCGGTCCTGATCGGAGCCGGCGAATGCGGGGCCCTGGACGCCGTGATCCTCGACGGCGTCATTCTGCCGGACCGCGCAAAAATCGTCGTCTCGCCGCCGGCAACGTTGCGCTGCACGATGGCCGAAGAGGTCGCCGCATGGCTGCGCGATGACATCGCGCCGGCGGTGCTCAAGCTCGGCGCGCCGCTGCGCGGTCTCGACAACTTCGACTCCTACGAATGCCGTGGGCGCAATCGCGTGCGTGGCGCGACCCTGAGCGAACATGGCCGCGCCAATGCGCTCGATGTGCGGGCATTCAAGCTCGCCAACGGCGAGATGATCGGACTGACCGACGTCAATGTCGCCAAGGCTTGGCGGGACGGTATCCGCGCCGGCGCTTGCGCGCGCTTCTCCACCGTGCTCGGCCCCGGCTCCGACGGGCATCACGAGGAGCACATCCACGTCGATCTCGCCGAGCGGCGCGGCGGCTACAAGATGTGCGAGTGGGATGTGCGCGAACCGGTTACGCTTGCGGAGAAAAAGGAGCCGCCGGCAGAAGTGACGGCCTCGTCGCCGGCGTCGGCTCCATTGTCCGAGCCCGTGCCGCTGCCGCGTCCGCGTCCGCTCGCGGCCAATGTCGCGCGCGATGTGCAACTGCGCGCGAGCAGGACCCGCGCGCAGTGAAGCGGCCGAGCGACAGCGGCGTTTTACATTTTGTTCAGAGCATGATCCGGAAAAGTGGAATCCGGTTTTTCGAAAAGATCATGCTCAAACAAAAAGCTAGAGCGGGATGCCGATCGAACCATAACTCATCCCGCTCTAGGTTATGACCGCTTCGGATAACGTTGCCGGCTACTTGCCGATCATCACGTCGGACGCCTTGATCACCGCCCATGCGTCGTCGCCTTTTTGCAGGCCAAGATCGGCAACGGCTTCGTTGGTGATCGACGCCGTGACGATCACGCCATGACCGAGATCGACGCGAACATGCGAGGTGGTAGCCCCCTTGGTGATGTCGACAATTTTGCCCTTGAGCTGATTGCGTGCACTGAGCTTCATTTGCGGCTCCATCAAAATAGCGGTGATAAAAGGCATTCGCGCCCCTCATATAGGGCGGGTTTGGCGCGCGAACAGGCCCTCAGATCAGGGTGGGTGGCCGGCTATGGATTGGCGAATCACGGCCGGTGATTGATCGCGGTAACCCTCCACCCGGAGCGGTCAGGGCCCTGATAGTGATCAAGACGCGTCAGCGAGCAATTATCGATCATGAAAGCAAAGCCGCCGCGCGGCGGCAGGCCGAGCGCGATCGCGATGGCGGCGCGGATCGTGCCGCCGTGCGCCACGGCGACGATGTCGCCGCCCTGATGCTTCGTGGTCGCGCGCTCGATCGCGGCGCCGACCCGTTGCACGAGATCGACAAAGCTTTCGCCGTTGGGTGCGCGTTCGTCTGCGGTGGCATACCAGAACGAGTCGGGTTCCTGGCTGCGATTCATCAGGAAGCTGCGGCGATCGAGCCCTTGCCAATCGCCGAGATGCTGTTCGGCAAGATCCTTGTCCTGCTGCAATGCCGGCATGGCTTCAAAATCTCCGGCGGCGAAGATGGCCTGCGCGGTCTGCTGCGTGCGGGCCAAGTGGCTGGTGAGCCAGACTGCTTTGCGCGGCAGAAGCGTCGCCAGGCTGGCGAAGACGCGCTCATCGCTGCAGTCGCAGGGCAGGTCGCTTTGGCCGTAGATCCGGCCTTCATCGACGACGACCGGCGCATGCCGGATCCACCACCAGCGTGTGCGCACGAAGCCGTCTTTCGCCGCTTTGGTATTAACGATGTGATCGAGTGTTGAGATATCCGACAAAACTCTGCTCCCGTGCCGCTGCGGAGTGATTAGAGCATGATCCGGAAAAGCGGAAGCCGGTTTTCCAAAAGGATCATGCTCAAACGAATGCTGGAGTGGGCTGACGATCGAAGAAAAGCCATCCCGCCCTATGCGCTGCTGATCCGTCGTTCAGGCTCTGCGTTAACGCTTTGGTCGTGCGGCGCGACGCCGCGCGTTGCAAAGACGGCGCCGTCACAATAGGGCTGCAAATTGCCGCCAAACCAGCGTGGTAAACGCGCCGGAATAGCTTCCCACAAGCACTTTGCTTCCATAAGGACTTTCATGTCGCCGCTCAGCAATCTCGCCGTCCGTGACGTCGAGACATTGGTACACCCCTACATCAATCTCGCGAGCTTCCGCGAGACCGGGCCGCTCGTCATCGAGCGCGCGCAAGGCGTGTATGTCTACGATTCCAACGGCAAGGCCTATATCGAGGGCATGGCCGGTCTTTGGTGCACGGCGCTCGGCTACGGCAACGACGAGCTGGTCGAGACTGCGGCCGAGCAGATGCGAAAGCTCTCCTTCGCGCACTTGTTCACCGGCAAGAGCCATGATCCGGCGATCGAGCTTGCCGAAAAGCTCAAGGAGATCGCGCCGGTCCCGATCTCGAAAGTGTTCTTCTGCAATTCCGGATCGGAGGCGAACGATACCCAGATCAAGCTTGTCTGGTATCTCAACAATGCGCGCGGCAAGCCGCAGAAGAAAAAGATCATCAGCCGCGTCAAGGCCTATCACGGTGTCACCGTGGCAGCCGCGTCGCTCACCGGGCTGCCGGGCAATCATCGCGATTTCGACCTGCCGCTGCCGGGCTTTCTGCACACCAGCTGTCCGCATCACTACCGCTTCGCGCAGGACGGCGAGAGCGAGGAGGAATTCGCCTCGCGGCTCGCCGACGAGCTTGAAGCGCTGATCGTGAAGGAAGGCCCGGAAACGGTTGCGGCCTTTATCGCCGAGCCGGTCATGGGCGCGGGCGGCGTGATCGTGCCGCCGAAGAGTTATTTCCAGAAGATCATGGCGGTGTGCGCGCGGCACGATCTGTTCGTCATCAGCGACGAGGTGATCTGCGGATTCGGCCGGCTCGGCACCATGTTCGGCTGCGAGAAGCTCGGCTTCAGGCCGCAGGCCATCTCGGTCGCCAAGGCGCTGTCGTCGGCCTATCTGCCGATCGCGGCGGTGATGATCCCCGAACTCATGTATGAGGCGCTGCTCGTCGAGAGCAAGAAGCTCGGCGCATTCGGTCATGGCTTTACGTATGGCGGCCATCCGGTTTCCGCCGCCGTCGCGGTGAAGGCGATCGAGATTTATCAGCGCGATCGCATCATCGAAAAGGCGGCGCGGCGCGCGCCTTTATTCCAGGCACGGCTCAAAGCGCTCGGCGAGCATCCGCTGGTCGGCGAAGCGCGCGGCCTCGGGCTCATTGGCGGCCTGGAACTGGTCGCCGACAAGACGAGCAAGCGTTCGTTCGATGCGCAGCACGGCGTCGGCGCGGCCGCCGTCCGCTTCGCCGAGGACGAAGGCTTGATCGTGCGCTCGGTGATGGGCGATGTGGTGACGCTGTCGCCTCCGCTCGTCATCAGCGCGCCCGAAATCGAAGAGCTGTTCGATCGCTTGGCGCGCGCGCTCGACAAGACGCTTGATTGGGTGACGCGCGAACGGCTTGCGGCCGCGTGAGGCCGCGGCGCAAAGACGGCAAATCGTCACAGCGATTATGCGCTGTAATGAACCCTCCATTCATGACTTGCACACAGAATCCAAAGCAATGAGCCTGGCTTTCGTGGGAAAAAAGGAGGAGGTGGCCGCAGCGCCGGCCGGCAAGGTGCGTGTCACGCGCCGCAGCCTGCTAGCCGGCGCAGCGGGACTGATCGGGCTCTCGGCTGCGGGAACCGCCGGCTATGCCGCAGCGATCGAACCGCAGCAGCTGGTGGTCACGCCTTACACGCTCAAGCCGCGCGGCTGGCCCGCCGGCCGCAAGCTCACCATTACGGTCATTGCCGATTTGCATGCCGGCGGTCCGGATATGCCGCTGCCGAATGTGCAGCGGATCGTCGATACCGCGAACGCGCTGAAATCCGACGTCATCGTCATGCTGGGCGACTATATCGCGCGCTATCGGTTCGCGGTTGAGCGCATCCCCGACCCGGTCTGGGCGGCCGAACTGGCGCGCCTACAGGCGCCGCTCGGGGTTTGGGCGATCCTCGGCAATCACGACTGGTGGTACGATCTCGCCGGCGTGCGCAATGCGCTCGCCGAAGTGCGCATTCCGCTTCTGGAGAATCAGGCGGTCTTGCTCGGTCCCGAGGGCGAGCGGGTCTGGGTCGCGGGCATCGGCGATCAGATTGCTTATCGCATCGGCCATGGCCGCTTCCGCGGCGTTGACGATCTGCCGGGGACGCTCGCGCAGGTCACGACCGACGATCCGGTCATTTTGCTCGTGCACGAACCGGATATTTTTCCGCGCGTGCCGTCGCGGGTCGCCTTGACCTTTGCCGGCCACACCCATGGCGGACAAATCCGCGTGCCGCTGATCTGGCCTGCGTTCGTGCCGTCGCGATACGGCAAGCGCTATGCCTATGGTCACGTTATCGAACGTGAACGGCACCTGATCGTGTCGGGCGGGCTCGGCACCAGCATCATTCCGGCGCGTTTCGGCGTGCCGCCGGAAATCGTTCACGTCACCCTTACAGCATGATCCGGAAAAAGCCTGCCCCGGACTTGATCCGGGGTGGAAACCGGCTTTCCGAAAAGATCATGTGCCACCAAAAAGTTAGAGCGCCAACCGATTCGATCTGAAGCGATTGCGCTCTAGCGCCTGAAACGCGATCCCGCAAAATGAAAATGGCGCCCGGAGCGGCGCCATTTTCGTCTCAGCCCGTCGAGCGCGATAAGCTTCAGTTCGTGCTCGATCCCCAGGCGCTCGCCATGCGTGCGCCGAACACTCCATCATTCTGATGCGGCGCCAGCACGATCACCAGCGTGCCGACTTTGACGCGGTTATAGAGGTCGATCGCATCCTCGTTGGTCATGCGGATGCAGCCGGAGGAGACGGCGCCGCCGATATATTCCGGCTGGTTGGTGCCGTGGATCCGGTAAAGCGTGTCTCTGTTGCTCGAGAACAGATACATGCCGCGTGAGCCCATCGGATTGTGCGGCCCGCCGGTCACGTATTCAGGCAGGGGTCCGAGCCGTGCCTGTTCGCTCGGCGTCGGATGCCAGGCCGGCCATTCTTCCATGCGGCCGACCTTGGCGACGCCGCTCCAGGCCTGGGCCTCTTCGCCGACCGCGATGCCGTAGCGGATCGCCTTGCCCTTGGCCATCACGTAATAGAGGAACCTATTGTCGCTATCGACCACAATGGTGCCGGGCGCTTCTTTGCGGTGATAGTCGACAATGTGCCGGCGGTAAGTCTCTGAAACTGCCGATTGATTGTACGGCAGGTTGGACATCAAGTCCTTGTCGCGCTGCTTCCAGCTGGCATCAGTCGACGGATCGAGCGTTCCGGTCGCCACATCCTGAATACAGCCGCCCAGCGCAACGGCGGCCAACATTACAAATGCAAGTGCACGCATGGCCATGAGTTTTCCCACCCACTTCCTGCCCGTCCCAGCCGTGGAATCTGCCCGCAGAACACTTACCGAAATCACCCTCATCATTCCAGCGATCCGCACGGCCGGAGCCAAGTCTGCGCCCGACTGTTGCAGGAATGTCGCACTCGTTTACTCCCCATTTACCAGCTTTCGTGTCAGCTGGCCGTGACGCGGATGCCACGGCGGAATGTCATGGGGGCGCACGATTTGTCGCCAACTTCCGCCGCACTCGACGCCTACGACCGCGCCGTCGCTCACGACAATGGGAACGGGGTTCGAAATATGTCAGATGTCGCTGCCAGATCGGCGAAAATGGCCAACAATCAGCGTAAGCCGCGCAAGTGCGCCGACGCGCAAACCGCGCTTGATCTCCGCTACGGCCAGATTGGAATTTCCGCTGTGGCCGCTGCCGCACGCTATCAAAGCGGCGCCCGCAATCCGGGCCATCCGCCGGTGGTCGTCAAATTGGACGAACGCGGTGCGGTGATCGCCTGATCGGCCGCAGACGTTTGCTTGCGTGAATAGGGGGACCGACGGTCCCCCGTTTCATTTGCGCATCAAAGCGGGGGCAACGGTTGGGACCGGTCGAGGCTCGCCTTGACCTGCGATGCCGCCGCCGCCGCAAGCCACACACCGACAGCCGCCAACGCCGCCACCATCGCGCCAATCACCGCATCGATTGCCATCGCCGAGCTGTCCTGGAAACCAAGAAGCCAGGGCGATACGATCAGCGTGAGCCCAGCGCCCAGGTTGAGCCATTCCTCCCAGACCGCGAAGGCGGCAAGCGCGGCAATCGATGACACCGCGATGAATATCCCAATGATCGAAGCTGTCTGCCATTGCGCGCCGGCGGAAAGGCCGAACAGCCACGGCGAAAAGAATAGGATCATGCCGAGAACCAAATTGGCCACGTCGCCGAGCTTTGCGCTCGACCAATCGTCCATGACTGCCTCCGTGCCGCCGGCACATCGGGAGGCCGGCCGGCCTGATGATGCCGCTTCGGCTTGTGACGCCTTTTTGGCTTGGCCGCAGACCGCATGCGGCGTTAGTCAAACCACGTACGGCCCACGGGGTTCCGTGTGACTCCAGAAAGCGATTTTTCCGATGCCGAGATCGAGGCCGGCCGGCGTCTGTTCGCGGGCGAGTGGGGCTTCTTGTCGGCGGCAAGCTCGGTCGCGTCGCTGCCGCCGGGTCAGGGGCTCGAAGTCGCGTTCGCCGGCCGCTCGAATGTCGGCAAATCGAGCCTGATCAACGCACTGACCGGCCGCCGGTCGTTGGCGCGAACCTCAAACACGCCGGGCCGAACCCAGGAGCTGATCTTCTTCCGCGGCTCCGGCCCACTCGTACTGGTCGATCTGCCCGGTTATGGCTATGCCGCCGCCGCCAAGAGCAAAGTGTCGGCGTGGACGCGATTGATCCACGACTATTTGCAGGGCCGCGCCGTTTTGGGCCGTGTCTACGTGCTGATTGACGCCCGGCATGGGTTCAAAAGCGCCGACGACACCATTCTTGATACGCTCGGCAAGGTCGCCGTCAGCCATCAGATCGTTCTGACCAAATGCGATCAGGTGAGCGCGGCCGATCTGACCGCCTGCGTCGACGCGACGAAGGCGGCCCTCAAAAAGCGGCCGGCGGCTTTTCCCGAGACCATCACCACATCGTCTCACACGGGTGCCGGCATTCCGGAACTTCGCGCCGCGATCGCCCGCCTGCTGAGCGAGCGCACCCGTCCGGTAAACATGCACCGCTCCGGGTGAAGCCGGATCTGACGCCGCCCCATACCGCCCGCGTTCAGCTTGGAGTAGCTTGGACCCCGAAGGTCGTTCCGAATGGTGAAAGGCGCGAATCGCCGCCTGCCGGGATTTCGGGTCCTTCCGCTATCCGGCCGAGCCCGCTAAAAGGCTGCGTCTTCGTCCGCAACCCAAACCAATCAAAGCCGCAACTCGAGCCCGCAGTCCGACCCGCGAGCCAAGTCCGCAAACCGAAGTGGTCTTCATGAGCATTTCCGAGCACGACGTCGCCCGCGTTCTCTCCGAAGCCTTGCCCTACATGCAGCGCTACGACGAGGAAGTCGTGGTGGTGAAATACGGTGGCCACGCCATGGGCGACGAGCACCTGGCGCGCGAATTCGCCCGCGACATCGTGCTGCTCGAGCAGACCGCCATCAACCCGATCGTCGTGCACGGCGGCGGTCCGCAGATCGAGGCCATGCTCAAGCGGGTCGGCGTGCAATCGCAATATGAAGCGGGCCTGCGCATCACCGACGAAAAAACGCTGGAAATCGTCGAGATGGTGCTAGCAGGCCTGATCAACAAACAGATGGTCGGCTACATGAACGAAGCCGGCGGCAAGGCGGTCGGGCTCTGCGGCAAGGACGGCAACATGGTGGTCGCGCGCAAGCTGACGCGGACCGTGGTCGATCCGAGTTCGCACATCGAGCGCATGGTGGATCTCGGCTTCGTCGGCGAGCCCGATAAGGTCGATGTCACGGTGCTCAATCAGATTCTCGGCCGCGAGCTTATTCCGGTGCTGGCGCCGGTCTGCGCCGCGGTGAACGGCGGCACCTATAACGTCAACGCCGATACCTTTGCGGGCGCCATTGCGGGCGCGCTGAAGGCGAAGCGGTTGTTGCTGCTGACCGACGTGCCGGGCGTGCTCGACAAGTCGAAGTCGCTGATCAAGCAATTGTCGGCCGACGACGCGCGCCGCCTGATTGCCGACGGCACCATTTCGGGCGGCATGATCCCGAAGGTCGAGACCTGCATCGACGCGCTCGAACGCGGGGTCGAGGGTGTCGTCATCCTCGACGGCAAGGTGCCGCACGCGGTGCTGCTCGAGCTCTTCACCGAGCTCGGCGCCGGCACGCTCATCCACAACTAGACCATGATCCCGAAAAGTGGGTACCGGTTTTCGGATAAGATCATGCTCAAACCAACAATCTAGATCCCCGCGCGCCTCGGCTCGCTGCGCCGCGCCCAGCGCGCGGCAAGGTCATCGCAAAATGCGACGATACTTGCGCCGAAACGGCGTGATGCGGCCGTCGCAAAATCGTTGACCGGGCAAAACGCGATCGCACAGAGGAACGCGACGGGGACAAGCGCGAAGTCGAGCAGCCATCGCTGCGTCTCGGGAGCGAAGCCGTAGGAAGCCAAAAACTCGAGCCCGCGCGGCGCGAACACATAGATCACCGCCGCTTGGATCAGATAGAGCGGGAACGATACCCAGCCGAGGAAGCTCGACAGGCGGCTCTCGAAGAAGCGCCGCACCGGCGCGCAGAAGACTGCGCCCGCGGTCAAACAGACGCCGCCGCCGAGATAGACGGCAGCGAACCAGGCGTGCGGCAGGGCGATCAACAAAATCCCCGCGCCGCAAAGCAACGCTCCGGCGCGATTGGCGGCGGTGGAGGCGCCAATGCGCGGGAACAGATCCGCGATCAGAATGCCGGCGACGAACAGGGCGAAATATGTCTGCAGAGCGGTCAAGAGCAGGAACAGCACGGTCAGCAGCAATGTGCGCAGCCGCGAGGGCCGCAGATAGGCGATCAGCGCGAACACCATGAACGAGCCGAAAAACTCGTAAGTCATGGTCCAGAGCGGCGGGTCGTAGCTCTCGGCGCCGGAGTAAGCCACGAACACTTTCAGCAACGAGAAGCCGAGCAGCCCGTCGATGCTCGGCGTGAAGCCGAGGAACTGATCGAGCGGGGAGGGGCGCTGCGCGGCCGGCGGGATAAGGCCCGACACGAGCAACACGTAAGTCACCGCGCAGATCGCAAAGATCGGCAGTGCCAGCCGCAAATAACGCCCGGCGGCGATGCGGCCCAAAGCTCTGCCGTCGCCTGTTTCCAGATAGCGGATCGACAGCGAAAATCCCGAGATCACGAAAAATACGCTGACCGCAACCGTGCCGTTGAGGAAGAACACTTTTGCCCATAGCGCGCGATCGGCCATGAAGCTGTTTGCCGGCAGGCCGTCGATGAAAAGGTGGTGCAGCAGCACGACGACGGCCGCCCAGCCGCGCAGGCCGTCGAGAAAGCGAAAGCGCACGGCGCCGCGCTCCATGGATGCGGACTGGGATGTGGGCTTGGCGTGGGACTGACCGACCATCCAGCCAGGGTGCAGCAACGTCGTTAAGGCCCCGACAATCAGGATGGTTAACCTGCGAGCGCGCCTGTTGCGCATGGCCACAACGCCGCTTTTACCAATGCCCGCTAATGATCGTGCCCTCTCGAGAGGCGTGGAGGGCGTGCTTGGATTTCTCGCCGGGCATTTCGTATTTCTTCGGCCAATTGGGCAAAGCGTTTTTCGCTCCCGGTTCGCATGCCTCGCTGCTGTCGCTTGTCGGCGCCTTTCTGATCGCGTTCGCCTTCCTGATATTCCGCCGCTACCGCAAGGGTCGCCGCATCCGCGTCAAAGCGCTGCTGCGCGCGCTCTTCCCCCGGTATATCGTGGGCAGCAAATCGACCCTGGCCGACCTCGGCTACTTCTACTTCAATATCTTTCTGTTCGGCCTGGTGTTCGGCTGGGCGCTGCTGTCATACGAAGTCGTCAGCCATTCCGTCGCGCAGGGGCTGACGGCGGCTTTCGGGCCGCGGCAGCCGACGGCGCTGCCGCCCTATGTCTATCGCACCGCGATCACGATCTTGCTGTTTCTGGCCTATGAGCTTGGCTATTGGCTCAATCACTACCTCTCGCATCGCATCCCGTTCCTCTGGGAATTCCATAAAGTCCATCACTCGGCGACCGTGCTGACGCCGCTCACGAACTTTCGCGTGCACCCGGTCTATATGTGCATCTTCCTCAATATCCTGGCGCTGTTCATCGGCGCCGCGAACGGCTTCGGCAACTACATTTTCGGGCAAACGACGCATCAATACGTTCTGTCGGAAAACAACATCATTCTGGTGTTCTTCATCTATCTTTATGTGCATCTGCAGCACACGCAGCTCTGGATCTCATTCACGGGCTGGCTCGGCCATCTGTTCATGAGCCCGGCGCATCATCAGATCCACCATTCGCGCAATCCGGCCCACTTCAACAAAAATCTCGGAAGCTGCCTCGCGCTCTGGGATTGGATGTTCGGCACGCTCTATGTGCCGGCGGCCGAGCCGGAGAAGCTCGAATTCGGCGTCGACCCTGATCGGCCGAATGCCCACACCATTCGGGGCGAGCTGTTCGCGCCCTTCGGGCGTGCGGCACTGCTGCTCAAGCCGCTGATCGATCGCCGCCCGCAAACCGTGCCGCTCCCGGCACCGGAGCAAAAGCGGGCCTGACCCTGTGTGAGGGTTGCGGCTGGCACCGGCGCGACGTATGCCGAAGGCTCCTTACGTTTACCGGGTTCTCCATCCCTTTGGCCTTTCGCTTCGTCTTTGCTTCCACACCGGGAATTGCCGCGGCTGCCGTGCTCGGCGCGTCCGACGTGCTTGTGAAGATCGTCGCCGCATCGCATTGCGACGTGCTGACCATGCTGTCGTTCCGCAGCATGATCGGGCTTGCCTTCATGGCTGCGTGGCTTCGCCTCGGCGGCGCACCGGTGCCCGCGAACGCGCGGGTGCGCTGGATCTCGATCGGCATCGGCGTTTTGCTCACCGTTCTGCTCTACTGCCTGTTCGAGGCGATCGACCTGAACGACGTGTCGACCGCGGTGCTTACCTATTTCATCTATCCGCTGCTCACGGGACTCGCGGCTGCCGCGACCGGCCTTGAACGCCTGCGCTGGCAAGGCATCGCCTGCGCGCTTTTAGCCTTTGGCGGGCTTGCGATCATGATCGGCGCGCACCCGGCGGGTCTGGTACTGGCCGGCATTGCGTTTGCGCTCGCTGCCGCTGTGTGCCGCACCGGCGTGCTGATTGTCACGCGCGCGTTCCTGGTCGGCGCCGACGCGCGGCTGACGACCTGGTATTCGGTCATTGCGCAGGCCGCCATCTTTGTTGCGCTCTCCGCGATCACGCAGACGTGGCAGCCACCGCAGACCAACGCCGGCTGGGCGGCGCTGGTCGGCATGAGTTTGGCGACCACCGCCGGCATCGTCTTCATCTTTGTGTCTACCATGCGCGTCGGTCCGTTTCGCACCGCGCTTATCATGAATTTCGAGCCCATGATCGCGATGGCGGGAAGTGCCGTGGTGCTCGGCGACACGATCACGCCGCTGCAGGGACTCGGCAGCGCCATAATGCTAGCGGCTCTGGTGGCGTTCCAATTGCTGAAATGAAGCTGACGACTGATCGGCGCCGCGCGTATTTGCGCGCCCGGTCGGCATTCGCCGACGTCAATCAAATGTGAGCAGGCAGCGACCGAATGTCATGCCCGGTTCACGCTTGCCGTCACAAACTCGGCCAACTTGACCACAAAGGTTAGGCACTCCGTAACATTCGGGTCCCTAACGTCGTGGTGAGGGCGGAGCATGCGCGGGTTCCACACTTCTTCATTCGATCCGCAGACGCTGGTCGTCTTGGAGACGGCCTTCGATGAGGCGTGGCTGACGCTCAAGGCCATCGGCAATTCAACGGTGCGCCCGGACGAACTCGCCCGTTCGATGCTGCGACTGGCGATGGAAGGCGAGCGCGATCCGGTGCGTCTGCACGACGGCGCGCTCAAAGGCTTGCTGCCGGCGACATCGTGGCGGGAAGCCAATTAACACGGCCGTCCGAGAGCGCGAAAACCCGACTAGGAATGGGAAATCAGCATGGCGACGCCGGCGACCGCGGCTGCTGCCAGCGTACCGATCAGTGCGGCCTGGACGAAGGGAATTGACTTCCGTAACACGCGGCGCATCGCTTGCTCCCGGCTCGCCAGTTGCTACAAACGATTCGGCGAGCAGTCGCGCTTCCTTGCCAGGAAGTGTGGCAACAACGAGTTGGCGGATCATGAGCGAACGCACGGGACCCATGCGAGTGCCAGACGGAGACAGCGGAGCGTTCGCGCCGCGGCGCTCGCGGCTTCGACGCCGTCGAGACCTGGGTGTTCGATCTCGACAACACGCTCTACCCGCATCACGTCAATCTTTGGCAGCAGGTCGATGTGCGCATCCGCGACTACATCGCAAACTTCCTCAAGCTGACCCACGACGAGGCGTTTCGTCTGCAGAAGGATCTCTATCGGCGCTATGGCACGAGCCTGCGCGGCCTGATGGAGGAGCACGGGCTCGATCCCGACGAATTTCTCGAGATGGTCCACGACATCGATTATTCGCCGCTCACGCCCGATCCCGCGCTCGGGGCGGCGATCGCCCGATTGCCCGGCCGCAAGCTCATTCTGACCAACGGCACGCGTGCGCATGCCGAAGCGGTGATGCACCGTCTCGAAATCAGATCCGGCTTTGAAGACATCTTCGACATCGCCGCGGCCGAGCTCGAACCCAAGCCGCGCGCGATCGTCTATGACAGGTTTTTCGCGCGCCACAACGTCGAACCGGCCAAGGCTGCAATATTTGAGGATCTATCTCGCAACCTCGAAGTGCCGCACGCGCGCGGCATGACGACGGTGCTGGTCGTACCCATTGGCACGCGCGAAGTCTTTCGCGAAGAATGGGAGCTTTCCGGCCGCGACGAGCCGCACGTCGATCACGTCACCGATGATCTGACAGGCTTTTTGCACGCGATCATGGCGCCGAATCCGCGGAGTTAAAGCCGTCGCGCGCTCGCCGTCACCAATAGCCGGCCAATCCGCCGATATGCCAGGCGACCGGAATGAGCACGGCGATCGTCAACGCGGAGTCGCGCCGCAACAGAGCGTGCGTCTGGTTGTCACCGCGCAAGGCGCCAAGCCCGCCGTAAATAATGGCGTAGATCAAAATCCAGAACGCAAGTTTGTACCACGCCAGCCAGTAGAAAATGCCGGCGGCAAGTCCGATGGCCATGGTGATCATGCGCACGCCTTTTTTGATCGCGTTGCTTCAAATCAGGCTATGCAAAAAAGGTTCCAACTTCGTCGCCGGCGCCGCTCCAGTCCTGGTGCAATTTGTCGGGAGGGCCGCAAGGTTTGACCAAGGTCACCCGTTTGCGGGGCGGGCTTTTGGCGTGCTCATCCCCACAAGCAGCGGACCACAAGGCCCGCGGCGGCGACCGTGGCGAGCAAGAGATACCAGGAAACGGCTATCCAATAGCCGGCGGGATTGGCTCTTCGCGAAAAATATCGATCCCGGTTGGCGCGCACATAGACCGAGATCTCGCCGGAACGCAGCGCGCCCGCGGCCGTCCAGCTAAAATAGGCCGCGCCGGCGGCGAGAAACACAATCTGGATTAAAAAGGCTGACATCGGCTGGTCTGTTGCACGGCTGACGCCATGGGTAGCAGGGAGACAACTAATACGCTTCCCGGCGGTGCGGGCGCTTGACATCGTGCATGCGCGCTCCGACAAACCGCGCCAGCAGGGGACCTCCATTCATGTCAGCAGCCGATCTTGCCAAAACACCCAATCAGGCGCTGGCCGAAACCATCGACGCGGCGTTTGAGCGCCGCGAGGAGATCGGCCCGGCCGCCAAGGGCGCGGTGCGCGAGGCGGTGGACGAGGCGCTCGATCTGCTCGACCGCGGCGCCGCGCGGGTGGCCGAGAAAGCGCCCGACGGCTCATGGCGGGTCAATCAATGGCTCAAGAAGGCCGTGCTGCTGTCGTTTCGCCTCAACGACATGGCCATCATTCCGGGCGGACCCGGCCATGCCGTATGGTGGGACAAGGTCCCCTCCAAATTCGACAATTGGGATAATGCGCATTTTCGCAATGCCGGCTTCCGCGCCGTGCCCGGCTGCGTGGTGCGCCGCTCTGCTTTTATCGCGCCGGGTGTGGTGCTGATGCCGTCATTCGTCAATCTCGGCGCTTATGTCGACAAGGGCACCATGATCGATACCTGGGCGACGGTCGGCTCGTGCGCGCAGATCGGCAAGAACTGCCACATATCGGGCGGCGCCGGCATCGGCGGCGTGCTCGAGCCGCTGCAGGCCGGTCCGGTGATCATCGAGGACAATTGCTTCATCGGCGCGCGCTCGGAAGTGGCCGAGGGCGCGATCGTGCGCGAGGGCGCCGTGCTGTCGATGGGCGTCTTCATCGGCGCCTCCACCAAGATTGTCGATCGCGAGAGCGGCGAAGTCTTCCAGGGCGAGGTGCCGCCTTATGCGGTGGTGGTGCCCGGCAGCCTGCCGGGCAAGCCGCGCGCCGGCGGCGAGCCAAGCCCGAGTCTCTACTGCGCCGTCATCGTCAAGCGCGTCGACGAGAAAACGCGCGCCAAGACCAGCATCAACGAATTGCTGCGGGATTGATCAGCCGTGGCATCGATCAATTGGGCGTATCTCTTCAACGGATTCCATGGCCGCATCGGCCGCCAGACGTTCTGGATCGGGATGATTGTGCTCACCGCGATCGAGCTGATCTTTCATTTCGTCGCCGAGCAAATTCAGGGCGAGCGGCTGAGCGCCATCGTCGATCTCGCCTTCACCTATCCCGAATTCGCCGTGGCGCTGAAACGCGCCCACGACCGCGACCTGCCGGTCTGGCTGTTGTTCATTTTCTTCGGCGCCGGCGCCGTGCTCGACCTGTTTACCGTGCTCGGGCTTGCCGGCACCGACGAAACGCCCAGCATGCTGTCGCTCGCCATTGCGGTGCCGTTCGCGGTCTTCGGGCTCGCCCTTTTGGTCGAGCTCGGCTTTCGGCGAGGCACGGTCGGCCCCAATCAGTACGGGCCCGATCCGCTCATCACGCGTTGACGGCCGGCGATCTTACGCGGACACTGCCGGTGTCCTCGTCTGCCCAATGCTGCCAGCCGCAGCGTGCCCCCACCGCCACCATGAAGTGGATACGATTTTTCGGGAATTTCGAAGGCCGGATCCCGCGTAAGACCTTTTGGCTTGCCAACATCGTCGTTTTCGTCTTCGAGGTGATCGTGGCCGCAATCGCCGCCGCCAGCGTCGAGGGATTCGCGGGCGAGACCGCCGGCGATATGACGATGCACATCGTCACGTTCGCTTTCCTCTATCCGCAGTTCGTGATCGCGCTGAAGCGGGCGCACGATCTCGAAATGTCCAGCCAAGTCATCTATGCGTGGTACATCGTGCTGGCGGTTTATTCCGTGCTCGTCCGTTTCGCAGGATGGCTGTGGATCAATCTCACTCAGAATATTTACTCATTGGTCGTGCTGGCATTTGTCTTTGTGTTCATCTTCGTCGTCGGTATCGTCAGCCTGGCGTTGCTGATCGAGCTTGGCTTCCGCCGCGGCACGCGCGGTTCAAATCGCTTTGGGCCCGACCCGCTCGCGAAAACCTGATTGCGCCGCGTTGACGGCGCTGGCAAATGAAAGCGCATGACCTTTAAGTCGATGACCGCCGATCCCGTTGCTATTGCCCGCGATCTCATCCGCTGCCGATCGGTAACTCCGGAAGACGGCGGCGCGCTTCCTTATTTGCAGCAGATACTCGCGCAAGCTGGATTTACCGTGCATCGCGCCACCTTCGCCGAGCCCGGCACTGCGCCGATCGACAATCTTTATGCCCGCATCGGCGCCGCAAGGCCGAATTTGGTCTTCGCCGGGCATACCGACGTGGTGCCGCCGGGCGACGAGGCGGCATGGCGGCATCCGCCATTCGGCGGCGACATCGCCAGCGACAAGCTTTACGGACGCGGCGCGGTCGACATGAAAGGCGGCATCGCCTGCTTTCGTCGCCGCCGCGCTCCAGCATCTTGCCGCCAACGGCGGCAAGCCGAAAAAAGGCTCGCTGTCGCTGCTCATCACCGGCGACGAGGAAAGTGTTGCGGTCAACGGCACGGTAAAGCTTTTGAAATGGGCGGCCGAGCGCGGCGAGATTTTCGATCATTGCATCCTCGGCGAGCCGAGCAATGTCGAGATCCTCGGCGACACCATCAAGGCCGGCCGCCGCGGCTCGCTCAACGGCACGCTGATCGTGTCCGGCCGGCAGGGGCATGTGGCCTATCCGGACCGCGCTGACAATCCGATCCGCGGGCTCGTTACGTTGATCGCTGCGCTGCAGGCGCCGCTCGACGAAGGCAGCGAGCATTTCGATCCCTCGCATCTGGAATTCACCTCGGTCGATGTCGGCAATCCGACCGTCAATCTCATTCCCGCCGAGGCGCGCGCGCGCTTCAACATCCGCTACAACGACTGCCACAGCCAGACCGCGCTCAAAGCGCTGATCGAGCGCCGCGCAGAAGCCGCCGCCGCGGGCCATGTGCGCTGTTCCTTTGACTGGCAGTCTTCGAATGCGGATGTGTTCGTTACCAAGCCCGGCCCTTTCACCGATTTTGCGGTTGCCGCGATCGCCGAAGTCACCGGGCGCACGCCGAAGTTATCCACGTCCGGCGGCACTTCGGATGCGCGTTTCATCAAGGATTATTGCCCGGTTCTGGAATTCGGTCTGGTCGGCCAGACCATGCATCAGGTCGACGAATGCGCACCGGTCGCCGATCTCGTCACGCTGACCGCGATCTACCGGCGCATGATCGACAAGTATTTTGGCTGACCGTCATTCCGGGGCCGGCCAGAGGCCGGAACCCGGAATCCATAAGCCCTGCATCGAATGATATTCGCAGAGCGTTTTGCTGCGCGCGCGGTGGCTACGGATTCCGGGCGCGCGCCTGACGGCGCGCCCCGGAATGACGACAAGTCAATACTCCACCCGCACCAAATAAAGCCCCTGTGGCGGCGCTACCTGCCCGCATGCGGTGCGGTCGCGCGCGGCGAGCGCCGCGGCAAGATTGTCGGCGCTCCATTTGCCTTCGCCCACGTGCACGAGCGAGCCGACCATCGAGCGCACTTGATTGTGCAGGAATGATCGCGCGCTGGTGGTAATCCGAACCTCGTCGCCGTCGCGCGCCACGTCGAGGCGGTCGAGCGTTTTCACCGGCGATTTGGCTTGGCACTCGGTTGAGCGGAAGGTCGTGAAGTCGTGCCGCCCGACGAGCCGTTGCGCGGCATCGTGCATGGCCGCCGCATCGAGCGGCCGCGGAACGCGCCAGGCGCGATGCGCTTCGAGTGCAAGATCGGCGCGGCGGTTGACGATGCGATAGCGATAATGCCGCTTGATCGCCGAGAAGCGTGCATCGAAATCATCCGCGACATGCTCGGCTGCAAGCACCGCGATCGGATGCGGGCGCAAATGCGCGTTGAGCGCATCGCGCACGGTGTCGGCCGGCCAGTCTTTGGTGAGATCGACGTGCGCGACCTGGCCGAGCGCGTGCACACCGGCATCGGTGCGCCCGGCGCCGCCGACCACGGCGCGTTCGCCGGCAAAGGCCAACACCGCTTCGGCCAGGACGCCCTGCACCGACACGCCATTGTCCTGCACCTGCCAGCCGACAAAGGGCGTCCCGTCATATTCGATGGTGAGCTTGTAGCGCGGCATGTGCGCTTTCAGCCGAGCAGCGTGCCGCGCGGAATCGGCGTACCGCGCAAGAACGCTTCGGCACTCATCGGCTGGCGGCCGGCGCGCTGCAATTCCACAAGCCGCACGGCGCCATCGCCGCAGGCGATGGTCAGTTGCTCGTCGAGCGCCTGTCCCGGCTGTCCGCTGCCGACTCCTCTGGTCGTGTGCAAGACCTTCACGCGGCCGACGTCCGCAAGCTCGAACCAGGCGCCGGGAAACGGCGATAGACCGCGGCAATGGTCGTGGACCTTCTGCCACGGCTCCTTCCAGTCGATGCGCGTTTCGGATTTTTCGATCTTGGTTGCGTAGGTGACGCCGGCCTCCGGCTGCGGTGTGAGCTGCAGGGTCCCGCGTTCCAGCGCCGCCATCGCGATCGCCATGAGCTTGGCGCCACGCTGAGCCAGGATATCGTGCAGTTCGCCGGCGGTGGTGTCAGGGCCAATGGGGATGCGGTCGGCCATGGCGATCGGGCCGGTATCGAGCCCTTCCTCGATCTTCATAACCATGATGCCGGTCTCGCGGTCGCCCGCCATCACAGCGCGCTGGATCGGGGCTGCGCCGCGCCAGCGCGGCAACAGCGAGGCGTGCAGATTGAAAGAGCCGAGCGGAAACGCTTCCAGGATCGGCTTCGGAAGGATCAAGCCGTAGGCGACCACCACGGCGGCGTCGGTGCCGTGTGCGCGCATCGCGCTAGCTGCGTCATCCATTCGCAGCGTCTTCGGAGTGAAAATCGGCAGGCCGAATTTTCGGGCCTCGCGCGCGACCGGGCTTTCGCGCATCTCCATGCCGCGGCCGGCGGGTTGCGGCGCGCGCGTATAGACCGCTACGACCTCATGCCCGGCGCCGACAAGTTCAAGCAGCGTCGGTACGGCGAAGTCCGGCGTACCCATAAAGACCAGGCGAAGCGGCAATCACGCCTCCACTTTCTTCGCCGACTTTTCCGCCTTGGCCGCCTTGGTGAATTTCTTGATGACGCGGTCGCGCTTGAGCTTGGAGATGTGATCGATAAACAACACGCCGTTGGTGTGATCGACCTCGTGCTGCAGGCAGGTCGCGAACAGCCCGTCCGCTTCGATCTCGTGCGCTTCGCCGTCGAGGTCGAGATATTTGACCTTGACCCGCTGCGGCCGCTCGACCTCTTCGTAATAGTCCGGGATCGACAGGCAGCCTTCCTCGTGGGTCGAGGTTTCGTCCGACCGCCAGGTGATTTCCGGATTGATGAAGACTTGCGGCGCCTGCGCCTCGTCCTTTTTCGACAGGTCCATCACCACGACACGTTTGGCGACACCGATCTGGATCGCCGCAAGCCCGATGCCGGGAGCGTCGTACATGGTCTCGAACATGTCGTCTGCGAGCGCCCGAATGCCGGCGTCAACGCGCTTGACCGGCTCGGAAACGAGCCGGAGCCGCTTGTCCGGAATTTTCAGGATGTCCCGCAACGCCATAGCGGCGATTTAAGCGGTGCCTAAAGCGCGGTCAATGCAGGTCGGTGGGTTGCCTCGCGCAACCAAAGCGCGCTATCCATGTTCTTCATTTGTTCTTAACGAGCATCGGTGCTAATTCGACGTTGGGTTGCCGCGAATCACATAGAAAGCAGCGCATGAACCAGGGCTTGCCAAAAGGCTGGTCGATCGAAGGCCTGACGATTGAAGGCTTGTCGCCGGAAGCCTTCGTGATCGTCGCGATTGCGACCGGTCTCATCGCTGTTGCCGCTATTGCCATCCTGGCGATCACGGTTTGGCGCTCACGGCATAAAGTGCCCGCCGAAGATCCGGCGATGGTGGCGCTCAGGAACGCGCACGCCGAGGCCGCCACGCGGCTTGAGGCCATGATCGGCATGCTGGCGAAAGGCCAGACGCAACTCGCCCATACCGTCAACGAGCGGCTCGATTCGGTCTCGCATCGGCTGGGCGATTCGCTCGAGAAGACCAAGCAGAGCACAACCGAGAATCTGCAAAAGCTCGCCGAGCGCCTCGCGGTCATCGACCGCGCGCAGAAGAACATCACCGATCTCGCCGGTCAGGTGACAACCCTGCAAGGCGTGCTCGCCAACAAGCAGACGCGCGGCGCGTTCGGCCAATGGCGCATGGAAGCCATCGTCCAGGACGGGCTGCCCAAGGGGACTTACGCCTTCCAGCACACGCTCGCCAACAAGACCCGGCCCGACTGCTGCGTGTTTCTGCCCGACCGCCGCCCGCTCGTGATCGATGCAAAATTCCCGCTCGAAGCGTTCACCGCGTATCGGGACGCCAAGACCGACGAGGCACGCAAACCCGCGGCCGCGCGACTGCGCGCCGACGTTGCCAAGCACGTGGCGGATATTGCGCAGAAATATTTGATCCCCGGAGAGACCCAAGAAACCGCGTTTATGTTTGTGCCTTCGGAATCGATTTATGCCGAGCTGCATGATGGCTTCGACGATCTGGTGCAGAAGGCTTACCGCGCGCGCGTCGTCGTTGTCTCGCCCGCGATCCTCATGCTGGCGATTCAGGTGATGCAGCAGATTCAGCGGGATGCGCGCATGCGCGAGGCGGCCGATCAGATCCGCGATGAAGTCGCGCGCTTGGCGAAGGATGTCGGCTTATTGGGCGACCGCGTACGCAAGCTGCAGACGCATTTCAACCAGGCGAACGAGGATATCCGCCAATCCGTCATCTCGATCGAAAAGATCGAGGCGCATGGCGAGCGCATCCAGCAGGTTGAATTGGGGGCGCAATCGCCCGTCAACCCCGCTGTAGCCAACGGCAACAGTCTTGCGGGAAACGTTCGCCGGCTCGAAGCTGGGGAGTAATTTTCTCGGGTCGTTTCGGATTCTTCGTTTGCGCTCGGTTCCGCAATGACAGATCCGAGGTTGGCGCTCTTTCGCAAACCGGCTAGGGCTGTGGCATGGCCGTAACGCCCACCCCCGCCGCCCGCACGTCGATCGCCGATACGCTCGCCGTCTATCTGCAGCGGCGCGTGCTGATCGTCATGTTTCTCGGTTTTTCCTCCGGCTTGCCGCTCGCTTTGTCCGGATCGACGCTGCTGATCTGGATGCGCGAGAGCGGGGTCAATCTCGGTACGATCGGGCTCTTTGCGCTGGTCGGCACGCCCTACACCGTCAAGTTCGCCTGGGCGCCGCTGATCGATGCACTCGATGTGCCGATTCTGTCGCGACTGTTGGGGCGGCGGCGCGGCTGGCTTTTGCTCTCCCAGTTCTTGCTGATGGCGGCGATCGTCTTTTTGGCGCTCTGCGATCCATCCGGACCGGCTTTCGTGGTGGCGTTGGGCGCGCTCCTGGTCGCAACCGCTTCGGCCACGCAGGACATCGTGGTCGATGCCTTCCGGGTCGAAAGCTTGAGTGAAAGCGAGCAGGCCGCCGGCATGGCCTCCTATGTGGCCGCCTATCGCATCGGCATGCTGGCCTCGACCGCGGGCGCGTTATTCATCGTCAGCGCTTTCCAAGGCGCGGGCTTGGACCATCAGGCGGCCTGGAGCGCTGGCTATGTGGTCATGGGGGCACTCGTCCTCATCGGCGTCGCGACCACGCTGATGGCGACGGAACCGCAACAATCCGCCGCCGCCGAGGCGTCGCATTCCAAGGAAAGTGCCTTACGGCGCGTCGCTGAAGCGGCGGTGGGCGCTTTCTCCGAGTTCCTCTCACGCGACTTGGCATTCGTCGCGCTCGCCTTTGTGGTCTTGTTCAAATTCACCGACGCGCTCTCCGGCGCGATGACCGGCCCGTTCGTCATCGATCTCGGCTTCTCGCGCAACGAGTACGCAGCCATCATCAAAGGCGTCGGCCTGGCTGCGACCCTGATCGGCGGATTTGCCGGCGGCTTCGTCGCGCGCGCCTATTCGCTGCCGGCAAGCTTGATGATTGGCGGTCTCTTACAGGCTTTCGCCAATCTCGCCTTCTCCTGGCAGGCTGTCGTTGGGCTCAATGCGGCATGGCTGACCTTCGCCATCATTGCCGAGAACTTCACCAGCGCCATCGGCACCGTGATCTTTGTCGCCTATCTGTCGGCGCTGTGCCGCAATCCGTTGCACACGGCCACGCAATACGCGCTGCTGACGGCGCTGGCAGCCTTCGGCCGTACGTATCTTTCCGCAGGCGCGGGCTTTATTGCCGGCGCAACCGGCTGGGTGTGGTTCTTTGCGATCTGCGCGCTCGCCGGCCTGCCGGCGCTAGTCCTGCTCGCCTGGCTGCAACGCCGCGGCCATTTCGACGGGCTGGCGCCGGCCAACACGCCTGCGCCGGCCGAGGCTCCCGCACCCACCAAGGATTCCGCCGCGGCCTCGTAAAACCGGCGCCCCGTTTGCAAGGCGGCCCCGCCTCGAACCAGGGCGATCCTCAGGCGCGCGTGGCGCCGGCGTGACGGAAATACGTCACCCCGATGCAAACCTGAGTAAAAGGCTAAGGATGCCGGCAACCAAAGACCCACAAAAAGTCTTTTTGTAAGGATCGGATGGTTATACTTGCTATCCCTCTTGTGGTGTTCCTCGAACTCGGCTGTGCTCGCGCCCTGCCATGGACATGATTCTCGTCAAAATATTTGCGACTGCGCTGGCGTTGAGCGAAGTTACGACTGCGCCCCAGGCGGTCAAAACCCATTTCGATCCGGTGCAGGACCGGGCCGAGGTCGTGCAGATGCTGCGCGACGGCTGCGCCCACATGCGGCAGGCCTTCGACATCGAATCCATTAACCTCGACGACCTGATCGCAACCGCATTGAACGACCCCAAGGCGGTGGCGGGCGACATCAAGGCCTTTCACGGCATCAACTTCGCCGATCTGAACACCGCCTATCATCAGTTCTGCAAGAACGAGAACGTCGCCAATCCGGTGGTCGATCTCGGCCAGGTGATCGAGTTCTTCAACAACGCGGCGGCCGACCTGCCCGACCCGGCGCGGCTCAAAGGCCGCAAGCTACCCTCCATGAGCGTGGTGCTCGACGGCAAGGGCGGCAGCTTTGCCAATGTGTTCGAGCCGCGTAACCGCCGTGTCTGGGTACCGCTCGCCAAGATCCCGGACCTGGTGCAGAAAGCATTCATCGCCGCCGAAGACCGGCGGTTTTTTCAGCATCACGGCGTCGACGAGCGCGGCATCATTCGCGCCTTCATCGGCAATCTTGGCGAGTCGGGGCGGCCGCAGGGCGGCTCGACCATCACCCAGCAGGTGGTCAAAAACCTCCTGGTCGGCGACGACGTGACCTACGAGCGCAAGATCCGCGAGATGATCGTGGCCTCGCGCGTCGAGAGCACGCTCAGCAAGCAGGAAATCCTCGAACTCTATCTGAATTCGGCCTATCTCGGCCGCGGCGCCTGGGGCGTCGAGATGGCCGCGCGCAGCTATTTCGGCAAATCCGCGCAGGATCTCAGCATCGCCGAAGGCGCGATGCTGGCGGGCTTGCTCAAGGGACCGAGCTTCTTCAATCCTGACCGTCATCCGGATCGCGCCAAGGAGCGGCTCGCCTATGTGCTCGGCCGCATGAAGGAAGACGGCGTGATCTCGGCCGAGGATAAGGACCGCGCGCTCGCGGCCCCGCCCAAGCTCTTGGCGTTCGCGCAGCGGCGGCGCGACAGCGGCTTGCATTTCATCGATTTTCTGGGGCGCGAGGCGAAAACCGACGGCATCACGAGCTTGACGGCGGAACCCTACACCGTCCATTCGACCATCAACGCGGCCTTGCAGCGCGAAGCCGAAGCGTCTCTGCAGGAGGGGCTTGCGCGTTTTGAGATGTCATCCGGCCGCACGCAGTTTCGCGGGCCCGAAGCCAATCTCGGCGACGCGATCCAAAAGCTCAGTGTCGGTAGCGGCGCGGCAGCGCCCGGGGCCTTGCCGGCATGGCAACAAGCGCTGCAGGCGCTAAAGCTGCCGCTTTCCGACGTGCATTGGGAGCCGGCCGTCATTCTCGACAAGGGCGGCGGCAAGCGCGGCGACGGCAATATCCGCGTCGGTATCAGAGACGGCCGGGTGTTCCCGCTCAACGCGGCGAACTTGGGCGCCAAGCGCAATATCGGCCTCTATGACGTGGTCTATGTCCGCCTGATCGAGGGCAAGACCGTTGCCAAACCCAAGAACGCGGGCGGTGCGCCGGGCGCCACTGTCACGGTCGGCGGGCGGGTGGAATTGCGGGTGCGCCCCACGGTGCAAGGCGCGGCGTTGGTGCTGGAGAACAAGACCGGACGCATTCTGGCGATGGCCGGCAGCTTCTCCTATTTCGCGAGCCAGTTGAACCGGACGTCGCAGACCCAGCGCCAGCCCGGCTCGGCGATGAAGCCGCTTACCTACCTGACCGCGCTGCAATCGGGATTGCAACCCAACACGCTCGTTTCGGACGATCCGATCACGCTGGCGCCGATCGGCGCCCAGACGGGCATCATCGCGCGCGAATACAACAGCGCGCTGCGCGAGGAATATTACTGGTCGCCGCGCAACGCCGACGGCAGCATGGGCGGCATGTTCACCATGCGGCGCGGGCTGGAGAATTCAGTCAACGTCGTGACCGCGCACCTGCTCGAGGGCGGCATCAGCGCCGATCCTGAGAAAAGTCTTGATCAAGTCTGCGCCACCGCGGTTGCCGCCAAGATCTACGCTGAATGCGTCCGCTACTATCCGTTCGTGCTGGGTGCACAGCCGGTCCGCATGATTGATCTCGCCGCCTTCTATGCGGCGGTGGCCAACGAAGGGGCGCTGCCGAAGCCGCACGCCATCGAATTGATCGAGTCAGACGGGCACACGGTCTTTCAATATCCGAGCACGCCGCTTCCTTTTATTAGCGCCGCCGACCGCACCTCGTTCTATCAGCTCAAGACCATGCTGCAGGGTGTGGTGGCGCGCGGCACCGCGCGCGCGATCGGCGGGCTCTCGCCCTATGTGGCCGGCAAGACCGGAACCACCGAGGATGCGGTCGACGGATGGTTCATCGGCTTCACCAACGACGTCACCATCGCCGTGTGGGTCGGCTATGACAATGGCGATGGCAAGCGTCGTTCGCTCGGCACGACCGCGACCGGCGCGCGTGTCGCATTGCCGATCTTCGAGCCGATCCTGCAGGCCATTTGGGCACAGGGCATCGCGCCCAAGGCGCCGCTCAGTGGGCCGTCGCCGGAGGCCAAGCGCTATTTGGTTGACCTGCCGATCGACTATTACAGCGGCACCCGGATTGGCGGCAGCCGCAACGGCGGCCAATATGGCCAGTACCAATACAGCGAAAACAGCGGGCAAGGCTTTATCGAGCACCTCCGGATCGGACCGGATGGCAAACTATATGAGACGCAATATCAGCTTATGGCGACGCGTCAGGAGGGCGACCCTGCCCGCAATCCTGAGGGCGAGACAGAGCAAAGTTGGGGCGCCTGGGGTTGGGGCGGCGGAGGACGCCGCGCGGGCGCAAGCCCGTATTATCCGGGCGCCCAGCAGGACTACTACCAGCAACAGCAGCAAGGCTACTACCAGCAACAGCAGCGGCCGGTGGCGCGCGGCTTCTTCGCGCCATGGAACAGCCGGGAGGATCGTCGCGGGTCCTGGAGCGGGTGGCCGTTCTGACGGATAACGGAAAGTAATTCAATGTTGATACGACACGCGGTCGCGCTTGTCGCACTGCTTGGGGTGTTGTCCTCCGCGCGCGCGGAGGAGTTTCGCATCGAGGATGTAGGTTCGCCGCCGAATTGGGATGTGACGGCACTGAAGCCCGGTACGATCGCTTTCAGCGATGGCGCGGCGAGCGCGTCGGGCGCCGCGAACTTGATCGCATTTACCGAGTGGGGCCGGACGCTTCCGGCCCAGAAAAAGTTCTTATCGCTCTATCCCGCCTATTCCGAGCCGACCATCACCAAAGCGGCGAGCGCCGACACGCCCGCCGGTCCGGTGCTGGAAAAGCTCGAAATGTATGTCGCCCAGGCGCGTTTCGTTGTTAATCGAGCGCCCGGGTCATTCAATTTTGCACGCTATGTTTCGTTGCCGTTCCTGGAAAAGATCGATCCGGCAATCAAGCACAAGCTGATTGCCGCGACCGACGTCTCGCCGCTCACCGACCCGCAAGGGACCGGCAACGTCAATCCCGATCGCAAGTGGTGCACCGGCCGCAATCCGCTGATCTGCATCGAGTCGACCTACAAGCTCGAAGGCAAGATTCCGCTCGGCGTGATGCTGGTCAACAAGCTGCGCGACACGCCCAAGAAAGTCTCCGACCGCATCGATTTCCAGGGCGAGATGTCGACGCTGCCAGCCGCCGATATCGATCAGGCCGGCTTGAAGGAACTCACCGGTCTCGATTTGCCGGTCGCCGGCGTGCTCGAGCAGAATATCTTCTACGTCAATCAGATCATGAAGTTTGGCAAGCTTCTCGCCGTCTTCCAGGCTCATCCGAGCGAAGCCAACAAGACAGTGGTCACCGCCTATATGGTGCTGGCGATCCCGGAAAGCGTGCTCGACAAGAAGAAGGATTTCGAGAAAGTCCCGGTGCTGCGCAACCTCGTGCCGGCGCAGGTGCTGATGGGGCAGTCCTCATTTAATTCCGGCGATTCGATCAGCGCCGGCCTGCCGAAATACGCGCGTAACGAAATTCGCACGATCGCCAATCTGCTGGCGGCGGATAAGTAATCTCCGTCGTCACCACCGGACGTGATCCGAGGTCCATGCGGCCTTGCCGAGACGCCGGCTTTTCCGCATGGATTGCCGGCGCTAAGCAAAAGAGGGCGTTTCGCGCCTTTTGCCGGCAATGACGAGACAATGAGATGCCCGGAAGCTGGGAATTCTGGATTTACCGCGGTAGCACTTTATCATTATATATCAATATCTTAAACAGCGATTGCTCTTTTGTGAATATCCTTGTTAATGTTTGGCGATGAAGATTACCAGACTTGCGCCCGATGAGCGTGGCAAGCCACGGGTCAGCGTCTTTCGCCGTGGAAGCACGTTCTATGCCCGATTTCGAATCCAAAACAAGACGATTTCAAGCGGCAACCTCTACATCACCGAAACGCTGAAAACCTCTAACGAGCAAGAAGCAAACCAGAAAGCGTACGAAAGGCTTTTGGAAATCAAGCTTGCTGAGAAAAAGGGATCGTCTCTCAACAAAGACACAGTGGCAGAAGCTATCGATGATTTTATTACCGAATACGAAGACAGACTTGCCAAGGGATTATCTGGGCATACGAGACACATGCTCCGCCAATATCGGAAAACAATCTGTCGTTACTGGAAAGATTATGTTGGCAAAAAGCCCCTCCAAGACATTTCACTGGCTGAGATGGAAGCCTACGAAACGTGGCGAGCCAATTACTGGCAGCACTGGATAGACGAACAAAAAAAGGAAAAAAGGGGAAACGCCCCAATCCGACTACGCCCCGATGGTTCCATCCGTCTACCTTCGAATGCCCGCCTACGCGCATCTAATAGGACTGTGGCGTGGGAAATAAATGCTTTCAAAAGTTTCTTAGCCTGGGCAAAGCGGAGGGGTATCTATCGCGGCGATGCCGATCTATTTATTTTTAAGAACGGCAAGTCATCCCGCCGAAGCGCCTTTACGTCGCAAGAATACAATCGCATCACCAGCGTCATGAGGCGCAAATCATGGTTGGAGGTCGGGAAATATCAGAACGATCCACGGCTGGCGCGATACAGAAAAATGTTGCGAGCCTACGTACTGTTTTTAGCCAATACAGGTGTGCGGGTTGGGGAAGCCAGAAATCTTCGGTGGCAGGATATTACTTACGCAAAAAACAAGGATCGCGAAGAAACTTGCAAGGTGTGGGTTGCTCAATCGTATTCCAAGGTTCAGAGACGCCGAGAAGTCGCGGGAATGGCGAAGGCTGCTGAGGTTATTAGAGAGTTGGAGGCAGATAGGAAATCAAAAAAGGATTTTTACCAACCCAACGATTTCATTTGGTGCGACGAGTCTGGACGAGTGATTGGGGATTTTCGCGAGGGGTTCAATAATCTCTTGAGAATTGCCAGGACTGAAATTGATGCGGATAAGAAGAAGCATACTTTGTATTGCCTGCGACATTTCTACATTACGGAGCGACTACGGGAGGGGATTCCGATTTATGAAATTGCGTCCAACTGCGGCACCAGCGTTTCTATGATCGAAAAATACTACTCCGATGCCAGACCTACAGATTTCATGGATAGGCTAACCAAGAGCCGCTATGCCAAAAAGCAACCACTATCATAAACTCCGCAATTGCCCCCCGCTGGCGAATCGCCGATTTTCGAAAAAACAACAGCAAG
>CAWJRE010000013.1:0-12898 GCA_963845075.1 uncultured Alphaproteobacteria bacterium | reverse complement strand
GTTCGAACGATTGCTCGGCGACGTCCAGGCTGCTTATTCAACAGAAGACCTTTCGGCCCTGCGCGCGAAGGTCACGCCCGAAATGCTGTCCTATTTCTCCGAGCAGCTGGCGGGCAACGCGAGTCGCGGTCTGATCAATCGCGTCACTGATGTGAGGCTGCTGCAAGGCGATCTAGCCGAAGCTTGGCGTGAAGGCGACACCGAATATGCGACCGTGGCGATGAAATTCGCGCTCAAGGACAGTATGGTCGAGCGCGCGAGCGGCCGTACCGTCGAAGGCGGCGAGCCGAGCGAGGTCACCGAATTGTGGACCTTCATGCGCGCCCGTAGCGGCAGTTGGCTGCTCTCAGCCATCCAGCAGACGTGATTCTCCCAACCACGAGTTGGCGGAAGTTCAACGATTTCGCACTCTCACTGCACACGCGATCGCTCGCCGTCGGCGAGGCATATTTCGCTGATGCACAGATTGTTGCGGCTGACACGCGAAGGGAACACGTCCTTCAGATTCACGTCATGGATAGGAATGATGCGTTTCGTTTCACCCCCGACCAGCCGCGACATCTTATCCGAGCTTAGCAGCAAATTCGTTTGGCTTCCGCTCGGCCAAGCCGATCGGAACGTATTGCGGATCTTTCGGGTCCGGACCTTCCAGGTTGGCGTAGGAATAGATGAGATCGCCGGCAAGGATATACGCGTCTTTGCTGGGCTGTTTGCCGTCGACGCGTACATTGACGAACATCGACCCCCAAGTATGGGTGTCAAAAGCCGCATGGAGATCGATGCCAGGCAGCACATCCTCCATGTCGCCATCCACGCAGACGAGACGACCTTGTCGCGCGAGATCGACTGCGCGCAGGATATCGCCCGGATCGGTCGCGCCCATCAGCCAGCGAAAGCGCCGGCCGAGCGACATCGCCCAGACCCATTTCGAAAGCTCGCGCTCCTGCACATAGAAAGTCGCATTCGGAAAATCGTCGGTCGCGCCCATGTGATCGAAGTGAGCGTGGGTGATGAGTACATGCGAAACATCGGCCGGCGTCACCCCGCATTCGGCGAGAACCGTCGATGATGGATGCCAATTCTCGACACCAAAACTTTCGGCCATCACGGCGCCGTAGTCTTTGTGATTGTACCCGACATCGACAAGCGCGACGCGGCCCCGTCCCTTGATGAGCACATAGCACCAGGGGAGCTTGACGGTTCCGCCGTTGAAGGCGCCGTGCGTGAGGAGGCCCTTCGGCGCCTGCGGCACCCAGCAATATTCAAGCACCCATATCGAATAATCCGCCATGAAAGGTCCTCCTCACTCCCTTGTTCTAATTATCCGCCCTACGTTCCACGCGCGGAGTGCGCATGCGCGACGCAGCATCCTTGCGAAAGCGCGACGATCTCGAAACCAGGCAAAGCGAATGCTGCGTGCTGCAGTTCGCGATAGGCGCGCCGGAGCGGAACAAGGATCGCGTCGATAGCGCGATCATCGCCGCGGTGGAGGTCCCGCTTGGCCGAAGCGAGTGCTGCCGTGAGCGACCGGTTGGCTGACAGCATATGGCGGTGATGGTGGGCCGCCTGCGGCGGCAAGGATATGCCGACCGCCAGGATCGCATCTCGCGCCTCAGCCTCGGCCTCACAAGCGAGTTCAAGCATCGGATGGGCGCCGGCATTTCGAGCGCACGCCACGCTGAGAACTAAAAGACCGGCCAACTGTCCCGCCGCCTGGCGCAGCAGATCGAACGCCGGCTGTACGGCGCACACATAAGCCGCGGTGGCGTCGTCGAGTTCAACCGCCAGGATGTCGGGCGGTACCGTGCCGCCGCCATCGCAGATCAGTGCGGGCGGCTGTGGAACATCGCCCGTCAACCGATTTGGTCGCCGCATCGACTACTCCTTGCGATGGCCGGCCTGCCAAAGCAGCCGCGTTCGAACCAGTTAATGGGACCAGCAGGCGAGAAACCTCGAGGAGGGGAGGCTGGTTATGGTAGCGGTATCTTAAAGAGGCGATACCGAAATTGGAATAGTAAGAGCCCAGATGTGGACGCCACCTTGCACGAATTCGATGCCGGCATGGGTCATGCAATTATTTCGCGCGAAGCAGCCCTATGGGAGATAGCGGCATGACTCGGGACGAGGCGGGCGACGGTCGAGAGGGAGCGTCGGCCGGGATCACCGTCATCGCCAATGTTATTCCCTGCCGAACGCTCGACCTGAGCCTGCTCGGATGGATTTCCGGCAAGCGCGCTTCGACGCGATCGAATTTTCCGGCGAACTTCGAGTATGTGGACTTGCGGGGGCTTTCGCTCGCGGATCTCGATCGGGCGCTCGACGAGGAAGGTCGAGCCTATACCCTCCTCCAGGCCGCGGGCTTTGATCAAAACGCGATTGACGAGGTCGACCGTCAGCGTGCGACTTCGCCGTTTGTACCGATACTCGACTTTGGCGTCGTATCGGCGGTCTTTGCGATATCGGCGCTCGGTTGCGTGCCGGTTACCAGCTGTCGGGGACCGACGCTGGGCCATCGACGGCACCAGCAACCCGCTCCGATGATAGTATTCTATGCGCGTCGTGCGCATATCCCGACGCTGCGCGAAGCCGTCGAGCGGGCGGATTGCCAGATTGTCAACAACGGGGCAAAGGTCGAGATCTACGCCGACGACGTCCGCAAAATGCGGCTTTTCGCACTTGCAATGCGCGAGATCATAGCCGGGGTGCGCTAGAGCTCAATGACGATACGATTCGATCGGCATCCCGCGCTAGTTTTTGCTTGAGCATGATCTTTCCGAAAACCGGTCCCGGCCTTTCGGGATCTGCTCTAGGGTTGATGGGAGAACATCGCCTTGCCGGCAACAGGCATGCGCGCGCAAAGAATTGTGCCGGTCTCCGCTTCGGTAATGAACATTGTGCGGCGGTCGACACCACCATAGGCGACATTGGTGGTGAGGCGGCCGCGGCAGGACTGCACACGATAAAGCGGTTGGCCGTGCGGATCGAAGAGCCACACGCAACCCAATCCAAAATGCGCCACGGCAAGATTGCCTTGCGCGTCGAGCGCCATTCCGTCGGGGCCGCCTGGCCCGCCCGACAATTGGATAAACACGCCCACCTTGGCCGCATCGCCTTCCTTCACGTTAGGCACGCGCCAAATGTTGTTGCTGCGCGTAGCGGCAACAAACAAAGCCGATTTATCAAGATCCAGCGTCACTCCGTTGGGACTTGGAACGGTGTGCAGCAAACACGTGAGGCGGCCGTCCGGACTCATGCGGTAAACCCGGCCGGTCGGATCCTGCAATCCGGTTTCCCCTTGGTCGGTGAAGTAGATGTCACCGTTGGCGGAAAAGAACAGGTCGTTTAGCCCCTTGAATTGTTCCGAGGACCGCCGCTCCAGGAGCGAAGTTACCTTCCCCGTTGTGGGCTCCAATATCATCAATCCGTTCTTATAATCGGTAATGAAAATCCGCCCGTCCTTATGGATTTTGAGACCGTTCGGCTCGCCGTCATATTCCGCAGCGACTTCAAACTGCCCCGATGGTGAGACGCGGAAGATGCGGCCGAACGGCACGTCAACCACATAGAGATTGCCGGCGCGATCGAACGACGGACCTTCTAGAAACGAATGTGTAGGGCGCCCTGGGCGATTGACCTGCGTCCACGATGTCGTGTCAGATCGACGCAATTCGGCGGGCAGTTCCGCGAACACGGTTGTCGAGATAGTTTCGGGCAAAGGGAACAAGCTGCGCGACTTCCACGGTTATAGCGACGGTGCCACTCGCCGACGAAAGGTACTAAACTCCAAACTGTTCGTCCGCCTCCGCTAGATGCCGCATCAGCGCCATGAGTCGTCGGTCGCGCCACATTTGACGTTTGGCGCGATCTTGGGGAGGAGTCCGCTGATCGAGCTGTTCGGCAACTCCCTTCAGAAGGTCGCCCGCCCATGGCAGCGGTTTGGTCTGTGTTTCCGCAATGCGATGCATGGCATCGCCGTAGCGGCCGGCATAGTCGGCGACTCCGCCGGGAGCGTTGAGATTGATGGTCTCGAACGGTCCAATCAACGCCCAACGAAGACCGATGCCTTTGCGGATGCCAACGTCAACGTCTTCCACCGAGGCCAAGCCTTCGGCAACCATGCGGAACGCCTCTTGCAGAACGGCGGCCTGCAGGCGGTTCATAAGGAAACCCTCGATCTCACGCTGCATAACGATCGGGGCCTGCCCGACCGCCACCATCAGGTCGCGGGTGCGCGCGACGATTGCGGGATCGGTCCAAGGTGCGGGCACGATCTCGACCGCCGGCACAAGGTAAGGTGGGTTGATAGGATGGGCGACGACACACCGCGCTCGCCCGGCTAGATCGCCGGTAAAGCGCGATGGCATGATCGCCGTGCTCGAGCTGGCGAGCACGACGTCTGCCGGAGCGGCCGCGTCGAGCTCGGCGAACAACTTACGTTTGACCTCGACATCCTCCGGAGCGCATTCCTGAACATGAACCGCCCCCGCAAGCGCTTCGGCCAGTGAAGCCGGACTTGCGATGCGTTGGCCGACCTCGGCAGCGGACACACCCTTGAGGAGGCCTTCAGTCTCTAAGTTGGCGAGAAGCTGCGGGATGGTTGCGATCGCCGCCGCGGCCGCCGCCGGGTCCGGATCCCACAATCCGACCTGCCGGCCGGCGCGGGCGAATGTGATTGCCCAAGCCCTTCCAACCAGCCCGGCGCCGACGACAGCGATCTTTTCGCTCATTGCACTCCCTTTCCCGCATTTCAGAGCGTAGCCCGTCGTCAGGCTCAGGCCGGCATCTCCATGTCGATCGCGCTCGCCTCGAACCCGCCGCCGTCGACTTGTACCAGGTGACCGAACATGAACGAGGCAGCGTCAGAACAAAGGAACAGCACGATCTTTGAATGTTCATCCGGCTCGCTCAGGCGTTTCGCCGGTACAAAGCGGGTTATGATGCGCTTGGCTTCGTCCGCGCCGCCGAACATGTCGTTCAAGAGGCCGGTCATCACTGGTCCGGGCGCAAGCGCGTTGATGCGGATGCCTTTGCGCGCGACTTCGAAGGCAGCCGACCGGCTCAGCAAGGCGACGCCGGCTTTGGTCGCGCAATAGACCGCCGTGCCGGGGAAGGCGAGTTCGCTGAACAGCGACGCAGTGTTGACGATCGCGCCGCCGCCATGTTGCAGCATATGCGGAATCTGATGCTTCATACCGAGAAAGACGCCCTTCAGATTGACGTCGACAAGCTGGTAAAATTCCTTCTCGCTCCATTCGTACAGCGGCTTGTTGGGGCCCGATATTCCCGCATTGTTGAACGCGCAATGAATCCGGCCAAACCGGGCGATGGCACGCTCCATGACCTTGGCGACGTCGGCCTCGCGCGTGACGTCGGCCTCGATGAATTCGACGTTGGCATTGCCGGCGGCCTTGATCTCTTCCACCAGCGATTTGCCGTTGGCCTCGCCTAGACCCGATACAAACACCTTCGCGCCAGCCTTCGCGAAGTCTTTGGCCGTGGAGCGACCTATCCCGGTAGTGCCGCCGAAAATGACGGCGGTCTTGCCGGTGAAGTCATAGCTGGTATGGCCCACGGAATTCTGCATGGCTGTCATTGCTTTCTCCATGTTGTGACTTGTCCGTTGAAAAGTCCGCTCGGAAGGTCGATCGCGCGCGGTCGCACTATTTGACAATCAAGCCCCGGCTCCGATCCTGGCTGATCAACACCGCGCCGATCACCACCAGGCCCTTGATGACGAGCTGCCAATACGGCCCGACACCGAGCAGGTTGAGACCGTTGTTCATCACGACGATGATCGCGACGCCGATGAGTGTGCGGTGGACGCCGCCGATGCCGCCGGCGAGCGAGGTACCGCCGACGACGATCGCGGCGATAGTGTTGAGGAGCAGGTCGCTGCCGAGGCTGGGCCCGACTGCGCCGAGCCGGGACACGGCGAAGATTGCGGCGAGGCCTGCCGTCACCCCCGAAACGATGAAGGCGTAGATCTTGTAGCGATCGACCGGAATGCCGGCGGTGCGCGCGACCTGTTCGCCGCCGCCGATGAGCAGTGCAAAACGCCCGAACCGGGTGCGGGCGCCGATGAAAATGAAGATCAGCCACAGCAGCAGCGCGCAGAGCGCGATATTCGGCAGATGGGGTATCGACTGCCGCAACGACAGCATCTCGAAAATCGGCAAATCGAACATGATCGTCGCGCCGGCGAGAATGCTCAGTGCGATGCCGGTGAAGACCGATAGCGAGCCAAGCGTGACGACGAAGCTCGGTATTTTGCCGAACACCGTGATGGCGCCGTTGAACGCGCCGAGCGATCCGCCGAGCAGGGCGCCGAACGGCAGCACGAGCAGCCCGGGGTTGGTGTCGGGTATGTGTTTGAGACCTGCCACCGTCGCGGTCGCGACCAACAACACGGTGGCCCCGACCGACAAATCGATACTGCCCATGAGGATCACGAAGCTGGCGCCGAGCGAGGCAATCAACAGAGTTGCGGCCTCGCCGGTCGTGGCGGCGAGATTCCGCCAGCTAAAGAATGCCGGTGATGTCAACGAAAAGATGAGGACGAGCGTCAGGAAAACCGCGACCGGCAGCCATGTGCCGCGATCGGTTAGGCTCGGAGGCAGGCCGGTCAAACGCGATTTCTTCGCGCGTGCGACATTGGGCAAACTGCTCATGCGAACGCTGGCTCCACTCATGCGGCTGACGGAAGCATGTGCGGGATCAGGTCATGCTCCGCCGGTTTCGCATCCGGCGGAGCGGGTAGCTCCGCAACGATGCGCCCTCGCTGCATTATCAAGATCCGGTTCGTCATTCCGATCAGTTCGGTCAATTCATCGGTAATGAGGATGACGCCGACGCCCTGTTCGGTGAGAAGGCGAATGCTTTGGTAGATCTCCTCCTTGGCGCCGGCGTCGACACCGCGCGTAGGATTGTCGAGGACAAGCGCCTTCAGATTGCGCTGCAGCCAGCGAGCCAATACGACTTTCTGCTGATTGCCGCCGGACAGATTCTGCAACGGCACCAACGGCGATCCCGAACGAATGCCGAACTGACGGATCGCGGCGACCGCGGCGGCCCGCTCCTTCTGCAGACTCCATAGGCCGTAAGGTGAGAAGCGATCGGCGCTGGGCAAGGACAAATTGACCGCAAGACTGAGCGACGGAATGATGCCTTCCACCAGGCGTTCTGCCGGCACGTAGCCAAGGCCGTCGCGGACGAAATCGCGGATATTCGGTTTGCGGGGCGGCGCCTCACCGAGCGCGACCGTGCCGCTGACCGGCGGACGCACGCCGGCAACGGCTTTGCCGAACGCGGTCTTTCCCGAATCCAACAAACCGCCAATGCCCAGGACTTCGCCGCGGCGCAAATCAAATGAGACGTTCGAAAATTCCGGGCCTGAGAGATTGCGAACGCTAAAGATGACCGGCCGGCCGTCGACGTCGCCCTGCCGATCGATGTGATAGTAATCGTCGGCGCGCTCGCGACCGACCATCAGGCCGTGCAGCACCTTCTCGTCGGCGATGGCGGGATCGAGCGCGCCGCTGAGCCGCCCATCCTTCATCACGTGGATACTGTCGCAGATCTCGCGAACTTCGGTAAGACGGTGGGAAACGAACACGAACGAGGCATGCTTTCGCATGCGAGCCAACAGCTCGATGAATCTGCCTTCGTCCTGACGGTCGAGCGCAGAGGTCGGCTCGTCGAGCAGCACGAGGGGATCGGCAATACCCATCAAATGACGCGGGGCCATGCAGGCGCGGGCGATCTCGATGGCTTGGCGCTTCGAGAAATCATATGTGCCGGCATCGCGGCGCACATCGACGTCGAGACCGGCGTCGTCGATAATCTGCTCGGCGACTTTGATCATCGCCGTGCGGTCGATCAATTGGCCGAACCTGGTGAACCGGTGTTCCTGCGACAGCACCAGGTTTTCATAGACCGGCACATTCAGGATGAGCGCCTGCTCTTGAAACACACGGCTGATTCCGAGAGCGAAAGCCTCGTCGTAGGCGCGCGGACTGTAGCGCTCGCCGCGATAGTACATGGCGCCGCTGTCTGGACGCGCGAGACCGGTCAGAATGTTGAACAGCGTCGTCTTACCGGCGCCGTTCTCGCCGACCAACCCGACAATAGACCGCGGCGGCACGACCAAGCTTACGTCGTGCAGAATTGGAATGTGCCCGTAGCTCTTCGAAACCCGCTCCGCCCGGAACAATTCGTCCGAGCGACACTCGGCCCCAAGTCCCATTCTACGCCTTCTTCTTGTTTGGCGAAGGACCGAACATATCGATCTTGTAGTGTTCCTTGTATTCCGCGGCGACCTTCTCCATCTCGCCGTTCTGTTTGGCCGCCAGATACTCCTTCGGATATTGATAGTTCGCCGGCTTTTCGATGCCGGCCCACTCCACGTCGACGTCGAGCGGGGTCAGGAGGTCCTGAGGATCCCAGTCCTTCGGCGTGATTACCTTCGACATTTTCCGATAGTCAAACGGCGCCACGTCGCCGTTGTTGACGTAGCGCTCGAGATAGCCGTCGACATTCTCCGCCGTCATCATGCGCGAACCCCACAGCATCATCCGCTCCGCCGCGCGCGGCCGCCAGCCGTTCATCACGTCGTAAATCCGCGTCGCCATCATCGCCCCCATGTATTGCGGAACATTGGCGGCGGTGCAGAGCAACAGTCCCTTTTTGATCGATTCCGCCGCTTCGGGATTGCCGTCGCCCGCCGACGCGATGATGACGTCCACGCCGGGCTGCAGACCGAGCGCGCGAAGAACCGCGATTGCGCCTTGCGCCTCCTCGTCGTTGCCGGCGTAGATGCCGACCGTATCGGGGTGCCGCGTCATCAGATCCTGAGCCGCCTTATGCCCGTCCTCCATGTTGAAATTGCCGGGCAGCGCGTCGGCGAAATAGAATTCGGGAAAATCCTTGATAGCTGCCAGGCGGCCGTGGATGCGCACCACGTCGATGACGAAGCCGGGGATGCCGTCGAGCGCGATGATTTTTCCTTTCTTTCCTTTCTTTCTCAGCTCCGTCAGCATTTTCGTCGTTATTTCTTTGGTGGCGTTGAAGTCGTCCGGGCACGAATAGTAGGTGAAATATTCACCGGCATCGAACGGCGTGTACCAAGGCTTCGTCGCCCAAACGTTGCCGAGCCAGATCTTGTTTTGTTGGCAGATTTCCGCAATGCGCTTGAGATTGCTGGCGTCCGGCGGATTGAGAATGACGCCGCCGAGATCGCCGGCGACTTGCAATTGCTGGAATTGGTCGAATTCTTTGTTTGAATTGAACTCGGCGTCGAGGGAAACGCTTCTGGCGCCGAATGCCTTGGCCGTGTCCTGCACCGATTTGCTGACGGTCCGGCAATATTCCAGCGTTGCCGAAAAGTACATGTAGGCGATCTTGCCGTTTTCTGCGGCGTAGGCGCTCGCCGGAACACCCATGGCCTCGGCGGCCATGCCGGCGGCGACACCGGCGGAGATCAGTTTTGTGAAATCGCGGCGAGAGACGCCTCGCGTGTCGAGTTGGTCGAGATATCTGTCAACGACCTTCTTGTTGCCGAGATCTATAGAGCGCATGAGACACCTCTGTTGAAAAGTGAACGCAACGTCGGATGCGTTTTGCATCCGAACGAATCCAAACCGCCGACGCTGTCTTTACGCAGGGTGTCATGCGGCCGCTCGCGCGCACTTCGCTTCCGACGGTTTGCCGTAGGCGAGTACGTCAACGCCCGCATGGCGCGCGGCGTCAATTCGCGATCTGCTGTGAATGATCTGCGTGCGCCGCTTTGGCGCTCGCGATGCGGCCGGATTTGTCCCGCCTCTAAGCCCATCTCCTCCCCCGACGATCTGCCGCGCCCGTATTCGGGCTTGTTTCTTGGCCGCCGGTTTGACGACCGGCGTTTACGCCGGTCCATCAAAGCCCACGTTAAGATACCGGTCACATGAAGTTGCGCAAGTGCAAAGCGAGAGAACCTGCGAAATGTTGGGTTTTGTTGTTGCCCGTCCTATTGTCTGATATTATGAATATCGAAGAGAGTTGCTTGTCAAGAGGCTGCATGAGTGGAGAACGCGCTTGTTGAAGCGCTTCGATGTCGGAGGATCGTTTTTGCGTCGGGTCGGCGCCGCTGGCGGGGCGACTCGTGCGCATCGATGCAGGTCGTTTGCTCGCATCGCGGCAGAGGATTCGCGTTCGTCGCACGCCACTGCGCGGCTTTCGGGCGGGCGTACCGAATCCAGCCCGGCTAGCCGGATTTGTCCGAGCCGACAAAGGACAAGCGGCAGTTCCGGGCCGCAGCGCAAGCTTGATTTAGCAGCCTGAGGCAACGCGAAATGTTCAGCGTTCCTCCTGCGAATTCACGACCATGACTGATTCAAGCACCATCATTCGCCCGTTAAACCGGGCCACGCTTCCGCAGGAGATTGTCAAAGCTCTGACCGATCTCATCATGAAGCGAGTTTGGAAACCGGGCGATTTGATCCCCAGCGAGAAAGAGCTCGCGCTCCGGTTTCAGGTCGGACGCTCCACCATCCGGGAGGCGGTCAAAAGTCTGGTTGTCCTCGGCGTGCTGGAGGCCCGCGCCGGCGAGGGATCGTTTGTCAGGGAATCGACCTCCGAGCTGCTCTCCGGCGCGTTCCGCTGGGGATTGCTGCTCGGCGAGCGCAATCTCGATGATCTGGTCGATGTGCGCGTCTTGGTGGAGGTGGAATGCACGCGCCGCGCCGCGCGACGCCACTCTGGCGAATTGGCCGAAGAACTGTTCGCATCCATACGTGAGATGCAAGTCGGTCACGCCGACGACAAGGCGTTCATGGAAAGCGATACGCGTTTTCATCTCGTTATTTCTCGCGCCGCGCAGAATCCCATTTTCGAAAACATCGGCTCCACCATCCAATCCATGGCGCGTATTTGGTACCCCAAGACCTACTACATTCCCGAGACCAAGGGGCGGACAGTCGCTGAGCATACCGCGATCGCCGACGCGATAGCCGGCGGCAAGGAAACCGAAGCCGGGGAGGCGATGCGGATCCATTTGGTGAATGCCGGCAATCGCTTGCGGCGGATTCTTTCGCAACCTTCAGTGCCGGCGCGATGATCTCGCCTGCACCGCCGGCGGCTTCCTTCGGTTCGCGTCCCTGACTTACGCACGAGAGTGGAGCGTGGTCCAACCCACCCAACGGACAACAAATGCTGCTCGGATGCATTGCGGACGATTTCACCGGTGCAAGCGACCTCGCCAACACCCTGACCAGGAACGGGATGGCGACAATTCAGTTTGTTGGAACGCCAACGTCGAACGCGCCGGCGGATTGTGAGGCGGGTGTCGTCGCGCTTAAGATACGCTCGAGCGCATCCGCCGACGCCGTGGCACAATCGCTCGACGCGCTATCCTGGTTGCGTCGGCAAGGTTGCGCTCAGTACTTGTACAAGTACTGCTCAACGTTCGATTCGACACCGGACGGCAATATCGGCCCGGTCTGTGAAGCGCTGGTGGAAGCTCTCGACGTGCCGGCGGCTGTCGTTTGCCCAGCCTTTCCTACCACCGGCCGAACCCTTTTCATGGGCCATCTGTTCGTAAACGACAGACTGCTGAGCGAATCCGGCATGGAGAAGCACCCGCTCAATCCCATGACCGACTCCGACATCAGGCGTTGGCTGCGTCGGCAAACCCGGAGCGAGGTGGGCCTGACGCCATATCGCGTCGTTCGAGATGGTGCCGCCGCAATCCGCACTGCGCTCGAAGCTGAAGCCGCGGCAGGTCGGCGGCTCGTCATAGTGGACGCTGTCGTCGATGATGATCTCAGGGAGATCGGCAAAGCGGTGGCGGGACATAGATTTGTCACCGGCGGCTCGGGTATCGCGATCGGTCTGCCTGATAACTTCCGTAACGCGGGATTGCTCGGACAATCCGCAGGCGGCTTCGGTACGGTCGCCGGACCGGGCGTCGTTCTGTCCGGCTCATGTTCGGCCGCCTCTTTGGCTCAGGTTGCCGCCTATATCGCCGATCACCCTGGATATAAGATCGACGCCGACGCAGTGGTCGAGCGGCCGCGCAACTGTGGGGGAGGCATTCCGGTTTGTCATGGATCACCTCGACGCGGCGCCGATCGTCTATTCGACCGCTGAGTCTTCGACGGTGGCGTCGGCGCAAGTGCGCTACGGCCGCGAGCAGATCGCAACCGCCATTGAGGCATTCTTCGGCGATCTCGCGCAGCAACTGACCGCTGCGGGCGTTTGTCGCATCGTCGTCGGCGGTGGCGAAACTTCCGGTGCCGTCGTCACGGCGCTGGGCCTCAAAAGTTTCCGTATCGGATCGGAAATCGATCCCGGCGTGCCGCTGCTCGAGGCGGACGGACAAAAGCCGATGCTTCTCGCACTCAAAAGCGGCAATTTCGGCGCCGTTGATTTTTATGCCAAGGCGCTGCGAATGATGGAGACGTCATGACAGAAGAGTCCTTACGCCAAGCCATCGTGCGGTGGGGTCGGTCTCTGTTCGAGCGCGGCCTTACTGGAGGCTCCTCCGGCAATATTTCGGTTAAGCATGACGATTTTTATTTGATGACGCCGACCAATTCTTGTCTCGGATTTCTAGATCCTGAGCGGCTTGCCAAGCTCAGTCTCAGTGGCGCGCTTGTTTCGGGTGATCCTCCGACCAAAGAGCTCCCGCTTCACCTCGCATTCTACGAGACGCGTGCTTCGGCGCGTGCAGTTGTTCACTTGCATTCAACGTACGCGACCGCCTTGTCTTGTCTCGACGATACCGATCCCGACGATGCCCTACCGCCGATAACACCCTACGTGGTCATGCGGGTCGGACGTGTTCCGGTCGTTCCGTACACCCGACCGGGCTCACCCGACGTCGCGATCCACATTCGCGCCAAGGCAGGCAGTCACGCGGCAATAC
>CAWJRE010000012.1:0-329907 GCA_963845075.1 uncultured Alphaproteobacteria bacterium | reverse complement strand
CGTGTAGCAGGGCAGGAAATAAGCATCCTCGCAATGCTTAAAACGTGCAGCAGGCCGAGTATTGAATGATTTGGGTCAGTCCGCTGGCCGGTCTGTAGTTGCTGCTGATCGGCGACATCTCCGGTCCGAGCAGGTCAAATCGAACGGCTTGTACATCAGGTTTTCGAAAAGGCCCGAGCATACAGGGCCTTTCTTTGTCTTCGAGGATGAATGGCGCGGTCGATAGTCCAGTCCGCCCCATTCCGCCCATGCCGCCGCCGCCGCCCGCCATGGCTGGGCTCTCCTTCTTCGGCAGTTCGGCGACCATCGCTTCGGTAGTGATCAAGAGGCCCGCAATCGAGGAAGCATCCTGCAGCGCGATGCGCACAACCTTGGTCGGGTCGATGATGCCCTTTGACACCAGATTGCCGAACTCGCCGGTCTGCGCGTCGTAGCCGTCTCCAACCAGGATGCGGCCGCACAATCTGGCCGCTTTGCTTCAGATGGGGGTGGTCAAAAAGACGAGATTCGATCTCGCTTAGATCCGCAGTGTGGCTAAACCCACCGTGTGCCACGCCGAAATCTAGACGAACTCCGGTTGCCGGCCCTGCGCACCAGGCGACTGGCTTTGTCTCGGCAAGCCTCGGGGTGACACAGCTCGACCGCCACCGCGCCGCCAATATTGAAGTGCTCGAGGATCTCTGCAACACAATGAAGTTCGGCTCACTCTGCGCGCTTGGCGGCTTCACACCGTATCTGGTGATGAGCGGGCTTAACCACTTTCCCGAAGATTTTGGCGCTCCACCGCGCCTGGCCCGGTGTTGGCGTGAACCCGCTACGCGGGCAGAATAATGTGCAGGGCTCCTGCGACATGGGCTCGTTTCCGCACGAGCTCTCTGGCTATCGGCACATCGCCAACGATGCCACCCGCGCCATGTTTGAAGCGCTGTGGCAAAAGCCGCTCGACCCCGAGCCGGGCCTACGTATCCCGAACATGTTGGACGCTGCCGTCGACGGCTCGTTCAAGGGCCTCTATGTGCAGGGCGAGGACATCCTCCAATCGGACCCAGACACGCACCACGTCGCGGCCGGCTTGGCGGCGATGGAATGCGTCGTCGTGCAGGATTTGTTTTTGAACGAGACCGCGAATTACGCGCACGTATTTCTGCCCGGCTCGACGTTCCTCGAAAAGAACGGCACGTTCATCAATGCGGAACGCCGTATCCAGCTCGTTCGCAAGGTCATGGCGCCGAAGAACGGCTATGAAGACTGGGAGATCACATGTCTGATCAGCGAGGCCATGGGCTATCCGATGCACTACGATCATCCTTCGGAGATCATGGATGAGATCGCGCGCCTAACGCCGACGTTTGCCGGCGTCTCGTTCGAACGGATCGAGCAGCTTGGTTCGATCCAGTGGCCATGCAACGACAAGGCCCCCGAAGGCACGCCGGTCATGCACATCGGCAGCTTCGTGCGCGGCAAGGGCAAGTTCGTCATCACCGAGTATATCGCGACCGACGAAAAGTCCGGCCCGCGCTACCCGTTGCTGCTCACCACCGGTCGCATCCTCAGCCAGTATAACGTCGGCGCACAAACCCGCCGCACCGCCAATATCATTTGGCACGAGGAAGACCGGCTCGAAATCCATCCGCACGACGCCGAACAGCGCGGCATCCGCGACGGCGATTGGGTGAAGCTCGCAAGCCGCGCCGGCGAGACCGCGTTACGCGCGCTCATCACCGAGCGCGTAGCACCGGGCGTGGTCTATACGACGTTCCATCATCCGAACACGCAAGCCAACGTCGTGACCACCGAATATTCGGACTGGGCCACCAACTGTCCCGAGTACAAGGTGACGGCGGTCCAGGTCACGCCCTCGAACGGCCCAACGGAGTGGCAGGAAAAATACGAGGAGCTTGCGCGCAAGAGCCGTCGCATTGCCGCAACCGTCGAGGCCGCAGAGTAGGGGCATGCCGACAGCGTCATTAATTTTCATTGCCGGAACTGAGCGTCGCAGCGAACCGACGCGAAGCGCCATCAGCAGGTTTGTCCAAACATGACAAACGACGTCGCATCCGCGAAGAAATTATGGTCAAAAATCAGCCGCAACCAGGTCGTAAGATCCCCTACGACGACGCTCATAAACCTCAGCTGCGGTCGCATAGATCAATTTGCGGTTCGAATCGAACGCGCTGAGAAGTCCAGCCTCGTCCGGCGGCATGTCGGGTTTAATTCTCTTCAACGCATCGGCATTGACGAAAAACGATGCCTCCATCGCGCTATCGTGACCCCAAAAGCGGACGGCACGCCGCGTTGCATCATAAAAGCGGCTTTGATTCGGAAAACTAAGCGTCATGGTGTAGGTCGCGCTCCTGAGCCGCCTGAAGCTCTTGAGGATCAATGGTCACCATCTCAACTGAGGAAGCATGGTGGGATATCCGCTGGTACGAAGATCATGGTGGCCACGCGGCGATAGACGGGAAATGACAATTCTTCGATCAGTTCTTCGTCCGTCACGATCCGATATTCTCCGGGCGGCAAGATTTGATCGATACCTTTCAGCTCAAATGAATGACTGAACACGACGGACTTGCTGTGCGAGCGCGTGGTCATGGCGCTAAGCCGCCGCGCGGCGGACCAAGGGATAATTCATGCTTTGGTACAAGCGACGAATTCCCGGGCCGTCATATCTCTCCTCATCGACTTCGAGGTTGGCTCCGAGAAGAAATTCAGACGGAAGCTCCTCGATTGCGAAACGGACCGCGTCCGCAGCGTGCGCAAAACGTCTGTACCCAATTGGTTGTCGCCTCGACTTCCGATTGCGGGCGGGGAAAAGCTCCGCCTCGGCGCTGTAATCAAATCCGACCTCGGGTTCTTCGACCACGGATGCGTTTGTCATTTGATTACCTCCAATAAAAAATCGAAGTATCCTTTGAATAGTCACTATAACATATATGATCGAAACGTAAGAAAGTGAGCCCTAGCGGACAAGTATTTTCGGATCGCGCTGCGCGAGTCAGCGATGGGCATCGACTCACGGGGTAACTCGCGTGACCCGACGGGGTTATCGCGCGCAGCAATGCGCCGTGCTTCAGATGACGGTAGTTTACGCAGTTGCCTGGGCTTCCACGGCGGTGAGCGCAGCCGCAGGCGGCCGAGCGCTCGCGGCATCGTGCGCTTGAATTAGCGTTATGCCAGAACTGCGAAGTTCAAAGAGCTATTACGATCTCGGCTTCCCTAGCTAGTCGGAGCGCTTTCAAACGCGCGGTCTTTTCGCGAGTGGCGCGAGCTTCGGCTTCATATTCCGTCACCGCCGCTCGACCATCCTGCGCGCGCTGTTCTTTTTTGAAGCTTCTTTCCGCCCGTTGTCGGGCCTGATCTGAATCCACGGTGAATATCTCCCTGTGCAGCGACAATGCCACAAATATACTCTGCCTTTAGTCGCGTAATCGGTGTTCAAATTCCAGCATGACGGACTGACGCGCGCACTTGAGGGGACGGGGGCGCTGGGGCGCCCAGGTTGTCGTTATTCATCGGTATGCTCCTTTGTGAAAATCTCTTTAGTACGCCGCAACCAAAGGCGCGTGCGTCCAATCTGCGGGAGCAGACCGCACCCGCAATGCTAGCCAAGATCAATTTCTAGATTACAAGTGTGCCAGCCGATGGCATCAGCGCTGCCGGTGGGAAACTTCGGCACGTTCCCGTTTCGTGGGCAGCTCTCTGGCAAGCCGCTGCCTGCCAGTACCTTTCTATCTGTGGTACCGAAATCAGAGCACAAGGGCGCGTGGAAAACTCAATTCGCGTTGGAAGTGTCGGTCGTGGTTATTTCGAGACCCGCTGGCCGCAGTTCGTTCCGCCCGAAAGTGCAGATCAGGCGATAGCTAAAGTGTTGCCCTTCCCAGCACCCACGGATTGTAAGTCCGCGGATGAGTGTGTTCCGCGCGACAACTGGTTTGAAGGAAGTGCGGGCCACGCTCGAAGTTGACGGGATCGAGCGCAAATCAAAATAACACCTCCTAACCGCACCCTCTTTCATTTTTGAATGGCAAAGTGTCTTTATTTTCAAACCGTCTCATGATGTAGCCGACACAACGACAACGACGTCAATTGCGCAATAAATTCTCGCTGCACCATTGTGCTTTGCTCTCGGTACCACAGATACATAGGTAGTGGCGGGCGGCGGCTCGCCCGAGGGCTGCCCAAAAAAGGGGACGTATCGAAGTCCCCGCTCTCATAACTGGCAGCGCCGGTGCCATCGGCAGGCACGAAACTGCTCCGAAAAGTTGAGCTAGGTTTCGTATAGCGGCAGCCGTCGGCACCCACGTACTGAAAAGTTTCACAAAAAGCCAAAGGAAAAACACAATGAATCGATCGATCGCACTGGGTCTGGCAATGGTGGCAGCCTCGGTCGTCGGAGCTACAGCTGCCAACGGGTTGCATGATCAGAATAATGCTCCGGCGGCGTACGCTGTCCTCGACCTCCGCGCTATCAACACCCCCGACGTTTTCAAAACGCTTCCTTCCAAGACGGGCGACTTCGACGGCCATACTGCCTGATTACACAGATCCTCCGCTCATTGTTCGCGTTCATATCACATAGCGATTTTCCTAGAGCCTTCCGTCTAAAACTAGACCTCGCAAATCTGTCCTAATCAGTCTTATGTACGCTTCATTGCCGCAACGGCCCATGCCTGATACAAAGGAAGTTAAGTGGGAGGTGTAAGGACGCGCGACGGAGAGCGTGCCCCACGATGATCTATCGTCATCGCCGGCGTCCGAGAAACCTTGCACAAAAAATCAGACTTGCGACGACGACCTCCTATCCCAGCTTATAGGTCTTGGCGACCTCAGCGGTCCTCACCACCGTCCGTCCCCCGTCGACAATACCGTCGTCTGCTAGCCCCTAATTGCGCCACCTGCGGTTACAGCGTCGCAATTGCCGACATACTTTCGTCGTTCGGCACGCCCGCACGCAGAAATCATTACCCAAACCGGGATTCCAATCACCGGTTCACGAATAGTTTCCGAGCGTGAGCTTTTTTGCTCAGATTCCGAACGGACAAAGGCGTAAGCAAATAACGATCGGGACGCGTGACCATCCGGGAGTGAAACGTACCCGAGTTCCGCCCTTGTGAATGCCTACTCTACGCTTTTGCTTGCGCCGAGGTCAGCTGCGCTACAGTGAGAGAGGCGGTGAGGAACGTTATTAGGAGAGACCATGACAATCAATGTTCTCCCCGATCACGTGATGCGGACGGTGTTTTTCTCGCTGGCAGCCGCGATCGTTGTGTCTGTTGGCATGTTGTTGTTGACCGCCCTGCATCCCTAGAAAAGTCGCCGCCACAATGATCGTCGCTTACTACATTAGTGAAAACAAATCCGATAGGCGCGGTATCAAACACGGCTGGTACGCGATTGAGGATGGCGGCAACCTCTCTGATAGACGCGGAACTCGCGTGGGTTCCGCGCGCCCGCCGACCCCGTCCACGTCTTACCTGCGGTAATCTTCGGGCTTCTTGGGAAGCGTGAATTGGACCGGGAAGGGCGAGCGCCGTGCGGAATGTCTGTACTTCAACCTCTCCGCCCTAGTTCTTTGCAGATATCTTGAGCCAGCTCACCGATAGGGTGCGTCGAGCGCTCGTCGCGTCGGCGCCCTGGGAAGGGGCGTTAGAGCCGTCAATCAGGCGGCAGGACCCGCTGTCCTTACTCAAAACTCTGAAAGCCAAAGAAATCCTGGAGTTTCTCTGGGATTTAGAGTTTTGAGTAGGGACACGGCAAGCATCTCGCGGACACCGTCCGCGTGCCTTGTCGAAATTAATGCGTTTCGGTAGCCGGAGTGAGTTGCACCGATTCGCCGCAACCGCAGGCGGACGTCTGGTTCGGGTTGTTGAACACAAATTGCGCCGCCAGTTTCTCGACTTTATAGCCCATCTCGGTGCCGAGCAGGAACAGCACCGCCTTGGGGTCGATCAGGACGCGCACGCCCTTGTCCTCGACCACCTCGTCGGACGGCTCGACCTTCTCCGCATATTCCATGGTGTAGGCCATGCCGGCGCAGCCGCCGTTCTTAACCCCTACGCGCACGCCGACGATCGGACGGCCGGCGTTGGCCATCACGGATTTGATGCGGTTTGCGGCGGCATCCGTAAGCCGCATCATCTGGGGTCTCAGCCGGGCTGTGGCCATCATGTTCTCCGAGCCAGTTTCGAATCGTAACAGGTCCACCGCAATGTGGGGGCTTCGGGATGAAAGGTAACTCACAACATGTTGAGGACAACGCGCGCTTCTTCCGACATCCGGCTCGGGTCCCAGGGCGGGTCCCAGACCACGCTGACATCGACCTTTCCCACTCCCGGCACGGTCGAAACTGCGTTTTGCACCATCACCGGCAGTTCCTGCGCCGACGGGCAATTGGGCGAGGTCAGCGACATGTCGACTTTCACCGTGTGGTCGTCGGCGATATCGATGCGGTAAATCAGGCCGATCTCGTAGATGTCGGCCGGAATTTCAGGGTCGTAGACGGTCTTGAGCGCGATTACGATCTCGTCGTTGAGCCGGGTGATCTCGGCCTCCGGCAGCGCGGAAGGCTTTCCGGCCGGCGCGGGCTGCGCGCTCTCGGCGGGTTTTTCAACTGTGGGCGTGTCGTCACTCATGCAAAAAACTCCCGCGCCTGGACCTTGGACTCGTTACCGCGATGTCCTCTGCTATGAATGTCATGACGCCGTCCTCACAAAATTGCACAGGCTCACTGGATCGTTGTTTGTTGGTGCGATGCGCGGCTCAGACCGTCTCGCCTCTCCGCTCACGGCGCGGCGGGAGACGGTGTAGATGCGCTCGACCATCGAGGCGAATCCATTCGAGCGCTGCGGCGTCAAGTGCTCGGCCAATCCGAGGCGCCGGAACACGCCCTGCGCATCGGTCCGAAGGATTTCATCCGCGCACCGGCCTGAGTAGATCGCAAAGAGGATGGCGATGAGGCCCCGCACGATATGGGCGTCGCTGTCGCCCTTGAAGATGAGGCGCGGCGCGGCCCCGTCGGTCGCGCCATTGACCTCAGTCGCGAGCCAGACCTGACTGGCGCAGCCGCGAACTCTGTTCGCCTCCGTTCGCGCCGCTTCCGGCAGCGGAGGCAGGGCGCGGCCGAGCTCGATCACGTAGCGATAGCGGTCCTCCCAGTCATCCAGGAGCTGGAAGTCCGCGAGGATGTTCTCGAGCGTCACGGGTCTTGCATCTCATGTGCGACAGGGGACACCACGTCGACAGCCCCGGCCTCCGCCCCAGTCCCGATATCGCTGTCGCCAGGTGTGGGCCAAAAGTATTTCTCATCCCCGGCTCGTATCACGCGATCATAGTCACGATCTCTCCAAATAACCTTGCTGTCGCCTCTCTCACTGAAGCGCAGCTGATTTTGGCGCAAGCAACAGCGTAGAGCACGCGTACACAAGGGCGTAATTCGGGGATGTTTCACCCGGGAGGGTCACGAACTCCTTGGGGAACTCCTCCCCACGCTTCCACGCCTCGACTTTCGAAAGCGCGATGGTCTTTGCCTCGGCGTCAGGGAGGGCGCGGAATTTGTCGGCGCAGACCGGCGCCAGCGCCGCGACGACCGCCCGCTCAGACTGCTCTTTCGCCATCTTGTCGGCGGTGCTGCCGAGCGACCAGCCGCCCCAGCTAAAGCCAACAAAGATCGTTGCGACGGCACCGACGGCTGCGCCCTGCAGCAGACGCTTCAGCGATTCCCCTTGAAGGATTGAAGGTACTTGCATGGTATTTCCTTTCGCCCGACATGTTTCGGAGCGAGGCCACGGACACCCGGTTGGGTTTCCGGTTCAGCATGAATTGAAGACCGAACGCTTTGGGATGGCGTTTCGATTGATGATTGACTTAGGCCTTTGTCCGTCCGAAATCTGAGCAATATCGCTCACACCCGCGATTGTATTGCTCAGATCAAACAGAGAGCGGATTCCGGTCGTTTAGAAGCACAGCCTGCATGTCTGAGGTAATTGGCGCATTCTTGAGGCTGAAACGCGCGCATCAGCGCGCCGGTAACGCCGTTTCCTTTGTCACGCTTGGCCGTAGCCAGCCGGCGCCAGGCGTCCTCGTCCTGCAGTTTTGGGGCGTTTCACGATGGCCACGAACGATCCGAATTCGGCAGGATGCAAGCGTCACGACGGCCGAACCAGCGATAGCGGTTGCGCGCGACCAGGTCATAGATTGCGTCGCGGATCACCCGTGGGATGAAGTGAAAGAGCCATGTCCACTGCCAGCGCCGAAGCTCGCGCGCGATGCGCAGCACGGCTTCGGATTTTACATAGGCCTGTCCGTTCGCCACGAACGCAAAGGAATCCGGGCGATCAGGATTGATGCCGAGCTGCTCAGCAAGCGGACGTCCCTCGGCCAACTGCATCGGAACGAAGCGAAAATAGCCGCGGCGATCACGTTTGCTCACGAAGCCGCAGCCGCGCGAGCATAGGACGCATACGCCGTCGAACAGAATCAGGCCGTGCGGCGAGTCGATGCTGCCAGGACTGTTTGGATCAACGACGATTGACTGCTGCGCCTGCATGGAAAAAGGAAACACCCCGGGGACGGCAGACGCAACAGGGGTGATCGTCGCCATAGAGCCTGTCTCCGACAATGGCTGCCGACATCACCAATGACCGAGCACTGGGCGGCAACTTTCGTCGCTCTTTTAAGCGCAAGGCGAGAAACCTCCCCGGGTAAGATCCTCCGCCTTCGCTGCACAGGTCACTCGCCGTGACCGGCTCACGAGAGGATTTCCACCTCCAAGGTCGATGCCAAGCTGGGCGAACAAACGAAAGCGCCCCGACAACCGGGGCGCTCCCAAATTGCATCCAGTCAGATCTTCAGGCGGCGAGCTTGGTCGGCTGGACCTCCAGGACTTTGCTGGAGCTCGCGATCGGGATCGCCCGGGGCTTCATTGCCTCTGGGATCTCGCGCACGAGGTCGATGTGCAGGAGCCCGTTCTCCAGGCTCGCACCCTTGACCTGCACATGGTCGGCGAGTTGGAAGCTACGTTCGAAGTTCCGCGCGGCGATGCCCTGGTAGAGCACGTCCCCGCTCTTCTCCTCGTCGTTGGTCTGCTTCTCGCCTCGGAGCGTCAACGTGTTCTCCTTTGCTTCGATCGCGAGATCAGCGACAGTGAAGCCGGCGACTGCAACCGAGATGCGATAGTCGTTCTCGCCGGTCCGCGCGATATTGTAGGGCGGATAGCTCGGTGCCGACCCTTCCACGCCGCCGACCTGGTCGAGCATGGAGAACAGCCGGTCGAAGCCAACGGTAGAACGATAGTAGGGAGCAAAATCAAATGAACGCATAGCATGACCTCATTTGTTTGAGCGACATGCGAACGGTCCGCCGTCAGGCCTGACCTTTCGTATCACGCAGCCTCATGGCCTGCGTATTATGTATTTGTTGATGCCACCAGGCCTTAACAAGGGGTGAAACCAAATATTCTCCGGAGCGCATGGCATTCTTGTTGAGCCGCACTGTGACTCGCTGATGCTCACACGAGCATCGGAAAGCATCCGATTTTCAATTTGTAACGAGGGACAAGCACCACTTTTCAATTTTTCTGACGCAGGAGATCGCATAATCCTTGTGAGGAGAAAGAATATGAAGTTGAAAGCGCAAGACCTACAAACAATAGTCAACGCCACACTGGAACATTATAACCAGCGTGCCGAAGAGTTCTGGGCAGGCACACGCGATCACGATGTCATTGAAAAAGCAGCAACGCCAATTCTCTGGCGCTTTAGCGGGCACAGCCCATGCGCAAGACTTCGACCTGTTGCCTCATAGTTCGCAAGGGTGGAGGAGCCAGTGCGTGTAGATCGATGCAACAACATCGGGGATTTCCGCTCGATGGCGCGGCGGAGACTGCCGGGGCCCATCTTCCATTACATCGACGGCGCGGCGGACGATGAGGTCACGTATCGGAGAAATACCGAAGCCTACGAGCGGTGCGATCTGGTGCCCAACGTGCTTGCGGGTGTCGAAAGCATTGACATGTCGGTGACCGTCATGGGGCAGAAAATCGACATGCCCCTGTTCTGCGCACCGACTGCGCTACAGCGGCTGTTCCATCACGACGGTGAAAGGGCGGTCGCCAAGGCTGCCGAGAAGTTCGGCACCATGTTCGGCATTTCGTCCCTGGGGACGATAAGCATCGAGGAGATCGGCTCGACGATCAGCACGCCGAAACTCTTCCAATTGTACTTCCACAAGGACAGAGGCCTTACCAACAGCATGATCGAGCGGTGCATCGCCGCAAATTTCGACGTGCTGGCGCTGACCGTCGATACGATCACGGGCGGAAACCGGGAACGTGACTTGCGGACCGGCTTTACCTCGCCCCCGCGCTTGACGCTCAATGGCCTCCTCAGCTTCGCCATGCACCCGAGGTGGGCGGCCAACTATTTCATGCATGAGAAGTTCGAGCTGCCCCAACTGAAGGACTACGTGAAAGAGGGTTCGAACATCTCGGTATCTGTCGGCGACTATTTCAGCACGATGCTCGACCAATCAATGAACTGGCAGGACGCCGCGGATGTCCGCAAGAAATGGGGAAAGCAGTTCTGTCTCAAGGGCATCATGAGCACCGCGGACGCAAAGCGTGCCGTGGACATCGGCGCGACCGCCATCATGGTGTCCAATCATGGCGGGCGTCAGCTGGACGGCTCGAGGAGCCCCTTTGACCAGCTCGCCGAAATTGTCGATGCTGTCGGCGACAGAATAGATGTAATTTGTGACGGCGGCATCACCCGTGGCACCCACGTCTTGAAGGCCCTTTCCGTGGGCGCGAAGGCGTGTTCGGGAGGGAGACTTTATCTGTATGCTTTGGCGGCCGCGGGTCAGGCCGGCGTGGAAAGGGCGCTTGAAAATCTCCGAGCTGAAATCGAACGCGACATGAAGCTGATGGGCTGCCGGTCCGTCGACCAGCTGAGCCGTGACAACTTGAGGTTCAGATGAGGGATGGTGAAGCTGAACGGATAACAGATCCCGCCCCGCAGAAGGGGGCCTTTTGGGCGCGTAGTCCACTCCTTCCTCGAGCTCCTGCACGATAGCGTCCACGGCGAGTGGGGATGCAGGCTCGACCAAGTCCGCGAAGGCCACTGGTTTCTTGGATCGATGATGGTGGTAGCATGCCTGTCCCGGACGGCAAGATGCGCGGCATACGGTCAATCCATTTTCTACTTGGGAGAGTCCGGAGATGGCCCGAATTCGACCGTTTGCAGCCATCAATCGGCGGGCCTCCCATCACCCTCCAATCGACGCACGAGGCGGCTCTCGATGTTGTCGATCTTGCCGATCTCAAACGCCGCGCGCTGGAACTGACATGACGGCACAAATCGAGGCAGTCGATTTCTTTGCATTCGACAACAGCTACGCCCGGCTGCCGGACCGATTCTTTGCGCGGCTTCCGCCCACTCCCGTCGCCGCGCCCCGTCTAGTTCGGCTGAACAAGAAACTCGCCTGGCATCTCAGGCTCGATCCGGGAAAGCTTGCCGCCCCGGAGGGTGTGGAGATTCTCGCGGGCAACCGGGTGCCCAAGAGAGGCGAGCCGCTCGCCATGGCTTATGCCGGCCACCAGTTCGGGACTTTCGTACCTCAACTCGGTGACGGACGTGCCATTCTTCTCGGCGAGGTGATCGATCGCGACGGCGTGCGCCGCGACATCCAGCTCAAGGGGTCTGGCCCAACGCCGTTTTCCCGGCGGGGCGACGGACGCGCGGCGCTCGGGCCCGTCCTGCGCGAATACATCGTCAGCGAGGCGATGGCGGCGCTCGGGATTCCGACGACCCGAGCGCTCGCCGCTGTGACGACCGGCGAGCCGGTTTGGCGCGAGACGCCTTTGCCCGGCGCGGTACTGACCCGCGTCGCGTCGAGCCACATCCGTGTCGGCACCTTCCAGTTCTTCGCGGCGCGCGGGGATTTGGATGCGATCCGGCGCCTCGCTGATCACGTCATCGCGCGGCATTACCCAGAGGCGGTTGACGCCGCGAACCGGTACCGCACCCTCCTCGACTTAGTGATCTCGCGCCAGGCAGCGCTTATAGCGAAGTGGCAGCTCGTCGGCTTCATTCATGGCGTCATGAACACCGACAACATGTCGATAGCGGGCGAGACCATTGACTACGGTCCCTGCGCCTTCATGGACGTCTATCACCCAGAGACGGTCTACAGCTCCATCGATAACATGGGGCGCTACGCTTACGGCAACCAGCCACGCATCGCCCAATGGAACCTCGCCCGTCTGGCGGAGACGCTCTTGCCGCTGCTTGCAGAGGACAAGGACGCTGCCGTCAAAGAGGCGCAAGAGGCAATCGACGCGTTCGCCACCGGCTTCGAGACGGCCTATGCCGCGGGCCTCAGCCGCAAGCTCGGCCTGTTCCGACCGCGGCCGGACGATCTGTCCCTGGCACAAGACCTCCTCGAGCGCATGGCCCGCAACGGCGCCGATTTCACCTTGCTCTTCCGCCGGCTGTGCGACGCCGCTGCCAGCCCCGACGGCGACGCGGATGTGCGCAGCTTGTTTACCGATCCGAGCTCCTTCGACGATTGGGCGGTGAGATGGCGCCATCGGCTTACAGAGGAGGGTGGAGAAGCGAACGAACGCCGGGCGGCGATGCGCGCGGCCAACCCTGCTTTCATCCCACGCAATCATCTGGTGGAGGAGGCGATCTCCGCAGCCGTGAACGTTGGGGATTTCCAGCCCTTCGAGAGTCTGCTGACAGTCCTCTCCATGCCTTACGAGGATCAACCGGTTTTCGGCCGCTACGTCGATCCGCCGCGGTCCGATCAAATCGTGCATCAAACGTTTTGCGGCACTTGACCAAAGAAGGGCAAGCTCGACGCCGGCATCTAGACAACTACGGCGGCCCGGCGAACTGTTACCCCAGCGGTTTTCCTGCTAACAAATTGTTTTCATTGGTGAGGTGAGCGCACAAGGACTCGATGATTAACAGGCCAATCTTGCGTTTGCGCCACCCCGCAATCAACTTAGATCAACTCGCCGGCGCACCCGGCTGCTTCAGCGGGTGCGCGCGGGCGAAAGCGTCGATCGTGGAAAGCGAATTAGCGATCCGGGTGAAATTCGAAAACGGCGCGGTGTCAACCGAGAAGAATTTTGCTCCTGCCGCCTGGCTCGCGAGGCAGATGTCGGCGAGCGTGATCGCGTCGCCGTGGCAATAGCGGCCGGTGGCGGCGTCTTTCAGGTGCGCTTCGAGTGCGATGAGCGCGGCCGTGTGCCAATGCTGGCACCATTTGATGCGGGTCGGCTCATCGAGCTTGAATTCGTGTTCCAGATATTCGCGCACGCGCGGCACGATCAGCGGGTGCGAATCGCAGGCGACGATTTGTGCGAGTCCCCGCACACGCGCGCGGCCCCGGGCGTCGCGCGGCAGCAGCGGCGGATTGGGATGCGTCTCGTCAAGATATTCGATGATCGCCAGCGACTCGAACAGGATCGGTCCTTCGCCGTCGGTCAAAGCGGGAGCAAGGCCTTCGCCTCGGCAGGGTCACACGGGACTGCTACCACTGGTGGCCGGTCCCTTGAGTTCGACACCGTTGCCTTCCGGATCTTGCGAGTAGATCGACGGGCCCTTGCCTTCGGCACCCTCGCGTCGCATCTCCGGACCGCAGGTGGTGCCTTGCCCGGCAAGATGTTTTGCTAACGCCGCCGCGACGAACGGCTCAACCCGTAGGCACAGGTGATCGAGGTTGGCGCTGGCACGATGTCGACCAGCGCCTACATCGAGGCAAAATCGCTCGAGCGCCGCAGGATCTGCTGCGCGCGGTACGACGTGATCGATCCCAACAAAAACGGGCACAGCTTCGCGCCGGCTAGTACCCTGCCGCAATTAGAAGGTCAGTCCTAGCAAATCATCATGACGTTCGAAGAGACGATGGCAAAGCTCTGCGAGGTTTGGCGCTCTTGCCGTGCACCCCACGCCGAGTCCAGCGGGCTGTTGCCGGACGGGGGTATGCCCGAGTGCTTTCTTGCGGCGTCTGTTCTCAATCATCTCGGCGATGAGGTCACGATGACGATCGAAAACGAATTCCAGAAAAGTGATCGGCTGGAGGGACGGCAGCGCCGGAGCACGGATTGTTACCCGCCGGACCGACCGAGATAGGTCTCGATTCGCGTCGCCTCGTCGATCTGATAACGTTTAAACTTATGAGTGGGGCAAAGTTGGAGAGCAGGGCAGAGGAGATGGAGCTATGACGACCATCGGAATCATCGGCGCCGGACACATTGGCAGCCAGATCGCACGACTCGCGGTGGAAAACGGCTACAATGTAGTGATCAGCAATTCACGCGGACCGGAGACGTTGTCTGCGCTCATCGCAGAGCTCGGTCCAAAAGCCCACGCGGCGACCGCCGTCGAGGCAGCAAAGGCTGGAGACATTGTCGTCGTTTCGGTGCCGCTAAAGAACTACCGGAAGGTTCCGGTCGAGCCCCTGACGGGCAAAATCGTGATCGACACCGACAATTACTACCCTGAGCGTGACGGCCACATCCCCGAGCTCGACAACGAGTTCGACCACCACGTCGGAACTGTTGCAGGCCCACCTGCCAACCTCGAAGGTCGTCAAGGCCTTCAACCATATTTATGCCGCTGCCCTTACTACTGACGGACAGCCAGCCGGCGCAAAGAATCGCCGCGCGCTGGTCATCGCCGGTGATGACAAAGATGCCAAAGCCAGAGTGACGCATTTGCTCGACCAGTTCGGCTTCGATACGGTAGACGCAGGCCCGCTGAGAGAGGGGTGGCGTATCCAGCGCGACACCCCCGGCTACGGTCCGCGCCGAACGGCAGAGGAACTGCGCCGGGACCTGGCGGCGGCCAAGCGGTATGCGGATCAGTAACATCATCACCACCAACGCTTGAATCCGCGACTAGACGACGTTTGGAGCTGAACGCGATGCGGGTTGGCTTCGACCACGGCGAAGAGAGATCAATCGGGAAGCTTCGGCTCCGCTACCTCCGCTCTTTTCTGAAAAACGTGCACTTCGCCGACGAATGATACTATCCCGGCAACAACGCTTGGCTTGGATGATCGAGGGGCACGCGGAGTAGTTCATGTGTCCGCGACGCGATCGACCAGGCGCTCGGCTATTTTTTTCACGACCAGCCGAGACCAGCGCTCGATCACCAGACAGGCTATCGCGCGACGAGGCGCGGCGGATGGCGGTAAACTTCACCAAGCTGCCGGAGCGGCCGCGGGGGTCGCCGCCGATAAGCGAGGCGTGACAAGGTCGCAGCCGCAGATTCACGACAGTCCGCGCAACCAGCTCAATTCTAGAAGTATCGGCGATGGGGAGGCGCACAGTTCACGTCAGCGTGAATAAGGCGCTCGCGGTGTGTGACGGCTTTTCTAAGTTGTTGAAAACATTACGGCAGCGCGCACAAGGTAAAGTGCGTCAGCGTGACGCCGGCCAGGATATTTATTTTGGGCGTCGGAATCGCTGTATGATTGCCCGAGTTGATCCCCGATTGCCTGACATGATCCTGGCTTCGTCCGGGGAAGAGGACTTCTTCGTGAAGAAGAGTAGGAAGGCCGCATTCGAGCCGAAAACATTTCTCGCCAAAGTGGGCGATGGGAAAACCATAACCGAGTATCAGAAGGACCAAGTTGTTTTTTCGCAGGGTGGCGAGGCGGACGCGGTTTTTTACATCCAGAAGGGCAAGATCAAGCTCACCGTCGTTTCCGAGCGGGGCAAGGAAGCTGTCGTAGGTGTTCTGGAACCTGACCATTTTTTTGGCGAAGGATGTCTGAACGGTCACCCGCTGCGTGTCACAACGGCTACGGCGATCGATCAATGCCTGATTACGCGCATCACTAAAGCAGCAATGATTGCCACGTTGCATGATGAACCGGAATTTTCTCAATTGTTCATGGCGGATCTGTTGAGTCGGAACAGTCGAATTGAAGAGGACCTCATCGATCAGTTATTCAATTCAAGCGAGAAACGGCTGGCGCGGACCCTTCTGCTTCTGGCGAATTTCGGCAAAGAAGCCACGGTTGAGCCGATCATTGGGAAGTTTAGTCAGGAAACCCTCGCGGAGATGATTGGCACGACCCGATCACGCGTGAGCTTTTTCATGAATAAATTTCGCAAGTTGGGATACATCGAATACAACGGAAAACTGGAAATCCGTAACTCGCTTTTGAACGTGGTCTTGTACGACAAGCCTGAGATCAGGAAGCACGACGGAAGCGAAGAACCGAGATAGCTTCCACGCTTGATGGCCGGTTTGGCGTCATCAACGTCGTTTCAAGCGCAACCCATCCGCTGCGGAAAGCTGCCTCAGCGGGCCTCTTTGAGACAGGCGGCGTGAAGGTGGCCCCGGCTTCAACTCCTCACAGCCGCACTAATCCTCGATAATCGGCGGCCGCAAGTACCTTTTGGATTTACGGAAGGCTTCAAAAAAGGCGGGGCGCGAAGAAGCGGGCCAAGATCGGTTGCTTTGACGATTTAATAGGTAGAGCATTAAAGATTTTCCCGCGATACGCGGTGTTTAACAGTTTGAAGAGGTGAGAAACCGTATGCGGCCCAAACACTGGTCGCACGACCGCAAGCACTTCTACAAATACATGACGGCCGAGACGGCGAAGACAGTGCTACAAAATGGCACGCTACGCTGGTCGCATCCAAGTCTTTTCAACGACCCGTTTGACACTCAATTCGACTTGCATACCGAATACGACCGCGACAAAGTTGCGGAAAGAGCGATGCAGATCATTCTAGATGGATATTCTGGACGTGTGCCGATTGTTGCCGGGAATGCGCTTGGTGAGTTGCTTACATTCATGCGCGAGCGGATGCCGGGGAAAATCAGCGAAGTGGAATTGCGCAAAACGCTTACGCCTGGAATTTATGAAGGAATGAGGGGACAAGAAGCGCGGCTTCCTCAGACGCACGAAGAGATCCGGGCCGTGGTTGCGAATTTTAAATTGCTCTGTTTCTCGGAGGTGTTCGATAACATCTTGATGTGGGCTCACTACAGTCAGAACCATACAGGCGTGGTATTGGAGCTATCGTGCAATGAGAAACTGGACAGTGCGTGGGGGGCTGCCCGACCGGTCAAGTATATGGACAGGATGCCCTTGCTCGTCGATGAAGAGCGATTGGTTAGGCTGATGTCCGGCGAAGGAGAAATTGGAGAGGCGGAAATCTTAGAAAACTCTATTTTCGTCAAAGCTGCGGACTGGGCTTACGAGAAAGAATGGAGGATCGCTGGAGGTACAGACCAAACCAAGAAGACGGAAGACCTCCCGTTGTACCCCGAAGAGATCACAGGCATATATCTGGGATGTCGAATTAGCGATGTAAACGCGGCGGAAATCCGAGATATTGTCGAAAAAAAGTACCCGCACGCCAGCTTACACGCAGGAAGAAAATCAGCGCGGCGATTTGCTCTTGAGTTTACGAAAGCGAGTTGAATGCCTCTCAGACAACGAGGTCGTCCAGGAATCTTCCGAATGCGCAGGAGGCCGTCGTAGCTGCCAGCACATGAGTTTTGGTCTTGGCGAAGTCATTCCAAGTTGTCACCGGGGCCGGATGAGATCGCGGGATGAGCTGACGTTGTCGGCGCGAGACACGTTAAGCGAGGGCCGGTGCCGTGGCCGCAGGCACGCCAGCTGCGGGCGAGGGCTAGGTGCATGAGGGCCTCCTGGCAAAGCTTGCCCTTGGCCTGCCCCTGCCCGCCTAGCGTGGTGCCCCAGATGGTGCCCCCGATTTCCCGGCCGGCGCTCGATCTTGGCCTAACCCTTTGATTGATTTGGTGGGCGCACAAGGACTCGAACCTTGGACCCGCTGATTAAGAGTCAGCTGCTCGAACTTCGGCTTGGACTATTTCACCGACGTGCCCGCCCCAACGATCCAGCGCTTCCTTGCGCTCAGCCAGAAAGTCGTGCCTCTGATAAACGGCCGCCACTCCAGAAATCGTGCCTGCTTGATGGTTGAGGATCTTGTCGGCGACATGCGGGGGAATGCCCAATCGCGCCATTCCCGAAACAATCGTGCGTCGCAAATCATGCAGTCGCCAACCAGTGACCCCGCACAGCTTGTCGATGGCGCGCTTTTCTCTTCCGAAGCGTTGAAACCGATTTCCCCTTGCGGTGCCAAAGACGTATGGCTCGCCCGAGCACGCTTGGATTACCTTCCAGGCCGGTTCTGATAAATGAACGATATGGGCCCTCTTGTTCTTCGTTCGCGAGCCGGGAATGGTCCATGTCCGCGCCTTCTCATCGATCTCCTCCCATTTGAGCTGAGCGACCTCTTCCCGCCTCTGACCTGTCAGCGCCAGGAATTCCACGATCCTACCGTACGGCGGTGGCATTCGCCGGGCCGCGAGAATAACGGCTGCGAGCTCCTGATCAGTCAGGACGCGATCCCGACTGACTTCCCTATACGGTGACGAAATTCCCTCCGCCGGCGAGAAGTCGATGACCGCCCGGCCGACGCACCACCGAAAGAACGTCTTTAATGTCTTGAGTAGCCTGTGGCTGGCATGGGCGTTGCGCTGCGCGATCAAGCTTATGAGATCGCTCACGTCCCGCTTCTTGATCTCATGGATGCTCTTGGCGCCCCAGTAGGGAATAACGTCCCGTCGCAAGAGACTCGTGATTCGGCGACTGGTCCCGATCTTCGCGACGTGTTCGCGAATGAAGGTCTCCACCAGGTCATCGACCCGATCGACGACCAAGCGGCGGCGCGACTGCTTCTTCTCCTCTGCCGGATCGCGGCCATCGAGCCGAGCCGCAAAGATCTTTTGCGCCTGGGCCTTGGCCATCGGCAGGGTGACGCGTCCATACGGCCCAATCGTATATTTGCGCAGCCGTGAGCCGGCGCCCGCAAGTCGATACATCACCAGAAAGACCTTGCGGCCTTTTGGCGTCACCTTCACGCCGAAGCCGGGCAAGCCGGCGTCCCAGTAAACCGTATCTTTTTCGAGGACGGGCAGATTATCGATCGTCGACTTGGTCAGGCGAACACGGGGAATTGGCTCCCTCCTTCGTTCAGCTACCTTGACCTCAGATAGGTAGCACTGACGAGGCAAGAGTGGAACAGTCGAGCAATCGCTGTCAACAAATAACGAGCGAAATATCGAATGAAAATCAATCAGTGTCCATCAGGAGGAACCTAGCGCCATCAAATGCCCGGGTCCGCCCGGGAGCGGAGTGCATCGTTCCGCGCGCGGGCACCGCCCCTGCTCCGTCCTTCGAAAGTGCCCTCGCGAAAGGCGCCCTCTCTGGGCAGGGTGAGCGTTCGTAACATGATCGGTGACGGTTTGTCAAGCCACCGTCTCTTGTTCAGGGACTTTTTCCGACCGGCGACGGAGGCGGGTCGAGCGAATCGCGGCGCTGCATGATGGCTTTCGCAATCAAACCATCCTGCGAACTGCCAGCGACGTTAACGCACGGCGGCACGGCGCGGCGGCTCGTAAAGCACCACCACATAGCGCGATCCGCAGCGCGGGCAGCGCAGGCGGCTTTCCAGCCGCGAGAGCGGAAACGCCCGGCCCCGCGTCCAGACCAGCGTCTCCATGTCGAGCTCTTTGCGGTAATTGCATTCGCGACTCGACTGCGAGCGCGGCCCCTCGGAGCGGCCATAGGCGCAACGGACAGTGACGCGCCAACCTTGCGAACAGGCTTCGCCGAGCGTTTCGATCGCCATCGCAAGCCTCGGACCTCAACTCGTCACACTTCGACGCGTCACGCTTGGACTTGCCGCACTTGGACTTGCCCCGATGCGAACCTGTTCGACGTGGAAAAATCCGGCATGGACGCGGAACAGGGTCTTGACTTTTGAGAACAAAAAGAGAACAATCCTCTGTCCGAGTCAAGGAGGCAATCGTGAAAGCGGACAAACGAAGTGCTTGGCTGCGTAAGCTTGATGAAGAGTGCCCGTATCAGGTGGTGCTGCCGCGGCGGCAATTGACCGACGACAGCGCGATTCTGGATTTTCTGCTCGCCCATGTCGGCAAGTTCGACATGTATGTTGAAGACGATTATGCGGCGTTCGTGCGCTATTGCTTTGAAGACCCGCTCGACGCCGAGATTTTCCGCGCCCGGTTCGAGCCGAAGATCGAGCGCTTCAAGCTTGCAGGGTGACACCGGCAGCACGGACTCAAGCGCTGTTCGTAACGTGTCACTTCGGTGCTTACGTCACGTGGATTGCCGGGCCAAGCCCGGCAATAACCGCTCCGGGCCACCGACAAAAAGCACCGGCGCGGACGTTACTTCTGCGGCGTCAGCCGTTCCGTGCCGCTGCCGTCATGGCCGCGCACCGACCAGAGCCCGCTCAGCACGCCGCTGTCGTCGACCTTGTAGATGATCAATCCCGGATCGCCGCCGATCATATAAGTCGCGGCGAGCGAGTTGTTCATGCGCATGCCGAAGCCTTTGAACACCGAACTGCCGATTTCCCAGCGGATCGCAAAGGTCGTGTCGGAAATGACCTCAATGGTCGCGGTGCCGGCATATTTCGAGCCGTTCGGATTGGTGCCGGCGACATCGTATTTCGGCGCCAGCATCAGCGTGTCGGCGCGCGCCGCAACCGCCAGCGCCAGCAAACAGAACAACGCAAAGACCGTTCGGATCATGGTTAGCCCCCTCGCCTTTCCGCAAAGCTAGCGATGCGAACGCTGTTCGTGTCAAGCGCGCGGTCAAACATGCCAGTTAGCGCGAACGTTTTTCCAAGCTCGGCAGCTTCTGCCGCACCTTGCCGATCTCGGCCCAGGCGTCGTCCTTGAGGCGCTTTTTCAGATCGAGCACGGAAAAGTCGTTGCCGCCGCCGGTGCGGGAGAGCCGCTCCCAGGTGACCGGCGCCGACACCGGCGCGCCGGGGCGCGCGCGTGTCGAGTAGGGCGCGATCGAGGTCGCTTCGCGCGAGTTGCGGAAATAGTCGATGAAGATATGGCCGCCGCGCAGCGCCTTGGTCATTTTGGCGAGATAAAGCTTCGGACTGTCCGCGGCCATGCGCGCGGCGATGCGGCCGGAAAAGCTCTTGGCGGTATCCCAATCGACGTCGTCGACCGGCACCACCACGTGGATGCCCTTGCCGCCCGAGAGCTTGACGAAGCTTTCGAGCTTTTCGCCCGCAAGGCGGTCGCGGATCTCGCGCGCGGCGGCGACGATCTGCGGCCAGGCGACGCCCTCGCCGGGATCGAGATCGAACACGATGCGGTCGCAGGTTTCCAGGCTGTCGAGCCGCGAGCCGCGCAGATGAATTTCGAGCCCGCCCGATTGCACCACCTCGACCAGATCGTCGACGGTTTCGACTGCGATCACGTCGTGATCCTTGCCGGGCACGGCACGGCGCAACCGCGACGTCTTCACGTTGGCGGCGATGTGCTTCTGAAAGAATGTCTCGCCGCCGACGCCTTCAGGCGCGCGAACGAGCGACAGCGCACGATTGAGAATGTGCGGCTTGATCCAATCCCAGACCGAAACGTAATACTCCGCGAGATCCTTCTTGGTAACGCCGACGTCCGGCCAATAGACGCGGTCGGGATGGGTGAGACGAACCGCACCTCCGCCGGCGCCGGCCGCGCTCTTTTTGTTGCTCGTGCCGGACGGCGTGCGCGCACTCTTTTTGTTGGCCGTGTTTGACGCAGCGCGCGCACTCGCGACGCGGACAGCGCTTTGCGCAGCTTGCGCCGCCTCACCTGGCGCAGCCTCTGCCGGGCGCGGCGCCGGCACTTCACGCACCACTTCCTTCGCCGGCTTGTCCTCGCGGATGCCCTTGAACGACGCCTGCCGGAGTACGCCGCCATGAGTGATGCCGGCGAATTCGGCCTCGATCACGAGCTTGGGCTCGACCCACACGACATCCTTGCGCTTCTCGTCCGCCGGCAATTCCACCGGCCGCTTGTCGATACGCAATGGTGACAGGCGCCTGAACAAATCGTGCGCCATTTTCTGGGTGTAGCCGGTGCCGACGCGGCCCGCGTAGCGAAGTTCGCCATTCTCATGCACCGCGACGATCAGCGCGCCGATCGCGCGCGGCAGCGCGGTCGCCGGCACGTAGCCGGCGACGATGAATTCCTGCTCGCCGCGGCATTTGGTCTTGATGAAATTGTCGGTGCGGCCCGAGCGGTACGGCGCGCTGCGCCGCTTCGAGACGATGCCCTCGAGCCCCATCTCGCAGGCGTGGCGCAGAATGACCGGACCGGCTTCGTCGAAGTCGCCGGTGTAGCGGATGATGTCGTGCATATCATCTTCAGGCCGGCCTTCGAGTAGCTTGGCGAGCGCGGCTTTGCGTTGGACCAGCGGCTCGCCGGTGAGATCGCGGCCGTCGAGATACAACAGATCGAACGCATAATAGACGAAGCGGTCGGTGCGCCCGTCTTTCAGATCGGTCTGCAGCAACGAAAAATTGCTGATGCCGTGCTCGTCCTCGACCACGATTTCGCCGTCGAGCAAGGCGGTCTCGACCGGTAGCGCGGCGACCGCGTCTGCGACCGGCGGAAAGCGGTGCGTCCAATTCTGCTGCTTGCGCGTCAGCAATTGCACATTGCCGCCATCGAGCCGCGCCTCGATGCGGTAGCCGTCGAACTTGATCTCGTGCAGCCAATCCGGTCCGCTCGGCGCGCGGTCGTAGAGCGTCGCGAGCGCGACCGGAACAAAGCCCGGCGGCGGCTTGCCTTTGGCGGAACGCGCCGTCTTGGCTTTTTTGTTTGGTTTGCTCTTGGCGTCCGTCTTCACTTTGGCTTCTGCAGCGCGCGCCGGCGTTTTTGCTTTGGCGCGCGAGCGCCTCTGCGTACCCGCGGCGATCCGCCGGATCTTCTGTTTGAAGCTCGTCTTATCTTCAGCTTCGTCTTCGGCGTTGCCGCCGTTCGCGCGATTGGAGTGCCACACGCGCTTCTTGCCCTTGCCGCCGGCGATCTCTTCGATGGTGCGGCCGCTGACGACCGAGCGCGATTTCTCTTCCAGAATGTCGCGGTCGCGCGCTCCGCGCGCTGCTTCGTCCTTGCCTTTGATCAGCAGCCAATTGTCGTGTCGGTCGCCTTGCCGCGCGCGCATGCGCACCAGATGCCAGCGGCCGTGCAGCTTCTCGCCGTCGAGATCGAAGACGAGATGGCCTTTGGCAAGCGCCTTGTGCGGATCGCCTTCCGGCGACCAGGTGCCGCGATCCCAGATCATCACGGTGCCGCCGCCATATTCGCCTTCCGGGATCGTGCCCTCGAAGGCGTTGTATTCGACCGGATGATCCTCGACCTGCACCGCGAGCCGCTTCTCGTCGGGATCGAGGCTCGGGCCGCGCGTCACCGCCCAGCTCTTCATGACGCCGTCGAGCTCCAACCGCAGGTCGTAATGCAGCCGTCTTGCAGCGTGCTTCTGAATGACATAGCGGTAGCCGCCCGCGGGCCCCTTGCGCCCGCGCGGCTCAGGTGTCACACCGAACTTTCGCTTTTTGCGGTAAGCTTCCAGCGCCACGGGGATTCAAATTTTTGGTTCAGTGTCGTATTCCCGCCACACGGCGCCGATTTCTACTGAAGTTCCGCCCGAAGGACCGAAAGACCATAGTTAATGCCCATCCGGTCGTGGCAAAATGCGCCGCGCCTTCAGCATACGCGGCATTCTCCCAACGTGGGAGTCTCTCGGCAGGTTCCGGGCAGCAAAGCGGCCAAATTGCGCTTAAGCCCCAAAGTGGTGTAAGAATTCGCGGTTTATGCGCAAGCGTGGGTCAAGCCAGCTGGTCCGATCCCACTATTCGCCGATTAGGCCGCCGCGCCAACGAGGCTAATAAGAAGGAGTATTCGCGTGACCGTTCAGTCCAAGACCCCGTTGCTGGATCTGGTCAACACGCCTAGCGACCTACGCAAGCTCGAGGAGGGCCAACTCCGCCAGCTTGCCGACGAGTTGCGGCGGGAGACGATCGACGCTGTCGCGGTCACCGGCGGTCACCTCGGCGCAGGTTTAGGTGTTATCGAGCTGACGGTGGCGCTGCATTATGTCTTCGATACGCCGAGTGATCGGCTCATCTGGGACGTCGGTCACCAGGCCTATCCGCACAAGATCCTCACCGGCCGCCGCGATCGCATCCGCACGCTCCGCCAGGGCGGCGGGCTGTCGGGTTTCACCAAGCGCGCCGAGAGCGAATACGATCCGTTCGGTGCCGCACATTCCTCGACCTCGATTTCCGCCGGGCTGGGCATGGCGGTGGCCCGCGATCTCGACGGCAAGAAGAACAACGTCATCGCCGTGATCGGCGACGGCGCGATGTCGGCCGGCATGGCCTATGAGGCGATGAACAATGCCGGCGCGATGAACTCGCGCTTGATCGTCGTGCTCAACGATAACGACATGTCGATCGCGCCGCCGGTCGGCGCGCTGTCGGCCTATCTGGCGCGCCGCGTGTCCGGCCCGGCCTATCGCGGCTTGCGCCACTGGATGCGGCAGATCGCCAAGCGCCTGCCGAGCCGCATGCTCGAGAAGCGCGCGATCGCGATCGAGGAATATGCGCGCGGCCTCGTCACCGGCGGCACGCTGTTCGACGAGCTCGGCTTCTTCTATGTCGGCCCGATCGACGGTCACAATATCGACCACCTGCTGCCGGTGCTGAAAAACGTGCGCGACGCCGGCAACGGCCCGTTCCTGGTCCATGTCGTGACGCAGAAGGGCAAGGGCTACGAGCCGGCGGAAAAATCCGCCGACAAATATCACGGCGTGGTCAAGTTCGACGTGGCGACCGGCGCGCAAGTCAAGGCGAAAGCCGGAGCGCCGGCGTATCAGAAGGTTTACGGCGAAAGCCTGATCAAGGAAGCGCGCAAGGATCCGAAGATCGTCGCCATCACCGCGGCGATGCCATCGGGCACCGGCGTCGACCAGTTCCAGAAGGAATTTCCCGAGCGCACTTTCGATGTCGGCATCGCCGAGCAGCACGGCGTGACGTTCGCCGCGGGGCTCGCGACCGAAGGCTTCAAGCCGTTCGCCACCATCTACTCGACCTTCCTGCAACGCGCCTACGATCAGGTCGTGCATGACGTCGCGATCCAGAAGCTGCCGGTGCGTTTCGCCATGGACCGCGCCGGCCTCGTCGGCGCCGACGGCCCGACCCATGCCGGCTCGTTCGATGTGGCCTATCTCGGCTGTCTGCCGAACTTCGTGCTGATGGCGCCATCCGACGAGGCCGAACTGGTGCACATGGTGGCGACCGCGGTCGCCATCGACGACCGGCCCTCGGCGCTGCGCTATCCGCGCGGCGAAGGCCGCGGCGTGCCGCTGCCGGAGGAAGGCAAGCCGCTCGAGATCGGCAAGGGCCGCATCGTGCGCGAAGGCACCAAGATCGCGATCTTCTCCTATGGCACGCGGCTCGGCGAATGCCTCAAGGCGGCCGACGAGCTGAACGCACATGGGCTCTCGACCACGGTCGCCGATGCACGCTTCGCCAAGCCGCTCGACGTCGATCTGCTGCTGCGGCTCGCGCGCGAACACGAAGTGCTGCTGACCATCGAAGAAGGCTCGGTCGGCGGCTTCGGCTCGTTCGTGCTGCAATCGCTCGCCGAACAAGGCGTGCTCGACCGCGGCATCAAAATTCGGCAGATGGTGCTGCCCGACACCTTCATCGATCAGGACTCGCCGAACGCGATGTATGCCAAGGCCGCGCTCGACACCAAGGGCATCGTCGCCAAGGCGTTCGAAGCGCTCGGTCAGAACCTTCGCGGCGACGTGGTGAAGCTGGCAAGGTAAATGCCCTGCCTCTGACTCCGCCGTGACGCGAGGTGGAGGGGGCGAGCCGCGAGGCGACGTGCAGGCCCTCACCGCGCTTCGCGGGCCCCTTCCCCGCCACCTCGGGGGAGGATAGCAAATGATCACGAAAGAACGCGCCGACCGCCTTTTGGTGGCGCGCGGTTTTTATGAAAGCCGCGCGCGGGCGCAGGCCGCGATCACCGCCGGCTTGGTGACCGCCGACGGCGTTCCGATCCGCAAAGCCTCGGACGCGATTTCCACGACGGCCGAGATCGAGGCGAAGCCCGAGCACCCTTATGTCTCGCGCGGCGGGATCAAGCTTGCGGCGGCGCTCGATCACTTCCATCTCGATGTGGCCGGCCGTATCTGTCTCGATGTCGGCGCTTCGACCGGAGGATTTTCCGAGGTGCTGGCGGTACGCGGCGCGCGGCGCATCTATGCCGTCGATGTCGGGACCGGCCAGCTTCATCCGCGCGTTGCCGCGCGCAGCGAGATCGTATCGATGGAGCAAACCGACATTCGCACGCTCGATCCGGCGCGGCTTGCCGAGCCGCCGGATTTTGCCGCGGTGGACGTGAGTTTCATCTCGCTGAAACTGGTGCTGCCGGCGATCGGCAAGCTCTTGTGCGCGCGCGCCACCATCGTCGCGCTGATCAAGCCGCAATTCGAGGCCGCGCGGGCCGCAATCAAAAAAGGCATCGTGCGCGACCCGGCGGTGCATCAAGCGGTCTGCGACGATATCGCGGCATTCTTTGCTGCCGAAGGCTGGCGCGTCGGCGGCGTGATCCCCTCGCCCATCCGGGGCGGCGACGGCAACCGCGAATTTCTCATCGAGGCGGAGCGTGATTGAGCGGCTTGAAATCGTCGGCATCGGTCACCGCGGCGACGGCGTCGCGCAGGGCCCGGAAGGCGCCATCTACGTGCCGGGCACCCTGCCGGGCGAGACAGTCGAGGTCGAAGAGGTCCCCGGCCATCCCGACCGCCGCCGGCTTCTCAATGTCGAAAACGAAAGCTCCGCGCGCATCGCGCCGATCTGTCCGCATTTCGGTGTGTGCGGCGGCTGCGCCGTGCAGCATTGGGACGAGGCGCATTACCGCGCATGGAAGCGCGGCCTGGTGGTCGAGGCGTTGCGGCAGGCGGGTCTCGATGCGCCGGTCGGCGAACTCGTCGACGCCCACGGCGAAGGCCGCCGGCGCGCGGTGTTTCATGCGCGCAGCGGCAGCAAAGACGTGCTCGAAGTCGGCTTCGCCGCCGCGCGCACGCACCGCATTGTGGCCATCGACCGCTGCCCGGTGCTGGCGCCGAGCTTGAACGGTGCGGTGAAGGCCGCGTGGGCGCTGGCCGAAACGCTCGGCCCGGCCAAAAAGCCGCTCGACATTGCGGTGACTGCAAGCGACGCCGGCCTCGACGTGGATGTGCGAGGCTCAGGGCCGCTCAAGCCCGCGCTGATGACGGCGCTGGCGGGCGTCGCCGCCGAGCACGATCTCGCCCGCCTCACCCGCCATGGCGAATTGGTCGCGCTTTCGCGGCCGCCGACCCTGCGCGTCGGCAGGACGATCGTGCATTTGCCGCCGGCCGCCTTCCTTCAGGCGACTGCCGCAGGCGAAGCCGCGCTGGCGCGGCTCACGCTCGCGGCTTGCGAAGGCGCGACCAAAATCGCCGACCTGTTTGCCGGCATCGGCCCGTTCGCATTGCGGCTTGCCGAACGCGCGCGCGTGCTCGCCGTCGATGACGACGAATCAGCACTCGCCGCGCTCAAGCGTGCCGCGGCGACACCGGGCCTCAAACCGATCGAGACCGAGCGGCGCGATCTATTCCGCCGTCCGCTGCTCGCCGACGAACTGAAAAGCTTCGACGCCGTCGTGTTCGATCCGCCGCGGCAGGGTGCCGAGGCGCAGGCGCGCGAACTTGCGGCAAGCCGCGTACCGCTGATCGTCGCGGTGTCATGCAATCCGGCGACATTTGCGCGCGATGCGGCAGCGCTGACCAGTGCGGGCTACCGGCTCGCCGAGGTGACGCCGGTCGATCAATTCCGCTACGCGGCGCACGTGGAAATCGTGGCGCGGCTCGAGCGCTAGCGCTTCAGGCCGTACTCTTCGGCTCGGTCGGTGCGATGATGGTAGCGGCCTCGCGCGCCGTGTTGATGATCGCGCCGCGCAGGAACGCGCTTTCAATCCGCGAGAATGCCTGCAGCAATTCTATGGTCTCGCGGGTACTGGCGAAGCATTTGCGCGGCTCGCCGAGCGGCGGCTTTTTCTCGAACACCTTTCGCAGATCGATCACGTTCGAATTTGACACCGAGCATCTCCGCGCTTCCTCCCCAGAAAATTATGACTGCGATTTGACATCATGAGCAAACGCGCAGCGGTCAAATGGTTACCGTTGGCTCAATCCGATTGCACAGACGAAGCCGCAATCGCGGGGCGAGAGCACACCAACAAATTGCGGGACGCGGCGCCGATCCGAGATCTTTGGCGGAGCCTGATTTTTTTTAGAAAACCGGCACCCACCCTCGGATCAAGTCCGAGGGCAGGCATTTTCCGGATCATGCTCTAACAACGCTGGTGGACCGGCGGGGAGAGGAAGGAGAGAGGCTGAGTTTGGAAGCTTCGGCGGCGAGGCCAGCTTTCGAAGGCGTGGAAGTCGCAGCGCAACTGCCATCCCGGCGCGTCGAACGCCAGCGGCCACCGAAGCTGCGCCTTTCTAGCGAGCTCGCACGGAAGCGTCTACCCGTATTGGCATGCGCGCGCCGCGCGGGTTGGCTACGGCATCGACATGCGTAGAAGGATTTTGCGCGTATCCCGTCAGAAAGAACGCTTACGCCGCGGCCGCCGGCCCGTTTGCGAACAGCCGCGCGCCCGTTTCCATGAATTTGCGGGTGTCATCCGCAAAATGCTTGCCGTCCTCGGCCAGCCTCTGGAAATAGCGCGTCGCCCAGTCGCGCGACACCGCCATGGCATCCGGTATCGTGCGCGCGCCGCTCAGATTGGACGCATATTCGGAAGCGAGGTTGGCCTCCGACTGGAAACGATCCATCCAATGCCGATTGGCTTCCTGAATCTCGTCGAGCAGCTCGGTTTGCGCATTGACGAACGCTTCCATGCGCTTTTTGCCGAGCGCCGCGAACTCGCTGGTGTCGAATGAAAACGGAAAGGCTTTTTCAGTGTGAGTCTGGGTCTCGCTCATGTACGCCTCCGCGATTTTCGATAACTTTACTTGAGAAATATGACTCGCCGACAACGTTGCCTTGATATGGATCAAGTAGGCTGCCGGATGGACATCGGCAAATAGTCGCTGATAAAATTAGCTTATGTCGGAGAACGGACCTGAGGATTGAAGACTTTGCGGATTGAAGACTTCATGACGCGCCGGGTGGTTACGGTTACGCCCGACACGTCAATTCTCGCCGCGGCCAAGCTGATGCTGGAGAATCACATCAGCGGCCTGCCCGTGGTCGACACGTCCGCCCATGTCGTCGGTATTATCAGCGAGAGCGACCTGTTGCGCGACGACGGCAAGGGCGTCGACGGCTCGCCATGGCTGCAGATGATGGTTGGGCCGGACGCGTTGTCGGGCGAGCCGGCGCAACTCAGTGCGCGAAGAGTTGGCGATGTCATGACGCGCGGGCCGGTCACGGTTGCGCCGAACGCATCGATTGCGCAAGCCTGCCGCCTGATGGAGCAGCACGGCATCAAGCGCTTGCCGGTCGTCCAAAACGACACACTCGTCGGCCTGATCGCGCGCGCCGACCTGGTGCGGGCCTTCGCCCAGTCCACCGAAAAATCCGCACCGGCGCCAATCCCGGATGTCAGCATCGATTCACGCTTGGCCGAACTCGAACGGCAGATCTGGCGCAACCGCGCGCGGGTGACGCGGCCGTTTTGACAATTTCCTCAAGTTCTCTCGCGATGCCTTGATCAGGTTCCCGCCATGAATGCCGGCCCGCCTTCCGATCGACCGCCGTCCCGCTTCACATCCAGCCTCACATCCGACTTCATTTGGGGCGTTTCCACCTCCAGCTATCAGATCGAAGGCGCCGCCAACGAGGACGGAAGGGGGCCGAGCATCTGGGACACATATTCCCGGCTGCCCGGCAAGATCGCGGGCGGCGATACCGGCGACATCGCCTGCGATCACTATCACCGCTACCGCGAAGACGTAGCGCTGATGCAGAAGCTCGGGGTCGACGCCTACCGCTTTTCGGTGGCGTGGCCGCGGGTGCTGCCGGAGGGACGCGGCGCCGTCAACGAAGCCGGGCTTGCTTTCTACGACCGGCTGATCGATGCGCTGATTGCCGCTGGCATCGAGCCATGGCTTTGCCTTTATCACTGGGACCTGCCGCAGGCCTTGCAGGACGACGGCGGCTGGGCCAACCGCGATTGCGCGCAATGGTTCGCGGATTACGCAAGCGTGATCGCGCGCCGCTATGGCGACCGGGTGAAGCGCTTCGCGACCTTCAACGAGCCGAGCGTGTTCACCCTGTTCGGTTACAGCCTCGGCGGCCAGGCGCCGGGCATCGTCGATCGCGCGATGCTGCTCCGTGCCATTCATCATGTGAATCTCGGCCACGGCGCCGCAATCGACCGGCTGCGCGAGGCCGTCGCGGGCGCGTCGCTCGGCGCCATTCACAATTGCCAGCCCTGCCGGCCCGCGACCGAGAAGCCGGAAGACCAGGCCGCGGCCGACATGCTCGACGCTTATTGGAACGGCGCCTTTCCCGATCCGCAGCTGCGCGGCGTTTATCCGCCGCTCTTGGCGGAGGCGATGGCGCCCTATTTGAAGCCCGACGACCTCGCGCAGATCTGCCGGCCGGTCGATTGGTTCGGGCTCAATCACTATTCGCCGCATTATGTGGTCGCGAGCGACCGCAATCCGCTCGGCCTGTGGTTCGGCTCGGCGCCTGCCGATGTGCCGCGCTCCTCCATGGGCTGGCCGGTCGAACCGGACGCGTTCCGCGAAATCCTCACCGCCATGCACAAGCGCTACGGCTTGCCGATCTATGTGACGGAAAACGGCACGGCCCATGCCGACAAACCGACGCCCGACGGTGAGGTGCCCGACGAGCCGCGCATTTCCTATCTCAAGGCCTATACCGATGCGATGTTCGACGCGATCGCGGACGGCGTCGATGTGCGCGGCTATTTCGTCTGGTCGCTGCTCGACAATTTCGAATGGGGCTCGGGCTACAGCCAGCGCTTCGGGCTGGTTTATATGGACTATCCGACGCTGCGACGATTGCCGAAGGCGTCATTCCGCTGGTTCGGCGATCTGATCAAGACACATTCGGCTTCGCGCCTTCCGACTGTTTGACCTGATCGAGCCCGAACAGCAGCACGGCGACGCGGTTGGCGGCCGAGCGCCAGTCCGACAGGCGCTGATAATTGTCGACCAGCCAATTGAACGCCACCTGGACGGTGACGAAGGCGGCCGAGGCTTGCGTCAACTCGCCGAGCGTCATGGTGCCGGCGAGATATTTCGGCACGCACAGGAACCAGCCGAAGACCGGCGCGAACAAAAGATCGGTCTGCGAGACGAAGGTCGTGCCCATCAATTGCCAGACCAATTGGCGCCAGCGCAGCAGCACCTGGCTGAGCGCGTCCCAAACCGCATGCTGCCGTTCAGGGTCGCCGTCGCTTGCCGCATGACCGCCGGACTCGCGGATCTGATTGGCGGCCGCGAGAAATTCCGCCTCGCCTTGGCTTTGCAGTTGAATGACCGCCGGCAAGTTGCGGCCGATCAGAAGCATGAGGCCGGTGAAGAGGAGCGCATAAAGGACGGCGGCGATGACGAGATAACCCGGCACGGTCACTTCCAGGCGGCCGACGGGAAATGTCAGTCCGCCACCCACGGTCCAGAGCACGCTGGTAAAGACGCTGGCGATCAACACCGAATTGACCAGGCCGAGCGTCAAATCGACCGGCAAATCGGTCGCCGATTTGGCGTCGTAGGAGATGCGATATTCGGCGTTCTTGTATTCGCCCGACGCCGATTCAAGCCGCCGGTAACGCTCGTTGGCGAGCCAGTCGCCGAGAATGTTCGTGGTGAGCCATTGCCGCCATTTGCGCTGCGTGGTCATGCGCGCCCAGACCGATACGACCGACAAGCCGACGCTCATGATCGCCAGCGGCACGAAGACCACGACCTGATGCCACAGCGCGACGCTGTCGCGACGCGCGAGCGCATTGAAGAAATCGCGATTCCAATAATTCAGGCGGTATTGCACGGAGAGTTGCGACACCGCGATGATCACGAGGCCGATTGTCAGCGGCCATGCGATCATGGCGGACTTGCCGCCCCAAAATCCCCGCGCGCTCGCCCAGAACCGGGTGAGCCGCGCACGATCCGAATGATTGGCGTCCGCCATCGCCCCCTGCCCGGCCGTGGTCGTTATGGTGCCGCGGCGCCAGTGCCGTTTTTTCAATCATCCCACGGCGGTGCGGCCCGTGTCGAGCGAGCCGTCCGAGTAAGCCATGTCGAGCGTTCAAAGATATTGTCCAACGCGACCAATCAATTCCCGCGTTGCGCCCCAAGCGGCCCCGCCCCCTGGTCAGGGCAAGCCGAAATGCCTAAGATTCTCATTTCGGCGCGTGGAGCTCATCTTGGAAAAGGCGCGCGTTGAACGGCACCTCGCGGCCATTCTGGCGGCCGATGTGGCTGGATACAGCCGGCTGATGAGCACCGACGAGGTCGGTACGCTCGCCCGATTGAGGACCCACCGGGCCGAGCTCTTGGATGCTGCGATCGAGATGCATCGCGGCCACATCGCCAACACCGCAGGCGACAGTATTCTTGCTGAATTCGGCAGCGTCGTGGACGCCGTCACCTGCGCAATCGAAATTCAGCGCGGCATGCTCGAGCGCAATGCGGAGATACCGCCGGACCAGCGCATTGAATTCCGCATTGGCATCAATCTCGGCGACGTCATCTCAGAGGGCACCGACATCTTCGGCGACGGAGTGAACGTCGCGGCTCGGCTCGAAAGCATCGCCGATCGGGGCGGCATCTGCATTTCGCGCCAAGTGCTCGATCAGGTCGAGGGCAAGCTTGACGTGACCTATCGCGAGCTCGGCCGACAGAACCTCAAGAACATCGCCAAGCCGGTGGAGGTTTACGCGATCCATCTCGATGCCGCGGCATCGCCGGGCTCCCGCTTTCTCGCCACCGCGAACCTCAAGCAGGAGATACGCTATTGCAAGGCACTCGACGGCGTGCGGCTGGCATACGCGACGGTCGGCCATGGACCACCGATGTTGAAGTCGGCGCACTGGATGGGTCATCTCGAATATGACTGGGAATTGCCAATTTCCCGTCATTTGCTGCTTGGACTGGCCGGGGATCGCACATTGATCAGATACGACGCCCGCGGCAACGGCCTGTCGGATTGGGACGTACACGAAATCTCCCTCGATGCCTGGGTGAGCGACATGGAAACGGTCGCCGACACCGTCGGGCTCAATCGTTTTCCTCTCTTCGGGTTCTCGCAAGGTTGCCCCGTGGCGATTGCCTATGCGGCCCGGCATCCGGAGCGAGTCTCGCATTTGATCCTGTACGGCGGCTTTGCGATGGGAGCCAATAAGCGGCCGGGTCTGACAGCGACCGGCCGCGAGCGCCTTGCCGCGATGAATACGCTCGTGAAACAAGGCTGGGGCGCCGACAATCCGGCATTCCGCCAGATATTCACTTCTTTGTTGATGCCCACCGCCAACAAGAACCAGGCGGACGCGTTCAACGAGCTGCAACGCCTGAGCGCGTCGCCCGAGTGCGCTGCGCGCTATCTGGAAACGGTGGGCGATCTCACGGTCGTTGAACTCTTGTCTCAGGTGAAGGCGCCGACGCTGGTCATGCATGTTCGCGACGACTGTCTCGTTCCGATCAAACTCGGCCGCGAACTGGCGGCAGGGATACCGGGCGCCCGGTTCGTCGCGCTCCCCGGCAAGAACCATGTTCCGCTCGAGCAGGACCCGGGCGTGCCCCTGTTGTTCGAGGAACTGAAAGACTTCTTGAGCAGCGTGTCTTAGTTGCGGGGACGGATTGCAGGAGCCGTGATTGGCGTATTTGTACGAAGTGTTTTCCGTCACCCTGAGGTGCGAGCGAAGCGAGCCTCGAAGGGCGACGGCCCGGGCCGTGCATCCTTCGAGGGCCGCTTCGCGGCCACCTCAGGATGACGGACCACACGCAACGATTCAGCTTCAAGCGGCCACGCTCTAATGCACAGCTTCGATCGCGAGCGCGATGCCCTGGCCGCCGCCGATGCACAGCGTGACGATGCCGCGCTTGAGGCCGTCGCGCCGCATGGAGTGAATGAGCTTCGTGGTCAGGATCGCGCCGGTGGCGCCGATCGGATGGCCGTGCGCGACGGCACCGCCCTCGACATTGACGATATCTTCGGGAAATCCGAGCTCGCGCGTCACGACGATGGCGATGGCCGCGAACGCTTCGTTGATCTCGACGCGCTCGACCGAGCCAACGTCCCAGCCGGCGCGCGCCAGCGCCTGCCGGACGGCAGGCACCGGCCCGAGCCCGAACATGCCGGGCTCGACCGCAGCAATGCCGTAGGACACAAGGCGCGCGTGCGGCGCAAGTCCGCGCTTGTCCGCCCAGGCCGCATCCGCAAGCACCACGGCCGAAGCCGCATCGTTCAATCCCGGCGCATTGCCGGCGGTGATGGTGCCGTCGGGACGGAAAGCGGGCTTGAGCTTGGCGAGTGTTTCAAGCGTCGTGTCAGGCCGATTGGCCTCGTCCTTGTCGAACGGGGTCGGACCCTTCTTGCCCGGCACTTCGACGGGGACGATCTGCGACTTGAAATGACCGGCGGCCTGCGCGGCGGCGAAGAGTTTTTGCGAGCGCAGCGCCCAGCGGTCCTGCGCCTCGCGCGTGACCTGATATTTCTCGACCAGGTCTTCGGTATGCCAGCCGGAATGCTTGTCGGAAAAAGCGTCGTTCAAGCCGTCGCGCAGCATGCTGTCGTAAAGCTGGCCGTCGCCCATGCGATAGCCCCAGCGCGCGCGGCCGATGAGATACGGCGCCTGATCCATATTCTCCATGCCGCCGGCGGCCGCCACGTCGATATTGCCGAGCAGGATGTCCTGCGCGGCCGAGACGATGGCTTGCGCGCCCGAGCCGCAGACCCGGTTGACCGTCATCGCCGGCGTGGTCACCGGCAATCCGGCATGGACGCCGGCCTGGCGCGCCGGATTCATTTTCTCGCCGGCTTGCACGACATTGCCCATGACTACGGTTTCGACCTCGTCCGGGCGAATTCCGGCGCGTGCGACCGCGCCGCCGATCGCCACCGCGCCAAGCGTCGGCGCCGGCACGTCCTTGAGGCTGCCGCCGAAGGTTCCGATCGCTGTGCGGACCGGCTCGGCAAAAACGACTGAACGCGATTTCATGGCTCACTCTCCTCGAATGCTCGCACATCGATGTGGGACGGCACGCGGTCAAACGCCAGAACCAGCGTCATTTAAGTGTATATACTCTCAAATGGGCATAGCTGCACGTTTGGCAAGGCGCGGGCCGGCGGCCTTGGAAAATTTGGCAGCCGGCCGGTCGCCGAAGCGTGTAGATTGGCCGCGCCCGGGAGCCGCTTTACGCAGAGGAGAGACGATCCATGAGTGGACTCGGCGGATTGAACAAGACTCCCGACGGTGTGGTCATCGGGCTCGTTCAACTGCAATTGCCGACGATCGCCGCCAAGAGCGATCTTGTGGCGCAGACCAAGAAGATTTGCGCGATGGTGCAGAAAGCGCGCAAGAGCATGCCGACCATGGACCTCGTGGTGTTTCCCGAATATTCGCTGCACGGGCTGTCGATGGACACCAATCCCGATTTGATGTCGCGGCTCGACGGGCCGGAAGTGGCGAGCTTCCGCCAAGCCTGTATCGACAACCGCATCTGGGGCTGCTTCTCCATCATGGAGTACAATCCCGACGGCAACCCCTACAATTCCGGCCTGATCATCGACGACGAAGGCGAGATCAAGCTCTATTACCGCAAGATGCATCCCTGGGTGCCGGTGGAGCCGTGGGAGCCGGGCAATCTCGGCATTCCGGTGTGCGACGGCCCGAACGGCAGCAAGGTGGCGCTGATCATCTGCCACGACGGCATGTTCCCGGAGATGGCGCGCGAGTGCGCCTACAAGGGCGCCAACATCATGCTGCGCACGGCGGGCTATACGGCGCCGATCCGGCACGCGTGGCAAATCAGCAATCAGAGCAATTCGTTCTCGAACCTGATGTACACGGCGAATGTGTGCATGGCCGGCACCGATGGCGTGTTCAATTCCATGGGCGAAGGCATGATCGTCAATTACGATGGCGTGCCGCTCGCCACCGGAAACGGCGCGCCCGACGAAATCATCACCGCCGAAGTGCGGCCGAAGCTCGCCGACGAAGCGCGCCGGATCTGGGGCGTGGAAAACAACATCTATCAGTTCGGCCATCGCGGCTATGTGGCGGTGAAGGGCGGCGCGCAGGATTGTCCCTACACCTACATGCGCGATCTCGCGGCCGGGAAATACCGCCTGCCGTGGGAGGACGAGGTGCAAGTCACCGACGGCACAAGCTGCGGTTTCGCCATTCCGAACCGGACGTATGCGGGGTGATGCGCCGTCATTCCGGGACGCGGCGAAGCCGCGGGCCCGGAATCCATAACCACAACGCTGCTGGCGTGAACGCAGCGCACATTCTGCAAGACCAGTGGCTATGGATTCCGGGCTCCTCGCTTCGCTCGGCCCCGGAATGACGCACACCACTAATTCGTACACAAATTCGGCACCGCCACCTTCTCGAACAGATGCGGCGAGGCGACGACGCTCGACGGATAGGCGGCGAGCGCGCCGCGAAACTCGGGATTGGTGAAAGCCGCGCGGAAATGCTCGACCGATTCCCAGACGGCATAGTTCAGAAACACGCAGCTACCGGCGATGCCGCGATGCAATTGCGTCGAGATATAACCGGGCTGCTTTTTCATCCAATTGGCGTCGTGTTCCCAGGCCGCCAGTAGGCCATCGACATCTTCGGGCGCGACGGTGAAGATGTTGATCAGGATCGCCGGCGACGCGGTCGCACCGAGCTGTTGTTGGATCGGAACGCGCTCATCGAGTGGACGCAAACTGAGCATGGCTCGTCTCCTTAAGCGTTCGCCGCAAATTTTCCAGTCGCCCGCCGCCGCGCTCGCCTGCCGGCCGTCAATCTGAAACCGTCACGGATGTTGAGCGCCATCAGCGAGAGGTTGACCGCGCCGGCGAGAAGCTCGATCGCCTGCACGGCATAAAAGGCCGTGCCGAACGCGCCGCGCGATGCAAGCATCGCCAGATAGAGCGCGGCCGGGATGAGAATGAAAATTCCATTCGCCGCGATGATGGGCATGCGGCGCTTTTTGCTCACGATTCGTGGATCGGACGATGCGCCGCCGAGACGGAAGCCGGACGCGCCGGCGATGGCGAGCGCCGGCACCAGAACCAAAAAGCCCCACGGTATGGTTTCCTTGACCGCTGCGATCGCAGCCGTCGAGCCAAATAATTCGGACGTCACGGTCGAAAGCCAGAAGGTGAGGATCGTGACAAATCCGATCACGCCAGCGATCGGATGAAGTTTAGTCAGCATGGTCGTCTCCGTTGTTCGTTTCACTTTCGAGACGTTGCCGGACGCTCCGCAGCGTGGCGGCGGCGGCGGCGATTTTCCGCGCGTCGAGGCCGGCGCCGAGGTCGGTCGCCCACGCGACCTGGCGTTTCATGGCGGCCGCGAAAGCGGTCTTGCCCGCGGCCGTGAGCACGACGAGCTTGGCGCGCTGGTGATGCGGATTGGGCGCGAACCGCACCAGGCCGTCGGCTTCCATCTCGTTCGCCAAGCGCTGCACCGCTTGCCGCGTGAGCCCCATGTTGCGCGCGATCTGCGCGACCGAGAGCGGCACCGGCGACAGGGCGATGGCGCCGATCACCTGCCAGCGGGCGCTGGTGAGGCCGAGATCGGCCACCAGCGCATCGCCGGACGCGAGCAGCCGGCCGTTGAGCCGGAAGGTTTCGAGCACGAGGTCGGTGATGGTGTCCTGCACAGTCATGGCTATCTCTGCAATGGTTATATACTGTCATGATGACAATATATTGTCAATAACGCCGGCATTGATCCTGCCTGAACATCCGACAGCAATATCAGTGAATTAGCCGGACCGCGTCGCGACGGACACTGCCTCACACGTGCTCGTGCGAGATGTCCTTGCTGGTGTGATCCGGCAACAGCAGCGTCGCCGCGATGCTGACGATCGCGGTCGCCGCGATATAGGCCGCGATGGCGTAGCCCGATCCGGTCCAGGCAAGCAGCGCGGTCGCAATCAGCGGCGCCGGCCCGCCGGCGGTAACGGCGGCAAGATGAAAGCCGATCGACGTGCCGCTATAGCGCAGCCGCGGGGTGAAGCACTCGGCGAACAGCGCCGCCTGCGGCCCAAAGATCAAGCCGTGCGGCACGAACGACAGCATGACGGCGAGGAACATCAGCGCCGGCACCAGCGAATTCAGCATGGCGAAATAAACGAAGCCGAATATGCCGGTGGCGACGGCGCCGATCATATACATGCGCTTGCGGCCGATCCGGTCGGATAAATAACCGGAGAACGGGATGACGAAGAATGCCAGACCGCAGGCGGCGATCAGCGCGCTGAGCAAAAACTCGCGCGATGCATGCAGCACTTGCGTGCCGTAGACAAAAACGAACGCGATATAGACGTAGGCCGGCGCGGTTTCGGCGGTTTTCGCCAGCGCGCAGAGGATGATCTCCTTGGGCTGGCGGCGGATGACTTCCAGAACCGGCGTCCGCTCGATCCGCTTCTCCTTCACGAGCTTTGTGAAGATCGGCGTTTCAAGGATGCCGAGGCGGATGTAGAGGCCGACGCCCGCCATGACGATGCTGAGCAGAAACGGAATACGCCAGCCCCAAACCAAAAACTGGTCGCCGGCAAACCAATTGAAAAACAGCACCGCGGAATATGCCAGCAGCAACCCGGCCGGCACGCCGAGCTGCGGACCCGAGGCGACGAGGCCGCGGTGATTGTTGGTGCGCGCCCATTCCATCGCCAGCAGCACCGAGCCGCCCCACTCGCCGCCGATGCCTATCCCCTGGATAAAGCGGATGGCAGTGAGAATGACCGCGCCCCAAATGCCGATCATGTCGTAAGTCGGAACCAGCCCGACCGCGAACGTGGCGAAGCCGGTGATCAGCAAGGTCGTGATCAGCACCGCCTTGCGGCCGACGCGATCGCCAAAATGGCCGAAAATGGCTGCACCGAACGGGCGCGCGATGAAGCCGATGGCAAAGATCGAGAACGCCTCCAGCACGCCGACCAGCGGGTCGGATTTCGGGAAGAACAGCTTGCCGAAAACGAGCCCGGTGACGATGCCGTAGAGCAGAAAGTCGTACCATTCGATGGTGGTGCCGACCGTGCTTGCGATGATGGCGCGGCGCAACTGGCTGCGATGCACGTCTTCGGGCAACGCGCCCGACGCAATGTCGGCCACGGCCATGGCGCCGCCTCCCCTATTTGGGCGCTCTGTCGGCCGGCGTTCCCCGGCCCGGCGCCATCGGCAAATTGTCGCCGCTTCGCGCGGCGTTGGCAAGGAAGGCGGCTAGCGCTTTCTAAAGTTCCACGTGCTGCAGCTACTCCGCCGCCTGGCGCGCGGGCGGACGCACGCTTTGCAGCCCGTCAGCGTCGGTCGCGGAGATGGTGGTGCGTACGATCAGCCGCGCCTCGTTCGGCGGCCACGGCCTGCCGCGATGCAGCGTCGCGCGGTTGTCCCACATGACCACATCGCCCTGCCGCCACGTGTGCGTGTAGCTCAAGCCTGGCGCGGTCGCCGCATCGGTAAGCTCGGCGATCAGCTTTTGCGCCGCGCTCTGTTCCAAACCTTCGATGGCGTAGGCATGAGAAGCGATGTAGAGCGCGCGCCGGCCGTTGGCCGGATTGGTCCACACCATCCGCCAGCATTGCGGCGGCAGCGCCGCACGCTCTTCCGCAGCAACTATGTTGGGCGCGACCTTGCCGCGCGAATGCGAATAGTCGTGCCAGGCGAACAAGCTTGCGACACGCTCCTGCAGCGCCTTGTCGAGGCGATCGAAGGCGAGCCTGGTCGAGACATATTCGGTTTCACCGCCGTGCGAGGGAATGATGCGCGCCGACAGAACCGACGCGAGCGCGGGCACGCTTTTGAACGTCGAGTCGGCGTGCCAAAGCTGGTTCGCCTTGTTGCGCAGTGCGACGCGCGAGTTGGCCGGCACGACCTTGCCGTCCGGCCCGATGGTCGAGAGGATTACCAGATGCGTGCCGGCGCCTTGCGTCGCGGCCGGCGTTATTTCGAGCGGGCCGAAGCGGCGCGAGAAGGCGATCTGGGATTCGTCGGTCACTTCTTGATTGCGAAAGACCAGGACCGAATGCGCTTCGAAGGCGGCGCGCACCGCCCGGTAAGCGGCATCGTCATGGGCCACATCGGCAAGCGTCACGCCGTGCAGTTCGGCGGCAAAGCCGGGACCTAACGGAACGATATCCATTGGCGCGCCTCCCTCGCTGATATTCAGTTTCCTTCAAGTCAGGCGCGCCCGCAACCCGCCGACGTACAACGTCACCAATGGCCCTTGCGGCGGTTCCAGGCGTAGAGCAGATCGGCGAAACGGTCATAGACGGAGCGTGCGATCGGCTGGACGAGCGGCAGACCGACGAGCCGCGCGAGCCAGGCGTCGCCCGGCGTGAGCCGCCAGACGGCGATGGCGCAATCGGCGCCGACGTAGAGACAGCCGTCAGCGTCGACCGCATGCAGGCGGCGGCGCACGTCTTCCAGTCCGGTGCCGAAACGCGACAGCGCGTCCGGCTCGAGATTGATGTCGCGGAATTCGATGATGCCAGCGCGGGCCGCCTCTACCAAACGACTGCGCTGCCAGTCGATGCCGGCGTTACAGACAGGGCATTTGGTATTGTAATAGACGGTCAGTTGCGAGCTCATTCGCGCCTCGACGCACATTTCGTCACGTTGCGGCAACGATTGGGCCGAGCTGGCCTCTCGTCATTCCGGAAGCCGCGCCAGCGGCTGTCCGGAATCCATAACCCCAAGATCAAGCAGTCCTTGCACCGTCAGTGGGTATGGATTCCGGGCTCGCACCTGTCGGCGCGCCCCGGAATGACGGCTACATCCGCTTGGCGACTTCCTCGAGCATCACCTCGGTGGCGCCGCCGCCGATATTCTGTACGCGCGCGTCGCGCGACATGCGCTCGATTGTGCTCTCGCGCATGAAGCCCATGCCGCCGTGAAACTGCACGCAATCGTACATGACTTCGTTGACGAGCTCGCCGCAATAAGCCTTGACCATCGACACTTCGCGGGTGGCGTCGACCCCTTGCGTGTCGAGCCAGGCGGCGTGATAGACGAGCTGGCGGCCGGCCTCGACTTTCGCCGCAAGCCGCGCGAGCCGCTGGCGGATGGTTTCGCGCGCCCACAGCGGCGCGCCGAAGGCTTTGCGCGTGCGCACATAGTCGAGCGTGAGATCGAGCGCCGCCTGCGCCTCGCCCATCGCCATCGCGCCGATGGTGACGCGCTCGTTCTGGAAGTTGCCCATGATCGCGTAGAAGCCGCGGCCTTCCTGGCCGAGAACGTTCTCTGCCGGAATGCGGCAATCGTCGAAATGCAGTTCGGCGGTGTCGGACGAGCGCCAGCCATGCTTGTCGAGCGTGCGGCTCACGGTGAATCCGGGCGTGCCCTTCTCGACCAGGAACATGGTGATCGAGCGGCTCGGCGCGCCTTCCTTTTCGGTTTTCGCCGCGACGCAATAAAGGTTGGCGTGCACGCCGTTGGTGATGAACATCTTGGCGCCGTTGAGGACGTAGCCGTCGCCCTCGCGGCGCGCGAAGGTGCGGATGCTTTTCACGTCGGAGCCGGCATCCGGCTCGGTGACGGCGACCGCGGTGATGACCTCGCCGGCGATGATGCCTGGCATCCATTTGTCCTTCTGCGCCTCGCTGCCGGAGCGGAAGACGTGGATCGAGGCCATGTCGGAATGAACGAGCGCGGTAATGGCGACGCCCGAAAAGGTCGAGCGGCCGAGCTCTTCGGCCAGCACCACGGTCGCGAGCGCATCCATCTCCGAGCCGCCGTAGCGCGCCGGATAGCGGATGCCGAAAAAGCCCAGGCTGCCCATGCGGCGCAGCACCTCGCGCGGCACGTAGCCTTGCTCCTCCCAGGCGAGCGCGTGCGGCTTGATCTCGGTCTCGACGAAGCGGCGCACCTGCGCGCGCAGCATCTCATGCTCTTCCGAGAAATAAGGCGACCGGCGCGACGAGGCGTCTGGCTTGATGTCGGCGATCTGATTCATCGGGCTCTCCCTTGTTCTTGCTTGTTTTTAGGCGGTGCCATTGCGCGCCGTAACGGCCGCTTCAACGTTCCGGGCCGGACAGGCTGAGCTCGCTCTCGGCGCGGAACACATTGCTGTAGAGGCTTGAGATCCACTGCCGGCCGCTGGACGTGACGTTAAGATAGCGGATCGCGGTCTGAACGTGCGGCGCGACGCTGTTATAGTAAAATTGCGGATAAAGGTCCGTCAGATCCGCCGGCGAGTTATAGCCGAGCTGCTTGTTCATGCCGACTTCTTCGAATTCGTAATAGAGCGCGTTGGCCTTGCGCAGATAGTGCGGATCGCCGAGCTGGCCGATGAGATCTGCGGCGCGCACCAGCGAGCCTTCTTCTTCGGCGTCTTGGGCAGCCGGATCGATGGCCGACGGAAAGCGCGTGAATTCGATGGCGCGCGCGACGCGAGGGGCATCGATGAAATCCATGTGCGCCAGCCGGTCGAGCGCGAACAGCTTCGAGCGGTCGACATGATGCGGCGTGAGCGCCGCGTCGGAAGCGCCGCGCGGCAATTTCGCCTTGCCGCCGCGCGCGTCGATGATATAGCCGTCGGCACCGTCGCCCATGAGCAAGCCGCGCACATAGCCGATGTCGTGCATCAGGCAGGCGACGATCACATGGGCATAATCGGCGGCCGATGTCGGCATCAACAGCGAGCGGCCCTTCATGATGTCGTAGCCGACGAGCGTCACCAGCATGGTGTGCTCGACGGTGTGATAGAGCGCGTCGCTGTTGCCGATACATTCGAGCGCGAGCCGGGAAACCCAAGAAATGAGCTCGGTCAGGCCGGCTTCGGTCGAGCCGAAGCGCCGCTCCAGATGGTTGGACAGGAACGAGCCCAAAGCTTCGGCGGCCAATTCGGGAACGGTAATCATGATGCCTCAAATTGGTACGCGAAGTGACGGCCGCGTTACCAGCAATAACAAAAGCAGCTCTCCGGTCTCTTTGACGTCTTTGCGCAAGTGTCCCCTACTCGGGGGCGACGTTCAAGCCCTTCAGCATCGACTGCCAGAGCTCGCGCACCTGCTCGTGGCGGCGCTCGACCGCGGCGGCGACATCCTCGCGGACGGCGGCAAGCTGGGGCCCCTTGAGGAACAGAATTTGCGCTTGCAGCAATCGCCCGCTTTCGAACTCGATGCGCCGCATCGCGAGCACGAAAGGATCCATCGGCGCGACATTCTCCGGCAGCAGGGCGGCCGGACGGATGCCGGCATGGATGGCGTGGCCGAGGGCTGCCATATCGACCAAAAGGCCGTGGAAATGATCGGCGGCGCCCTTCATCGGCCGCGGCAGCCAGACGCTCTCCCAATGCCAGGTCAGGAACGGCAACTGCGGATCGTAAACCCACGCGGTCGAATGGGTGAGCAACGAAAGGATTTCCATCTCGCGGCAATATTGCGCGTGCAATTCGATATGCCAGGGCGCACGCAACTGCGTCGGCATGGTGGTGGCGAGCTGGCGCGCCTGCGCGCCATGCGCCGATAACAGAAAAGCCGCGACGCGCGTTTGCTGGCGCGCGGGAATGCGGCCTTCTTCGTCGGCCGGACCGAGCAGCGCATTCATGATGCCGCCGCCTCGGGCTGCGGCGCCGGCTCCGCGCTTTCCGCGGCCGGGAGCCGGACCGGGATCGAGCGCAAGTGATCGAAGCCCGCCGGAAAGGGCGTCAGTTCGCCGCCGACTTCTTCCGGAGCGATCCAGATCGACTTCTTGCCCTTGAAGCGCCCGGCCATCACGTCCTCGGCGAAGCGCGCCATGATGTAGGCGGCGAGATCGGCGCGCTCGAGCGTGAAGGCATGATAGGCGCGCGGGACGATGACCAAGGCGCTGTCGGGAATATGCGTGCGCAGCGAATCCTGCAACGGCCGCGGCACCAGAAAGTCGAACTCGCCGGTCATGATCATGGTCGGCGCGCGGATCGCACCTAGTTTGGCCGTCAGAGGCTCGAAGTTGAGAAACGAGTCCATCAAGTTTTGCAACGCGTAGACGTCGTTGATCAGCCAGCCGCGATGGGTAGCAAGCCCGATGATGTCGGCTTTGGCCTCCAGCCAAGCGTTGGAAAAATTCATCGGAAACAGCAGGTCCTGCAGATAGGTCGTGCCGCCGAGGATCAAAGCGGTGCGCATGGCCATACCGAGCCGCATCAGTTGCGGCGGGATTTCGGCGAAGCTCGACATCGGCACCAAGCCCGCGATGGTGTCGGGATGTTCGATCGCATAGCGCAGCGCGATGACGCCGCCGAAGCTGATGCCACCGACGAAAACCGGCCGCGGGCCGAGCGAGGCGATCAATTCGCGCAGGACATCGACCTGGTCGTCCTGCTCGATGAACAGGCGCGGCTTGTCGGACTGGCCCTGGCCGAGCATGTCGTAGCTGGCGACCTGGAAGCCGCGTGCCACCAGGCCGTCGCGAAAGGGCATCCAAAGCTTGATGTATTGCGTGAGGCCGTTCACCAGCACGCAAGCCGGCCCGTGCTCCGGACCGGTCAGTTCGTAATGGATTCTCCCCGATTTGCACGTCAGCCAGGGCATCTACGCTCTCTTAAAGGTCGCCGCCGGCGCGCAGACTACCCAGATTTACGCCGCTGGCTATAGGGCGGTGCGCAAGCCTCATTTTCGACCGCTACAATGCTGCTACAACGTAGCAGCGAAAGCGTCCATTTGCTTGCGTTGATCGGGATCAGGCAAAGGACCGCGCATGGCGCCGAGATTGTCGGTCATATGGGCCGGATCGGCGGTGCCGGGGATGACGGCGGTGACGCGCGGATCGCTCAACAGATATTTCAGGAAAAACTGCGCCCAGGTGTCGGCGAAGGAGCGCGCCCAGTCGGGGATCTCCTTGCCGCGCACCGCGCGAAAGAGCCGCGCCCGGCCGAACGGCAGAGCGGTAAGGACGGCGGCTTTGACCTCCGCTGCGGCGGGCAAAATGCGTTTTTCGGCTTCGCGGTCGTCGAGCGAATAGTCGATCTGCACGAAATCGGGCTTCTCGCGCAGCAGCACCGCCTCGATGGCGCCGAAATCGCCGTGCCGCGTCGAGGTGATGCCGATATAGCGGCACACGCCTTGCGCTTTCCAATCCTTGAACTGCGCCAGCGATTGGTGCGGATCGCGCACATTGTGGAATTGCAAGAGATCGAACGTCTGCATCTGCAAGCGCGTCTGCGAGCGCTTGAGCTCGGCGGCGTCCGGGGCTTCGAGCTTGGTGGCGATGAAGAGCTTGTCGCGCAAGCCCGCGGGCGCGATTGTCTCGCCGAGCACGGCCTCCGCATCGCCATAGACCGACGAGGTGTCGACCAGACGGCCGCCGCCGGCAATCAGCGCTTGCAGGACGGCCGCCGCTTTTTGCCGGGTGGTGTTGTCGTTGCTGTCGAAGACGTAAGCCGTGCCAAGCCCGACGACCGGCAGGAGCTCACCGCTTCGCGGAATCGGGCGCATTAGCGGCGGGGAATTTTGCGCGGCGGCCGGAAAGGCGAGCATCGCTGCGCTCCCCGCGATAGCAAAGTCGCGTCGCGTCAGGCGGCTGGTCATGCACGTTCTCCTGTCATCGCGTCCCCTTCGCTTGCGACGCTGATGTCTGCGTCGCCAAGATTTGCATCAAGGTCTGTGCCGCCGGGCGTCACGTCCGCAGGCTTGGCCGCCTCGCTGTCGATGAGCGCCGCGCGATGTTCCTGCGCGCGGCCCAGCACCATCGACAGGACAAGCCAGCCGGCCGCGGCGGGCCATGCGACGAGCGCAATGGCGCCGAGCTTGAGGCCAAGCGCCTGCAAGCCGTCGAACACCCAGCCATACAAAGCGTCCGAGCCGCGATAGACCACGACATCGATCAGATTCTTGGCTTTGTATTTTTCCTCGCGGCCGATCACGGTGAAAAACACCTGCCGCGCCGGGTTGGCGATAGCGAAGTTCATCCAGCGCTGCACGATCTGCAGCGTGACGACGACCGCGAGCGTCGGCGCCAGAAACAGTGCGGCGAAGCCCACCACATACACCGCCGGCAAAGCGCCGGCGGCGATGCCGGTGCCGAAGCGCTTGAGCAGGCGGCCGGTAATGAAAACCTGCGTGGCGAGACTGAGCAAATTCACCACAAGATCGATGCCGGCGAAGATGCGCGTCTGCGCATCACGGTCATGGATGGCGGCGGAAATGATGTTGGCCTGTTCGAAATAGACGATCGTGGCGCAGAACGACAACAGGCTTACCCACAGCCCGACGCCGAACAGATAGGGCGAACGGACGAACTCGAGAAAAGCCGCAAAGGCGCTGCCGCCGATGCGCTGCGGCGCGGCGTGCAACGCGCCGTCTGGACCGGCATGCACAGCGGCGGCACGCTCGAGCCGATAGACGCAGAACACCGCGATTTCCAGAAGCAAAGCCGCGGCGATGAGCAGATTGACCGAGCCAAGCGGCTTCGAAAGCTGGATCGTGATCAGCGGCCCCAACAGGCCACCGGCGGTACCGCCGGCGCCGATGAAGCCGAACAAACGCTTGCCCTGCTCGGCGGTAAACAGGTCGGCCATGAACGACCAGAACACGGCGACCGCGAACAGCGAAAAGACGCTGACCCAGACAAAGAACACGCGCGCGACGATCACCGGCGCGACGTCGAGCATCAGCAACAGCCAGAAAAGCGCCAGATTGGCGACAAAGAAATGATAGACCAGCGGAATGAAACGCGCGCGCGGCAGCTTCGCCACCAACGCGCCGTAGAGCGGCTGCGCGACGATGAGCGCAACGAAGGTCGCCGTGAACAGCCACGGCAGATTTCGCACGCCGCCGGCGATACCCATCTGATCGCGCAGCGGCCGCAGCACATAATAGCCGGCAAGCAGCGCGAAGAAGTAGCCGAACGACCACAGCGCCGCCGCGCGCTCCTGCCGCGTCGCCGGTACCGCCCAGGAGAGGCCGCGTTCAAGAGCGGCCGCGATATTTGCCATTGCGTTTTCTCACCGCCGCCCCGCGATGACTCGATTTTTCGCCCCGCGCACGTGCGCGCCCTACGGCGCGAGCGAGAGCTTCTGTTTCAGCTCGGCGGCGGTGACCGCCTGGCCGTAACCCGGCGCGCCGCGCTGAAAGCGGGCGGCGTCTGCAAGCTTGCCGACCACGACCGGATCGAAACCGGCGTCGCGCACCAGCGCGGCCGCGGTCTTGACCGCTTCGGGATCGTCGCCGGCGATCGGCACCGCGAGCTTCGGATCGGGCCGGTTCGCCTCGCTGGCGAAGATCTTGTAGTTGAGCGTATTGAAGGCGCGCACCAGCCGCGCGCCGGACAAATATTTCTGCGAGACGACGCCGACGCCCTCCTGCTCGACTTCGTCGGCGAGCGTATTGCCGTCGCGCGGCGCAACCGCATTGCAGGCATCGAGCATGATCTTGCCTTTGAGCGCCGCGCCGTAGTCGCGGCCGATCTGCGGCAGCGCGGCGTAAGGCACCGCGATGAACAGCACGTCGCTGAACGCGATCGCCTGATCGACGGTGCCGGCTTGCGCAAGCTCGCCGAGGCCGGTGACGAGGTCTTTCAGCTCATCGGGATGGCGCGAGGAAAACAGCACCGGGTGACCGGCCTTGACCCAGAGCCCGCCGATGGTGCCGCCGATATGGCCGGAGCCGATAACGCCGATGCGCTGCTTTGTCTGCGCCGCCGCGCGCAACGGGCGGAACGCTGCGCCGAGGACGAGCGCACCGCCCGCCACAATGACGGCGCGGCGTCGAGGATCGACCGGGTCCCGATTGGGTCTTTCAGCGCGCATCGAAGCCTCCTTGCATATTCGGCAATGCAGACCGGGCTTCTATGCTCCCAAACCAAAGCGGCTAGGAATCATTTCTCAGTGATCGTGGTGTTTCACGAACCGACCGTTGCATTACGATCACATGACATAGAGCCGATCAGGCAATTCGTTGGCCGAGCCGTCAGGCGGGGCATGCGCTGCAAGCACGGCAGCGCAGCGTTCGATGCCGGCGGTGAAGCCGGCGGCGATCTCGCCGGTACGCATGTGGCCGATCATGACGTCGATCGCCGCCTGCCATTCCGACTTGGGCACCTTCTCGGCAATGCCTTGGTCGGGAATGATGCGCGCATAATGCTCGGCGAGCGACACATAGATCAGGACACCGGCGCGATTTTTGGTGTTGCCGACGCGCCGTACAAAGAATTGCTCGAGCGCGGCGCGATGCGCGCGCGCCCGCTGCAAGGCGCGCGGAACCAGCGCCAGCCGCAGCGGGGTGAGCGAGAATATCAGACCCGCGACGATGAAGACGGCAAGCTGAATCAAAAAGATCCGCTGCACGCTCCACGGCGTGAAGACGATCAGCGGCCAAGGCGTGATCAGCGCCAGCGCACTCGCCCACAGGATCGGGATATGTGCGTAGTCGGAGGAAGCGCGCGCCAGTACGCAAACGATCTGCCCGCAGGTGCGCTGCTCGGCCGCGCGGATGGCGGCCGTAACGGCTTCATGCTGTTCCTTCGTGAATTCCATCACCAGCTCCCCGAGGCTCCGCCGCCGCCTGACGATCCGCCGCCACCGGAGAAATCGCCTGAACCGGAGCTGGAGCTGCTGCCGCTGTCATAAGAACCGCTGCCGCCCCAGCTTGACGAGCCACCGGACGAATGGCGCGGGGAGATATAAATCGAGCGCTCGCCGCGTTTGACGTAATGGCCGTGAGGCGGCGGATGCAAGAACCTTCCGATCAAGTCTTTGATGAAGAGAGCAAACGCGCCGAGGAAGACGGAAAACACGACGAACATGATCACATATTCGCCGAACCAGCGCGGCTTGGGCGCGGCGACCAGCGCCTGCGCCTGCCATTGCGACGGGTCGGTACGAAGCACGGCGACGATGCCGTGGACGCCGCCCTCGACGCCGCCGGAAAAATCGCCGCGCTTGAAGTGCGGAACAATGGCGCCGGAGATGATGGTCGAGGCCAACGCATCCGTGAGCGTGCCCTCGAGCCCATAGCCGACCTCGATGCGCACCTTGCGCTCGTTGGGTGCGACCAACAACAGGATGCCGTTGTTCTTTTGGGCTTGGCCGAGCTCCCAGGCGCGGAAGAGCTGATTGGCGAAAGTTTCGATGTCGCCGCCCTGCAGCGACGGCACGGTCGCGACCACAAGCTGGATGCCGGATTTTTCTTCAAGCTCTTTCGATTGCGCGGCAACGTCGGTGCGTACCGCCGGCGAGAGGATGTCGGCCTGATCGACGACTCGGCCGGTCAAAGCCGGAAAATCGAGCGCAAGCGCGGCCAGCGAAGCGAGCGACAGCACCAAGAGACCGGCCAAGCTCGCTCGCAGCAGGCGCATCACCAGCTCCCCGAAGCTCCGCCGCCCCCGAAGGAGCCGCCGCCGCCGGAAAACCCGCCGCCGAAGCCGCCGGAAGAGCCCCCGCCGCCCCAATCCGACGATCCCCAGCCGCCGGGGAAGATGATGGGGCCGCGCCGGCTGCCCGGCCCGGGCGGCCGGCCGTCGCCGACGTGGCGGATCAAATACCAGACGAAGAAAATCAGGAAGAGGGTGAACAGGATCGGGAAGAGCTTGTCGATATCTTCCGCCTTGCTCTCGGTGCGAACATTGATCTTCGGTTGCCACTCGGCGCTGTCGCCCGAAAGCACGTCGATGATGCCGTCGACGCCGCGCTCGATGCCGCCGGAAAAGTCCTTGTTCTTGAAGCGCGGGACGATGGCGCTGGAGATGATGACCGACGACAGCGCGTCGGTGAGCGTGCCTTCGAGGCCGTAGCCGACCTCAATCCGCACCTTGCGCTCGTTGGGCGCGACCAGAAGAAGCACCCCGTTATTCTTCTTCGCCTCGCCGAGCTTCCAGAAGCGGGCAAGCTGATTGGCGTAAGTCTCGATGTCGCTGCCTTGCAGCGACTTCACCGTGGCGACGACCAGCTGGATGCCGGATTTGTCTTCCAGCGTTTTCGATTTCGTCTCGATGTTGCTCTTGCTGTCGGGCGACATCACGCCGGCCTGATCGACCACGCGGCCGGTCAGCTCCGGGAAATCCAAGGCGAAGGCGAGCGAAGCGAAAAGGCAGAGCGCAACGAACACAACAGCCGTCGTTCCGGGGCGCGCGAAGCGCGAGCCCGGAATCCATAACCACGAGCCTCGCTGTGTTATGGAATAGGAGTCCATACTGACGGACCTGTGGTTATGGATTCCGGGCTCGCCACTGCGTGGCGCCCCGGAATGACAAGTGTCTTAGAACTTCACTTGCGGCGGCTTGTCAGAACCCTCGGAAGCCGTGAATTCCGCCATCGGCTTGTTGCCAGCGAACAGCGTCTTCGCCCAGATCAAGGTCGGGAAGGTGCGCAGCGCCGTGTTATAGACCCGCACCGCCTCGATATAGTCGCGGCGCGCGACCGCGATGCGGTTCTCGGTGCCCTCAAGCTGCGACTGCAGCGCCAGGAAGTTGGCGTTCGACTTCAGGTCCGGGTAATTTTCCGACACCGCAAGCAACCGGCCGAGCGCGCCGGACAATTGGTTTTGCGCGTCCTGAAACTGTTTGAGCTTTTCCGGATCGGTGAGCTGCGAGGCGTCGACCTTGACCTGGGTGGCCTTGGCGCGCGCCTCGACGACCGCGGTGAGCACGCTCTTCTCCTGCGACGCGAAGCCCTTCACGGTTTCGACCAGATTGGGAATGAGATCGGCCCGGCGCTGATATTGATTCTGCACGTCGCCCCAGCGCGCCTTGGCCTGTTCTTCGAGGGTGGGAATGGTGTTGTAGCCGCAGCCCGATACCGTGAGCGCGATGCCAAGAAGCGCCGCCACGAGACCGATCCGCGCGACGCCAATCCGGTTCATGATCCTCTTCATGCTAGCTCCCGATTCTGCCGCTTCTGTGCGGCTCGTGTTTACACCTCAACCCGCTCCGTACTGACGATCTCGATCCCGAAGCCGGACAGGCCGACATAGGTCATCTGCCGCGAAAAGCTTAGCAGCCGGATCGAGTTCACACCCAAATCCTTCAGAATTTGCGCGCCGAGACCGACCTCGCGCCACTGCCGGCTGCGCGCCTCGCCGGACGCTGTTTCGTCCGATTTCGGAATGGCGACCACCGGCACGCCGGCAGCACCGTCGCGCAACATCACCAGCACGCCCCTGCCCTCGGCCTTGAAACGCTCCAGTGTCTTGCGCACGGCTTTGGCGCCGCCGAACACATCGAGGATCAGATTGGCGCGATGCAGCCGCGTCGGCACTGCTCGGCCGTCGCTGATGTCGCCGTAGACGAAAGCGACATGATAGAAGGGATCGAAGTGCGTCAGATAGGCGTAGCCTGAGAGCGTGCCGATTTCGGATTCGACCGGAAATTCGCCGACGCGCTCGACCAGCCGCTCGCGCGCCTGCCGGTAGGCGATGAGATCGGCGATGGTGACCCGCGCGAGCTTGTGGCGCTCGGCGAAGGCGGCGATCTGCGGGCCGCGCATCACGGTGCCGTCGTCATTCATCAGTTCGGCAAGCACGCCGACCGGCGGCAGTCCGGCGAGCCGGCAAAGATCGACGCAGGCCTCGGTATGGCCCGAGCGCATCAGCACGCCGCCTTCCTTGGCCACCAGCGGAAACACGTGGCCGGGCCGCACGAAGTCGCCGGCGCCCATATTGCCGTTGGCGAGCGCCCGCACGGTGTTGGTGCGCTCTTCCGCCGAGATGCCGGTGGTCAGGCCGTGGCGCGCATCGACCGAGACCGTGAACGCAGTGCCGAGCGGCGCATCGTTGCGCGCCACCATCGGATCGAGATGCAGCCGCCGCGCCTCGTCGTGCGCCAAGGGGGCGCAGACGATGCCCGAGGTGTTGCGGATGATGAACGCCATCTTCTCGGGCGTGCAGAGCGAAGCGGCGACGAACAGATCGCCCTCATTCTCCCGATCGTCGTCGTCGGCCACGATGACGATCTCGCCGCGCGCGAAAGCGGCGACGACGGCGTGGATGCGTTGTTGGGCGGCGTCCATTCTTCTCGGTCTCAATTCATCATGGCACTGGCATCATGGCAGCGGAAACGGCCATGCCGGCGCCTCGCCGACCTGACCGCGATGGCGCAGATAATGATCGGCGACCACGCACGCCACCATGGCCTCACCGACAGGGACGGCACGAATGCCGACGCAGGGGTCATGGCGTCCGGTGGTTCTGATCTCGGTGTCGCGACCGTGGCGGTCGATGGTCTGACGCGATATGGGGATCGAGGAGGTCGCCTTGACGGCAAAGCGCGCCACCAACGGCTGGCCGGTCGAAATGCCGCCGAGAATGCCGCCGGCATTGTTAGAGAGGAAAAGCGGCTTGCCGTCATTGCCGGCACGCATCTCATCGCCGTTTTCCTCGCCCGATAGCTCGGCCGCGCCGAAGCCTGCACCGATCTCGACACCCTTGACCGCATTGATGCTCATCAGCGCGGCGGCGAGATCGGCGTCAAGCTTGCCGTAAAGCGGTGCGCCGAGACCCGCCGGCACCCCCTCGGCGACGATTTCCAGGACCGCGCCGATCGAGGAGCCGCGCTTGCGCACATCGTCGAGATAGTCAGCGAAGAACGCGGCCTTGTTGGCGTCGGGGCAGAAGAACGGGTTGCGCTCGACCTCGTCCCAATCCCAATGCGCGCGGTCGATGCAATGGGGGCCCATCTGGATGAGCGCGCCGCGGACCCGCATGCCCGGCACGATTTTGCGCGCGATGGCGCCGGCGGCGACCCGCATGGCGGTCTCGCGCGCCGATTGGCGTCCGCCGCCGCGATGGTCGCGCACGCCGTATTTTATGTCATAGGTGTAATCGGCATGTCCGGGCCGATACTTATCCTGGATGTCGGAGTAGTCCTTGCTGCGCTGATCGACATTATCGATGACGAGCGCGATCGGCGTGCCGGTCGTGACCTGTTGGCCGGACGCTTCGTCGGCGAATACGCCCGAGAGAATTCTGACTGTGTCCGGCTCCTGACGCTGGGTCGTGAAGCGCGATTGACCGGGACGGCGGCGATCGAGGAACGGCTGTATATCGCGTTCGGAGAGTGCGATGCGCGGCGGACAACCGTCGACCACGCAGCCGATCGCCGGCCCGTGGCTTTCGCCGAAGGTCGTCACCCGAAAAGAATGTCCGAACGTATTGAAGGACATGGTCGAACGGCGCGCTCAAAATGTCGTGTTGCAAGTTCTCGCGTCGAGAGTCTTGATGAAGTGCCCTGCTTTATGAAGTGCCTTGCTTAAATATGATCGAGCCTTGTCTTTGATGCTTTGCCGGCTTCGCTGCGGCGCCTGTCGCCGGTCCTTGGCGCTTTCTTCGCAACGGTTTGGCTCACTGACGCGCGGGCGCTTGGTAGCCCGCGCTCCCCCTGCGGTCAAATGCGGAAGCTGCCGCAAAGGCTGCTCCGTTCATGCGTCATTCATCACGGTGAATGTAGATTAATGGAAATCTGAATATCCGTTAAGCTACGGAAAAATAAGAGTTATTTTGGATTTTGCTATTGCAGAAAAAGCCGCTTTGTGGCACTCTTGGCAGCGGCAAGGGGGGCTAAGGCCAAGGGATCGGGCAATACCCGCGAGCTTGAACTCAACCCTGCCGACGGATCATCTCACAAAAGGAATCATGTCATGGCTACGACTCCGACGAAGAAAAAGCCGAAGAAGAAGATGACGAAGACGTCGTAACGCGCGCTGACCTCGTATCCGAGGTCGTGCCGTTAACGTCTTGAATTCGCGAGGCGCCTTGAGCGGTGTTTCGTGACAGCGGCCGGAGACAATCCGGCCGCTGCCTTTTTGAGCGGCCGAAGTCTGTTGAGCCGAAGTCCGCATCAGCAAGGTCGCCCGTCATTCCGGGGCCGAGCCAACGGGTCCGGCCCGAAGTGGTCGGCGCGATGGTAACTCCGCGAGGAGCTTGGCATCCATAATCCCTGCGCGGTGGTCCCGAGGTGGGCGAAACGTGCCCAAGAGCCGACATGCGGCGCATCTAGAGGGCCATGCCGCCGGACACTTCGATGCGTTGGGCATTAATCCAGCGATCATCCTCGGAAAGCAGCGAGGCGATCATCGGGCCGATGTCTTCCGGCACGCCGGCGCGGCCGAGCGCGGTCATTTCCGAAACCCGCTTGTTCATTTCGGGATTGTCCCTGACCAAGCCGCCGCTGAAGTCTGTCTCGATTGCGCCGGGAGCGACCGTGTTGACGGCAATGCGGCGTGGCCCCAGTTCCTTGGCGAGATAGCGTGTCAATACCTCAATCGCTCCCTTCATCGACGCGTACGCAGAACTGCCCGGAATCGTAATCCGGGTCAGACCCGTCGAAATGTTCACAATACGCCCACCATCATTGATGAGCGGCAGCAGCTTTTGCGTCAGAAAGAACACTCCCTTGAAGTGAACGTTGTAAAGGTCGTCCAACTCCGCTTCGGTCATCTTGTCGATCGAGGTATGGTTGGAAGTGCCAGCATTGTTGACGAGATAGTCGAAGTGTTCCGCCCCGAAATCACGCAATATCTCACGTGCGCGCTTCACGAATCCGTCGAATGCGCTGATATGGCCGGTATTGAGTTGCACGGCGACGGCTTTGACCTCGGACTGGGCCGCTAACGCCGATACCTTTTCGGCTTCCGCAAGATTCGAGTTGTAGGTGAAGATCGAACCGACGCCGCGCTTGGCGAGGCTCAGTACCGTGCTGCGCCCCAGCCCGCGGCTTCCGCCGGTGACGATTGCGATCTTGCTTTTTGAAACTGCGGCTGACATGGCGGCACTCCTTGCGTTCGGTTGTTGTTCGAACAAAAGATGCGCATGGAAGGATTTGGATGAATGCCGGCATTTTCCTGATTCTTGCCTAATCCTCCTCCTTGCCTAATCCCGCCTTGTCTAATCCTGCTCCTTGTCCAATTCTGCTCCTTGCCCAATATCCTCCCGGGCGACAATGCCGGCGGGAAGCAAAACCATGCCAGACAGCCTCGTGGAAGCAGTCACGCGCTATACGAATGCGCAGCGGGGAGAGAGTCCCTTTGCCACCGCGATCGCAGGCTTCACCATTCTGCGCTCGAACAATGAGAAACATCCATCGCATACGATTTTGAAGCCGGCGCTGTGTGTTGTCGTGCAGGGGGCCAAGTGGACCAGCGTCGGCACCAGGCGTTTTCAATACAAAGCTGGGCAAGCCTTGGTCATCAGCATCGAGATACCCAGCGTAAGCCGTGTGACCGAGGCACGACCGGGCAGGCCCTATCTTGCCGTCGTCATCGAGTTCGATCTCGGGATCATGCGCGAAGTTATGGAGGAATTGGACACGCCGGCCGTCGCAGACGGCAAGGCTGTCCATGGTATTTTCGTGACGAATTTCGATGGAGCGCTTGCCGACTGCGTGCTGCGCGCCGTACGCCTGCTTGACAAGCCTAAGGCCATCTCGGCGCTCTACCCCGCCATCATGCGCGAGATTTGCTATTGGCTCTTGGCCGGCCCGCACGGTGGCGAAATTGCTCTCATGACCCTGGCGGGCAGACACACGCCGCGCATCGTTAAAGCCATCCACGTCTTACGTGACCGTTTCGCGAAGCCTATTCGTATCGAGGAACTGGCCGCGATTGCGAAGCTCAGTCCATCGGCCTTTCACCGGCAATTCAAAGCGCTGACGTCCATGACGCCGCTGCAATACCAGAAAAGGCTGCGCTTGCTGGAAGCCCGGCGGTTGATGGTTTCGGCCGCCGCCAATGTCGAAACCGCCGCGTTTCAGGTTGGCTACGAAAGCCCCTCGCAATTCAGTCGCGAATATTCCCGCATGTTCGGGCTGCCGCCGCGGCGCGATATTGCCTCACTCCGGCAGGTGGCTGCGTAGCGACTGCCAGCGCGCGCTCTCCCTCAGGTCAAAGGCATTTCCGGAAGCATTCGTCAATCTTGGTTACGGCGCATCCAGACGCTGAAGCGCCGTAAAGCGGGACTCGTCCGGCATGTTCACTGCCGCGTCAATCGCTGGATGAATTAGTCCTTGCCGACCGCGATGTCGGGCGCGTCCGGATGCTTCATGCCGACGATATGGTAGCCGGCATCGACGTGATGGATCTCGCCGGTGACGCTGCGCGACATGTCGGACAGGAGATAGGCGGCCGCTTCGCCGACATCCTCGATGGTCACGTTGCGCCGCAGCGGGGCGTTGTATTCGTTCCAGCGGAAGATGTAACGCAGGTCGCGAATGCCGGCCGCCGCCAGCGTCTTGATCGGGCCGGACGAGATGGCGTTGACGCGGATATTTTTGACGCCGAGATCGGCGGCGAGATACCACACGGACGCCTCGAGCGCGGCCTTGGCGACACCCATGACATTGTAATGCGGCATCCACTTCTCCGCCCCGTAATAGGTGAGCGTGAGGATCGAGCCGCCATTCGGCATCAGCTTTTCGGCGCGCTGCGCGATCGCGGTTAGCGAATAGCAGCTGATCAGCATCGTGTTGGCGAAGTTCTCGGCGGTGGTGTCGACATAGCGGCCGTCGAGCTGGTCCTTGTCCGAAAAGGCGATGGCGTGGACGAGGAAGTCGATGGTGCCCCAAGCGGATTGCAGTTTTGCGAACACCGCGTCGATCGTGGCGGGGTCGGTGACGTCGCAATGCCCAACCACGATGCCGCCCACCTCCTGGGCCAGCGGCTCGACGCGCTTTTTCAGCGAGTCGCCCTGATAGGTGAAGGCGACCTCGGCGCCGTGGGCGTGACAGGCTTTGGCAATACCCCAAGCCAGCGATCGCTGGTTGGCAACCCCGATGATCAGGCCGCGCTTGCCGCGCATGAGGCCCGAGATTTCCGGCATTTTCTCCGACCCCACTCAACCTTCTCCGGTGCCGGGCTTCCTATGGCATAGGGCCGTGGGAGCCTCAAGCAGGGCCGTTTGCGGAACATCGGAGGCCACGCTAGAGCGTTGCTCTAGCGGAACTCCCAGCTTGCCGCGCTTTGCATCGCTCGCGGGCCTGCGGAAACGCTGCGGAGGAGCCATAAGCTTGGCGGAGCCAGCGCCAGCAGGACCCATGTCATCGGCCCGATGAGTTTGAGCCACGCCCAGGGAACTTCCTGCACGATCATCGACAGCCAGGCGGCGATCGACCAGACGACCATCACCCCGGTGACGACCTCGGCGCCCTTGCGCCGCCATGTTTCGGCGAGCAGGACTGTCATCAACGGCACGGCGACCGTGACATATTGCGGGCCGGCCGAGGGGATCATCAGCGGCAGCGCCGCCGAGAGCACCGCGCCGGCAACAAGGACAGGATATCCGTCGGCCGGCTGCGGGCCGCGGACATTCCAGAAGCCGCCACGGCCGAGATACACAATCGCCGCCACGACCGCGACGTTGAACACAAACTGAATATCGGAAGCCCATTGCGGCAGCGGTGTCGAATAGAACGCGTCACCGGCGGCGATGCGCGCCACCAGCGCGCCGATCCCGATATTCGAGAACGCTCCCGGCGAGACCTGGCTCGCAATCTCACGCGACATCGCCCCGCTGACGATGCCGAGAAGATGCTCGGTGAACATCGCGCGATAGAGATCGAGCGTTTCCGCCGGCCCGACGCAAACCGCCGGTAAAACGACCAACAGGAAGGCGCACCAGCCGGCGGTCCAGAGCATGAATCTCCAATCGCGCCGCATGAACGGGATGACGGCGAGCACGACCGGGAAAATCTTGATGGTGACGGCGAGCGAAAGGGCGAAGGACGCCGCGGCGGGGCGCTTTTCGACATAGCGCGACAGGAACAGAACGATGAGCAGCAACAGGACCGGCGTCGGCTGTCCGCGCGCCAATCCATCGCCGATGAAAGGAAGAAGCGCCAGCAGCGGCCCGATCACCAGCGCCAAGGGACGTTGCAGATAGCAGGATTTCGCCTCGATCGGCCGCGCGCGCTCGACCGCCTTGGCCCAAATGTGCAGGGCCGCGAACAGGCACACCACATTGATCAGGTACCAAACCGCGACCGCGGCCGGATAGGGCAGCGCCCACCACGGCTGCGGGTGACCCGGCAGCGGGTTGGCGAAGAGCCCCATGAAGAGCGCAAAGGTCGGCGGGTAGTGGTAGGTCCAGCCGTGATGGTCGAAGACTTGGTAGAGTGGATATCCTGACCAGATCGCCCAGCCGGCGCGGAAAAAAACCTCCACGTCGCCCTGCCCAAGCCAGACGGCCTTGCGCACGACGATGGGAAGAAAAGCCAGAACTAGGATTGCGAGCACGGCGACGGCAAACAATTCCCGTCGCCCGAACCGCGGGATCGCGCCAAAAGCCAACACGGATTGCCCCTCAACGAAAGAGGGGTACGATGGTAAGGGCCGACGCGCAACCCGGTTTTAGCCCGCTGGTCACATATCCTTGCGCGGATCGTATGGCTTTTCGGTGCGCCATTTCTTCATCAGCGCCTCGAACTCCTCATCGCTCTGCGGCGGGAGCATAATGCGGATCGTGGCGAGGAGGTCGCCGCGGCCGTCTTTGGCTGGGTAACCCTTCCCTTTCAGGCGGAAGGTGCGGCCGCTGCTGGTGCCGGGCGGGATGGTGAGCTCGACCGGGCGGTCGAGGGTTGGGACCCGCACCTTGGCGCCGAGCGCCGCCTCATAGAGCGTTACCGGCAGATCGAGCCTGATATCGGCACCATCGAGGGTGAAGATCGCATGCGGGCCGATCGACACGGTGATCAGAAGATCGCCGGGCCCGTTCGGTCCTGCGGCGCCCTGGCCGCGCAGGCGGATTTGCTGACCGTCGGCGATTCCGGCCGGAATCTTGACCTCGACGTCCTTGCCGTTGGGGAGGCGCACGCGCTGGGTGGCGCCGTGCGCCGCGTCGGGTAGCGACACGGTCAAGGCGGCGGTGACATTGGCGCCGGCTCCGCCGCCGAAATCCTCGGCTTCGAAGCCCGCACCGCCTCCCCTGCGCGCGCCTGCGCCGGCGAACGCGTCCCGCAGAATATCCTCAAAGCCGCCAAAGCCGCCGCCGCCGGCTCCGGCGCGCCCACGCCGCGCACCGCGCGTAAAGCCCTCCGGACCGAAGGTGAAAGTCTCGAATTCGCCCTCGGGCCCATAGGCGCCGCCGGTGCCGAAACCGCCGCCGGGGCGCGCACCGGCGCCGCCGCCGAAGCCTTGAAAGCGCGGCTTGCCCTCGGCGTCGATCTCGCCGCGGTCGAAGGCTTTGCGCTTGTCGTCTTCGCCTAGGATCTCGTAGGCGGCGTTGATCTCGGCAAAGCGTCCGGCAGCTTTCGGATCGTTCTTGTTGGCGTCCGGATGCAGTTTCTTCGCAAGCTTGCGGAAGGCGCTTTTGATGTCGCCTGCGCTAGCCTTGCGATCTACACCCAGCACCTCATAGGGATCACGCATCCCCCATGGACTCCGTTCGGTTTTTCGGGCCAGCCCCGCCGCCCAATGCTATTCGATTCGTTAATGTGGGACTTGAGGAACCGCCCTGCAATCCATTGGATCAGCGGCGGCGCGGAGAATGCGGGCTCGCTTAGCCCTGTTTGAACGGCCGCAGGCTCCTGACTTCCCATTTGCCGTGCGCCGAGCGGCAAGCTTCGCCCTGCAACCAGGCCTGCGCCTGCCCGCGCACATAGCTCGCCAAAAAATCGCGGCAAGTCAGAGAGCCCTCGCTGTAAGAAGCGGCGAGCGGGGTGATGTTGCCGCCAGCTCCGGTATTGGGATTTTCCCAGGGGATGCTGGCGTCCTTAGCGCCGTGCCCGACGACATCGGCCGCGACCGCGCGCGCATAGGCCAGATCGGTTTCGGACGGCGCGACCACGTTCGCTGCGGTGACTTGCCGGTCGGGCCTTCCGATCGAGCCGGTCTGCTCCACGTCGGCGTCGGTTTTGGAGAACGCGGTATCGAGCTGGTAGGCGCAGCCGGCGGTGGAAAAAGCCGATAGCAACGCTGCAAGGGCAGCGAAACGATGCGGACGCGAGCGTAGGCGCGACGCTTCGGTTCCACTATATAGAGGCCGACGGGATAGAGGCCGACGGGCGACTTCCCGAACGCCGCACGCAAGCACTGTGGGTACTCCGACCAAATGACTGACGCAGCGCCCATAGAACACCCGGCTTGGTTAACGGGCGGTGACTTCACCGAAGCCGACGAGCCGTTCCGGCTGTTCGCCGCCTGGTTCGCCGATGCCAAGAAAAGCGAGCCGAACAATCCCGACGCGATGACGCTCGCCACCGTCGATGCCGACGGCTTACCCAATGCGCGCATGGTGCTGTTGAAGGGCTGCGACGAGCGCGGCTTCGTCTTCTATACGAATCTCGGCAGCGTGAAGGGCCAAGAGCTTGCCGAGGCGCCGAAGGCGGCGCTGACATTTTACTGGAAGTCGCTGCAACGCCAGGTGCGCGTGCGCGGCGAGGTCGAGCCGGTTTCGGCCGCGGAAGCCGACGCGTATTTCGCGTCGCGCCCGCGCATGGCGCAGATCGGCGCCTGGGCGAGCAAACAATCCACCGCGCTCGAAAGCCGCCTCGCGTTCGAAAAAGCGGTGGCAATCCATACCGCGAAATTCGGCGTCGGCGCCGTGCCGCGGCCGCCGCATTGGTCCGGCTATCGCGTGGTGCCGCAGGAAATCGAGTTCTGGCACGAGCGGCCGTTTCGCCTCCACGACCGCATCAGATTCCGGCGCGAGCATCCGGGCGCGCGCTGGAGCAAGACGCGGCTCTATCCATGAGCGCTGCGTCGGAATGGAAAAATTGAAATGCCACTGAGCAACCGTTCGGGCCGCACGCTGCTTCTCACCGGAGCCAGCCGCGGCATCGGCCACGCCACCGTTAAGCGTTTCTCCGCCGCCGGATGGCGCGTGATCACCTGCTCGCGCCACCCCTTCCCGGAAAACTGCCCGTGGGAAGCCGGACCCGAGGATCACATTCAGGTCGATCTCGCCGATGTCGCCAACACCGACTTGGCGATTGCCGAGATCAAGCAGCGGCTGAACGGCGAACTGCATGCGCTGGTCAACAATGCGGCAATCTCGCCGAAAGCCGACGGCGGCAAGCGGCTCGACTCGATCGCAACCTCGCACGACGATTGGCACCACGTCTTTCAGGTGAATTTTTTCGCGCCGATCATGCTGGCGCGCGGCCTGCTCGACGAGCTCAAGGCCGCCAAAGGCTCGGTGGTCAACGTCACCTCGATTGCCGGCTCGCGCGTTCATCCGTTTGCCGGCGCGGCGTATTCGACATCGAAGGCGGCGCTCGCAGCCCTCACCCGCGAGATGGCGCACGATTTCGGCGCGGTCGGCGTGCGGGTCAATGCCATCGCGCCGGGCGAGATCGACACCGCGATGCTCTCGCCCGGCACCGAGAAGATCGTCGAGATGATCCCGATGCACCGGCTCGGCACGCCCGATGAAGTGGCGAAGATCATCTATGTGCTGTGCACGGAGACGTCGTCGTACGTGAACGGCGCCGAAATCCACATTAATGGCGGCCAGCACGTGTGAGCAGACAGGCCGCGCGCGCATGACCGAGGTCAGGGTCGGACTCGTCGGTACGGGCTTTGTCGCCGAACTGCATATGTACGCCTATAAGCGCGTCTACGGCGTCGGCGCCGAGGTCGTGGCGGCCGTCTCGCGCAGCGATCAGGTCGAGGCGTTCGCCAAGAAACATCAGATCGCGCAGACCTATCGCGACTATCGGGCGCTGCTGGCCGATCCGGCGATCGACGTCGTCGATATCTGCACGCCGCCGGCGCTGCATGCGCAGATGATCGTCGATGCGGTGCGAGCCGGAAAACATGTGATCTGCGAGAAGCCGTTCACCGGCTATTTCGGCCGTCCCGGCGATCCGGCACCGATCGGCAGGAAGGTGCCCAAAGCGGCGATGTACCAGCACGTCATGGCCGAAATGACAGAGTTGCGCGCGGCGATCGAGAACAGCGGCAAGCTGTTCATGTACGCCGAAGACTGGGTCTATGCGCCGGCGGTGGCGAAGACCGTCGAAATCCTCAACGCCACCGGTGACAAGATCCTGTTCATGAAAGCCGAGGAGAGCCACAGCGGCTCGCACGCGGCGCACGCGGCGCAGTGGTCGATGACCGGCGGCGGCTCGCTGATCCGGATGGGATGTCACCCGTTGGCCGCGGTGCTTTATCTCAAGCGCGTCGAAGCCCGCGCGCGCGGCGAAACCATCGGCGTGCGCGACGTGACCGCCGACGTCGGCAATGTGGCGGCTTGCCTTGCACCGTCGGAACGCCCCTTCATCAAAGCCAACCCGGTCGACGTCGAGGATTGGGGCATGATGACCGTGACGTTCACCGACGGCACCAAGGCCGTCGTCCTGTCGGGCGACATGATCATGGGCGGCGTGCGCAATCTGATCGAGACTTACACCAATAGCGGATCGCTGTTCGCCAATATCACGCCGAACAATCAGATGACGACCTACATGACCGACGAGAGCAAGCTGGGCGGCGTCTATTTCACCGAGAAGGTGGACCGCAAGACCGGCTGGCAATTCGTTTGCCTCGAAGAAGAATGGACGCGCGGCTACCTGCAGGAGATCCAGGATTTCATGGAATGCGTCGCGACCGGCCGGCAGCCGCTGGCCGATCTGGACCTCGCCTACGAAACCACACGCATCCAATACGCGGGATACTGGGCGGCGGAGGAAGGCCGGCGCATCGCGCTATGACGCGTCGAAGGCTTGGACGCGTGGCGCATGCCGGGTAAGCTATGGCGATGGATGAGATGACGACGGAGAAATGACGACGAAAGAAATGACGACAAAAGACACCGACTATCTGCACGCCACGACTTTCATCGACAGCAACAATCCGGCGATCGTCGCGTTTGCGCACAACGCGCTCGGCGACGCGGAAACCGTCAAGGACAAAGCGCTCGCGCTCTACGGCGCGGTGCGCGATCAGATCCAGTACGACCCGTATATCGATTTTCTCAATCCGGCCGAATTCCGCGCCAGTGACGTGTTGCGCGCCGGTCGCGGCTTTTGCGTCGGCAAGTCGGCGCTTCTTGCCGCCGCCGCGCGCGCGGCCGGCATTCCGGCACGGCCCGGCTATGCCGACGTGCGCAACCATCTCACCTCGAAGCGGCTCAAGGAGCAGGTCGGCGATACGTTTTATTGGCACTCCTACACCGAGCTCAAGATCGACGGGAAATGGGTGAAGTGCACGCCCGCCTTCGACAAGGTTCTGTGCGAGCGCGCCAGAATCAAGCCGCTCGACTTCGACGGCGTCAACGACAGCCTGTTTCATCCGTTCGATCAGGCCGGCCGCCGCCACATGGAATATCTGCAGGATCGCGGCGCCTACCCCGATGTGCCGTTCGACACGATCCTTGCGGATTTCAAGACATTCTATCCCAAGCTCGTTGCCGCGAGCCCGACGGCTGCAAGCTTCCGCGACGAAGTCACGACCTAATCGCGGCGGCGCGCACGCGCCGAACGTCATGATCACCAAGCTCGCCATTTCCGGCTATCGGTCGCTGCGCGACGTCAGACTGGGACTTGGCGCGCTCAATGTGGTGACCGGGGCGAACGGCAGCGGCAAGTCGAGCCTTTATCGTGCCGTGCGCCTGTTGGCGGACATCGCACAGGGCCGCATCATCCAATCGCTCGCCGCCGAGGGCGGCCTGCATTCGACATTGTGGGCCGGACCGGAATCCTTCTCGCGCGCGATGAAGAAAGGCGAGCAGCCGGTGCAAGGCACCGTGCGCAAGGCGTCGGTGAGCTTGAAGCTTGGCTTCGCCGGCAGGGACTATGGCTACGCCATCGATCTCGGCTTGCCTATTCCTTCCTCATCGCACTTCGCGCGCGATCCGGAAATCAAGACGGAGAGCCAGTGGGTCGGGGAAACGCTCACCCGCGCCAACGTCTTCGCCGCGCGCAATGGTCCGAGCGCCCGCGTTCGCGACGGAGCCGGCGCGTGGCGGCAGGTGGCAACGCATCTCGCTCCGTTCGACAGCATGATGACGCATTGCAGCGATCCGCGCGATGCGCCCGAACTGTTGTTGCTGCGCGACCGGATGCGGGACTGGCGCTTTTACGACCATTTCCGCACGGATCGCGACGCGCCGGCGCGCAGGCCGCAAATCGGGACCTACACACCGGTGCTTGGCAGCGACGGGTCCGACCTCCCCGCCGCCATTCAAACCATACGCGAGATCGGCAATCCGAAAGAGCTTGACGCGGCAATCGCCGATGCTTTTCCCGGTTGCAAGATCGAAATCACGAGCAGCGACGGCTATTTCGAATTGCACATGAGGCAACACGGCCTGTTGCGTTCATTGAAAGCGGCCGAGCTTTCCGACGGCACCCTTCGCTATCTGCTGCTGATCGCCGCGTTGCTGTCGCCGCGCCCGCCGGACCTGATGATACTCAACGAGCCGGAGACGAGCCTGCATCCCGACCTGTTGCCGCCGCTCGCGCGCCTCATCGCGCAAGCCGCACAGCGCACGCAGGTCATCGTCGTCTCGCATGCGGCGCCGCTCGTGTCGGCTCTCGCGCAAGATCCGCAGGTGGGGCAGATCGTGCTGGAGAAGCAACTCGGGGAGACTCTTGTTCAACCCGACGAGCAGCCGTCCTGGACGTGGCCGACGCGATGACCGCGCGGGAAATATCGGCAGTCACGCGTGCAAGAAATCCAGAACTGCGGTTTCGTCGAGCACCGCTTGCGGAATGCCGTGCCGCGCCGAGCGCGTGCGCTCCTCGGCGCTCTGCGCCGCCTGCAGATAAGCGCCGAGATGGCGCGCGCGCTCGATGATGCGGTTGTTGTCCGGCAGGCGCTCCGCTTCGTAGCGGCGGAGCGCTGTTTCCACATCGTCGCCATCGAGCGCTGCTGCCAGCGCCGCCGCATCGTCGGCGGCTTTCGACACGCCGGCAGCGACATGCGGGCGCGCCACAAAAGCGGCATCGCCGATGAGCGCGACGCGACCGAACGCAAGGCGCGGGCTTGCCAGATCGTAGATCGGCTGCAGCAGCGGTTCGTCGATCAGCCGCACCAGCGCCTGGCATTGCGGCGCCAGTAGCCGCTCGACCGCGGCGCGCATGGCGCTGATCGCCTCGCGCCGGATAAGCGGCGGTGGAATCGAGACCGCATGCAGCACGCCGCTTTCATCGGTAAGCAGCCAGGGAAGTTCCGTCGCTTCGTCGGCCGGCCGGTACCAGACCACGTTGTAGCGGCGCCGCCCAGGCCGCAAATCGTTGTCGGGACCGGCGACCGGATAGCCGAGAAATTGCTCGCCGGGCGGCAGGCAGAAGGTCATGGCATCAAAGAGATCGTGATGGATCGCAGGCGGCAGCGCGTCCTCCCGCAGCATGGCGCGCCAGGCGACGTAACCGGCATAGAGCGGCACAATCGCGGGCAGACAAGGCTGCCGGACGGTCGAGCGCAGCCCATCGGCTCCGATCAGCACGTCGCCCTCGGCCGCGCTGCCGTCGGCAAAGCGGGCCACAACCCGGCGCGCCATTTGTTCGAATGACGCCAATTCCCGGCCGCGATGGTAGTGCGCAGACGGAAAAGCATCGCGCAGCAGCCGGTAGACGCGCTCCCAGGCGGTGAGGATTTGCGGGCAGTGGCCCGTCAGCGTTACGCGCCCTTCGCGGTCGAGCATCTGCCGGCGCGCGATGGGCACACCAAGCTCGCCGGTAACAAGGCCGAGCGTATTCAGATGTGCGATCAGCGTCGGCTGCGCCACAATGCCGGCGCCACGGCCGGCAAGCTCGCCGGCCACCCGCTCGTAAATATCGGCCTCCCAGCCGCGCCGCCGCAGCATCAGTGCGGCTAAAAGCCCGCTCATCGAGCCGCCGATGACGAGCGCGCGCCTTTGCGCCATGCCGACACCTTGTTACTTTGGCAGCAGTTAATTTGGCCGCACGATTTGCCAATGGCCGGGGGCCTTCTGTATTCTGCCGAAAATGCTGGCGGAAGTCCTCGGCGGAAAGCCATCTTGGAGAAAGCCATTTTGGAGGAAACAATGGCCCTGACGATGCTGGAAAAGACGAGCGATCACGCCGACATCTCGGCCTGGCCGCCGGCCATTGCGGCCGAGTTCGAGCGCGAACGGGCCAACAACAACCCCTGCGTCGGCACTGAGCTCCTGTCCGAGAGCGAGCGCACCCGGGTATGGATCATCCGGCTCCAGCCGGGCGAACGGGTCGGCTTTCATCGCCACGTGCTCGACTATTTCTGGACATGCGTGACCGGCGGCCGCGGCCGGCAGCATGTCAACGACGGCAAGACGGTCGAATACACCTATGCGCCGGGCGAAACGCGCCACGAGAGCTATGCCGCCGGCGAGTTCAAGGTGCACGATCTGGAAAATATCGGCGACAAGGACATGGTCTTCATGACCGTCGAATTCCTCGACAGCGCCAACAAGCCGATGGCGCTTCCCGCACGGGTGCGGCCCGCGGCCTAAGGCACCGCCTATTCTGTTGCAGACGTCTTGCGGGCGAGCCTGTCGGCTGGCCCGGAACAAAACTGGCTTCGGGGGCGCGCAGGGCGGGGGATGGTCTTTTCGTTCGATCTTCTGATCAATGCCATCATATCCGGGATCCTGATCGGCGCGTTTTACGCAGCGGTGACGGCCGGGGTGTCGCTGTCGTTCGGCATCCTCGACATCGTCAACATCGCCCACCCTGCCTTCATCATTCTCGGCTCCTACATCGCCTATATCGTCAATGTCAGCCTCGGGCTCGACCCGATCCTGGTCAGCATCCTGGCGACGCCGGCGTTCTATGTGCTCGGCGCCGGCATCTATCAGATCTACTATGTGTCGTTCGAGAAACGCGGCCAGGAATTGCTGCGCGGGCTCGCCTTCTTCTTCGGCCTGTTGTTCATCACCGAAGTGGTGCTCGTTCTCTATTTCGGCGTCGACTACCGCTATGTCGAGGCGCCTTATATCGGCCCGACCTGGCATTTCGGCTTTGTCGACATTCCGCTGCGCATCCTGGTGCCGAGCCTGGTCTCGCTGTTAATGATCGCCGTGCTGCAACTCGTGCTCACCCGCACATTCATCGGCCGCGCCATCATGGCGGTGGCGCAGGATCAGCTCGCGCTCAAATTGATGGCGGTCGATCCGATCCGGATCAAGCGCATCGCCTTCGGTATTTCGATCGCGAGCGCTTCGCTCGCCGGCGCGTTTCTGATCGTCATTCAGCCGGTCGAGCCGTCGGTCGGCCGCGAATATATCGGCCGCGTGTTCGCCATCTGCGTGCTGGGCGGCATGGGCAGCCTGCCGGGCACCGTCATCGCCGCCATGCTGGTCGGCATCGTCGAGAGCCTGACCGCGACCTTCTACGGTCCGTCCTGGGCGCCCGCGGTCTCGTTCGGATTTTTGCTGCTGACGCTGGCGGTGCGGCCGGCCGGCCTGCTAGGACGCTGACCGTGCGTTCAAGCCTCTTCCTTGTCATTTGTTTGATCGTCGGCGCGGCCATTTTCGGCTTAGCGCTCGCGCTCAACAACGACTATTATTTCTTCGCCGGCTATGTGGTGCTGCAATATGTCGTGCTCGCCACCGCCTGGAACATTCTCGGCGGCTATTGCGGCTATGTGAATTTCGGCTCGGCCGCCTTCTTCGCGCTCGGCGCCTATTCGACCGTGGCCGTGCACAAGCTCTATCCGCTGCCGATTCCGCTTTTGGTCATCGTCGGCGGAATCGTCTCCGGCATTGTCGGGTTCGGCATGGGCTATCTGACGCTGCGGCTGCGCGGCGCGTTCTTCGCCATCGCCACGCTCGCGCTCGCGGTGGTGCTGCAGACGCTGATCGTGAACTGGGATTTCGTCGGCGGCTCGCGCGGCGCCTATATCGTGCGGCCCGAGGCGATTTGGCCGTTCGGCAGCTACATCAAGTATCTGTTCCTGGTGATGATGCTGCTCGCCATCGGCGCCATCACGGTCGCGCGGGTGATCGAGCGCTCGCGGCTCGGCTATGGCTTTGCCACCATTCGTGACGACGAGCTCGCCGCCGAGGCCTCCGGCGTGCCGACGCTGCGGCTGAAACTGATCGCGACCACGATTTCGGGCGCGCTCATGGGCATGGCCGGCGCGCCGTTTCCCTATTATATCGGCTTCCTGCAACCCTCCTCGGCGTTCGGTCTCGACTATGCGGTCAACTCGATCGCCATGCCGCTGATCGGCGGCACCACGAGCTGGGTCGGCCCGCTGGTCGGCGCCGTGCTGCTCGGCTCGCTGCAGCAGCTTGCGACCGTGACCATTTCCTCGGCCGTCAATCTGCTGATCGTCGGCCTCCTGCTGGTGGGCTTTGTGATCGTCGCGCCGAATGGCATCATCGGGCTCGTTCAGAAATTCATCGGGCATCGGCCGGTCGGCCAAGTGGGCCGCCGCCGGATCGAAGCCGACGCCAAGGAACACGTTCCATGAGTTCGACGACGACCGCCGCCGGTGCTGCGACAGACGCGGCGAACGCGCTGCTCACTATCGATAACCTCGGCAAGCGTTTCGGCGGCTTTGTCGCGCTCGACGGCATCTCGCTACAGGTGAAGGCCGGTGAGCGCCTGGGGCTCATCGGCCCGAACGGCTCCGGCAAGAGCACGCTGGTCAACTGCATCTGCGGCACGCTGCAGAACGAAGTCGGCTCAGTGACTTTCAACGGCCACCGGCTCAATGGCATGAGCGCGCACCAGCGCACCCGCCGCGGGCTCTCGCGCACGTTTCAATTGCCGCGGCCGTTCGCGAGCTTGAGTCTCGCGGACAATATGCGCGTGCCGCTTCTCTACACGGTGGCGTCGCGCGGTGCCGCGCTTGATAAAGTGGCGGCGCATGGCGCCGCGCTTGACGCGGGGGATATCGCGGCGCGCTGCATCGAGCTTCTGCGCGAGGTCGGGCTCGAGAACAAGGCGCACCGGCTGCCGCGCGAATTGACCCAGGTCGAGATGCGCAAGCTCGAGCTCGCGCGCGCCATGGCGGCCGAGCCGAAGCTTCTGATCGCCGACGAATCCATGGCCGGCCTCACGCACTCTGAGGTCGAGGAGATCTTGACGCTGCTGCTGCGGCTCAACGCCCAGGGCGTCACCATCATTTTGATCGAGCACATCATGAGCGCGGTGATGAGCTTCTCGCAGCGGCTTGCCGTGCTGGTCTCCGGGCGCAAGATCGCCGACGGCGAGCCCAATGCGGTGATGCGCGATCCGGAAGTCGAGAGGGCGTATCTTGGCCAGTAGCCTGAACATCGGACGCATCCACGCCGCCTACGGCGCGGTGCGCGTGATCGAAGACGTGTCGCTCACTATCGGCGGCGGCGAAACCGTGGTGCTGCTCGGCACCAACGGCAACGGCAAGTCGACGCTGATGAAATGCATCATGGGCATGGTGCGGCCGAGCGAAGGCTCGATCGTCGCCGAAATCGACGGCGTGCATCACGACCTGGTCGGCCGCACCACCGAAGAGATCGTCGATCTCGGCATCGCGCTGGTGCCGGAAGGCCGGCGGCTGTTTCCCAAGCTCACGGTCGAGGAGAACCTACTGCTCGGCGCCTTCCGCCGCACCGCGCGCCGCGCGCTCGACCGCAACCTCGAAGTCTGTTTCGAGACCTTTCCACGGCTCGCCGAGCGCCGCTCGCAGCTCGCCGGCTCGATGAGCGGCGGCGAGCAGCAGATGCTGGCGCTCGGGCGCGCCATGATGCTGGCGCCGAAAATCCTGCTGGTCGACGAGCCGTCGGTCGGGCTTGCCCCCATCCTGGTCAGCCGCATGATCGACGCCATCGCCGAGATGAAGCAGCGCTACAATCTCACCGTGCTGATGGCCGAGCAGAATTTCACGCAAGCGATCCGCATCGCCGACCGCGGCTATGTGATCGTGCACGGCAAGATCGCGTTCGAAGGCGGCTCGGCCGACGCGCTCAACAACAACGACCTGATCAAGAAATTTTATCTCGGGCTGTGAACAGAGCCGGCTCAACAGGGCGAAGGACTATTCGCGCCTCGCGCTTCGCGCGCGTTGCGCTGGGGCTCTGGTTCGCACTGCCGATTGGCAGCGTCGTCACGGCGCTCGTCGCAGCGGACACGGGCAATATGCGTTTGATCTCATCAGCCAAGGCCGCGCCGGCCGCGCTCACCAAAGCGCAGGCGGATGCGCTCGACGGCTATAACAACGCGGTCGCCCAGTTCAAATCCGTCCTGACCGAGCGCCGTGCGCAGATCGAGGCCAATCAGCCGCTGCCGAACCTTCCGGGACAGGCTCTCTACCTCGCGCGCATCGCCATGATGAGTGCTTACAAAGACCTCACCGACCTGTTGCCGGCACGAATCGGCAGGCCCAACAAATTCGGCATTCCGCCCGCCTATTTCGATGCCGACAACGAGCCGCTGCTCGACGAGTACAAGAATCTCTTCGCCATCATGCAGGCGCCGCCCGCGGATGCGCAAAACTCCGGCACGCCGTTTCACGACGTCGTCGACTTGGCCACTGCGATCGCGCGCGCCAAGGGCCTCGATGCGGCGAATGCAGAGATCGCTGGCCGCATCAGCCTCGGCATTTTCTTTGCCGAGACCAACGGCAACCAGAACATCGGCAATGCGCGTTCCAACAAATACAAAGGCAGCTTTCAGACCGGCGTATCGGAGGATCGGATCGGCCGAAAGAAATGGGCGGCGATAAGAAAAACGATCGCCGGTTTCGACCCCACCTTGATCGCCCGCGACGATCAAGAGGAGGCGCGCGCCGGGAAATTGGATCATCGCTTCAATCACTGGACGGCAGTGCGGGATGGACTGATGAACGCGCATGCCGGCCTCTTCCCGCAAATTCCAGCGATCGCGCAAACATTGCCGGACCCGATCGATCAGATGAAGTTCTTCGAGCTTATCCAGATCGTCCCCGCCCCGACCAAATCCGCTTTGAGCTCGGGCAACCTCGCCGGCTACGTGATCTCCGACCCGACGATCATGGGATATTTGCGCAACAACAGCATCTTCACGTTTGGGCAGGCGGATAGAGCCAGAACGTCGGCGACCTTCCGCGAAATCCTCGACGCAATGTGGCTCTTCAACGACAAGTTCGAGCACGCACTCGCCAAGTTCGACGAGATAAAGGCCGAGCGGAAAGGCTGAATAGCCGGCGCGGGCGAGACAACAGCGGCTCAGGCAAAAATAATTTATCTGGAAGCGCGGCCTGTGCTGGCGGTGGTCTCGCCGTTCCCTTTGGCCTGAAAGATCACCGGCAGGCTGAAGGTCAGCCCGTCGTCGGCGACAAGCGGCGGCGGTGCCGGCACCGGATCTGAGCGCTGCAGCATATCGAGCGCCGCCGCGTCGAAGGCCGCATCGCCCGATCCTTTGACGATGCGCTTGGAGATGACATGACCCAGCCGATCAAGCACAAAGCTGACCACGACTTCGGCGCGCGGTGACTTCCGCTCGGCCGGATAGCGCTTGAATTTGTTGAAGTGGGCGGCGAGCTCCTTTTGCCAGGTCGCTTTCTCGCGCCGCGCGCTCTCGCCGGTGCCCGGCGACGGCGCGATCGAGTGGGTGGCTTCCGGCGCCTCCTGCAGGGTCGGCGAAGCGGTTGCCTCGGCGGCGACCGAAGGGGTCGACGCCTGCGTAGGCATAGTCGTGATTTTCGGCTCTTCTTCCTTCGGCTTTTCGGTTTCGTTCGGCGACACGACCCGATCCGGATCGTCGGTCTCGGTCGGCGTCGCCTTCGGCAAATCGGTCTTCTCAGTCACCGCTTTCTGTTCGACCATCGCCGGCGACGGCGCCGCCGCCTCGGTGTCGGGACCGACCGGCAGATCGGTCGGCTCGAGTTTCGGCGCCGCGAGCTCGATGCCGATCTCGATGGCCGGCGCGCCGAGGTCCGGCTCGTCGTCCGGCTGCTTCGAGACAAACGCCAGCCCAACACCGCCGGCATGCAGTGCGATGGCAACGATCCCGGCGATACTCCACAGCGCCGGGGACAGGTGTCGAGGGTGATAAAGCTCCGACATCGCACAATCTCCCTAAGGAGAAGCGCCGGTGGTCGAACCCGACGCGGCGCTATCCGGCACGCCTTCGAGCGCGACCAGCGCAATGTGGCCGTAGCCGCCGGCGCGCAAACGTTCGAGCACGTCCATCAGCTCGCCATACGAGACGCCGCGGTCGGCGCGCAGGAAGATGCGGCGGTCCTTGCCTTCGCCCGCCATCGCGTCGAGCGTGCGCACCAGATCGACGCGCTTGACCGGCGTTTCGCCGATGGCGACCGCGAGATCGGCTTTGATGGTGACGTAGGTCGGCTTGTCGGGCTTTTTCTGCGGCACCGCCGTGGAGGTCGGCAAGTCGACCGGCAGATCGACGGTCGACAGCGGCGCAGCGATCATGAAGATGATGAGCAGCACCAGCATGACGTCGATGAAGGGCGTGACGTTAATGTCATGCGCCTCGCCGAATTCGTCGCCATCGTCATCGAGATCGCCGAGAACAGCCGCCATCGCCCTACTCCGCCGCCCGCGCTAACAGCCGGTGGCGCGACCGGTCGAGATCGCGCGACAACAGGCGGCCGACCGCGCCGGAGCCGCGGCCGACATATTCCAGATAGGCTTTGGTTGCGCGCGAAAAATGGTTGTAGATGATCACGGCCGGGATCGCGGCGACGAGGCCGATGGCGGTCGCCAGCAACGCCTCGGCGATGCCGGGCGCGACCACCGCGAGATTCGTGGTCTGCGCTTTCGAAATGCCGATGAAGCTGTTCATGATGCCCCAGACGGTGCCGAACAGCCCGACGAACGGCGCGGTCGCGCCGATGGTGGCGAGCATCGCCATGCCGAAGCGCATGGAGCGCGCCTCCGCGCGCGCGATTTCGGTAAAGCGGGAAGCACTGCGCTCCTTGATGCCGGCGTCGCTCGCGCTTTCGCCCGACAAACGGACTTCGTGCAGCGCGGCGCGCACCAGCGCCGACAGCGCGGTGGGCCTGCCGTCGAGCGCCTTTTGCGCCTCGGACAGCGTGCGCGCCTCGGCGACCCGGGCGAGCGCACGGCGAAGCCGCGCTTGCGCGTGCGATAGCTGCAGCGTCTTGGCGAAGAAGACGGTCCAGGTCACGAGCGAAGCGAACGCGAGGCTCACCATCACGACTTTGACCACAATGTCGGCGGCGAGAAACATCGACCACGGCGACAGATCGCGCGGCTGACGGACGGCGGGGCTTGATGGCGCGCTGTCCTGGAGCGGGCGCACGGCGGGCGGCTCCGGCTGCGGCGGCGCGACTTCCGCGGGAACGGGTCGCGCCGGCAGCGTTTCCGGCGCGTTCGCGGCCGGCGGAGGCGCCGGTGACTGCGCCAGCGACGGCGCCGCCAGCAATACAAACAATGCGGAGGCAACCGCCCCCGCTGCGCACCGGTGCCAGGATTTCATACTTCGGCCCAGCAGCGGATGAGGTTGTGATAGATGCCCGTAAGCTTGACCAGTTCGGGGTCGTCTCGCCCCACCCGTTGCACAAGTCCCTGAATTGCGGTGTCCAGATCGAAGATCAGGCTGCGCGCCTGCCCGTCACGGACCATGCTTTGCAGCCAGAAGAACGAAGCAACCCGCACACCCCGCGTCACCTCCGTGACGGCGTGCAGGCTGGTAGCCGGATAGAGCACCAGGTGCCCGGCCGGCAGCTTGACGCGGTGCGAGCCGTAATAGTCTTCGACGATCAATTCGCCACCGTCGTATTCCTCCGGCTCGGATAGAAACAGCGTCACCGACAGATCGGTGCGGATACGCGCGCCGCTCAAATGATCGCCGCGCACCGCGTTGTCGACGTGGATGCCGAAATGCTGACCGACGCCGTAACGGTTGAACAGCGGCGGGAAGATCTGCTTCGGGATCGCGGCGGAAACGAACAGTGGATTGGCCACCAGCGCCCTGACGACCGCTTCACCCAACTGCCGCGCGATGTCGCTGTTCGGCGGCAACTGCTCGTTCTTCTTGACCCTTGCCGACTGCGCGCCGGCGGTCGAGCGGCCGTCTTCCCAGTCGGCTGCATCCATCGCCGCGCGAAAGTCCGCAACCTCCGCCTTGCTCAATACATCCGGCACACAGATCAACATCGCGTCTGCTTACACATCGAGCGTTGCGGCAAGCAACTTCTTTTCGCACTTTAGAATTAGAATTGCTCTTAGAAACTTTTGTTTGCGCATGTCCTATCGGAAAACCGAGTTCCACTTTTGCAGGGATATGCGCTAGAAGCGCGCCGTGAGCATCCCACCGACCACACGCCCGGGCGCGACCAGCACGAACGGCGCCGCGCTTTGATAGAAGGCGTCGTAGTAGAGCTTGTCGAAGATGTTGTTGACGAAGATCTTCCACTCGTAGTGCTTGAGGAAATAGCCCTCGACGAAGGCATCGAACCGCCAATAGTCGGGCAGCACGGTGCCCTGATTGGCGGCAAGCAAGGTGCCGCCGTAGATTTTCGAGCGATAAGTCGCTTGCGCGCCGACTTCGAGATCCTTGGTGACTTCATACTTGGCGAGCAGGTTGAACGACTGGTTGGCGATGAAGGCGAGCGGCAGACCAACATTGGTGGGCACGGACGACGCATCGACCCGGTTGTTCATGAGCACGATGCCGCCAAAGATGCTGAGCTTGTCCAGGATCTTGCCCTCGGCTCCGATATCGATGCCCTGCACGTGATAGGCGGCGCCGGCCTGGATGGTGCCGGCATTCGGAAACCCCGCCGGAACGAGTTCGCGCGCGTTGCTGACGTCAGTACGGAACAGCGCCCCGGTCGCGAGCACGTGGCGATTGAAGAATTCCCACTTGGTTCCGACTTCAACCGCCTTGGCTTCTACCGGGCCGAAGATCTGGTTGATCGACGCATTGGTAAGCTGCAGGCCGCCGTAGTTGGCTGATGTGCCGTCGAGTTCCGCGCCGACCGGATTGGACGACGTGCCATAAGCGGCATAGACGCTCGCGGTCGGCAGCGGCTTGACCACGAGCCCGAGATTGTAATTCACCATGTTGGATTGGGCCGATACGGTCGGAAAGCCGATCTTGCTGGCGCTGATGTTGTAGTTATCGAAGCGCAGCCCCGCGGTGAAGATGAGGAAATCGCGATAGTTCGCCGTCTCGAGCGCAAACAGGCTCTTGGTATCGACCGGGATGACGCTCGGATTGCCGGTAACCGTCGCGTTGCCGAACGGCAGGAAGTTCGGCGGATTGAGCGCCGAGACCGGCCCGACCGTGCCGTTGGCGAAAGCGACGGGGCCGAGGGTCTCCGACGTCAGCCCGCTATAGGAGTTGATGCTCACGGTTTCACGCGATATCTCCGCGCCGCTGACCAGCGTGTTGAGCACCGGCCCGGTATTGAACTTGAGCGTCGCAATGGCCTGATCGTCGAGAACGTCAGTCGTCTGAAATCGGCTCTGCGGATTGAGGCAGACTACCCAGGCGGCCGGATTTGGATTGGTGAAGTTGCCACCTTTGGTATTGCACCCCGTTGGGCTGGAGCCCTGCTCCGGAATGGTGCCGATATAGTTCAGCACGGAGTGCTCGTCGCGGAACTTGTTGGTGAAGGTCAGTGCGTCGCTGACCCTGTAATCGCTGGTGATGGTTCCGATGTCCTGCGTCGCGACCTGGAAGTCGCGATCGACGAACCCGTAATAGGTCTGGCGCGGAATGCCGACCGAAGTGACCGGTGCGCCCGCAACGGTGTTGTAGGGGACGCCGAAATCGGGCAGCCCGTGCAGATTGGTGTGGATGTAGTTCGCCGACAGCGTGAAATTGTTGATCGGCGTCCACTTCACCGCCGCCAAGCCGCCCCAGCGGTCGTCGGTGGTGAAATTGCGTTCGGAGATATTCGCAATCTGCCACATGCCGTCCATGCGGACCGCGAGTGTCGGCGTGATCACCTGGTTGACGTCGAAGGTGACGCGCTTGGTGAAGTCGCTCGCGAATTTCGTATCGGCGTTGTAGAAGCTGGCGAGCTCGCTAGCCTGCTTGGTGACGATGTTGATCGCGCCGCCGGCGGTGCCGCGGCCGTCGATGGTCGATGCCGGCCCCTTGAGAATCTCGATCTGCTCGGTGAAGAAATTCTCGCGGATATTGACGGCCGGATCGCGGATGCCGTCGACGAACACGTCATTGCGGGCGTCGAAACCACGGATGAAAAAGCGGTCGCCGAAGGCGTTGCCGCCTTCGCCGGTGCCGATGGTGATACCCGGCGTCGAGCGCAAGGCATCCTTGAGGCTGGTCGCGTCCTTGTCACGCAACACCTCCTGCGTCAGCACCGTGATGCTGCGCGGCGTGTTGACGATCGGCTCAGGAAATTTCGGCGATGCCAGCCGGTTGGCCTTATAGGGCGCCGCCGGATCGGCGTAAGGATCCCGCTGCGCAAGTTGTTTCTTCGCTTCGGCCTCCGCCTCGGCCTTGGCGCGCGCCGCGGCGACCGCCTTCTCTCCGGCGATGCGGCGCAACGCGTTGCGCGCGCGGATCTGCTCCGGCGAAGGCTTGGCTACGGGCGGTTTCGGACGTGCGATCGGCGCATCGACCGTCACGGGCGGCAGCGATTGTTCTTGCGCTTCCGCGCCGCCCATGGCCGCCACTGCGATCAGACAGCCGAGAGTGACTTTCTGTGTCGAAGTGCTCTCGAAGACCCCGTCAACGCTCCGCAACCCCGGCAGAACACGCAGTGTGTCCGGCCGCAATACGCCGCCACTCATAAGTACGCCCCCGCATTTTCTTCCGCGCCGATCCCCAACCCGCCGACGCGGCTGCAAGAAACGCTAACGTGAAAATACGTTTAGAATCAAACCAATATACTGCATTTGTTGGAATGTAATCTTAGAAATACTTGAGACTAAGGTATTTCGGTTTCAATTTCCTCTAATTAAAAACTGGAAACGCAGCTAAGACACCGCCAAAACGAGGCAATAAGTGATTGTCCCACGCAAATAAATCGGAGCGCGAATACTGTCGAGCGATGGATGATGCGAGGCACGCCGCACGTGCCGCCATTCGCGCCGCGCAGGGGAGCTATTCGTTCGTGCTGGGCGGCTTCATCAAAGAAAACAGCTCATCGACTGTTTGTATGGCGACCGAGCGCACACGATCGGTGTCGAGCGCGCCGCCAATTCTCACCTGCCGGACGACGGCGAGAATTTCATCGCGGAAGTCGCTCAAGAACTTCAACGGGTCCTTCGAGTTGTTCGCAACGCGCGCGATCAGTCCGGTCACCAGAATCTGACACGCGATCATTCGTCCGTTGAGCTCTTCCACTCAATCCTCCTGCCCTCTCCGTCTGCGTTAGCTAACACAGGAAAGCCTCCCGCAAAATTCCGCGTGCAAAATTCCGTGTGCAGGATTTCGGCGAACAGCGAAGCGCCGCACGGCGCGCGTGCGGCGCCACGTGGCATGCTTGTGCTGGTGGTGGCTCAATCAGCCAGGATGTCGTGTCGCCATGTTGAAAGCGATCAAACGCCTTTCAAGCGACCGCCGCCTTGCGGGCCACCGTCTGACGCACTTCGAAGCCTTCGAATTTGGGATGCTCGAGATAGAGCGGGCCGGTCGTTTCATTGCCGGCGCGCGCGTGCGCGGCGCGAAATTCTTCCGACCTGGTCCAGGCTTCGAAGGCGGCTTTGTTCTGCCAGATGGTATGCGAGGCGTAGAGCGTGTGGTCCTCGGCCTCCGGCCCCTTGAGCAGATGAAACTCGACGAAGCCTGGAACGCGGTCGAGATAGGTTTCGCGGTTGAGCCAGACCTTCTCGAATGCGTCCTCCGAGCCCTTCCTTATCCGAAAACGATTCATCGCAATGAACATGATCTTCTCTCCTGGTTGCGGCGCCGATGGCGGGGTCAGCTGTCGCCTTTCACGCCATAGCGAATGGATCCCTTGATGGTGTTGCCCGGGCTCGGCACGACATAACCCGCCGCCGTGCGCCATCACATATATTTCGTGTAGTCCACATTGAGCAGGTTCTCCACCGAGACGGCGGCAAGCACGTTCGCTATGGGCTTCGGCGGCGAAATGTTGCGGCGCGTTTTCGATATCGAGACAGGTGTAGGCAACATACCGGCACCGGGCGTGCCGTTCGTTCTGCCCCAGGCGATGACTGCGGCAAAATGGTTCAGCATATCTTGACCTTTTGACGCGGCATCTGGCGCTTTGGCAGCCAGCAAACTAATCTACGCCTGCGCCGAGGGAATGGAGCGGAATGCAAGCCCGGACGCTGACGATTCGGCTGGTGCGGGTGGCGATGGCCGCGTCGCTCCTCGCTCCAACCATGCTGTTCGCCTTCGCCGCGTGGAACAGCTATCGCAATCTTGCGGCACTGACCGACGAGCGGCTGGCGCGCTCGCTCGACGTCGAACAAGAAGAAGCGCAGCGCACCTTTCAACTCGTCGACCTGGCGTTGAACAGCGTCAAGGATCTCGTCGCCGACATGTCCGCCGACGACATCCGCCGCGACGAGAAACACCTTCACCTTTTACTGCAAAAGCTCGACGCCCAGATCCCGCTCATCCAGTCGATCTGGATCTACGACAAGGAGGGACGGCCGCTCGTCTCCTCATGGATCGAGCCAGCGCCCCGCGAGAGCTTTGCCGACCGTGACTTTTTTCGCGCTCATCTCGGCGGCGATGACGGGACCTATTACGGTCAGGTCTACGAGTCGCGCTTCGGTGCGCAGCCGTTCTTCACGGTGAGCCAGCGGCTCGTCCATGATGGCGCCTTCATGGGCGTGCTGGAAATCTCGGTCCTGCCCAGCAACTTTTTCCATTTCTTCGCCACGCTGGCCTATGCGGAAGGCCAGCAATTTTCATTGATCCGCAACGACGGCTTGTTCCTGGCGCGCTATCCGATGGCGCCGGCCGGGGCGCCGACCCGCCTCGACGAGCATTCCGGACTTCGCCGGACCATCGCACGCACCCCGGCCGGCGGCCTCTACACCATCGTCTCGCCGATCGATCATATCGAGCGCCGCTTTGCCGCGCGCCGCCTCGATGGCACGCCGCTTTATGTCACCACCGGCTTCTCAACCTCGGCGATGCGGAGCGAATGGCTGTGGGGGATAGCAGCGCACCTGATCTACGGCGTTCCAGTTACCCTGTTCCTGTTTTTCAGCTTGTTTGCCGTGTTGCTCCGCACGCAGCGGCTTTACGCCGAGATCAATCGCCGCGCCGCCGCCGAGGAAGCGCTGCGCCAATCGCAGAAACTCGACGCCATCGGCCACTTGACCGGAGGCGTCGCGCACGACTTCAACAATCTGTTGACGATCATCATCGGCAACCTCGAAGCCGCGCAACGTCAATTGGAGAGCTGGACCGACGGCGCGCAGATCAAGCTTTCGCGCCGGCTGGAAAACGCCATGCACGGCGCGCAACGCGCAGCGACGCTGACCAAAAGGCTGCTGGCCTTTTCCCGCCAGCAGCCGCTCAATCCCGCCTTGCTCGACGTCAATCGCGTGCTCAACGGCCTGTCCGATTTTCTGCGGCGCGCGCTCGGCGAGGACGTTTCGCTCGAGATTGTCGGCGGCGGCGGCGTGTGGCCGGTCGAGGCCGACGCGGCCGAGCTCGAAGCCGCCATTCTCAACCTCGCGGTGAATGCCCGCGACGCCATGCCGGAAGGCGGCAAGCTGACCATCGAGGCAAGCAACTCCTATCTCGACGACAGCTATTGCCGGCAGAATGCCGACGTGCAGCCCGGCCAATACGTGCAGATCGCCGTGACGGATACCGGCTCGGGCATGGGCAAGGACGTGATCGAGCGCGCCTTCGAGCCGTTCTTCACGACCAAAGAATCCGGCCAGGGCACAGGACTTGGGCTCAGCCAGGTCTACGGCTTCGTCAAGCAATCCGGCGGACACGTCAAAATCTACAGCGAAGCGGGCGAAGGCACGACGATCAAAATCTATTTGCCGCGATTCTTCGGCAGAGCGTCGGCGGCCGAAGAGAAAGCAGCCGCACCGCGCCGCGGCCGTTCCGGGGAAAGCGTGCTGGTGGTCGAGGACGATAGCGACGTGCGCGACTATGTGGTCGAAACGCTGGCGTCGCTCGGCTACAAGGTGTTCGAAGCCGGCGAGGCGGAGAACGCGCTGCGGCTGCTCGACGAGAACCCAAGCGTGCACCTGCTTTTGACCGATGTGGTCATGCCCGGCATGAACGGCCGCAAGCTCGCCGAAGAGGCAAGGCTGCGGCGGCCCGACTTGAAAATCCTGTACATGACCGGCTATTCGCGCAATGCCATCATGCACCAAGGCCGGCTCGATAACGGCGTCGATCTGCTGCAGAAACCGATCAGCAGCGAGCAACTCGCCAGCGCCGTTCGCAAGATGCTGGATGCCTAGACCGTGATCCAATCTAATTGAATCGGATCAAGGTCTGGATTCTTCGTTTTGAGCATGATCTTGTCCGAAGACCGGTTGCCACTGTTCGGGATCATGCTTTAGACGTGCAATCACACGCAACCGAGGCGATCTACATCATCGCTGCGCTCGCGACGGCAGGCGTCATCCTGCGCCCGTTCAATCTCGCCGAAGCGGTATGGGCAGTGGCCGGTGCCGCCTTGCTGGTAGCACTGGGGCTGATCTCCATTCCCGACGCGCTCACAGGCGCCGCCAAAGGCGGCGACGTTTATCTGTTCCTGTTCGGCATGATGCTGCTCGCCGAGATCGCGCGCGAGGAAGGATTGTTCGACTGGCTGGCGTCGGTCGCGGCCAGCCATGCCGACGGCTCGCCGCGCCGGTTGTTTCTCCTGACCTATGGGGTCGGCACGGTCGTGACTATTTTTCTGTCGAACGATGCCACCGCCGTGGTGCTAACGCCGGCGGTGGCGGCGGCGGTGAAAGCCGCCAAGGCCAAAGAGCCCCTGCCCTATCTGTTGATCTGCGCCTTCATCGCCAACGCGGCGTCGTTCGTGCTGCCGATTTCGAATCCGGCCAATCTCGTGATCTACGGCAGCCGCATGCCGCCCCTGCTGCAATGGCTGCCGGCTTATCTCCTGCCCTCGTTGGTCGCGATCGTTGCGACGTATCTGCTGCTGCGCTTCACGCAGCGCGGTACGCTCGATCAATACATCGCCAAAGAGGTGCCGCGGCCGGCGCTGACGGCCGCCGGCAAGATGGCGGCGGTCGGGATCGCGGCCACCGCCATCGTGCTGCTCACATCTTCGGCGCTCGACCTTCAGCTGGGGTTGCCGACCGCGGTCGCCGGCAGTCTCACCGCCATTGCGGTTCTGATCCGCGAGCGCAAATCGCCGTGGAGCATCGTGAAGGATATTTCCTGGGGCGTACTGCCGCTGGTCGCAGGATTGTTCGTGCTGGTCGAGGCGCTCGGCAAGACCGGACTGATCGACGCGATTGCCGCCTTGCTGCGCGACGGCGAGCAACACGCGGCGCTTCTGACCGCCGCTCTCTCGGGGATCGCGATCGCGCTGGCGAGCAACCTGATCAACAATCTGCCGGCCGGACTGATGGCGGCGAGCGCCGTGCAAACCGCGCAAGCCGGCGAGCACGTCACGCGCGCGATCCTGATCGGCGTCGATCTCGGGCCCAATCTGTCGGTGACCGGCTCGCTCGCCACCATCCTGTGGCTCGCCGCTTTGCGCCGCGAAGGCCTTTCGGTCGGCTTCGGCGCGTTCCTGAAAATCGGCGCGGTGGTGATGCCGCCGGCGCTTATTCTCGCGATTGCAGCCGCTTTGCTCACGCCCTGAAGCGCGACAGCCGTCGCCGCAGCAACGGCTGGCGCGGTGGCGGCGTCCCACCTATGGTGGGAGCCTGCGACAGCAGGCTGGATGGCGTCGGAGGGTAGGATTGTGACTGGTCAGGGCCGCGGCGATTACGCGTTGAACTTTGCCAACACCAAGGAATTGACCGCGGCGCTGGCAGCCAAGAAGATTTCCGCCGTCGAACTGACCGACCACTTTATCGCGCGCATCGAGGCGCTCGACGGCAAGATCAATTCCGTGGTGGTGCGCGACTTCGAGCGCGCTCGCGCGGCGGCCAAGGCCGCCGATGCGGCGCTGGCGCGCGGCGAAAGCCGCCCGCTGCTCGGCATTCCAATCGTCATCAAGGAATCGTTCGATGTGGCCGGCCTGCCGACCACCTGGGGCGTACCGGCGCTGAAGGATTTTGTGCCGAAGGAAGACGCGCTCATGGTCGCCCGCGTCAGGGCTGCCGGCGCGATCATCCTCGGCAAGACCAATGTGCCTTATGTGCTCGGCGACTGGCAGAGCTTCAACGACATTTACGGCACGACCAATAATCCCTGGGATCTCAACCGCTCGCCGGGCGGCTCGTCGGGCGGATCGTCGGCGGCGCTGGCCGCAGGTTTCGCGCCGGTGTCGCTCGGCTCGGACATCGGCGGATCGCTGCGCGTGCCGGCGCACTATTGCGGCATCTACGCCCACAAGCCGACCTTGAACCTGATCCCGCCGCGCGGCCACCGGCTGCCCGGCACGGTTCAGCGTACCAGCGATCTCGCGGTGGTCGGGCCGATGGCGCGCACGGCCGCCGATCTCGAATTTCTGCTCGACCTCACATCAGATCCCGACGAGGCGCGCGCCGGCATCGCGTACCGGCTGGCGCTGCCGAAAGCACGCCACACCGCGTTGAAAGATTTCCGCGTGCTGGTGGTCGACGAGCATCCGCTGCTTCCGACCGACGCCGGCGTGCGCTCCGCGCTTGATCGCCTCGCGCAACGCCTGGTCAAAGCCGGCGCCAAGGTGGCACGCGCAAGTCCGCTGCTGCCGGACCTCGCCGCGTCGGCGCGACTCTACATGGGGCTATTGATGGCGGCGCTTTCGGAGCGCTGGCCCGATGAAACCTATCAACACGCGCAAGCGACCGTCGCCGCGCTCAGCCCCGACGACCGCAGCCTCTTGGCCGAACGCTGGCGCGGCTCGGTAATGAGCCATCGCGAATGGGCGACGGCCGATATGGGGCGGATCACCCTGCAGCAGCGATGGATGGAGCTGTTTCGCGAATTCGACGTCGTGCTCTGCCCGCCGATGTCGACGCCCGCTTTCCCGCACGACCATACGCCGGTGCCGGAGCGCCACATCGAGATCGAAGGCAAGCAGTGTTCGTTCTTCGATCAGTTGGTCTGGCCGGAGGTCGCGACCACGCCGGGACTGCCGGCCACGGCGGCGCCGATCGGACTTACGGACGCTGGCCTGCCGGTCGGCGTGCAGATCATCGGTCCTTATCTGGAAGACCGCACGACGCTCGCCTTTGCCGCCCTGATCGAGCGCGAGTTCGGCGGCTTCGTGCCGCCGCCCGGCTACACCGATTGAGGATGGCGGCCAGCGCCAGGTCCAACACCATGTCCACGAAACTGTCCGCCACCGCGTCGGCAAAATCGTTCCGCGTGCGCGATCCGAATTATTCCGAGCGCATCAAGGCCGCCTTCGGCCGCCAGGGCTTTCTGCGCCACGTCGATGCCCGCATCGAAGAGCTCGCGCCCGGCTGCTGCGTCATTGTCGCGGACTTCCGCGCCGAGCTCGCGCAACAGAACGGCTATTTTCACGGCGGGCTGATCGGAACGGTTGCCGACGCCGCCGGTGCCTGCGCCGCCAGCACGCTGATCGAAAGCCGGCAGTGGCTGCTGACGGCCGAGTACAAGGTCAATTTTCTTTCGCCCGCCAAGGCCGCGAAGCTCAAGGCGGTGGGCGAAGTCGTGCGCGCCGGCCGCATGCTGAGCGTGTCGCAGGTGCATCTCTATGGCGTCGACGAAGCGGGCGAGGAACAGCTCTGCGCGCTCGCAACCGTGACGCTGGCGACGCTCGAAGGCGAGGCGCCGTCTTTCCAGAAGGATTAGAGCGGGATGAGTTATGGTTCAATCGGCATCCCGCTCTAGCTTTTTGTTTGAGCATGATCTTTTCGGAAAACCGGATTCCACTTTTCCGGATCATGCTCTACCTGCAAACGACCGGTGGCGCGCTTCTCACTTCACCGGAAAGTCGAAATAGGTGTCGGGAAACGGCTCGTGCGCGAGCGTGAAGTGCCACCATTCCCTCGGATAGGCGCGAAAACCGCGGCGGCGCATGGCGGCGGCGAACAGCGCCCGATTTTCCTTCGCTTCCGCACTGACGCTCGGCGAGCTTGGCCACGAGCGCGGACTGAAGAAATCGAACGGTGTGCCCATTTCGAGCTCGCTGCCGTCGGCGCGCGCCAGCGTCAGATCGACGGTCGAGCCGCGCGAATGGCCCGAACGCGACGAGATATAGCCGTCGCGGAACAGCATGCGCTTATCGACCTCGGGATAGAATTCGCGCTTGCCGACCGTGTCGTTGAGATTGTGCGCCCAGCGGACGAAATTGGCGACGGCGCGCGCCGGCCGATAGCAATCGAACGCCTTGAGCACGAGACCTTGCGCGGCGAGGTCGCGGGCCACTTGCGCCAGCGCTTCGGCGGCGGGCTTGGTCAAGAAGCAACGCGGCGCTTCATAGCCGTCGATCGGCCGGCCGACGAAATTGTGCGAGCCGGCATAGCGCGCGTCCACCATCAGCCCGGGCACGACGGCGGCGGCATCGACGAAGGCGGCGGGGCGGTCGGCGACGCGATCTTGGGCGAACGCGCTCATGCAGAAGCCAGCCGTCAGCGCGCAGAACAGCGCGCGGCGGATGGCGAACAGCAAGTGGTGAAAAGCCCCACGCCTGCCCCTCTCAGCCCAAATCCCCATCAGCTATTCGCTACTTCGCCATTCGCAATTTCGCAATCCGCTATTTGACTGCATGCGGGCACTGATTCACTTCGACGGTCACGTGGGAGAGTCCGGCGATATCCTCGAGCCGCTGCTTGTAGGCCGACGGCGCCTGCGGCGCATCGGAAACGACCGACACGATCACTGCGGCGTGGCCCGGGCCGACCTGCCAGAGATGCAGATCGGCCAGCCGGTCGCCGCCGGTCTCGATGCGCTCGCGGATGCGCTGCGCCAGCGCCGGATCGGGCACCGCGTCGAGCAAGACACCGCCGGCGGAGCGGACCAGGCCGACCGACCAGGACAGGATCACCAGCATGCCGACGAGACCGACCAGCGGGTCCATGAAGTTCAAGCCGAACGCCCAGGCGGCCGACAGGCCGGCAATCGCCAACACCGAGGTGAGCGCGTCGGCCAGAACATGCACGTAGGCGGCGCGGTAGTTTGAATCCCTGTGGTGCCCGGCGTGACCGTGCGCATGACCATCGTGCGCGTCATTGTCGTGCGCATGCCGATCATGCGCGTGGTCATCATGGTGGTCGCCATGGTCGTGGTGCGCATGATCGTGCCGGGCGTGCCCGTGATGGGAATGCCCGGCATGGCCGTGCGCGTGGTCATGGCTTTCGCGCAGCAGCCAGGCGCTCGCCAGGTTCACGCACAAGCCGAGCGCCGCGATCGGCACCGCCTCGCGGAAGTGGATGTCGACCGGATGCAAAAGCCGCAGCACCGATTCGTAGCCGATCCCGAGCGCAATCATGGCGAGGATGATGGCGCTGCCGAAAGCGGCCAATTCGCCGAACTTGCCGGTGCCGAGCGAAAAGCGCGGATCGCTGACGTGGCGGCGGGCGAACAAGTACGCGAGCCCGGCAATAGCCAGCGCCAGCACGTGGGTGCCCATATGCCAGCCGTCGGCGATCAGGGCGATCGAGCCGAACACCGTGCCGCCGACGATTTCCAGGATCATCATCGCGGCGGTCAACGCCACCACGCTCCAGGTACGCCGCTCGCGCTGGTCGTGGCGGGCGCCGAGAAAGGAGTGCTCGTGGGCCCAATGGCTCAGGGAATGTGAGTGCATCGTGCTGCCTCGCCGTCGTTGGCCTCGCATCTGGAGGCCTGCTCGACCCTGTCGGGGGTAAAGCCCGGCCAGGGGCCCAAAATCAAGGCCCCTTGGATTCCCGCCTTCGCGGGTATGAGGCCGCAAGCCCGAAAATACCGTCAAAGTCGCCGGAAATTAACCCGGCGGTAACCATACACCCGGCAGATTTTGCCGGGGGAGGTAAGTCCGTAGTCCGTTTCCACCGCACCTTCGGGGGCAGCCTTCAGGGGCAGTCTTGGACGCGAGCGCGGCGCCTTTTCCTTTCGTGCGTGCCGGTGGCCCCACAGCCGCCGCGCATAGCTTCGCAACACGTGACCGCAATCGACGGGCGCAAGCAGACGGCATGACCGACGTTGTAACTTCGGCCGACCGCAGCGACGGACCGTTGGCGTTTTCGCGCCTTGCCGATCTCGGATCGCTGCTCAAGCGCAGCGACCTCGGGCTGGCCGTCGGCGTGATGGCCATTCTCGTCGTCCTCATTCTGCCGCTGCCGTCGCTTCTGCTCGACTTCGCGCTCGCCATCTCGATCACCTTCTCGGTGCTGATCCTGATGACGTCCCTGTTCATCCAGGCGCCGCTGGAATTTTCCGCCTTTCCGACCGTGCTGCTGATAGCGACCATGTTGCGGCTCGCGCTCAATCTCGCCTCGACCCGCCTCATCCTGGCGCGCGGCCACGAGGGGACCGACGCCGCCGGCCATGTGATCCAGGCGTTCGGCAATTTCGTCATGGCCGGGAATTTCATCATCGGCATCATCGTCTTCACCATCCTGGTGATCGTCAATTTCGTGGTCATCACCAAGGGCTCCGGACGCATCGCCGAAGTGGCAGCCCGCTTCCACCTCGATTCCATGCCGGGCAAGCAGATGGCGATCGACGCCGACCTTTCCGCCGGCCTGATCGACGAGAAGGAAGCGCGGCGCCGGCGCAAGAATTTGGAAGACGAATCCGGCTTCTTCGGCGCCATGGACGGCGCCTCGAAATTCGTGCGTGGCGACGCGATCGCCGGCCTGCTGGTTTTGTTGATCAACGTAATCGGCGGCATGGTGATCGGCATCATGCAGCAGGGGCTGAGCTTCGCCGAGGCGGGCCACGCCTACACGCTCCTCTCGGTCGGCGACGGCTTGGTCACGCAGGTCCCGGCTCTGATCGTGTCGATCGCCGCCGGCCTTCTTGTTTCCAAAGCGGGCGTTGCCGGCGCCGCCGACAAGGCACTGCTCAGCCAGTTTTCAGGCTATCCCAAAGCGCTCGGCATGTCGGCAGCCGTCATGCTGGTGATGGCACTGTTGCCCGGCATTCCGATGATTCCGTTTGTTGCGCTCGGCGGCGGCACGGCAGCGCTTGCCTATGTGATCGACCGCCGCCGCAAGCGATCGGCCGCGGCCGACGACGCCAAGAAAGCCGAGACCGAGAAAACGGCGCCGACGGAAGAGCCGATGTCGGCGACGCTGAAGATGGACGACCTCAAGATCGAGCTCGGCTACGCGCTGTTGCCGCTGGTCAACGCGAGTGGCAGCGGCGACCGCCTCACCGAGCAGATCAAGGCGTTGCGCCGTTCGCTCGCCGCCGAAATGGGCTTCGTCATGCCGTCGGTGCGCATCCTCGACAACGTCCAGCTCGACGCCAACAGCTACGTCATCAAGATCAAGGAGGTGGACTCCGGCAACGGCAAGGTCTGGTACGGCCAGTTCATGGTGATGGATCCGACCGGCAAGCAGGTGACGCTGCCGGGCATGCATACGACCGAGCCGACATTCGGCCTGCCCGCCACCTGCATCGAAGCCTCGCTCAAGGAGGAGGCGTCGGTGAAGGGGTACACCGTCGTCGACTCGGCGACCGTGCTCGCGACCCATCTCACCGAGCTGATCAAGGCCAACATGTCCGAGCTTCTCTCCTACGGAGAGGTGCAGAAATTGCTCAAGGAGCTGCCGAAGGAGCAGAGCGAGCTGATCAAGGACATCGTGCCGTCGCTGATCACCATTTCCGGCATCCAGCGCGTGCTGCAGATCCTGTTGGCGGAACGCGTATCGATCCGCGATCTCTCCACCATTCTGGAAGGCATCGCCGACGGCCTGGCTTCCACCCGCAATCCGATGATGCTGGCCGAGCATGTGCGCGGCCGGCTTTCGCGCCAGCTGTGCGCCCAGCACACGAGCCCGGCGGGCTATCTGCCGATCATTGCGCTCACCGCCAAATGGGAGCAGGTGTTCGCGGAATCGATCGTCGGTCAGGGCGACGACCGCAATCTCGCCATGCAGCCGTCGAAGCTCACCGAGTTCATCAATCTGGTGCGCGAGAAATTCGAGGTAGCCGCACGCGAAGGCGAAGCGCCGGTGCTGGTGACTTCGGCCGCCATCCGGCCGTTCGTGCGCGGGATCGTCGAACGCTTCCGTGCACAGACGAGCGTGCTGGCGCAATCGGAGATCCACCCGCGCGCGCGGCTGAAAACCGTGGCCAGCATCTGATAATTGGGCCGCCGCCGGCGCGGCCTTTTGTCAGTTGCTGGCAGCTTGGCAGATCGGGGCGGGGCCCGCTTTCAGCTTGGTCCCCGAGACGGATTAACGGCGTTTGTCACCGGTTATCACGGCCGTTCAAGCTTCGGTGATGGGGCGTTCCCGCGGGCCAAAGGGCTGCGTAAATCACCGTTAATGTGAGCTTAATCACAGTTTCTGCCCGAGCGCCGGGCTAAATCGGGGCAAACGGGAGGTTGGCATGAACCACTCGATGTACAGCGCGGACCGCCGCACCCATTTGAAGATCATCGTTGTCGGCCTTCTGTGCGCGACCGTTGTGGCTGCCGTCGGCATTTTCGCCAATATTCACGACGTCGATCTCGGCACCGCCCCGCTGGTCAAAGCCGGCCAGCCCACCGCGATCAGCGGCAAGCTGCCGGCCATCCGGTAATGGCTGTTTGATGCCGGCCCCGTACCGGGCATTGCCCTCGCAATTGCTGCAACCAATCAAATGAGATGGCCGGGACAAGCCCGGCCATGACGCTTTGAGAGCCAAGACGTTTGGAGTCTAGGTCTTCGGCGTCGGCGGCGATGACGGCAGCGAGTTCGACCGCCTTGCCCGTAAAAAGCACCGGACCGGTCGGCGCCCCGGTCGGCGAGCCGCCGGCAGGCTCCAGCGACACCGCGTAGGTCGCGGACCGCAGCGTTTCGAGATCGACATTGGCCGGCAGCGGGCGCTGGGTGAATTCATCGCTGCCGACGACACCGAGCGACTTCGGCGGCGCCGAGCGGCCGGTAATCAGCCAGAGCTCATAGCTGCGGCCGTTCTCCTGCCCGGCGGCAATACGGCGCACCACGACGGTGCGTTGCTGGGTATCAACGGTGAGCAGGAAGGCCGGTGCGATCGGGGTCTGCTGCAAGACGGCGACCAGCCGGTCCGACGGTCCCCGCTCCTGCGGCTCGGTTCGCGCCATCAGGTTCGCGCCGACCGCGCGCAGTTGCGGCGGTATCAAATCGGGCGCGACCTTCGACACGGCGATATAGGCCGCCAGCAACGCCGCGATTGCCGCAAAGGCGACGGTGAAGCCGCGCCAGCGCCCGACGCGCCTCCGCAGCCGAACAACATCGGCGCCGCGCTCGGCGCTCGGCGCGCGCTTGGCCCCAAGCGGCGGCGGTGCAGCGGCGTCATTAGCGGCCGTTGCGGAGGCCTCTCCGGCATTCTCCTCCGGCTGCGTCGTCGCCGCTTCGGCAAACAAGAAATCGGTGGCGTCGACGGTCGCGGGCGACTCGAGATCGGGCACGCTCTCGGTGTCGGCGGCGGCATCCGCTTCGCCCGGCATCTCGGCGCCGATCTCGCCTTTGATCTTGTCCCAGACCTCGGCGGGCGGCTCGACCGCCTCCACCATGACATTGAGCTCGCCCAGCCGGCGCTCCCACTGCTTCACGGCCGCGTCGAATTCCGGATCGAATGACCGCAGGGCCTCGGCGTGTTCGCGCTCCTCGGCGGACAACGTGCCGAGCACGTATTCCGCGGCGAGCGTTTCCTGGTCCTCTTCAAACATCCTAGCCAAGCTCCTTCGTCAGCTTCCCATGCAGCCACGGATCTCGAGCAGGCTGCGACGCAACCACGTCTTGATTGTGTTCGCGGGAATATCGAGCTTCCTTGCCAGTTGCTCTCGGCTCCAGCCGCTATAGTAGGCGAGCAGCACGATGCGCTGCTTTTCCGGGTCGAGCTTGCCGAGACACGCCAACAAACGCTTAAGCTCCTCCGTCATTTCGCGGCGCGCCAGCGGCGGCGGCGTGTCCGCCGCCACGCTGAGCGCCTCGGGTTCATCCTCGATCGACGCCTCGCTGCGCTTGCGCACGATGTCGATGGCCCGATTGCGCGCGATCGCGACCATCCAAGTGATCGGGCTGGCAACGGCGGGATCGAAACTTGCCGCCGACTTCCAGACCTTGAGATAGGTTTCCTGCATCACCTCATCGGCGAGTTCGGGCCTGCCCAAGATACGGAGCAATACGCCATAGAGTTTCGCCCGGGTGGCGCCATAGAGCCGCTCGAATGCAGCGGAGTCGCCCTTGGCGACCTCCGCGAGCAGTTCAACCAACTCCGCCTGCGTCAACATCAATGCCCCCGGAATCGCCCCTGGACTTGCGCGCTTCGGACTTTGAACACGTCCGGAGCCGGGCATCCCCTTGCCAACTCAATGCGAATACCAATTATCGCCGGGGAATCGGGTGTTCGTCGAGAGCGAATAGCACACTCCCGCCATTCCGGGCACCGCTCAAGCAGTGAGCCCGGACTCCATAACCCCGCCGGCGCATGGTCTGCACGGTTTGTGGCTATGGATTCCGGGCTCCTGGCTGGCGCCCGGCCCCGGAATCACGGGGCGCGACCGCTCCGGCTAGAGCGGGATGGGTTGCGGTTCGATCGGCATCCCGCTCTAGCTTTTTGTTTGAGCATGATCTTTCGGAAAACCGGATTCCACTTTTCCGGATCATGCTCTAAGCGCTGCGCACCCGCATCAGGGCGATCGAATCGAGCTCCGCCTGCTCGGCCGCGTTCTCCGCCTCGCGCTCGCGCATCTGGTCGCGTTCGTCCAGGAGCTCGACCTTTTTCAGCTCGTCGAACGCCTCGCCGAGCGCCATTTTCGCGTCCTCGAGCTGCGCGCGCAGCTCATCCGCCGAGCGCTTGAGGTTCTCGCGGCGGGCGATCGCAGCCTTGGCATAGGTCGGATAGGCAAAATGGGCCGGATCGTGAATACCGGCGCGATCCTGCTCGACGCGGATTTCGCGTTCCAGATCGCCCGCCATGCGGTCGAACTCGGCAATCATCGTCTCGATTTGCGCAACCTTGCGCCGTTTCTCGTCGACCTGAAATTTCTTCAGGCGAATGAGCGTCTCACGGGACTTCATCGACTTTTACTCCCCGAAGGCGCGGGACAAAGGCGCCGCCGAAAGGGTCCCTCACGGCGCCACAGAGCGGAAGTCTGCCGCGATAACGTTAGCGTTCGGTTTCCGCGCCCGCCAGAATTTGGGCCAAACGCCGGTAACCATCCGCCAAGCTGGTTGCTTCTTCCTTACCTTGGGTGAGAAAAGCCTCGATCGGCTTGTGCAGGCGGATCGCCTCGTCGACCTCGGGGCTGGTGCCGGCGCGGTAGGCGCCGAGCCGGATGAGTTCCTCCATATCCGCATAGGTCGCCATCACCTGCCGGGCGTGGGTCAGGGCCGGCAGAAAGGCCGGGTCGGCGGCGCGCGGCATGGTGCGCGATATCGATTTCAGCACATTGATGGCCGGATAACGCCCGCGCTCGGCGATGGAGCGTTCCATCACGATATGGCCGTCGAGGATGCCGCGCACTGCATCGGCGATCGGCTCGTTATGGTCGTCGCCGTCGACCAGCACAGTGAAGATGCCGGTGATGGTGCCCTGGTCCGGTCCGGGCCCTGCCCGCTCGAGGAGGCGCGGTAGTTCCGTAAAGACGGTCGGCGTGTAGCCCTTCGCCGTCGGCGGCTCGCCGGCCGAGAGCCCGATCTCGCGCTGCGCCATGGCAAAGCGCGTGACCGAATCCATGAGCACGAGCACGTCCTGGCCTTCGTCGCGGAAATATTCGGCGATCGCGAGCGTGACGTGGGCGGCCTGGCGGCGCATCAGCGCCGGCTCGTCAGAGGTGGAGACCACGACGACCGAGCGGGCGAGACCCGCCTCGCCCAGATCGTCCTGCAGGAATTCCTGTACCTCGCGGCCGCGTTCGCCGATCAGCCCGATGACGGTGACATCGGCGTTGACGTTGCGGGCGAGCATCGACAGCAGCACCGATTTACCGACGCCGGAGCCGGAGAAAATCCCCATGCGCTGGCCGCGGCAGCAGGTGATGAAGGTATTGAGCGCGCGCACGCCGAGATCGAGCGGCGCCCCGACGCGGCGGCGCGCATGCGCCAGCGGCGGCGCGTTGCGGAAAGCATAAGGCGACGGGCCATAGAGCAACGGCCCTTTGCCGTCGATCGGGTCGCCAAGCGCGTTGACGACACGGCCGAGCCAGCCGGCCGACGGCCGCACTGCGCCCGCGACCGACGTCACCAGCGCCCGGCAGCCGCGGCGCACGCCCTCTAGAGGCGCAAACGGCATGAGAAGCGCGTACGGTCCGGAAAAGCCGATGACCTCGCTCGGGATATTCTTGCCGGGCGTTTCGATCACCACCCGCGCACCGACCGACATGGCGTGCAGCGGGCCCGCGACTTCTACCATCAGCCCGCGGACGCCGACGACGCGGCCGTAGATCTCGATACCGTCGAGTTCGTTAATTTGCTCGGCCAGCGCCTTCATGGCGCAAACGGCCTCTGTGTTCGCTTGGTTACTCGTAACGCGCCGGTCTTAACCCTGTATTTACCCGCGCCGTTAATCATTGCGCTCGTCCTTGGGAGTTGAAGGCTCGTCACGCCGTGAGGAGGGGCGAGTCTTCAGAGTCGGTTAGCGCCTGAACTTAACCTGATATATGAGCGCCCGCGTGGCTCAAAAACTAACTTCTCGCAACATCTTAAGGCGATTCGCTGAAATTTGCCTAGGCGATGCTTGCAAGTGGGAATCAGGTTTTGTTAACCATACCGCGTTTACAGTCTCGAATCAGTTTATCCCAAGGTGTTTTTCGGGGGCCGCCGAGGGTGGCGCGCCAACTTTAGTCGCGCGGCGAGGAAGGGGACTGGCATGCGCGTATTGCTGATCGAAGACGATAGCGCCACTGCGCAATCGATCGAGTTGATGCTCAAGTCGGAGAGTTTCAACGTCTACACGACCGATCTCGGCGAGGAAGGGATCGATCTTGGCAAGATCTACGACTACGACATCATCCTCCTCGACCTCAATCTACCCGACATGTCGGGCTTCGAGGTTCTGCGCAGCCTGCGCGTGTCAAAGGTCAAGACGCCGATCCTGATCCTGACCGGGCTCGCCGGCATCGAAGACAAGGTGCGAGGGCTCGGCTTCGGCGCCGACGACTACATGACCAAGCCGTTCCACAAGGACGAGCTGGTGGCGCGCATCCACGCCATCGTGCGGCGCTCCAAGGGTCATGCCCAGTCGGTGATCCAGACCGGCGACCTGATCGTCAACCTCGACACCAAGACGGTCGAGGTCAACAGCGCGCGCGTGCATCTGACCGGCAAGGAATACCAGATGCTCGAGCTGCTTTCGCTGCGCAAAGGCACCACGCTGACCAAGGAGATGTTCCTCAATCATCTCTATGGCGGCATGGACGAGCCGGAGCTGAAGATCATCGACGTCTTCATCTGCAAATTGCGCAAGAAGCTCGCCAACGCCTCGAACGGCAAGAACTACATCGAGACGGTGTGGGGTCGCGGCTATGTGCTGCGCGAGCCAAGCGAGGACGAGGCGAAAATTCCGGCGTAACGGCGCGGAATTCCAGAGTTACAAACCCCGGCCCAGCGGCCGGGGTTTTTGTTTGGGCGGTAAATTCAAGAGCTAAGACGTGGATGGCCGGAACAAGTCCGGCCACGACGACGCAAAGAATCCGAGATTGAAGCGAGCCGGATCAGCGCCCGCCGCTGACGGCAACCAGGCGCGGAGCTGCCCTGCCCCCGGCGACGATCTGGGGCCGCGGCGGGCGCACGTTCGGGACATAAACGCCGCGCAATTCCGGCAGGGTGCGGAAGCTGTCGGTCAGACCCACCACCGTCTCGGCGGCGCCGAGAACGAGATAGCCGTCGGCAGCGGCGAGCCGGCCGAGCCGGTTGAGCACATTGGTCTTGGTGTCCTGGTCGAAATAGATCAGCACGTTGCGGCAGAAGATCAGATCGAACGCGCCGAGCGAGGAAAAGTCCGCAAGAAGGTTGAGCTGGCGGAATTTGACCATCGCGCGCAGCTCAGGCGCGATCTGCCACATGTCGCCGACCTTGCTGAAATATTTGATCAGAAGCTGGATCGGCAGCCCGCGCTGAACCTCGAACTGGCTGTAGATCCCGGCCTGCGCCTTTTGCAGCACGCCGCTAGCCAGATCGGTGGCGACGATCTCGATGCGCCAGCCGGCAAGCGTGTCTTCCAGCTCCTTGAGCGTCATGGCGAGCGAATAGGGCTCCTGCCCGGTAGAGGCGGCGGCCGACCAGATGCGAATGCAACGCGACGCCCGGCGCGCGGCGAGGAGCGACGACAATATGGCGGTGCGGAAATTCTCGAACGGGATCTTGTCGCGGAAGAAAAATGTCTCGTTGGTGGTCATGGCCTCGACCACCATCGTCATCAGGCATTCGTTGTCGCCGCGGCGGAGCGCGGCGACGAGCTCGCCCAAATTCGCCAAGCCGGCCTTGCGCGCGATCGGCAGCAAGCGGCTTTCCACCAGATATTGCTTGTCGGCGGACAGCACGAGGCCGGACCGCTCCTTAAGCGACTTACGGAGAAAATCGTATTCAAGCGGCGTCACGCGCGGCCTCCCCCAAACAAACGATTGACCTCGGCCGGGATCTGCCAAAGCGGAAGAACCGCCGAGCACAATCCGGCAAGCGCAACCGCGCGCGGCATACCCCACACCACGCTGGTTTCCTCATCCTGAGCAATCACACTGCCGCCGGCGGCGGCAATCTCGGCGGCGCCGCTGGCGCCGTCAGAGCCCATCCCGGTCAAAATGAGCGCCAGGCTTCCGGCGCCCCAGACCTGCGCGGCCGATGCGAGCAAGGGATCGATCGACGGCCGGCAAAAATTGATCGGCGGGTCGTCGCCGAGCGCGATCACGGGTCCCATTGTGCTGCGCGCCACGCGCATATGCCGACCGCCCGGCGCGACATAGATGCCGCCAGGCGCGATCGGCTCTTCATGTTCGGCTTCGCGCACCGGGCGCCCGCTGATGCGCGTCAGATGTTCGGCGAGCACCGTCGTGAAAGTCGGCGGCATGTGCTGGGTGATCAAAATCGGCGCACGCTCCATCGCGTTGCCGATCTGTCCGATCAGCGAGGTGAGCGCTTGCGGCCCGCCGGTCGAGGAGCCGATCAGAAGCGCGCGCGGCCGCGACACCGCGAATGGCCGGAGCGTAAAGGTAGGGCCTTCCCCCGCCGGCACGCTCGGGCGCTGCGGCGGCAGCTTGATCTCGCGCGGGGCGGTGGCAGGCCGGCGCTGGCGAAGGAGCAGACTGCCGCGGCGGCCGAGGCTGCGGATCTTGTCGAGCAACTCGCGGCGGAACGCGGTCGAGCTGTCGGCGTCGAGCGCGACCTCGGGCTTGGGGACATAATCGGCGGCGCCGAGCGACAGCGCACGCAAGCTGATCTCGGCGCTGCGCCGCGTCAGCGCCGATGCCATGATGACCACGAGATCGCGCTTCTTCTTCAGAAGCTGCGGCAGCGCCGATATGCCGTCGAGTTCCGGCATGTCCACGTCAAGCACGACGACATCGGGATTGCAGGCTTCGAGCTGCTCGACCGCCTCGCGCCCGGTGCGCAGGCAGGCGGCCACCATCATGTCCTTTTCGTCGCCGATCCAGCGCGTCAATTGCCGGCGCACGACGATGGCATCGTCGACGACCATCACCCGGATCGGCTTTCTGATGACCGGCGCGGGACGCGTGGTGGCAACGGCGGTGTTCATCGAGGACTGACTTTCGATACGCGGACTTTCAACACACAGCAGACTTTCAACCGAGGACTTTCAACACGGCACGCAGAGGTCACTCCACACGCGCGCGGCGGCGCGCGCGCCGCCCGCCAGACGCGTTCGCCGGTCAGAGCAGGCCGACTTCCTGAAACTTCGCCTCGACAATGTCCTTGTCGAACGGCTTCATGATGTATTCGTTGGCGCCGGCATGCAGCGCGCGGGCGATGTGCGCGACATCGTTTTCGGTGGTGCAGAACACCACCTTTGGCTTGTCGCCGCCGGGCAAGCGGCGCAGCGCCCGCAAGAACTCATAGCCGTCCATTTTCGGCATGTTCCAGTCGAGCAGGATCGCGTCAGGAATCTGCTGCCGGCATGCCTCAATGGCCTCCTCGCCGTTCTCGGCTTCCGAGATCTGGAAGTCGAGACCTTCGAGTATCCGCCGTGCCACCTTGCGGATGACACTGGAGTCGTCGACGACCAAGCACGTCTTCATAATGTTACCACTCCACGCTTGGCGGACGCGTCCGCCTCGATGGTCCGCTTTGTGCATTTTCAAGCATCGTCACACTCATCTTGCTTACGCCGCCATCCGCTCGCCGCGCAGGTCGAGAACGCGGTCGACATCGAGCACAACGAGCAGCTGGCCTTCGAGCCGGTAAACGCCGTCGGACAAGGCGGCGAGCTTGCCGCCGAGATTGATCGGACTGGGCTCGCGCTCGACATCCGGCAGCTTGAGCACTTCGCCAACCGCATCGACCAGGAGGCCGAACAACTCGCCGCGCGCTTCGATGCCGATCGCCATGACCGGAGCGCCGTCTTCGCGCCGGTTCGCCTCGAGCCTGCGGCGCATATCGATCGCAGTCACGATGCGGCCGCGCAAATTCAACACGCCGGCGATTTCGGCGCCGGCGAGCGGCACGCGCGTGATCCGCGACGGCTTGAACACGTCCTGCACGCGCGAGATCGGCAGGCCGAACATCTGTCCGGCGACGGTGAAAGTGACGAACTCGGTGAAGTCTGTATCGTCGTGCATCGATGTCTCGCCGCCGGCGCGCTCACGCCGCCTCATGCAGGTCTTCAGTTTGTTCCTTGATCGCCGCGATCAGCCCGGCCCGATCGAACTTGGCGACAAAATCGTGGAAGCCGACCCGGCGTCCGCGCTCGATCGCGTCGGTCGAGACCATGGCGGATAGCGCGATCACCGGAATGCCCGCGGTTGCCGGATCGTGGCGCAAAGCCGCGGCGAGTTCGAAACCGTCCATGTCCGGCATTTCGATGTCGGTGACCACGACATCGACCCCCGCGCCCAAGCGGATCGCCGCCAGCGCTTCGGCCGCCGACGCCGCCGACGTCACGTGATAGCCGGCGGCCTTGATCAGCGGCGCCAGCATGTCGCGGAAGAAGGCCGAGTCGTCGACCAGCATGATCCGGCGCACCGCCGGCAGCGGCCGCGGATCGCGGCGGCGGAACCAGTCGGCATAGGCTTGCGGCAGGAAATGCGCGATGTCGACGATCTCGGTGGCGCTGCCCTTCACGACCGCATAGCCGACAAGGCCCGGACGTTCGCTCGCGACCTCGATGTCGAGCCGCTGCTCGACGATGTCGATGATCTCGTCGACGATGAGGCCCATGCGCCGGCCGCGATCGGAAAACACCAGAACCGGCACGGCGCCGTCCTGCTTGAGCTTGCCGCCGTCGATGCGAACGAGCGGCATGAGCTGATCGCGATATTGCACAAGATACTGGCCGTCGGAGGCTTCGATACGCCGGCAGTCGATCTCCTCGAGCCGGGCAACGAGCGACAACAGCACGGCTTTCGGCTGCTGCGAGCCGGCGCGAAAAACCAGTAGCGGCGTCAGATCGTCCTCGACGACGGCTTCGGCCTCGCCGCTCTCGATTTGCTCGTCTTGCGGCGCCACGCGCCCGAGCGCCTGCGCTATTCCGTTCGGGTCAATGATCATGATCACCGTGCCGTCGCCGAGGATGGTCGTGCCGGAAAAGACAGTGAGGTGCCGCAGCTTCGAGGAGAGCGGCTTGATTACGATTTCTTCGGTATGGAATACGCCGTCGACCACCACGCCAAAGATCTGGCTGCCGACCTGGGTGACGACGACGAAGCCTCGGTCGTCCCCGCCCGGCCCGAGCTGCAGCAGCTCCTTGAGCTGAATGAGCGGCAGCAGCTTGTTGCGCAGCCGCAGCACCGGCGTGTCCTTGATCCGCTCGATGTGATGCTCGCCGCCATTGGCGGCGCGCACCAGCTCCAGGACGGAGAGCTGCGGGATCGCAAACCGCTCGGCGCCGGCTTCGACGATGAGCGCGGAGACGATCGCCAGCGTCAGGGGAATCTTGATCGTGAACGTCGTTCCGGCGGCAGGAGTGGATTTCAGATCGACCGTGCCGCCGATCTGCTCGATGTTGGCGCGCACTACGTCCATGCCGACGCCGCGGCCGGAAATACTGGTGATCTTCGCGGCGGTCGAGAAGCCCGGCATGAAAATGAAATTGCCGATCTCGGCGTCCAACTTGGCGGCGATTTCGCTCTCGCTAGCCAACCCCTGCTCGATGGCTTTGGCGCGGATGCGCGGCAGATCGAGGCCGCGGCCGTCGTCGGCGATCTCGATGATGATGTGACCGCCCTGATGGCAGGCGGAAAGGCGGATGGTGCCTTGCTCCGGCTTGCCGGCCGCAAGCCGCTCCGCCGGCGTCTCGATGCCGTGATCGGCGCAATTGCGCACCAGATGGGTGAACGGGTCCTTGACCAGCTCCAGCACCTGCCGATCGAGCTCGGTCTCGGCGCCGTGCATCTCGAGCTCGATCTCCTTGCCGAGATCGGCCGACAGATCGCGCACGATCCGCGGCAGCTTCTGCCAGGCGTTGCCGATCGGCTGCATGCGCGTCTTCATCACGCCTTCTTGCAGCTCGGCGGTGACATTCGACAGCCGCTGCAACGGCACCTTGAAGTCGGAGTCCTCGTTGCGGCGGACGATTTCCAGGAGCTGATTGCGCGTGAGCACAAGCTCCGAAACCGTGTTCATGAGATGGTCGAGCGTCTCGACATGGACGCGGATGGATTGGTTGGCGAGCCGGTCGCCGCGCTCATCCTCGAAGCGCTCGGACGCGGACCTCTCTGCCCCGGGCTGCTGTGCGGCCGCCTCTCCGTCGGCGATCGCTGCAGGTTGCCGCGAAACGGCGTCGGTGCGCGGCGCGGGCGGCGTCATACGTTGCGCGGCCGTGAGGCGATTGAGTTCGCCGATGAGGTCGACGTCGTCGCCCGCCGGTTCCTGTCCGCTCATCTCGATCGCATCGAGGATCGATTTGATGCGGTCGATGGTGGAGAGAACGAGCGTGACGGCTTCGGTCGTGACCGGAAGCCCGTCGCGGAATTGCCCCATCATGCCTTCGGCGGCATGCGCCAGCGCCTCGAGCCGCGGCAAGCTGAGAAAGCCGCAGGTTCCCTTGATGGTATGAACCAGACGAAAAATGTTGCCGAGGATCTCGCCGTTGTTGGGCTCCTGCTCGAAGCGCACGAGTTCCGCGTCTACGCGATCGAGACTTTCACCGGTCTCGGTCAGGAACTCACGCAACAGGTCGTCCATTAAGGCGCCTCTTCACACAGGCTTTTCGCCGACCGTCATTCGGCGACGTGCAAGCCAGCGTGCGCCCTCGCGGCCGTCAGGCCGGGGCGCTGCTCAATGCGAGGCCAGTGTGTTGCTTAAGGGTTTAATTTCGGTTGCGGCGAACCGCACACAGCAGCGGAAACACGCAGCTTTTCGGCAACAAAATACCGTTAGCGAGCCGTTAACGTGACGACGCCCGCGTCACCGGTTGCCGACAGGACGAGCCCGCAATCGCGCGCCAAGATGCCGGTATAGAAGGGCTGGATGGCATGGGCATCGACGGCATGCGCCGAATTGCCGGCCAACAGTTCGGCGGTGGTCGGGTTAAGCTTGGCGTTGAGGCCGGATGCCGTGATGACAAAGCCGGCGACACCGTCGTCGCCGGGAACCGGATCGACGGTTAGCGTTCCGCCGCGCGGAATGCCGCCGGTGGCGATCAGCACCATGTTGAGCAAGAGCTTCACGCGATTCTTGGCCAGCAGCGCGCGCGGTAGATTCCACACAAGCGTCGTCTTGCCGTCCTCGATCAGGCCGCGCGCCGCTTTTTCGGCATCGCCGAGATCGATCTGGGCCCCGGCCGAGCCGGCCGCGCCGAAGGCCAGCCGGCAGAATTGCAGCTTGGCCGAGGCCTGATGCGCGCTCTTCTTGATCAGCTCGAGCGCAAACGCCTTGGTTTCCTCGTTCTTGTCTTCCTCCATCACTTCGAGGCCATTGACGATCGCACCGACCGGGCTGATCAGGTCATGGCAGACGCGCGAACACAACAGCGCCGCAAGATCGAGGGCGCCGATGGCAAGAGGACCGGAAACAGGGGCGGACATGAGAAACTCCGCTCAGCTACGCTTGAGGCTTGGGTGTCACAGCGCGCGCGATTCGGCAATCGGGCCGACGCCGGCATGTGTGCTACCTACATTGACACCTTGGCCCGATTGCGGACAGCCGCAAACATTGTAAGGACTGCTGTGCCAAGCTTCGACCCCGCGACCGGCGCCGGACTCTTGGAGGGCCTGACGGCCCTTGGGGTTGCGGCCGCCAAGGCCATCCTCAATTGCCGCGCCGATCATAGTGTCCGCATCAAAGCCGACGGCTCGCCGGTGACACCGGCGGACGAGACCGCGGAAGCGATCATCCGCGAAGGTCTCGCGCGGCTTGCGCCGAGCCTACCGGTGGTCTCCGAGGAACAGGCAGAGCGGACGCCGCCCGCCGCCGGTGTCGATTATTTCCTGGTCGACCCGCTCGACGGTACACGCGAATTCATCGCCGGCCGCGACGAGTACACCGTCAATATCGCCTTGATCGCCGACCGCACGCCGGCGCTCGGCGTCATCGTGGCTCCGGCGCTTGAGCTCATCTGGCGCGGCATCGTCGGCCGTGGCGCCGAGCGCTTGAAATTCGCCGCTGGGCAAATGTCGAAGCCGGAATCTGTTCATACCCGCGCGCGCGCCGCCGGCGAGTTGGTCGTGATGGTGAGCCGCTCGCATCTCGATGCGGCCACACAGCGTTACCTCGACCGATTGCCGCATGCCCGCCGGATCGCCTGCGGCTCCTCGATCAAGTTCTGCCGCCTGGCCGAAGGGCTCGCCGACCATTATCCGCGGCTCGGACCGACTCACGACTGGGATGTGGCGGCCGGCCACGCCATCCTCGCGGCGGCCGGAGGCAGCGTCGTTGGCCGCAACGGCGAAGCGCTGGCCTACGGCACCCCGGAGCTGCGGATTCCGGAATTCCTCGCCTGGGGCGCTCCGCCGCCGCAGTAAAAGCTTCAAGGACTAAGTGTGCGCAGGATTTCCGGCCATTTTCGCTCCGCCGCGCTGGAGAAGCGCTCTGGGTCGGCGGCGAATGTCTCGAGCCGATGGCTGTCGTAAAATAGGAAGAGCCGTCCATCGCTGATCAGCCAAACGTCCGGCCTTCCGGCCACGGCCACGCCGCGGGCGACGCCGACCGGATCGTAGCCACCGAACTGGGGCATATAGACATCGGGCCGTTCGGCGAACGCCGCCCGATTGCCAAAATTGCAGAAGCGCCAGACCGCGCCGCCATACTGCAATTCGAAATCCGGGCTGCCCGGCAGCGGCTTGCCGTCAGTGTAGAAGGCGACCGGATCATAGCCGCCGAGGGCAAGTCCGGTGTGCCGGTCGACCACGATCCTTTCCGTGATGCCGCCGGCGGCCGCCCCAAGCGGCAGACCGGCAAAAAGGCCGACGATGATCGCGAAAACCGCGATCCGCGCCCGCCTTTCCTTCCGTTGTTGCCGTGCTGCGGTCATAGTTTCGGCGAACCATCGGCTGATTCGCAGCGCCCGAAAAAACGCTATAAGCCAAGACTTAGAGGCAAGACTTAGCCGGCGCCTGTGAGCAAGGGGTTAACTGGGGACGCTCGATGAATCCTGCCGCACGGTTTGGGGTGGTCGCATTGATATTGGCCGGGCTCGGGATGCTGGCGAGCATGCCGGCAAGCTTACCGGTCTTGGCGCAAAACTCAGTCTTGGCGCAAAACTCAGTCTTGGCCCAAAACCCGGAGCCGCCGCCAGCGCCGACCGGGCCGGTCGCGCCGCCTCCGCCGCAGCCACCGGCCAGCAATCAGTTCTCCGCCAACGAGGTCATCGATGCCGGGCACCACTTCTTCGGCGGCGTCTCGCGCGGCCTGGCGGCTTTGGTCGAGAAGGCCGGCAATCAGTGGGGACAGCCGAACGGCTATATCCTCGGTGAAGAGGCCGGCGGCGCCTTTATCGGCGGCCTGCGCTATGGCGACGGCACGCTTTATACCAAGAATGCCGGCGACGTCCGCGTCTATTGGCAGGGGCCCTCGCTCGGCTTCGATGCCGGCGCCGACGGCGCCCGCACCATGATGCTGGTCTACAACCTGCCGCGCACCGAGGCGATCTTCGAGCGGTTCGGCGGCATCGCCGGCTCTGCCTATTTTGTCGGCGGTTTGGGCATGACCGCGCTCACCGCCAACGATATCGTGGTGGTGCCGATCCGCTCCGGCGTGGGACTGCGCCTTGGCGCCAATCTGGGCTATCTGAAATTCACGACGCGCCCCACCTGGAACCCCTTCTGAGCATCGCCTCCATTTGCGTCTAAAAAAAATCGAGATCGTCACAGGTTTGTCGCCATCGGTCTGTTGTCTTTGTGGCGCGGCGGACGATCTCGGTTTAGGTTAATCCCTGCGGATGATGTTAAGCTTCGCCCGAGCGTGTCAAACTAACGGCTCGCGTCGAGCCGGATATGCGGCTCCAAGTGCCTCCAAAGAGTGGTGTCATGATCGAACCGGTCATGTTTTTTGGGATCGGGTTTCTGGTTGCCGCACTGCTCGGATTGCTGTTTGTCCCTCTGGTCCATAACCGCGCCGTCCGGCTGACCATGCGGCGGCTGGAAGCGGCGACGCCATTGTCGATCGCCGAAATTCGCGCCGACAAGGACCAATTGCGCGCCGAATTCGCCATGTCGACCCGGCGGCTGGAAATGAGCGTCGAGCAGATGAAGGCCAAGACCACCGGCCAGCTCGCCGAGATCGGCAAGAAGACCGACGCCATCAATCAGCTCAAGAAAGAGCTCGGCGAAAAGACCGCGGCCATCTTCTCCTTCGAGTCGCGCGAGAAGAATCTGCGCGACCAGTTGCGCGCCACCGAACAGGAATTCGAGATCAAATCGACCGCGCTGCACGAAGCCGAGCGCACGCTCGCCGACAAGCAGGCCGACCTTGCCAAGATCATTGCCGAGCTCGGCGAGCGCTCGATCCTGGCCGACAGCCAGCGGGTCGAGCTCGCGGCCTTGCGCACCCAGATCGAGGCCATGAAGGTCAACGTCACCGACTATGACCGCGCCGTGCGCTCGACCGAGGAACGGCTGGCGCGCGAGCGCTCCGAAGCGGAGGCGGCTGCCAAGCAAGCGAACGAGGAGCGCGGCAAGCTCGGCGACCTGTCGGCAAGGGCGAGCGTGCTCGAACAGCAATTGATGGTGCACAAGACCGAGGCCGAGGTCACGAGCCGCCGGGTGCAGGATTTGGAGGAGCGGCTGCGCGAACAGGGCCGGCTCCTGGCGGAGCGCGACTTCCTGATCGCGCGCCTGCGCAGCGACCTCGAGGAGGCCGCCAAGCTCGAGAACGATCTGCGGGCGGAAATCGAAAATGCCGGCGGCCGCAACAGCGGCGCCGCCGACAAATTCCGCGCCGACATCGAGCAACTGGAGGCGCAGCTCGCCGCCGCGATCGAGGACCGCAGCCGGCTGCAGCGCGAAGTTTCGGCCATGAAGCGCGATGCGGAAACCACCTGGGCGGCCGAGCGGGTGGAGAACGCGCTGTTGCGCGAGCGGATCAATGACGTCGCAGCCGAGGTAGCCCGCCTCACCGCCGTGCTCGAAGGCCCCGGTTCGCCGATCGAAACCATCCTGGCCCAAGCGGTTCCCGATCGCGGTCAAGCGCGGGGCGCGCGGGTGCAGAACTTCAACGGCACAAGCGGCGAAGGCGGCGGCCACGGCAGGGACACGCCCGACGACGGCAAGGGCTCGCTCGCCGACCGCATCCGCGCTTTGCAGACCACCGCCTCGCGCGCGGCGTCTTGATCCGGCACCACTCAAGCCGCCGATCGGCCCCCCGCCCCGGCGGGCGGGCTGAGACCGCAAGACCATTCGCTTGACACCCTGCCGGGCCGTTCCTTAAATCCGCGCGACTTGAACCGGGCGATCTGGTCCGGGCCGATCTGGCCTTGGCCGATCTAGACTTGGCGATCAGGACCGGGCGCTTAGCTCAGCGGGAGAGCGTTCCCTTCACACGGGAGAGGTCGTAGGTTCAATCCCTACAGCGCCCACCATCCTTCGTCCCGTCGAAGCAGGCTGTTCGCCTTCAGCGCCGCGCGAACGCCGCCAGCCTAGCGAAACATGTCCTCTTTGGCTTCGAAACAGTTCATCCGGGTACTGCCGGCGCGGCCGGTTGGGCAGCAGCTATCACCACCGCTGTCGGGCGGCGCACCGCAACGATGCAGCTCATCGGCATGCCTTCGATTGAGACGACGTGCCCAGTGCCTTGGTTGCCCCCGCAGCAGTGGTACAGATCGTCGCTATCGACCGGGTGATCGTAGAACGTCACGTGCTCACCGCCGCTATGCCAAGCAAACCGCATGATGTCACCGGGTTGCGGCAGCTCGCCGTTTTCGATGTCGACTTTCGTCCCGTAAACATCCCATGCCGGCGCCCAGGCGAACCGATCGGTTTCAGCCGGGCCGGAGAAGACCGGAGGCAGACCTGCCTCCGCCAGCATTGCGGCGACAAATCCGCCACACCAAGCCCAGTACCCAGCCGCTTCGAGCCCATCGCAATATTGGGCGAGCCCCTGAATGTTTGGTGAGTTCGTTTCTATGTGATTGAGCCACGCCTTAACCTGGTCAGGCGGATTGCCGGATGCCCAGCGGAACCCCTGCTGGGCGTATTTGCGGGCTTCCACGAGCCAAGGCGGATCGGCAACCGGCGTCGACGGCAGTGTCTCGGCGGGAGCTGTCGGTGCTCCAATCATGGCAGTCGCCTGCTTGCGCACGCCCTCGACACGCCGCGTCCAGCCGTTCCCGAACGTGCGCCAGGTACCCAGTCCGTTAAGGAAAGCGAGCCGCTGATCGCAAATCTTCCCAACGAGCGAAGCAGGATCCGCTTTGGCCGCGGCGGCAATTGTCAGCGGACCAATCTCGCCGTCCACGGTCGTTCCGACGAATTGCTGCAGAGCCGCTGCGGCACGGGAATTTCCGGAATTCACCCCATAGTCGAATACGCAATAATCGACGCCGGCCGGAAGCTGATCGCAGGCCAGCGCGTTCCAATAGTTCAGCCGGTAGATCGCTTCGACTTGTTCTTGAGGCGCCTGCCATACGTCTGCGGGCAGGCCCGGGTGGGATGCGCGCCAGTTGTTCCACTCGTTTTGGGTTATGCCGCGGGAAGTGCGTCCGCCGGGATCGCGGGGATCGTCATCGTCCTTCAGGCCCGAACCGCTGATAGTCACGGGCTGTCCGCCGACGCCGTGATGAGGCTCGATCGTATAATAATAGAATGTTCCAGCCGCGCGGTTCTGAGGCGTTGCGCCGGGAAAGATGAGCATGACCTTCGCTTCGTCGCCTCCGTCCCCTGCGGCGCGGACTGCTCGCGCGGACCAGCCCATCGTTGACGAACTCGAAGTTCGTCCCCGGCGTCACGCCGAAATTCACCCCGCTTGCTCCCGTGAATCCGTTGCCTGTGATTGATACACGTGTGCTTCCGGCGTGCGGTCCGTACGACGGGTCAAGCTTGGTGGGCGTAGGCGCGGAAACGGCGGCTTGGTTCTTGAGCGTGTTGTCCAAGGTCGTCAGCGCCTGCGAGCGCCCCGCCCCGGCAGCTTGGATACCGAAGAATGCTGCGGTGAGCGTTCCGATCACGCCGGTAACCGCGCCGATTATTGCCACGATGTCGGTGGTTTTCGGTGCAGCGGGGGCAAGTGCGCTCAGCGTTATGACCAACACGAGGAGCGTGATCAGCAATGCACCGACTACTAGCCAAAATCCGTAAGAGATCCGCAGAGCTTCCAAGTCTTTGTCCGAGACCTCTTGACCCTCCGAGTCTTTTTCGCCCTTCGCTTTCGACCTTGGCATTCGCCAAATCACAAGCGAAACCAAAAGACAGATCCCAACGACTACGAACAATGCGATTGCAATGCGGAAATCGAGCAGCTTGGCTAAGCCGGCGTTTGTTTCGGCGGCGGCCTCTTCTGCATGTGCGGTCACCACTGCTGCCGTGACCAAAAACGCAAGGCCGCTAAGCAAGGTTTGAATCTTCTTCATATTCGCCCCCAAAAATCTAGCAGACCAAGACGACTTGTTTCTTACGCTGCGGGTTTCTTTAACGCGGAGATTGCAGCCTGGAGCGCCGCGTGAGTGAGGTCTCCCGCCCAGCCGTCAACTTGGAGCGCTTTCGATGTCTGAAATTGTTTGACGGCTGCAGTGGTCAGCGGACCATATTCGCCATCGACATCGAGCGCCGGCACGGCGCCCAAAGCATTCAGCGCCGTTTGCACCCATTTCACCCGGACGGCGTCGAACATCGTTGACGCGGCAGCGGCAGCAGCGAATTGATCTTGAATGCCGGGGAACAGTTGTTTGCCAACCTGCGCCAAATTCGCGATCGTCTGCACGGCTGGGGGCCCATTGTGAATAGCTTGTTGAAATTGCGGGATCGTGTTCATGGCGCTCAAGATGAGCGGCAACAATTGAATCAGCAGTTCCATGGCAAGTTCTCCCTGGATACGGCAAACAAAGTATATTCCGATCCCAAACACACGACTGTGCTGCGGGTCATACAGCGATCGTCAGCGAGAGTTATGCAGGTCTGTTGCCATCATCGTCTTATTTTGTCTTATTTTCCGAGCTTATGACCCACCATCAAACTGATAATGCGTGCGCCACTGCTTCCGGCGCGTGGCATGACAGGCTGCGAGCGCAACTGCCGCACTGCTTTCTCTTGACTGGGCGGTCGATAAATGTGCTGGCCCGGCCTGTGATATTGGCCAGCGACCCACGAAGATAGCAGTCACTGCTTGTTGCGAGCTTCAGCTCCAACAACAGAGGGACCTCGATTTCATGTTCCCTTGTCGCTGCCGCCATCGTCGAAGTGACTATACCCTGGGTTGTAATACAATGCAAGGTAGCATACGAATTCGCCTGTGACGAGACGCACAGAATCTCGGAAAGCCGGCCAATGGGCGTCGTTTCCCTCAGTCAAGTTGCCAGAAGTGCTCCGACGAGGGTCTGCTAATCGGACGCCTTGCTGGCTTTCTTGCTTGGGTCGTCCGCCGGATTGACATAAGTGATGGCAAACGGTCCTTGACCGTGGACTTGAACGACCGTTTCACCGCTGGTCCAGGCGTAGTGGTTCATCTTTGCAGGTGCTTCAGCAAAGCCGCCGGCGTGCAAAAGCTGCCCTTTTTGGGTGTCGAGTTTGTCTCCCATTCCGATGTTGAAATCACCGGAAACCACAGTGACGTACTCGGTGGTCGGGTGGTTATGGGCAGGGATCTTGTAGTTCGCGGGCATCTTCAATCTGACGACGTACAGGCCCTCCTTGAAGGGATCGCCGGAAATGACCGCGATTTGCGCCCCCGCGGGAAAGACGTTCGGCGCAGGCATCCATTTTACATCGTCGGAATTGAGCGGCATCCGCATGTCTTGGGCAGATGCGGTTGCACTGCCCGCCAGAAGCAGGCCCAAGGCCAGCATCAGTTTGCGCATTGCATCCTCCGTTAAGTTTATGCGAGCCAGAACGACGGAATCATACCGCGAGCCGAAGCGAATGACCTTTGAGTTACCTTGATTTGTGCGTGAGATTGGTTTGATTATTTCTTGAGAAGCGGCTTGGCCCCGCGAGCCGCTCGCCCTTGACACGCTGCGCCGCGCCGCGAAGTGTGTGGCAGGTTTCGGACCCTCGCGAGCAGAAGAATCCCAACGTGGCGAAGGCCCCTCCCAAGAGTTCTCCTAAGAACTCTCTCAGGACCTCTTCCAAGTCCCCGCCCCGCGAACTCGCGACCATATTGGACTTCATCCGGTATGCGGCTACCCGTTTTGCCGGAGCGAAACTTGCTTATGGACAAGGCACGTTCGATCCGGTCGAAGAAGCGGCTTTCCTTGTTGCAGAAGCGCTCGGTCTTCCGGTCGATGGAATCGATTCATTCTTGCCGGCGCGGATGACGGCCGCCGAGCGCCGGCGCATATTCGCGCTGATCGAAAAGCGCGTCCGGCTGCGCATGCCGGCGGCCTATCTGCTGAACTGCGCGTATCTGCAAGGAACGCGCTTCTATATCGACAAGCGCGTCATCGTCCCGCGCTCCTATCTCGCGGAATTGCTTTACAGCGACCTGTTCCAAGGCGACGCGCCGCTGGTCGATGCGAATGCGGTGACGCGCGTGCTCGAGCTGTGTACCGGCTCCGGATGTTTGGCCGTTCTGGCCTGCGACATATTCCCGAACGCGCGCGTCGATGCGGTCGACATATCGAATGAGGCGCTAGAGGTTGCCGCGATCAACGTGTCAGAGCACGATTTGCAAGATCGCATCACGTTGCACAAAGGCGATCTTTTCGAACCGATCGGCGACACGACTTACGATGTCATTGTGGCCAATCCGCCCTACGTGACCGCCAAGGCCGTCGCGGAACTGCCGGCCGAATATTCGCACGAGCCGCGTCTGGCGCTCGCAGGCGGCGCCGACGGCATGGACATCGTGCGGCGCATTCTCGCCGAAGCGGGCGCGCACCTTAACGAAGGCGGCGGGCTCCTGTGCGAGGTCGGACGCGGCCGCACCGTTCTGGAACGCGACTATCCGGAGAAGGACTTCCTCTGGCTCGATACCGCGCAGAGTTCCGGCGAAGTCTTCTGGATGCCAGCGGCGGCATTGCAAGAGTAACGGGTAAGCACGAACGTCGCGCTACGCCGCGTCGCGAGCCGATGGCAGAGAATAGTGAGCCGGTTCGAACGTTATTCCATAGGTCGGCAATTGGCTGGAGACCATCGCGGCGCAATACTAAGAGTGGCCAAAAAGCGCCTCGATTTGGCGCGCCCGTTTCATTTTAGGTACGGCAATGCGCGCGAAACGCAGTGCTTCTTCGTTACATGTTGCCAAAAAGCATCGGTTCCGCCTGCAAAACTGACAAATAACTTGCGACGCCTTGGCGTCCTTTAATTTCTCCCTTATCCTTCGAATGCCCCCGAAGAAATCGTGGCGTGATTGCCGAGCGCTCTCGCGAGTGAACGGCAACATGCGGATGACCAACGATGTTCGGTGGTCTTTGCTGTTTGCAGCACGTGGCGCGCGGAGCCTTTTTCGCCGCTGCAGCAGCCTTGTTGCTCAGCGCTTTTCTCATCATCGGCTACGCGCCACCAGCGCACGCCTTGCCGAGCTTCGCGCGGCAGACGGGCCAGCCCTGCGGCACCTGTCACACCGACTATGCCGGACTGACCCCTTACGGCCGCCGCTTCAAGATTGAAGGCTATACGGCCGGCGGGGGGCCATACCAGCCGACTCTGTTCCCGAGTTCCGACGACACCCACGACCAGAAGCATTGGGTGCCGCCGATTTCGATGATGACGGTCGTCGGCTTCACCAACACGCAGGCGCCGCTACCGCCGCCCACCGCGCCCTACAACGCCAATAACAATGTCGTCGTCTCTCCAGTCAGCTTTTTCTGGGGCGGTGCAATTACCGATCACATCGGCGCGTTCGCGCAATTGACCTACAACGCACCGCCGCCCGGCGGATTTGGCACAGACCCATTCGCCGCACACACCTGGACTTGGGACAACACCGACGTCCGTTATGCGAATTCGACGAGATTCGGCAGTCTAAGTGTCACTTACGGCATCACGGCCAATAACGGCCCGACCGTTCAGGACCCTTGGAACACGACTCCGGCCTGGGGTTTTCCCTACGCGGTCTCCACACTGGGCAACGGTTTCGGACCGACCACGATCATCGACGGCACCTTTGCGGCACATGTCGCTGGCACTGGAGCGTACGTATTCATCAACGACATGCTCTACCTCGAAGGCACGGTCTACACGACGCTTTATCCGCGCACGCAGAACAGTTTGGGCACCGATCCGTTCAATGCGCCCGGATTGTTCGACGTCGCCCCTTATTGGCGTGCCGCCTTCGAACCGCATTGGGGCAATCACTGGATCGAGGTCGGCACGTTCGGCATGACGGCCAATGTTCATCCCTGGGCCGCCGCCGGCACCGCGCTGACGACGACATTCCCGCAAACCGACCAATTCACCGATGTCGGCTTCGACACGCAATACCAGTATCAGGGCGATAATTTCTGGGTAACGGTGCGCGGCTCCTATATTCACGAATATCAGAACCTCAATGCAAGCTTCGCCAACGGCCTCGCCGCCAATCCGGCCAACACGCTGAACGAAGCGCGCGCCTATGCTTCGCTGGCATACGGCAACAACAACCGCGTCGTCCTTACCGGACAATATTTCAGCAGCTGGGGAACGCCTGACGCGCTGCTTTTCAGCGGCAACGCCAACTTCAGCCCGAATACCAACGGCTGGATCGCGGAGATCGCCTACATCCCGTTCATCAGCAATTTCGCGCCGGGATGGCCGTGGTTCAACATGCGGCTGGGGCTGCAATACACCTGGTACACCGAGTTCAACGGCACCAGCGTCGGCGCCAGCGCCAACAACACACTGTTTCTCTATGCGTGGTTCGCGATGTAGCGGGTATTCCGAGGAACCGTCATGAAAGCAACGCTGCTTGCAGGCGCCTTTGTTTCGTTCTTGAGCGTTTCCGCCTTCGGCGCCGATCTTGGAGTGCCGGTCATCGCGCCGATTGCGCCGCCGCCCTTCACATGGACCGGATGCTACGCCGGCGCACAAGCCGCAGGCGGCTGGGGGCAAAAGGACCTCAACGACTCGGCGGGCATTGTTTCCCCCATCAGCGGTTTTACGTCGGCGAACTTGAACATCAGCGGCTACCTGCTTGGCGGCCAACTCGGCTGCGACTATCAATTCGCGTCCCATTGGGTGGTCGGCTTTGAAGGCGCGGCATCCGGCGGAAATATCGGCAGCAGCATCGGCGTCGCCACACCCGGGCTTCCCGGCGACAGCGCGACCTACCGGGAGAAGACCGACCTGTTGACCAGCATAACCGCGCGCGTGGGGTATGCATGGAACAATTGGTTGTTTTACGGCAAAGGCGGCGGCGCCTGGGCGAGCGACCGCTACAGCGCATTCGATGCACTCGCCACTTACGACTTTGAAGGATTGGAAACGCGATTCGGCTGGACCGCGGGCGCCGGCGTCGAATGGGCTTTCTGGAACGATTGGTCGGTCAAGCTGGAATATGACTATTACGGCTTCGGCACGCGCGGCGTGACCTTCATCGACAATGTCAGCGGCACGGTCGGTCCCTTGGACATCAAACAGAATATTCAGATCGTCAAACTCGGAGTTAATCTTCACATCTTCTCAGGGCCAGGCTGGCCGGTCGGGTGGTGGTGAACGATGCAACCTCGCGACCCGCGTGCTCAACACGCGACGCCGGGCAGTCCGGCGAGGCGGCGCTGCAGCAGGCGCATCACCGCTCGTGCGATTTCTCTGGCTACTGCGTTGGCTTTCTCTTTCGCGTCCGCAGTTCATAGCGCGCAGAACGAGAAGAACGCAGTGCCGGAACGCGAGCTGCAGGCCAAAATGGCTTACTGCGAGAACTGCCACGGCGTGTCGGGGCGCGGCTTTCAGGGCTACTATCCGATTCCGCGGCTGGCGGGGCAGCAACCCGAATACATCAAGAACCAATTACAGGCGTTCATCGAGCGCCGCCGCACCAACAATATCATGTTCAATGTGTCCCATGTTCTCACCCCGGCCATGTTGGACGCGCTCACAACGAGCTTTCAAAATCTCAATCCTAAGCCGCTCGTCATCGGCGCTCCAAAAGAACTCGTCGCCGACGGCAAGAAAATCTATGAGGAAGGACTGCCGGCCTCCGACGTTCCGCCATGCGCGTCCTGTCACGGACCGGAGGCGAAGGGCGATGGGCAATTTCCGCGTCTGGCCGGACAGCTCAGCGACTACCTTGTCAACAAGCTGAAAAATTGGACGAAGGAGCGCGGGCAAGATCCCGCCAAACCAGATGCCTCGGCCATCATGCAGCCGATTGCACACAGTTTGAACGACCAGCAAATCAAGGCCGTGGCCGCCTACCTCAATTATCAGGAGTAACCCTTTCGGGATCGTCCGCATCATGAAACTCATAAAGGCTAGTCAGCTTCGAAACGTCGCGGCCGCCGGCCTGCACACAGGACTGCTGGCGTCAGCGCTCGCGGCCGCCGCCATGATCGGGGGCGCCCATGCCGCCGAGACGCGCGGTGGAGTCGCCGGCAAGGTCGCCTATTGCCTGGATTGCCACGGAGCGGCCGGACAAGGTTATCGCGGATACTATCCGATGCCGCGCCTTGCCGGGCAACAACCGGAATATCTGAAAAACCAGCTGCAGGCCTTTGTCGAGCACAGGCGCACCAACAACATCATGTTCAATGTCGCGCATTCGTTGAGCCCGGCGATGATTGCGGCGCTTGCCGAGGAATTCCGCGCGCTCGATCCGAGACCGCTCGGCGGCGGAGCAAAGAGCCTGGTCGCGACCGGTGAAAGAATTTTCCAAGACGGCGTTCCCGACGCCAATGTCGCCGCCTGCGCGGCCTGCCACGGGCCTGACGCGAAAGGCACCGGGGAAATTCCCCGTCTTGCCGGGCAACTGCCTGATTACACGGTCAACAAGCTGGTCAACTGGAGCAAGGAACGCGGCCAAAACCCTGCAAAGCCCGATACGTCGGCGGTCATGTCGCCGGTGGCGCACAGCCTGACCAGATCGCAGGTGGAAGCCGTAGCAGCCTATCTCAGCTATTTGCGGTGAGCGCCTTGGGAATACGAGCAGCGAAAGATGAACGCAGGAAAAGATCACAGCGTGGAACTAGATCCGTGAAATACACAGCACTGAAAATCGCTGTCCTGGCGCTCGCTTCGATCACCGTTTCGGTAGCGGCCGGTCACAGCGAAAGTCCTGCCATCCGCAATTGCACCTGGTGCCATGGCGGAGCCGCGCAAGGATACACGCCGGCGCCCCGCCTTGCCGGCCAGCGGGCCAGATATATCGAGCAGCAGTTGATCAGTTTCGCCGAGCGAACGCGCGATAGCCCGTTTGCAAAGCAATATATGTGGGGCGCGACCGCCAGCCTCAGTCCCCAGGGCATCCATGACTTGGCAATCTATTTTTCGCAGCTGCCGCCGCGAGCCGCCAATGACGGCGATAGAGGCCTCGTGGCGCGCGGCGAAGCGATCTATCAGCGCGGCATTCCTGAGGCGAACATAGCCGCCTGCGTCGCCTGTCACGGCCCGAATGCTGAAGGCGTCGGCGAAATACCGCGGTTGGGAGGGCTGGCTTACACGTACCTAAAAAGAAGGCTTGATCAATGGGGGCAGGGATACCATGGGGCATTGGCACTGCCGATGCCGCATATCGCAAGCCAGCTATCGCGCAATCAGATCGAAGAACTGGCCTCCTATCTCAGCTTCCTAAGATAGGATTCGGGATTCATTTCGAAGCGAACAACGCCTCGATCGAAATCGCGTTCGGGCAGTAGTCATGGTAGTGACCGGCGATCGTGCCGGCGGCGAGATCGTGCTGGCATCGGCCCTTGTGGGCGCAGGTCACGCAGATGCGCTGCAGGTCGCGCATCTTGCCGGGATCTTTGGATGCAAGCTGCTGCGGATCGACGCCGAGCGCGCGGAGAAGCTTCGGCAGCTCGTCGGCGGCGTGGGGCCCCTTGGCGGCCATGAAGCGCAGTTCGCCGGGGCTCAGCCCCATGTCGCGTGCTATGGACGCGACCTGTTCGGGCGTGCAGTTTGCCAATTCATTTTGCGTACCGACCGCCTCGCGATATTTTTTGATCCAGGCAGCGATCGCATCCAGCACAGCGTGATGTTCGTGGCTGTGGTCATTCATAATGGCCTCCCGTCGACAGAAAACCATTGCCGTCGTGCGTGCGCAAAATCGGCCGGTTTCAGCGCAACCGGACCGCTTCTGTACGCTTTAAAATATTTACTTCCTTCCCGCCAGCGGCGCTTTGATCTCGATCAAGCGGCCATCGGTGGACCTGCAGCCGAACGCCGCATAGGAAGGCGACGAAAGCTTGGCGCATGCTTCTCGTTATCGTGACTTGTTTGTCATTTTTGTCATTTGCGCAGAACACGCCCGACGATTACGTAACGTTCACCCGATTGAGAACCAAAATCGGCCGACAACTTTGGAGGTCCGACCATGTCGCAGGACAAAGCCGCTTCGAAGCGAAAACGCCGCAGCAAAGCGGCGCCTCTGTTAGGCGCAGCCGGATTGTCGCTGACGCTGGCGGGCGGAGCGTCGGCGGCCATAACTCAGCCGACGGCGGACATGACGGCGCGGCAGGCCCCGGTGACGCAGGAAATCACGCTCGCCGAGGAAGAGCTTTCAGGCGTGAGCCTTGCGACATTCCATGTCTTCGACAAGGAGAATGCTGGGAAGCCGCAGCGCGGCCCGCGGTTCGCGATGGCGGCCGGCGGCTGTGCCGGTTGCGCTGGCTGCGGCGGCTGCGGCTGCTGGACCGGGACTTACTATACGTCGCCGGTCATCGGCAACGGCGGCTACGATCCGCCGCGTCCGGTCAGGCCCGCACACAAATATGCGCGCCCGGCCAAGCGCACGGGTCAATAGGTTCGACGGAATATCCAGGCGCGGCGAGCGGACTCATCGGCCGCCCGCCGCTGCCGAATGCGCCGGCGGCTTCAATGCGACGCCGAAATGGCGCTCGACCACGTAGCGGATATTCTCGTAGCAGGAGCCCGCGCGCACGACCTCCAGCGTCTCGACATTGAGCAGCGTCGATGAGGCGGCATAGGTATGATACTTCTGCAAGCCGTGATCGACGACGACGTCGGCGATCGCCTTGATCTCCGGCTCGATGGCTTCGACGGTAAACTTGGTTCCGCTCAAGCTCACGTTGGCCGACGAACCGATCAGCGGATGGTTCTCCGCAAAGCTCAGCCGCGTGATCGCGGCGTGGAATTTCCCGGCATTCATGAGAATGACCAGCGTGTCGTCGCGCGTGCTCGCCGCGAGCGCTTCCGGCGTCAGCGCCCGCAGCAGCGGGTGATCGATACGGCACGGCGCGATGCAGCCGAGCGGCAAATCGTAGTCTTCGGTGATGGCGGCGACGATGTCGCGGCCGCGCGGACTTAAGATATGCAGCTCGCGCTGGATGTCGGCGTTGCCGACCATCGCGTTGAGCTTGGACGCGGCGCGGCCCTTGGTCGCGAAGATGCGCCGCAGCGCCGCATGCGAGCCGCCGAGGATCGAGTAGCCGATGTCGTTCGGCACGATGGCGATGCCGCCGGCTTTCAAGGCATCGAAGGCGCGTCGCGCGTCGCGCTCAAGATCGAAAACGGTCAATCTGGAAATCCTTAGAGCGTGGTTAGTTGAAACTCAATCACTACGCCTGATCCGTCATCCTGAGGTGCGAGCGAAGCGAGCCTCGAAGGATGCACGGCCAACCGAAATCGGCTTGTCCGATTTCGGAATGTATGAGTGTCCAAGTCGGCAACAGCCGACTTGGATGCCGTCGTCCTTCGAGGGCCGCTTCGCGGCCACCTCAGGATGACGGGTACACTCAGCGCAAAGACGCCGCCAGATCCTTCGAGCCCGGCAATCTGATTTCCCGGTCCATATGCGCATCGGTCGCCGCGATCAGCTTCGCCACCACGTTGTTGCGCTGCGCCACCGGATTGTCCCGATAACCGCCGCGCTGAAAGAAATTCGCGGTCGGCACGCGGGCGCGCCATTCGCGCGGCATGGTGATCATGTCGTAGCCGTTGCCATCGCCGGTGAGATTCATCATCTCGAGCTCGGCGGCGGTGAGCGTTTCGGCAAATCCCTTGCGGCGCGCGAACACGACAGAGTCCATGAGCTTCTGCGTCTGCAGATACGGACCGATATCGACATCGAGATTGAGCGCGTGAATGGCGAGCCCCTTGCTGGTGCCGGCCAGCGCTTGGTGCTCGTTCCAGGCGTCTGGAACGCTGCGCGCAACGCCGATCATCTTGCGCAGGATCGCGATCTTGCTTTCGAGCGCGGCTCTCTCGGGCCCGGGCAGCGCCGCGGCGCGCGCCTGCAAAGCCTTCACGAAATGATGACCGCTCTCGGCGACGACCTCGACCGAATTCGTCGCCAGCAATTGGTTGTAGCCGAGCGCAGTCGTGATCGCGCGCGCCGACTTGTCGTGTTCGAGCCCGGCCTGCACGTCGTAACCGCCGTTGCCGCCGGCCTCGAAGCTGTAGATGCGGACGATCTGCTGCTTGTTCAGCCCGGCTGCGAGGGCGACTTGCCCGTAGGCGCGCTTGAACTCAGTTTCGCTTTGCGGCTGGCGCGGAACGAATTTGAATTCCTCTCGGGCGGCGGCGAGAAAATCGGCGACCACCGGCACATAGGGCCGGGTGGACGGAGGCTTCTCCTCCGGCGTCTGCGACGGATCGACCGGCTTGGGCGGGCCGGCATAGACCGGGGGCTGGGTGAGCACATAGTCGTCGAGCGCCAACGGCTCTTGGCTCGCGCGCTTGGCGATGCGCTCACGCCGTTTTTGCGTAATGAGGCTCCAATACGCCTCGGCCTCGGCGGCGTAAGCGGCTTGCGCCTCCTGATATTCAGCAAGCGCGCGGCGATATTGCGCGATTGCCGCGGGCGACGCCGGCGCGGCCACCGCGGCTTGGCGCACCTCGGCCGTTGGCGCGGCCGCTGGCACCATGGCCAGCAGGACCGCGAGCGTACCGGCGCAGGCGTGATGGCGTCGAATGCGAATCAATGAACCCTCCGCACCTGCGAATCTATGTGCCAACCGGTTTCCACTTTCAGAATCCGATCATGCTGTGACATTGTGGCAGAGCATGATCATGCCGCAACATTTTGGCGGAGCACGATCTTTTCGGAAAACGGGATCCACCCTTCCTGATTGTGCGTTAATGCCGCTTGTTGCGCGCGCCGCTACCGCCGCCGCCACGGGGCGGACCGCCGGTTCGCGGCATATTTTGGCGCGGCTGACCACCTTGGCGCGGCGTTCCACCCGGGTTTGGCGGGCCGCCTTGATGCGGCGTCCCACCGGGATGCAGCGTACGGTCCTGAGGTGACGGCCCACCCGGATGCTGCGTTCCGACCGGATGCGGCGTTCCACCCTGATGCGGCGAAGCTCCATCATGGGGCGCGCCGCCTTGGTGCTGGTTGCGATTGAGCGGCTGCTGTTGGTGGCCCGGCGTCCGCTGGTTTGGACCCTGCCGGTTCGGACCGCGCGTGCGCAATCGCTCGATGGTCATGCGGCGGCCGATCGTATGAGTGGCGCGCAGGCGCTGCAGGACGCCGCGGTCGCGCGCGGCTTCCCCCGGCGGAATCTGAAAGGGTACGGCGCGCACGCCGCCGCCCGGCTCGCGCGTCAGGGTGAAGGCGCTGGCGCTCTGCGTCAGCGCGCCCAGCCGGCCGCCCTGGCGGTTAAACACTTCGATCTGGCCGACATGGCCGTTGGCATCCGCGTAGAGCTTGATCCTGGGCTCCGCCGCGCCGCCGGCTCCCGTGCCGCCGGTCGGGACTTCGACCACGCCGGTCGTGCCGCGAATGCCGAGCGTAGCGCTTGGCGTGGTGATTTTCATATCGCCGGTCTTGGCGACCAGGCTCGCCACAAACGCCGCCGTACCGACCGCGACGTTGAAGGTCGCGGCATTGCCGGCGCCGCCCTTCTGATAAACGAACGCGTCCACGACGATGCGCGTATTGGCCGACAAGCTGAACGTGGTCTGATCGTCGAAGGTGATGCCGAGCGCGGCATCGGGCCCGGTCATCAGCGCGTCATGCTCAAAAATCGGATCGTTGATGCGAAGCGCCGCGACCTTTCCGGGATTGCCGCGGGTGACTGTCGCATTGCCTTGCAGCGTCGCCACCTGGCCGACTTCGCCGGTCGCCTCGTCGGCGGCGGCGAGCCGCAGGATTTTGCGCGGGCGCCGGAGGATTTTGCGCGCGCGCGGCAAAAGGCCAAAGCATCGCTCCGGGCGATGTGCAGACCGCAGCCAACTTCTTGATGAAGTCGCGCCGTTTCAAATTGGCCTCTGAGGGCATCGCGGCAGGAAAACGCCGAGAAAACAAAGGGAAGAATCCGCGAAAGGAACGCGCGGGAAGAAGGCCGGAAGAAAGCGGCTATTTGTTGATCGTCGCCGCGCCGGCGCTGCAGACGACTTCATCCTGCGAACCGGTGGCGCCGGAGCAGCCGATCGCGCCAATGAGCTTGCCGTCTTCGATCAGCGGGATACCGCCGCGCGAGGCGACAATGTCGTCGAGGGTCGCAATGTAGGCGATGCCCCTTTGCACCGCGTCCTCGAAGAACCGCGTCGGCCGGCGGAATTTGGCGGACGCGCGCGCCTTGTGTTCGGCGATGCTGATCGAGGCGAGCTGCGCGCCATCCATGCGCGAGAAGGTGACGAGATTGCCGCCGGAATCGACCACGGCGATGTTCAATTGCCAGCCGCGCTTGTTGGCTTCGGCGATGGCGGCGTGGATCGCCTCTTCGGCTTTTTGCAGTGAGATCGGCGTGCCGTAGGGCGTGTTGAACGGCATTTTTTCCGGCACGACATCGAGCGGATTTTGCCCGGGCGTGGCCGGCGTCGCGGGCTGCTGCGCATGAGCGCCGGCCGCTGCCATCAAGCTTGCCACAAGGACGATCGCCGCTCCGGTTCGTCGCTTCATGACCTTCTCCCCCTGGTCTGCCGCGCCTCCGAGATTGTTAATCATTGTAGACGAAAGGCCGCGTACCGCGCCAGCTTGTCGCGGCAAGAGCCCGAACAAGAGCCCGACAAGCGTCCCCGCCCGCGGCGCTTGGCTCACGAGTGGCGGCGCCCAAATACGAACGGCCTCGGCCCTGAGGGAGTCGGGGCCAAGGCCGTCCTATGCCGAAGGTGTCCCATCAACCCCCACCCCGACACTGGCCTCGATAGTATCCACCGCAAGTTGATCGATCGTTACGATGCGCGGGCCGGCCAAGAAATGGCGGCTCCCGCGACGACATGAGGAGCCTATTTGCTTGCCCGAACCACCCTTGATTAAGATCGTCATGGGCTTGATGGATTTTGGACGTGCCCCATCGCACCACATTCCATGAGCAATGTTATTGCGTAAAACATAAAATTTATCCGCAGCGCCTAAAAAGGCTTTGATTTGTTTCTTGTGATCTGTCGGCATCTTTCTCAGATTGTTCATGAGAGCGTAGAGGGTGTCCCGCTTTGCTGAATATGTAAGTTGTCTGGTCACAATCAGAAGTCTTGCTAAAGTCGAGTTGGCCGACGGCTGCAATGGAAATTTGAATAAGCCATTCCAGTCGTGCAAAACTGAATGTGATTCAGCCAAATACCAAGAAGTGCAAATCGTTTAAGCTAGATGACGATGCCTTAGGATTGGACATGGCAAAACAACCCGATCAATACAGCGAAGAAGAAACGCAACGGCGCTTTATGCAGTCGCTAAAGGGGGCGGTAAGTACGCCGCCCAAGCCTCTCAAAAGCATAACTCGGAAGCGGCCTAAGAAGCAATCCAAGAATAAAAGCAAATAGGTGCGTTGCGGTGCGTTGAGGAAAAGTGGCATACCGCGACTATGTCGCCTATGCGCACTACTGAGGCACAATCCCCGTCGGAACTTTTACGTTGGGGCGATTCACAATTTCAAACTTGTTTTTTAGTTCTGTCGGGATTTCCTCATCGAGGAGTTGTCTGGGCAGGCCAGCGTTTACGACGAAATCCATGCCGGGCTGAGGAGGATCGACCTTTTGACCTCGAAAGAGATCAATTGGAATTATATGCTTTGGTATTCGCACTCCTTGCTCTTGCGTTTCGATCCAGTGCGGCGCGAGCCAAACGCGCCCTTCGTACTCGATGGCGGGAACTGTTACAGGCGCACTTTTGCCATCGGCATAAAAAACTAGTGCCCTAAACACTTCGGCCATGACGTTTTCTCCACCGCAAAAACCGCTGCGCCTGATACCTGAAATCCGGTTTAACGAGGTTGTCGGTATGTGATGCGCTTGCCTTCGGCGCCCTTGATTGCCGCAATGGTGCGGTCGGTGTCGTTGTAGCCGAGCGCAACACGGTGATTGTAGCGATGATCGAATTCGGCCAAATAGCGATGCAGATGCTTCTCGCCGCAATGCTGATAAATTCCCTTCATGCCGCGCTTGAAGATTGAGAAGTAGCCTTCGACGGTGTTCGTGGTTACGTCGCCGCGCACATATTCGTCGGCGCTGTGCTTTACACTTTCATGCGATGCGAAATGCTCGTGCGAGCCGAAATACAGTTTGCTTTCATCCGTGTGCAAACGGCTCTCCCGAGCGATGTTGCTTCTTACGATTTCCTGAACTGCCGCCTGAGTGGCGACGGGAACATGAAACGTGCGAACGCTCCCGCCGCGTTCAACGAGCGCGACGACGGGACGCTTGTTTGCTGGACCTGGAGGCTTGCCCTTCTTGATAAATGGCTTGCCGCTAGTACGCACAGTGCGGCGTTCTGATTTGGGGATGCTGCCGTAGTAGGTTTCGTCCACTTCCACGACCTTACCCGCACCACCGAGCGGCGTAAGGCCACCAGCGCGCATTGCTTCGCGAATGCGATGGCACATGAACCAAGCCGACTGATAGCGAATGCCGAGCGTGCGGTGAAGCTGGTGGGCGCTAATGCCCTTCTTGCTGGCGTTCATGAGATAGAAGCCAATCATCCACTTATGCAATGGGATGTGGCTGCGCTCCATCACCGTGCCCATCGTGACGGTGAAGTCCTTGCGGCATTCCTTTGAGCCGCAGCGATACCAGCCCGCTTTCTTGAGCGGATAGGCGTGATCGAAGGTGCCGCAGTAGGGGCAAACCGGGCCGTTCGGCCAGCGGATCGTCTCGATAAGCTTCCGAGCAGCTGTGTCGTCTTTGAAATGCAGTGCGGACAATGAGTGGTCATAGCGGCAATCCCCTGATCTGCCGCCAAATCTACCCATTGTGTCTTGTGGAGTCAAGTGGATAATGCCCACGCCGGTCCTAACCCGACGCTGGCAAGCGCGTCACCGCGAGCGAGCCGAAAATCAGTGGGCGGACGGAGCGCGCGACAGATTTTTTGCTGCCAGCTCTTCGAGATAATCCCGCCAATATGTCTCGCGATTTTGGCCAAGCTCGAACAAATAGTCCCAGCTGAAAATTCCGGTCGAATGCATGTCGTCGAAGACGATGCGCACCGCGTAATTGCCGACCGGATGCAATTCCAGGATCGTCACATCGCGCTTGCCGCCAACGGTCCGGCGCTCGGCCGGCGAATGGCCCTGCACCTCGGCGCTCGGGCTGCGCACGCGCAAATATTCCGCCGGCAATTCGAAGCTTTGGCCGTTGTCGAACGACACGACCAAAGTCTTGCGATCCTTTTGCAGGCGCAGCTCGGTCGGCCAAGGACCGGTCGGAGCGCCCGTCGCGGAGTTACTCATCAAACATCACTCGATATCGCCGGGCGGTCGCCGTGACTTTCACTCCGCAGCCTGAGCGGCGCCGCCATGCGCCTTCGACCAGCTGACCGGATCTTTCATGAAGGTCTCGACGTCCTGCAGCCGGCCTTTGTCGTAACGGCCGCTCTTCTTGGCCGCCTCCAGAACGTCCCACCAGGTGGCGAGCGCGTGCAAGGTGACGCCGAGATCGCCTAGGATTTTCCGGCCCTCTGGAAAGATGTCGTAGAAAAACACTACGAAGCAATGCTCGATGGTGGCGCCGGCCTCGCGCAGCGCGTTGCAGAAATTGACCTTGCTGCGGCCGTCGGTGGTCATGTCCTCGACCAGGAGCACGCGCGCACCCGGTTCCAGGTGACCTTCGATCTGCGCGTTGCGGCCGAAGCCTTTCGGCTTCTTGCGCACATATTGCATCGGCAGCATCAGCCGCTCGGCCATCCAGGCGGCGAATGGAATGCCCGCCGTCTCCCCGCCGGCGACCGAGTTGAACTGCTCGAAGCCCACATCGCGCGCGAGCGTCTCGGCGCCGAAATCGATCAACTGCCGCCGCACGCGCGGAAACGAAATCAGCCGGCGGCAGTCGGTGTAGACCGGGCTTGCCCAGCCGGAGGTGAAAATAAACGGCTGGTCGGTCATGAAGCGCACGGCTTCGACCTCGATCAGCATTTTCGCCGTCAGTTCGGCGATCACATTCTTGTCGGCGAAGCCGGTCATGTTTCCTCCTCGTCATTCCGGGGCCGAGCGAAGCGAGGAGCCCGGAATTCGTAACCCCCGTCCGTGAATATGGATTCCGGGCTCGCCACTTCGTGGCGCCCCGGAATGACTGTGGGACTACAATTCACGCCACCACCTGCCACTCGATGGTCTCGCCGCCGCGATAGAGCAGCGTGCGCTCGTCGGGACCCGCGACTTTGACTTCGACCGGCGCGGTCCACGGCGTCTTTTCCAGCACGATTTTATCCTCGTTCGACGGCAAGCGGTAATGCTTTGGGCCGTTGAGGGAGGTAAATGCTTCGAGCTTGTCGAGTGCGCCTTCCTCTTCGAAGACCTTGGCATAAGTGGCAAGCGCGACCGGCGCATTGAAGATGCCCGGAACCCCGCTGATCGCGACTTTGCGCGCGAACGGATGCGGCGCGGAATCGGTGCCGAGGAAATAACAGGCATCGCCGGAGGTCGCCGCCTTGCGCAGAGCGGCGCGATCGGCAGCAGTCTTGATCACCGGCATGGCATACATCATCGGCTTGATGCCGGCGCCGAGCCAATCGGTGCGCGTGAGATTGAGATGATAGGGCGTGATCGTGCCGCCGACCTGCGGCGCCGCACTGTTGACGAACTCGGCGCCCTGTTTCGACGACAGATGCTCCATGGTCATGCGCAGACCCGGAAAATCTTTCACCCATTTCGACAGGCGCCGCTCGATGAACATCGCTTCGCGGTCGAAAATGTCGATGTCGGGACCGACTTCTTCGCCGTGGATCAGAAACGGCATGCCGATCTTTTCCATGCGCTCGAGCACGCGCACGATGTTGCGGTAATCGGTCACGCCGGCAGCCGAGTTGGTCGTGGCGTTGGCCGGATAGAGCTTGACGCCGATGAAGACGCCGTCGCGAAAGCCGCGTTCGACATCGTCGGGATCGGTCTCGTCGGTGAGATAGCAGGTCATCAGCGGCTGAAAGCGCGAGCCTTGCGGCAGCGCGGCCAGGACGCGTTCGCGGTACCCGATCGCCTCCTGTGTGGTGCGGATCGGCGGCACGAGATTCGGCATCAGAATGGCGCGGCCGAACTGCCGCGCCGTATACGGCAGCACGGCCTTGAGCATCTCGCCGTCGCGGACATGCAAATGCCAGTCGTCGGGCTTGCGGAGCGTGATACGGGCGGTCATCGGCGCATATGGTGGAGCATGATGTTTTCGGTGAACCGGTTTCCACCCCGGATCAAGTCCGGGCTAGGCCTTTTCCGGATCATGCTCTAATGGCCGAATGCGCCGCGGGCAATGCCGCCCGGGAGGCGATGCACACCTGCGCTCCGATTACTCGCCACTCGCCCGCGGCGTGCGGCCGGAGCGTTCCTTGCCGGCCGCGTCCGGCTCCTCTTCGGCGAGGCTGTCGAGCTCGGCGACGGCCGTGCGCGGAAAAGCTGCGGCGGTGCCGACAAGCGCAATGGCACAGCCAAGCAGCATGTCGATGACGCGTTCGAACAGGAGCTTCGAGATGCTTTCCGAATCGAACTCGGCCAGGTCGTAGGCCAACAGGATCATCAACGCGATCAGCGCCGTGTGCAGCCAATAGCGGTTGGCGAGATGATGCGGAATAAGCGGCGCCACCACCAGGACGCAGACGGAAATGAGCGCAATCGACTGCGATCCGGTGATCACCCAGGCAGCGGCCACGCCGGCGAAGGTGCCGGCAATACGCTCGACGATGCGGCGATAGCTCAAGCGGGCGTCCGCCTGCATGACCACAAGCGTGGTGGCAACAACCCAGATGGTGTGGGTCGGATCGAGGGCCTGGCCGATCCACAAGGCCGCGGTGGCGGCGCCCGCAAAGGCAAGCGCGTAACGCAGCCAGCCGCCGTGCCCGGACGGCGGCTGCAACGGGACCGCCGGCTGACGCGGCAACGGGCCGGCGATCAAATAATCGACGGTGCGCGCCGCAGCAGCCAGCAGGAATACGCCGAAGAGATAACCGGCTTGCGGGAGGTTGAACGTCACCGGTAAGGCCGCGGCGACGGTGAATGCCATGGCCGCATGCCGGCCGGTGAGCGGCAGCATCCGGCCGGTCAGCGGCGCCAAACCGATCCCCAACGTGAGGCCGACGAAAAACGGCACCAGCAAAGCCGCATGGTTGCGGGCGAAATAGCCAAGCCCGGCGCCGACGCCGATGCAGAGCGCATCGAGCGCCAGAAAACGCAGCCGGCTGAACAACGGCCCGGCGCTGTCGGCAAAGCCGAACGCCATGCCGACGATGACGGCGGCAAGCGCGATTTGCGATTCGCCGCGCAGCACCCCGACCAAGAGCGGGACACCGATATTGATCAGGAATTGCAGGCCGCGGCGAACATGGCCCGCATCGACATGATGCCGGAAAGCCGCGCCGCGCGTCTCGGGCTCCGGCCTCGCGTTCGGTGTATCGTCCATGCGGTCAGACTATCAGGGCGGCATGTCCTGCGCGCCCACGCCAGATTCGGACGGCCGGACGGGGGCGGCAGCCCGCGATTCTCTTGGAATCCAAGCAAATTGTTGCGTTAACGTGATCGAAGCCGATTGGTATTAAACGTGACGGAAACCGTCACCCGGTGCTAAAATATTGATTTTAGAAAGCGGCCTGCTTGTGCGGTCGGCCGCACGGATTGGAGGGGACACCCATGACTGCGCAGCCCAAAGTCGCCGAGCTGGAAGGCAGCCAGCCGATTGTAGGTGAAAAGACAGTGAATTTGGCGCTGCAAGGCGGAGGCAGTCACGGCGCCTTCACCTGGGGCGTGCTCGATCGCCTGCTGGAAGACGAGCGGATCGGCTTCGACGGCGTCACGGCAACCAGCGCCGGCGGCGTCAATGCGGTCGTGCTCGCGGATGGGCTTGCGCTCAACGGCCGCGAGGGCGCGCGCGAGCGGTTGCGGAGCTTCTGGAAGAAAATGTCGGAGGTGGCCTCGTCGAGCTTTATCGCACCGTCCTTTTTCGACCAGGCGAATCCGAATTTCGGCCTCGACCAAACGCCGAACTATGTGTTCATCGACACGCTCAGCCGCATCTTGTCGCCCTATCAGCTCAATCCGTTCGACATCAATCCGCTGCGCGACCTGCTCAACGCCGAAGTGAATTTCGAGCGCGTGCGTAAGCAAAAAGTGATCAAGCTGTTCCTGTCCGCGACCAATGTGCGCACCGGCAAGGTGAAAGTGTTCGCGCGCGAGGAGCTCGGTGCCGACCACGTGCTCGCCTCCGCCTGCCTGCCCTTCATGATGCGCGCGCCGGAAATCGACGGCGACGCTTATTGGGACGGCGGCTTCATGGGCAATCCGGCCATCTTCCCGGTGATCTATGGCTGCACCTCGCCCGACGTCATCATGGTGCATTTGACGCCGACCGAGCGGCCGGAATTGCCGACCAACTCGCGCGCGATCATCAACCGCATGCAGGAGATCAGCTTCAATTCATCGCTGATGCGCGAAATGCGGGCCATCGCCTTCGTCACCCAGCTCATCGACGAAGGCAAGATCGCCGGCGGCAAGCGCATGTACATGCACCTGATCGAAGCCGAGGACGTGATCAGAGCGTTGGCCGGATCGAGCAAGATGAACGGCACCTGGAAATTCCTGGTCCATCTGTTCGAGATCGGCCGCGAGCGGGCCGACCAATGGCTCGCGGAAAATTACGATGCCATCGGCGTCAAAGGCACCGTCGATTTTCAGGCGCGCTATCTCTGAGCCAAATGGCTTGGAGCTTTCGAGTAGGATGAGATTTGTTTGGATCGTCATGGCCGGGCTCGTCCCGGCCATTGGCCTTTGATTTCCACCCGGATCTAGGGCGTAGATGCTCGCTCTTGGACGAGTTGCCAGAGCGGAGCCTCCTGGCGCGCTACCGCCAGAACGCGTGCGCCATCGCGAATACCGGCCTCAACAATTCTTCGACCGGCGCCTCCGCTGCCCCCGATCACGACCATGTTCTTGTTTGTCAGTTGGGGCATTTGTTGTCTCCGGTTGTTTACACATTCATGTGTAAGACCGGCGTGGCGGCTGAAACTCATCGGTGCGCGGCGGCTTTTTGCATGAGCGCCGCGGCCGCCCCGGCTTAGGTCTCGGGCAACGTGAAAACCGCGCATGGGGACGCAATTCCGCGCAGGACATGCGTTCCGAGCGGAACCAGCGGCGCGTCTGTCTGCGCCGCGAGCGCGCCCGACACGAGCACTGTCTTCCCAAGCGGCCGGCACAGTCCTTCCAGCCGGCTGACCAGATTGACGGCGGGACCAATGGCCGTGAAATCCAGGCGATCGGCGGCGCCGATATTGCCCCACAGCATCTCGCCGAGATGAAGCGCCGCGCCGAACGGCAAAGGCGGCAGCCCCTGCGTTTGCCGCTCTTTATCGAGATGCGCCATGCCGACCCGGGCGGCGGACACCGCGCGCAACGCCGCATCGCAAGCGCCGCGCGGCGCATCTCCGACCACCGGGAAGATCGCCAAGATGCCGTCGCCGATAAATTTCAGCACTTCGCCGCCGAAGGCATGAACCGCGCCGGCGATGCGATCGAACCAGGCATCGAGCGCCGTGATGACCATGACGGGAGGATGGCTTTCTGAAAGCGCGGTGAACCCGCGCAGATCGGCGTAGAGCAAAGCCGCCTGGATGGTCTCGCCGACACCGCGGCGCAGAGGCGCGGCCAGCACGCGCGCCGCACTGCGCCGGCCGAGATAGGCTTCCAGAGCCGCCGACAAAGTAGCGCGCGCAGCGAGTGCCGCAAGCGGCGCCGCGGCGAAGCGCGCGGCCTGTCGCAATTGTTCGCTCTCGCCGGTCGTGAACGGGCGCCGACCAACCCAGCCCAGCAAGGGTCCGTCAGGCCCAAGTCCGACAATGTCCTCGTGCACAGGGCCAGGCGCGATGCCGGCGAGCCAGCGCCGGCCGTCGTGGTTCGATGGGGTTGCCTCCAACGACGCGAGGGATCGTCCCGGCGCAAATCCCAAAGCCTCGATGACCTCGCCGCTATCGGCACGCCACAGCCAGGTACGCCGGGCGATGAGCGGATGCGGAACGGCAAGCGTCAACGCGCCGCCCGCAAGCGGCAGACCATCTTTGATCAGATGCGCGCCGAGCTCCGCCAATAGCCGGTCGGCACCCGGTGACTTGCCGGCTGCATCGACGAGCCAGGCGAGCGTCGAGGTAAGCTGCATGCGGCGATCATGAGGTCGACGCACCGTCCTTGTCACTACCGCAGAATTCGATCGAATTGAATCCGCTTCCCCGCGTCCGCTCGTCCCCGCGAAGGCGGGGACCCAGCGTCGACGGCAAGTCTGACGCATCCTGCTGGATTCCCGCTTACGCGGGAATGAGCGGAAATCCTCTACCCGAAAGTTCATCGCCTTCTAGGCCGACGAACGGCTCGCACCTTGCCGCTGCTTCCGCCGCCGCAGAAGAACTGATCGGCGCCATCGGACTCGAGCCCCGACACGCTGACGCCGGGCGGCATTTCGAGCCTCTCCAGGACTTCTCCGGTTTGCGGATCTATGCGCCGCAAATCGCTCTCGTCGTTTTCCCAGGTGCCGTGCCAGAGCTCGCCCTCGACCCAGGTGACGCCGGTGACGAAGCGGCTGCACGCGATGGTGCGAAGGATCGCTCCGGTTTCGGGATCGATCTGATGGATCTTCCGGTCGCGATACTGCCCGACCCAGAGGGATCCTTCGGCCCACGCAAGGCCCGAGTTGCCGCCGGCGCCGGGCGCCGGGATGGTGGCGAGTACGCGGCCACTTTTCGGATCGACCTTCTGGATGCGATTTTCGGCAAGCTGAAACAAATGCTGGCCGTCGAAGGCCGTTCCCGCATGCGCGACCATATCAATCGCGCGCACCGTCTTGCCGCTCGCCGGATCCAAGGCATTGAGCTTGTCTCCAGACGCAAACCAAACATGCCGACCGTCAAAGGTGAGCCCGTGCACGTGGTTGACGCCCGGAAAGGGTCCATACTCACGAACGATTTCGGCGGCTGATCTGATCATGTTTTCGTCCTGACGCATGTTGGGGCGAAACGGCTAGCGGTTCGCCGACAAGAATCTTTCGTTTGCGCATGTCCTTATCGGAAAACCGGGTTCCACTTTTCCGGGACATGCGCTGGACCATGCGCACATCAATACTCACTCGGCAGCGGAGCCGGGAGTAACAAGGTCGTCGTGAATCCCGGCACGGGCGGGGTCATCCAGCGACGCGCTCGGCCGCGGCCGAACGACTGCACCTTGCCGGTTGCCGCGAGCTCGTCGAGTGCCCGCTGCACGGTGCGCTGGCTGGCGCCAAGCGCAAGCGCGAGCGCCGAGCTCGACCATGACTTACCGTCGGCGAGGAAGGCGAGCACCGCCGCATTGTCCTCTTCGACCGGCCGTGCCAGCACCACGACCTCGCGCGCGCCGTGCGGCACCAGCGCAAACCCCTGCTTGGTCGCGCTCACGTCGGCGAGCGTCCGCAGCATCCTGCGAAGCCGCCCCATTTCGACGCGCAACCGCGCCCGATGCGATTCATCGGCGTGCTTGCCGCGAAACGCCCGCGCGACAAGCGTCGCCCTCGGCACGTCTGCGGGCCACGCCTCGCCCAGCGCGCGTGCGAGCGCGAACAACACCGGACGCCTGGCGAGCGAGATCACCGTGCGTGCGTTACGCACGACATGACGGCAGGCGTCCACAACGAGCGCCTTCGATTCAAGTAACGCTTCAACCTCCTCGAGCCGAAGGAGGCGCTCTTCGCCCCGCGCAATCAGGCGCGCCGCGGGCGTGTTCAGGACAAGCGACGCGCTTTCGACCTCCGCGGTCAGCGCGGCGATACCGGCGAGGCGCGCGGCGCTCTCGGCGCGCGCGAGTGCGGCGTGCGCGGTCTTGGTCCGCAGGCGTCGCATGGCGATCCCCGCAACGACGAGCTCGTGGGCGGCTCTCGATGCGGGCGGGAAAGGCGCAGGGTCGAGATCGGCGAGCACGCGCTCGGCCTCGTCGAGGCGCCCGATCAGAAGGAGGCGACGGACCTCAAGGTAGCGCGCATGCGCGGCATTCACCCGGTCGCCGTGCTGTTCGAGCGTCACTCGCGCGGCGTCGAGCGCCTTCGCGGGCCAGCCCAGATCGCGCGAGACAAGCGCGATCTCGGCCTCGGCGACAACGCATCGCGCGCGCGCCACGGCCTCTTTCGGACCGAAGGCGCGCGCCGCGCTTCGCAGCAGAGCCTTCGCGCGATCGAGATCGCCGAGCTGCGCCATCGCGATGCCGCGAAGCGCGAGCGCCGGCGCGTCATCGCGCAGCGCTACCCGGTTCAATGCGCCAAGCGGATCGCCCGCGGCGAGCGCGTGTGCCGCAGCCGTGATCAGGGAGTCCATCGGAATCCCGCCAAACTTGTCACTCCCACCGTTCGATACCCCGGCACTAAGTTAGCTCATGACCAACAACGAGCGATCGGAAGCGATGAAGTCGGGCTTCAGCCCGAAGGCCCGGGAGCTCATTCAGTTCGGAGGTAGCAACAACCATGACTAAACCACCTGAGAACCGTCCGAAAGGCGGACAGCTCGCCACACACACGCCACCGATCGTTTCGCCGCAAGCGTGGCAGGCTGCGCGCGAGCAGTTGCTCGTGAAAGAGAAGGCCCAGATGCGGGCCCATGACGCGCTGGCCGCCGAACGCCGGCGGATGCCTTGGATGGCCGTCGAGAAGGCGTATGAATTCGAGGGACCGAACGGCACGGTGAGCCTACTCGACCTGTTCGAGGGCCGCAGGCAGTTGATCGTCTACCGCGCGTTCTTCGAGCCCGGGGTGTTCGGCTGGCCCGAGCATGCTTGCCGCGGCTGCTCCCTCGGGGCCGATCAGGTCGCCCACCTCGCCCACCTGAACGCCCGCGACACCACACTCGTATACGTCTCGCGCGCACCGCAGGCGGACATCGCCCGCCTGAAGGCGCGGATGGGCTGGAAGATGCCCTGGTACACCATCACCGACAGCTTCGACGCCGACTTCGGCGTGGATGAGTGGCACGGCCATAACGTCTTCTTCCGCGACGGCGAGCGCGTGTTTCGCACCTACTTCATCAACAGCCGCGGCGACGAGGCGATGGGGACCACCTGGAGCTATCTCGATGCGACGCCGCTCGGCCGCCAGGAGATCTGGGAGGATTTACCCGAGGGCTATCCCCAGACGCCGCCGTACAAGTGGTGGAACTGGCACGACAACTACGACCCGGAGGCCTCGCCTGACGCGAAGTGGGTCGAGGTGTCCGACGCTGGAGAAGCCGCCTTCCGAAAGCGCGACCCAGAGGACCCAAAGCCTGTGTAGCGAGGGAGAGAACGATGGAACGGCTCAAGGCAAGCGCGGACTGCTGGCTGTCACTCGCGGCTGCGCCGACATTCGCAATCATGGCGTTCGTAACGGCCGCTTTCAGCGGCGGCGCGCCGGACATGTTCTGTACGGCTGCGCAGCACGGGTCACTGCTGAACGGAATGGTCTCCATGTACTTGCTGATGAGCGCCTTCCATTCAGCGCCGTGGCTGAAGCTGATATCCGGCCGGCGAGGCGCCTACAGATCCCGATCCGGCGTTCGCACGGCGAGCGTGCCGCCGCTGTAATCAGCGGTCCGTCAACGCCCCGACACTCGTTACTTGCACAGTTCGATATCACCAACGCGGAGAGAAAAATGACGACCCACATGACTGGAACACGTGAAGAATGGCTGGCGGCACGGCTCGATCTACTCAAGGCCGAGAAGGAGCTGACGCGACGGAGCGACGAGCTGGCGCGGCTGCGGCAGGAACTGCCATGGGTCCGGGTCGACAAGGCGTATCGCTTCGAGACCGATGAAGGCAGCGCCTCGCTGGTGGACCTCTTCCGCGGCAGCTCGCAGCTTCTCGTCTATCACTTCATGTTCGGCCCCGACTATGAGGCGGGCTGTCCGTCCTGCTCGTCAATCGCCGACAGCTTCAACGGGATCGCCATACACCTGGCCAACCACGACGTGATGCTGTGGGGGGTGTCGCGGGCGCCGCTGGCGAAGCTCGACGCCTTCAAGCAGCGGATGGGGTGGACGTTTCCCTGGGCGTCCTCCCACGGCGGTGACTTCAACTTCGACTTCAATGTCTCGTTGACCGAGCAGCAACAGCGCGAGGGCGGCTTCGAGTACAACTACCGGCCTGGGAAACCGTTGCGCGGCGATGGGGCGCCGGTTCCCGTATGCGCAGCGATGACCGGGACCGACGGGCCCACGTTCATGCGTGATCGGCCGGGCATGAGCGCATTCGTGCGCGAAGACGGCGCCGTCTACCACACCTATTCGGCCTATGCGCGCGGATTGGACGGCCTCTGGGGCATGTATCAGTGGCTCGACCGCGCGCCCAAGGGGCGCAACGAGATGGGCGTCTGGTGGCGCCACCACGACAAGTACGACAAAAGCTAAAGCCAAGTCGGGGGCGGCGTAAGTGCAACCAGTAAACGGGAGACACCGATGCAAGAAGCTCTTGTCGTTCGCCGCGAGACGCACATCTCGGCGCCGCCCGTCCGCCGTGTTCGCTTTCCTGACCGATCCGGACAAGATCCTGCGCTGGATGGGAACCGAGGCACAGCTCGAACCGCAGCCGGGCGGGATTTATCTGGTCAATGTCACCGGCGCCCGCTTCGCCCGCGGCGCCTTCCGCGAGGTGGTGCCGGTGCATCGCCTGGCCTACAGCTTCGGCTGGGACGGCGGCGAGGCGGTGCCGCCGGGTTCGAGCACAGTCGAGATCGATTTGATCGAGCAGTCGAACGGAACGCTGCTGCGCCTGACCCACACCGGCCTGCCCGATGCCGCGCAATGCGCCAGCCATGCGGAAGGCTGGGCCCATTACCTCGACCGGCTGGCTGAGGTCGCGGCCGGACGCGACCCGGGTCCGGACCCCTGGCGCGGCCGCACCGGCGAATAGGGCGGCTTGGCCGTTCTCGCGCGATGCTTAGAGCGCAATCGCTTCATTGTGTCGTCATTCCGGGACCTCGCGCAGCGAGGAGCCCAGAATCCATAATCCGGAATCGACGCTACTTTTGCTTGACCTGTGGTTATGGATTCCGGACTTGCCGCTGACGCGGCAATCCGGAATTCGGCGCTGAGTTTGTCCGTGCTGGCGTCAATTTCTCCGGACCACCGGCCGCGAACGTTGGTGATGGCGGCAAAATCCAAGGACGACGCAATCAGTCTCCAGCGAAATTATTTCGCCGCGAGTTTGCTCCGCTTCAGCTCGGCGCGGCGCGCATGCAGGATCGGCTCGGTATAGCCGTTCGGCTGCGCTGCTCCCTTGAAGACCAGATCGCACGCAGCCGCAAAGGCGATCGATTGGTCGAAATCCGGCGCCATCGGCAGATAAGCCGGATCGCCGGCATTCTGCTTGTCGACCACCGCCGCCATGCGCTTGAGCGTATCCATCACCTGGCGCTCCGAGGTGATGCCGTGCTTGAGCCAGTTCGCAATGTGCTGGCTCGAGATGCGCAGGGTCGCACGGTCTTCCATCAGCGCCACGTTGTTGATGTCGGGCACTTTCGAGCAACCGACGCCCTGGTCGATCCAGCGCACCACATAACCGAGGATGCCCTGGGCGTTGTTGTCGAGCTCCTGCTGCACTTCCTCCGGCGACCAGTTAACGCCGCGCGCCGCTGGCACCGTAAGAATATCGTCGAGGCTCGCCCGCGGCCGCGATGCAAGCTCACTCTGGCGGCGGAAGACATTGACCTTATGATAATGCGTCGCGTGCAACGTCGCCGCCGTCGGCGACGGCACCCAAGCGGTATTGGCGCCGGCCTCCATCTGCGCGCCTTTCTGCTCGAGCATCGCCGCCATCAAGTCGGGCATCGCCCACATGCCCTTGCCGATCTGCGCATGGCCGGGAAGGCTGCAGGCGAGACCGATATCGACATTCGAGTCCTCGTAGGCCTTGAGCCAGGGCTGCGTGCGCATCTGGTTCTTGCGGATCATCGGCCCGGCTTCCATGGCGGTATGGATCTCGTCGCCGGTGCGGTCGAGGAAGCCGGTATTGATGAAAAACACCCGTGATTTGATGGCGCGGATGCATTCTTTCAGATTGACGGTGGTGCGCCGCTCCTCGTCCATCAGCCCGATTTTGACGGTGTGGCGCGGCAGTCCCAGCACGTCCTCGACCGCAGCGAACAAATCGTTGGCGAAGCCGACTTCGTCCGGCCCGTGCATCTTCGGCTTGACGATATAGATCGAGCCCGCGCGGCTGTTGCGCGCTTTGCTGTTGCCCGTGCGATCGTGCAGCGCGATCAGCGTGGTGAAGGCGGCATCGAGCACGCCTTCCGGCGCTGGCTGCCCGTCGCGGTCGAGCACGCCTTCGTCCGTCATCAGATGCCCGACATTGCGGATGAGCATGAGGCTGCGGCCCGGCAGCGTGAGCGCCTTGCCATCCGGCGCGGTGTAGCTGCGATCGGCCGCGAGCCGGCGCGTGAGCGGCTTGCCGTCTTTCTGAAATGTCTCGATGAGCGTTCCGTTGCAGAGGCCGAGCCAATTGCGATAGGCGGCGACCTTGTCAAATGGATCGACCGCGGCGATCGAGTCTTCCAGATCCATGATGGTGGTGACCGCCGCTTCGAGGACGACGTCGGCAATGCCGGCGGCATCGTCGCGGCCGACCGGATGCGCGCGATCGACGACGAGCTCGATGTGCAGTTTGTTGTTGACGAGAAGAATGGCGGTCGGTGCGTCCGTGCTGCCACGAAAGCCGGCAAATTGCTTGGCGTCTTTCAGGCCGACAGTCTTGCCGTCAGCAAGCGCCACGCTGAGCGCGCCGTTCTTGATCGTGTAGCCGCGCGCATCGGCATGTGAGCCTGATGCGAGCGGCACGGCTTCATCGAGAAAACGCCGCGCCCAGGCAATGACAAGCTTGCCGCGGGCCGGATCGTAGCCCTTCGCCGGCGCCGCATGCGCGTCGCGCGGAATGGCGTCAGAGCCGTAGAGCGCATCGTAGAGCGAGCCCCAGCGCGCATTGGCGGCATTGAGCGCGTAGCGCGCATTGCTCACCGGCACCACGAGCTGCGGGCCGGCGATGACGGCGATCTCGTCGTCGACCGTGGCGGTCTCCACCTTGAAGTCGGGACCTTCCGGCACGAGGTAGCCGATCTCGGCGAGGAACGCTTTTTGCGCGGCGACGTCGGACGGCTGCCCGCGCCGCCCGCGATACCAAGCATCGATCTTCGCCTGCAATTCGTCGCGCCGCTTGAGCAGGGCGCGGTTGCGCGGCGCGAAGTCATGAACGATGCGATCAAGCCCTCGCCAGAATGCCGCGGGGTCGATCCCGGTGCCCGGAATGACCTCGTCTGCGATGAAATCGTGCAGGACCTTGGCAACCTTCAGATTTCCAACCGATACGCGATCGAGTCCGGACATGAGAAGCTTCCATGTGGTGGACTGCGCGGGAGTTATCGCGCGAAGAGAGCGAGCTTGTGCATGAAATGCCGCCCACAGTCTATGGGACGAAGGGATGGGACAAATGCCTTGGCCATCCGCAGCAACGCGCATGGGCGCACGGAGTTTCATGCGCCGCGCGCGCGGCCGGCTGATCAAACTTTAAGCTGAAAGGTGGGACGGCTGGATTTGAAGCCTGAGACCTCCCCGGAACGCTGGCGCGTTCCGGGACGCTCGCACCCTATCCGGCAAAAGCTGCGGGCTGATCCGTCATCGCACGCTGACGCGGGCGACCGCGCGGTAGGTATTCCGCCGACAAGCTGCCGGCCTGCGCGCCGAGGCGCTCGAGAATGCGCTCATCGGGCGAACTGTTTTCCGTAGGAACGGAGCGCAGGCGCTCAAGCGCCATACCACTTGCGGTAGGACCACCAAACCGCGGCCGCCAACACGAGACAGGCGCCCAACGGCTCCGGCACACAAAATGCCCCGAGCGTTGCAAGCGCCGCCGGCGACTTGATTTTCCGCAAGCTTTTCATCCCAGCCCCGTCGTTAACGAAGCGTTAAGCTTAACAAAGGATGAAAGCTTGCAAGCGGCCGACCGCCGGTATGGTTAACGCACAGGTTAGCCTGCCAACTCTTCCAGCAGCGCCTTACAGTGTCTCTCTCAGATCACGCCCTGTTTGATCGGAGCCGAGGACTCTCGGCTCCGATCCGGCGAGCAGTCTGCGTCGGCTTTATGCCCCGCTATTTCGAATGCGGCGTGCCCAGATATGGGAACACCTTCAGGACGTCGGTGTGAGGCTTGAGGCCCGTAGGAGGACACTCGTTTTTCGTCAGGAAGGCGAGACGGTAGTTGATCACGTCGTCAGTGAAGACCCGGCCGTTCGGATATTCCGCCGGTTTGGTCGGATCGAAACTCAGCACGTCCGGAAGTGTGCCCTCCTTGTCGATCGCGGCGATCGCTTCCTCGCGCGTGTAATTGCCGGTATGCCCCATGAGGTGAATGAACTGCTCGAGCCACCGGCTGCGGTCGTTGACCGGCTCGCTCGCGTTGTATTCCTCCTTGGTATCATCGGTGTTGAAGAAGCTGCTGACGCTCGGATGGCCCGCGCGGTCGACGTGAAGCAACTTGCCGTCGCGTCGCAGGCTGCATCGCCCCCAGATGTGGATCTCGGGCTTGGGATTAAGTTCGCTCGTCGGCAACTCGACCGCGGTCGAGAATACGTTCGCTTGCGTATTCGAATCCACGCCGGTCCATGGCGACTTGCCGCCGAGATGGGGTTCGGTAAAGTTCCGTTTGCCGCTGGTGTCGAACAGGTTCTTGATTCCGTCGAAGTCGAAGAAGAACGCATCGCTGCGGCTGCCGGCGAAAAAAGTATACGGGCCCGACGTAACGATATTCGGCTTGGTCCCGAAGGAGACTTCCGCATCAGAGACGATCTTCGTCCCGACCGCTTCAGCCGAGCGCGACTCCGCGCCCTTCGCCATGAATACGCTAAAGGTCTGCCTGCCGTTCTGCGGCTTCGAGAATACGTAGCTGAACGCGACGTCGGTCAAATAATCACCGTCGGTGTCGATGTTGACGCGATAAATGGCGTCGGGATGCAATGCGTCCGCATTGGGATTTGCATTGAGGATGATCACGGTTCTGTTCTTGTCGCTGGGCGACTGGAACGCATAAAGGTCGCAGAGGTCGAGTCGCTGATCGCCCAGCGGCGGGCCGAGGCTCAGTCCGGTGAAATGGTTCGACATTATGCTCTCCTGTGATCAAATGAACCACGGAGAATAACCATGATACATGAACGTATCATCAAATCGCTGCGCGTAATTTGCAGACGAAAGGGGCATAAACGCGGCTTGTCATTGTGCGGAATGTCGTCGTCATGTCACTGGAAGGTGAGCCGCGCCCACGCCATGACTATGTGACGAGGTGTGTTTGTTTGCATCCAACGACCGCGCACACCCCAAGCTAGAGCACGATACTGAGAAGCTTGCCGCTGGGCTTCGCGCCGATGGGCGAAGACCGGTTTTTCCGAAACCAAGCCGTTCTACCGCGACGGCGTGCGAGCGTGGACGCGCCCATCTTCGAACGGCAGGCCAGCTGCAACAGCAAAAAAGAAAGCCCCGCGCGAGCGGGGCTGAAGGCGATAACTATGAAGAGCAAATACCCTGACGCGGCGACGCGGCTAGATTAAGGCGGCCTTGTCTCTTGGTTGCTTCAACGTCCATATTTGTGGAGGTTGATCTTTACCGCCGGTCACGTTGACCCAACCAAGGATTTGCGCAGTCACCGGCTCCCTTGTACCATTGCCAAAGCTCTTCGGGCCGCGAGCAACTGAGCGGCCGCAGAAGGGCCTCACACAGGGGCTATGGGCTATGAAGAAATTCCTCTTCGCAATCGGCGCGCTGGCGCTCGGCCTCACGGCTACAGCTCCGGCACACGCAGACTTCGCCATCGTGAAGTTCAACAGCGGATATTGCCGCATTTGGGCTGACACGGTCGTGCCGCCTCCAGACGGAACGTTCGTCTGGTTTGTATGGGGTCACCACCGCTACTACCACCTGCCGACCTTGGCCATCGCCGAGCACAAACTGCATATCGTCGTCGCTCGACATCTGTGCTGGCACGGGTGAGACTCGGCCGCCGGTATTAGGGGACCGGTTCAGCGAACCATGGTAATGGGCGCCGCGGGTAGCTCCTGCGGCGCACGGTTTGGTTTGTCTTCATCTTCGGACTGAACAAGCATGGGCAGCAAACTTGAGCGCTTGCTCACGTCGAACGGCGGTCCCAGCTTTGCCCCGGTTTCCCTGACCGGGGCTTTTGTTTGGTCTTACAGAAGACTCAAAGCCTGGTTGGGTGCTCGCGTCTTAGGCTCACATGGGCACGCTCCCATGCGCATCCGACCACGAGCATGTTGCCGCAGCCAAGACGAGGAACCGTCTCCGAGAGTCGGCACCCACGTCGTCCCGATCAGAATGCCGACAACAGCGGCCATGCAAATGATCGCGATCGCGCTCATGGTGAACGCTTGCCCGCCCGAGGATTGGCGGAGCCTCCGATTTTGAGCTAGGTAGTGGTCGGAGTGGCAGGATTTGAACCTGCGACCCCCTCGTCCCGAACGAGGTGCGCTACCAGACTGCGCTACACTCCGACATAAGAGCATGATCCGGAAAAAGCCTGCCCCAGACTTGATCCGGGGTGGATAGCGGTTTTCCGAAAAGCTCATGCTCCAGCAAGAAGCAATGGCCGCGCTTATACAATCCGTCCCGCGGGGCTGCAAGCGCCTGGGCGCATTCGTTATGTAGTGCCGATCCGGAAAAATGCATGTGCGCTGGGCTTTATCCGGGGCAGCTCTCGCCATTCCGAAAAAGATCGCGCTCCGCCAAAGTGCTAGAAAGTGCGCCAGGCGAATGTCCGCCACCCGCGAGGTCGTTCATGACTGCCCCGCTCATGACGCGCATCTTGCCGGCCGGCTCCGCCGCGGCCGCCGAGGCGGCGCGTGTGCTCGCCGCGGGGGGGCTCGTCGCTTTTCCGACCGAGACGGTCTATGGGCTCGGCGCCGACGCGACCAATGGGCAGGCGGTGGCGCGCCTCTACGAGGCCAAAGGCCGCCCTGCCTTCAATCCGCTCATCACGCACGTGACCGATCTTGCGGCGGCGCAGGCGCTGGCGCGCTTCGATGCCGATGCCGAGCGGCTCGCCGCCGCGCTGTGGCCGGGACCGCTGACGCTCGTTCTGCCCAAGGCGGCCGCCTGCCCGGTCGCCGAGCTTGCCACCGCCGGCCTCGACAGCATCGCGGTGCGCATGCCGGACCATGCGGTCGCGCGCGCGATCCTCACAACGTTCGGCAAGCCCGTGGTCGCGCCGTCCGCCAATCGCTCCGGCCATGTGTCACCGACCACGGCCGAGCACGTGGCGGCGGATCTGAGCGGGCGGATCGATCTCATCATCGATGGCGGGGCGACACCGGTCGGCGTCGAGTCCACCATCGTCGCCTGTCTCGGCGAGCCCACGCTGCTGCGGCCGGGCGGCATGCCGCGTGCCGCGATCGAGCGCGCGCTCGGCAAAACGCTGGCCAGCGCGCCGGCACTGCCGCCTGACGATGAAGCGCCGCTCGCACCCGGCATGCTCGCTTCCCACTATGCGCCGCGCACGCGGATCCGACTTCATGCCGACCGCCTTGAACCCGGCGAGGCTTTGCTCGCGTTCGGCGCTTCGCTGCCGGAGGGCGCCGCGCACAGCAAAAAGACACTCAATCTTTCGGACCGCGGCGATCTCATCGAAGCCGCGGCCAATCTGTTTTCGCATCTCCGCGCGCTCGATGCCGCCGGCGCCCGCGCCATCGCGGTGATGCCGGTCCCCCACGAGGGGCTCGGCGAGGCGATCAACGACCGGCTCGCGCGGGCGGCGGCGGATCGCTAGATGCGCCGGCGTAAAATCTGGCTTATCTAATGGATGGACAGGATCTCAGCTGATGCTCGACACGCCGGAAAGAGCCAGACCGGACCAGACCAAGCCCGAGCGCGCGGCCGATCCGGCGCTGCTGGCGCGCTTTGCCGCCATTGTCGGCGACAAATACGCCATCACCGATCCGCAGATGCAGGCGCCCTATGTGGTCGAGATGCGCGACCTGTTCCATGGGCGCACGCCTTTGGTGCTGCGGCCAGCTTCGGTCGATGAAGTGGCGGCGATCGTCAAGCTCGCCAACGAGACCGGAACGGCGATCGTGCCGCAGGGCGGCAATACCGGGCTGGTCGGCGGCCAGACCCCGCTCAACAACGAAATCGTGCTGTCGCTCAACCGGCTCGATCGCATCCGCGAGGTCGATGCCACCTCGAACACCATCACCTGCGAAGCGGGCGTCACCTTGCAGCGGGCGCGCGAGGCGGCCGCCGCCGTCGACAGGCTCTATCCGCAACTCCTGCCCTCGGAAGGCACCTGCACCATCGGCGGCAATCTTTCGACCAACGCGGGCGGCACCGCGGCGCTCGCCTACGGTGTCGCGCGCGCGCATGTGCTCGGCATCGAAGTGGTGCTGGCCGACGGCCGCATCCTGCACGACCTCAACAAGTTGAAAAAAGACAATACCGGTTACGATCTGAGAAACCTGTTCATCGGCGCCGAGGGCACGCTCGGCGTGATCACCGCGGCGGTGCTGCGGCTCGTTCCGCGCCCGCGCTCGGTCGAGACCGCATTCGTTGGATTGCCGTCGCCCGAAGCGGCGCTGGCGCTTCTCAACATCGCTTCCGACAACGCCGGCGGCGGCGTCACGAGCTATGAGCTGATGCCGCGCGAAGGACTCGAGATCGTGCTGCGCTACACCGCCGGCTGCCGCGATCCGCTCATCGCCCCGCATCCCTGGTACGTGCTGATCGAATTGTCCTCGCAGGCACAAAGCGGGCTGCGTGACGTGTTGGAAGACATCCTCGCCAAGGGTGTCGAGCAGGGGCTCGTCAGCGACGCCGCCATTGCCGAGAGCCTGGAACAGACCAAAGCGTTCTGGCGCGTCCGCGAGAATTTCGGCGAGGCGCAGCGCTATGCCGGCGGCTCGATCAAGCACGACATCTCGGTGCCGGTTGCGGCGGTGCCAGCCTTTCTCAAGGACGCTGCGGCGGCGGTCGAGCGCGCAGTCCCCGGCGCGCATCCCCTGCCCTTCGGCCATCTGGGCGACGGCAATATCCATTACAACGTCAACCAGCCGGCGGGCGCCGACAAGGCCGAATACCTGACGCACTGGGACGCCATGAACGCCGCCGTCTACGAGGTGGTGAAGGCATATGGTGGATCGATCTCGGCCGAGCACGGCATCGGCGTCATCAAGCGCCATCAATTGCCGGCGGTGAAGGATCCGGTCGCGCTCGAACTCATGCGCAGCTTGAAGACCTTGCTCGATCCCAAGGGCATTCTGAATCCCGGCAAAGTGCTTTAACGTTACTCATTATAAGGCTGGCTAGCGCGGCGCCGCGCGGTTTCAAAAAGGGGATGGAATGCGTTTTGGAGTGTTTTATGAATTGCAGCTGCCGCGACCATGGAACGAAGGCGATGAGCGCAACCTGTTTCATCAGGCGCTCGAGCAAGTCGAACTAGCCGACCGGCTCGGCTTCGACTACGCCTGGGAAGTCGAGCATCATTTCCTGGAAGAATATTCGCATTCGTCCGCGCCCGAAGTATTCCTCGCCGCCGCGGCGGCGCGCACCAGATCCATCCGGCTCGGCCACGGCATCCGGCAGGTCATTCCCAACTATAATCATCCGGCGCGCACCGCCGAGGGCCTGGCCACGCTCGACATCATCTCCGACGGCCGGGTCGATTTCGGCATCGGCGAAGGCGCGACGCGGCTCGAGCTCGGCGGCTTCCGCATACCGGCCAAGGAGAAGCGCACGATGGCGCTGGAGGCGGCCGAGCAGATCGCCAACATGATGGTGCTCGAGCCCTATCCCGGTTTCGAGGGCAAGTATTTCGCCATGCCATGCCGCAACGTACTGCCGAAGCCGGTGCAGAAGCCGCATCCGCCGATCTGGATGGCCTGCACCAACCGCGACACGATCAAGATCGCGGCGCAGAACGGCGTCGGCGCGCTCGCCTTCTCCTTTCTCGACCGCGAAGAAGCAACGCGCTGGGCCGATATCTATTACGGCATCATCAAATCCGACGCCTGCGTGCCGCTCGGCCATGCGGTGAATGCGAATCTCGCCATGGTGTCGAGCTTTTCAGTGCATCGCGACCGCGCCGAAGCGATCCGCCGCGGCCACGAGGGCTTCGAGTTCTTCGGCTATGCACTCAACGCGCTGGTGGCGAAGGACTGCGTGCCGGGCCGGACCAATCTCTGGGGCGACTATCTGGCACAGCGCGGCAACCGCACCGAGGCGGTGATCGACGCATTGCAGAAGGTCGGCGCCAATTCGTCCGGCATCGGCACACCCGACGACATGCGCAAGCATCTGGAGACTTTCCAGGACAGCGGCGTCGATCAGGTGATCTTCCTGCAGCAAGCCGGCCGCAACCGTCACGACCATATTTGCGAGTCGCTGGAACTATTCGCCGCCGAAGTGATGCCGGCCTTCAAGGCGCAGGCGGCCGCGCGCGAGGCGCGCAAGGCCGAAGAACTTGCGCCCCATATCGCCGCAGCCCTCAAGCGCAAGACCTGGATGAAGCCGCTCGCCGACGACGAGATTCCGGTGGTGAAAGCCGCGGTCGACCGCGCGCAGTTCGGGCGTGGAAGCGCTTAAGCGCGTGGCGACGATCAGCGTATCCCGGGCGCAGCGCAGCACGTGAGTGATGCGCTGCAGACCCGGGATCGTCCAAAAGGCAGAGTCCGTTACGATCCCGGATCAGCGGTGCACCGCTAACGCGTTGCACCGCGTCCGGGAAACGGCAGAAAATTGCGCCGATGTGGCGGGGGCCGCCTGGCTCTCCTCAAAACAGCGACAGTTGTTTGTCCGCCTCTTCCGGGTTCTGCGGCGCGTCGGCGGCAGCAGCCTCCGCATCGTTATCGACCGCAGCCGGCGCGGGCGCGATCAGATCCGGCGAATCGTTGGTCGCGCGATTGACTGCGTTGGACACTGCGTAGCTTTCGAGCAGCGCATCGGACGCAGGCATAAATAGCGCCGCCGCGGTTGTGGCATCGACCGCCGCGCAGTCGAGCCAAAGATTGAAAGCTTCCGGCGCCACGATCACCGGCATGCGGTCGTGAATGGCAGCGAGCGAGCGGTTCGACCGCGTGGTGACGATCGCCGCGGTGTCGACTTCTTCACCGTTCGGCCCGGTCCAGGTCTCCCACAATCCGGCAAAGGCGATCGGACCGCCGGCCTTCGCCCGCACGAAAAAGGGACGCCGAGGACGCGTGTCGCTCCATTCGTAGAAGCCGTCGGCCGGAACAAGGCAGCGCCGACGCCGCATGGCGTTGCGGAAGGCCGGCTTGTCGAGCACGGATTCGCCGCGCGCATTGACGAGCAGCGAGAAAGTGCGCGGATCCTTCACCCAGGAGGGCAGAAATCCCCAGCGCACCAGCGCGAACGCGCGCTTGCCCTCGTCGAGCCGCACGATGGGGATCGGCTGGGTCGGCGCCACGTTATAGCGCGGCGGGAAATTCGGCCGGTCGGCATAGCCGAACAAGGCCCTGATCGCATCGGCCGGCGAGGTTATGACGTAGCGGGCGCACATTGGGCTATAGATATTCTCCGGCGGAATAGCGAACGGGCCAGGCGCCCGCGATCATAGCCAAATGGGTCGGCCCTTGACCAACACCAGCGCGGATTCGCGGAGTTATCCCACGCGGCCTTATCTTGCGGTCAGCGCCGCTATTTTCCGCGCTGAGCGGGTACTGATCGTGCGGCGCGGCGTGCCGCCGATGCAAGGGATCTATACGCTGCCCGGCGGCGGCGTCGAGCTCGGCGAGACGCTGGAACAGGCGGTGATGCGCGAGGTGCGCGAAGAGACCGGGCTTGCCATCGAGCCCCTGTCACTCGCCGGCTACCGCCAGGTGATCGCACGCGACTGCGGAAGGCAAGATCGAGCGGCATTTCGTCATTCTGCCGTTTGCGGCGCGCTATCTGGCGGGTGAGATTTCGCTCAATGCCGAACTCGCCGAGGCGAAGTGGCTGTTGCCGGCGGAACTTTCCGGACTGAGAACGACGGAAGGACTTGCCGAAATCGTTACCGCTGCCGGCGAGCGGATCGCCGCGTTATCGTGATATTTGCAACGGTGTCGCCTTCTCATGTTTGGGCTACAGCGCACGCGGCCGTTATGCTTTGATCCGACTCCGATGTCTCGAATCTCGCTCGTTTTTTTTCTTTGCCTGTGTCTCGCGGCCGCCGTTCCGGCCTATGGCCAAGGCTTTTGGGGCCAGGGCCAGGGTTCGTGGGGGGGCCAGGGCTGGGGAGAGCAGCAGCCGCCGCCGCGCTCCTACCGGCCGGCGCCCCGCCCGGTTCAGCCGCAGCCACAACAGCAACCGCAACAACAGGAAGCGCAACCCCAGGCGCCGAAAAACACCCCGGCGCCCTTTGACCATGACCTGCAGCGGCTCGCCGAGATCCTCGGCTCGCTGCACTTCCTGCGCGGCATTTGCGGCTCGAACGAGGGCCAGAAATGGCGCAACGAGGCGCAAGTGCTGATCGACACCGAAGCGCCGAGCGGCGAGCGGCACGAGCAGATGATCGCAAGCTTCAACCGCGGCTATCGCGCGTTCCAGCAGAGCTATCGCACCTGCACGCCGGCGGCCGATTTCGCCATCCGCCGCTACCTCGCCGAAGGCGCCAAGATCGCTCGCGAGATCACGGCGCGCTACGCCAATTGAGGGCCGGATCGCTCCGCTTGTCGCCGGCTTAAAACAGCGCGGCGAGCCTGATCGATCCAATTAACCCTTCCTCAAGGTTCGGCTTAGGGCTCGCGGATGACGTGCTAATTTCTCGCAGTCAGGGGCGCCGCCGGGCTGCGGCGATAAATCAATCAATGAGTATTGCGACGCAACTTTCGGCGGCACAGGAAGCCGTCGCCGATCACGAGCAGAAGCGATTGGCGCTCGGTTATCTGCAAGAAGCATGGGTTCATGCGCGCCATGAGGGCATCGACGGCGATTGCCTGGCGCAAACGGCGCTGTTTCTGGCGCTGGTCGAGCTCATTTCCACCTATGGCGAGGACGCAACCGCCCGCTACGCCGAAAGCCTCGCGGCGCGTATTCACAACGGCGAATTCTCCGTCGAGCTGTCGCGCCAATAGCATATTACCGGCGCGCGGGACTGAGCGCGCCTAGTCCGCAGAAGCGGCATAGGACCCATTCCAAATCCGCCGGGTAGAACGGTTTTTTGAGAAAAGCGATACCCTGAGTGTGCGCTTTTTCCGCCAGCGCCGCATCATCCGCCGACGTCATCAGCACAAAGCCCGGATAGCGCTTCGCCCGCCGTAATTCGGCGATCGCCTCCAAACCGCTCAAGCCGGGCAGATTGTGGTCGAAAAAGACGAAGTCGAATTCGGCCGCGCGCGCCAGCGCGAGCGCCTGTCCGCCGTCGCCCGCTTCGGTCACGTCGAGCGGGAAGCGTGTTGCCGCCAGCACCCTGCGCACGATGCTGCGCATGGTCGGCGAATCGTCCACCAACAGCACGCGGCTCGGCAGGCGAAGCCGGATCGAGCCGGCGATCAGGCGGTGCGCATCGTCCTCGTCCTCCGGCCGGCTGGCCTGACCGTCCGTCGGAAAAGGCCTGGAATTGGCAGGCGCACCGAGCGCGACGGTAAAGGGCGGGCTGGACGCGGCACGGGCCGCCGAGGCCATCCGAGCCACTGCTTCGCCGCCAAGCGCCGTGTCGAAAAACGCCAGATCGGCGCCGGCGGCGAGCGACCGCCCGGCCGCTGCTTCGCCGTCGTTTTCCACAAGCTCGATCGGCACGCGCGCGGCGGCCGCCGCATTGCGGAACAGCGCGCGATCGCCAGGCGATGGCGAGACCACAATGATGCGCAAGGAAAGCAGTTCGTCGGCCATGCGCTCACTCCTTGAACGCGTGCTGTATCGGGCTTGTGACGAGACCCAAGGGGTGGGACTGAAGTGCTGACAGCATTGTGGAGGCCGCTGAAGTCCCGGCCACGTCGTTATCTTTATCTTTTCGGCGACGTGAAAATTCCCGGGTGGCGCGGATCGATCTGCGGGGACTTGAAAAATCGTGATTGTGCCGCTCGGTCAAGGCGCGGTGCCGATCACCGATTGCTTATCGGGCCGATGCGCTCCATCGTTGCGGCAGAAGCGACCCTTGAGGGTAACGGGGCGGGACCTTAGCTTCCGCAGATGGCCCTGCAGACTGAGAACGGGGAATTGTGGCATCGATGAAGGCCGCCTTACTTTCGGACCGGGGAGTGGTAAAGGTCGCCGGCGACGAGGCGCGAAGCTTTCTGCATGGGCTTGTCAGCGCCGACATGCTGGAGCTCGGCCCGGGTGCCGCGCGCTTTTGCGCGCTCTTGACACCGCAAGGCAAGATCATCGCCGACTTCATCGCCACCGAAGCGCCAGCCAAGGACGGCGGCGGTTTTTTTCTCGACGTGCCGCGCGAGCGCGTGAAAGCGCTGGTCGATAAGCTCAATCTCTACAAGCTGCGCTCTCGCGTCATGGTCGAGGATTTGTCCGAGGTGCTCGGCGTGCTCGCGACATGGGACGGCACGGGCGCAACGTCCGTGGGCCTTGCTTATCCCGATCCGCGCCTGCCGGCGCTGGGCATCCGCATCATGCTCCCACCACATCGGGCTGCCGATGCGGCGGCAAGTCTCGGCGCCACGCTCGTGGACGAAAGCCAGTACGAGGCGCACCGGATCGCGCTCGGCATTCCGCGCGGCGGCGTCGATTTCGGCTACGGCGATGCCTTCCCGCATGAGGCGGACATGGATCAGCTCGGTGGCGTCGATTTCGAGAAGGGCTGCTATGTCGGCCAGGAAGTCGTCTCACGTATGGAGCATCGCGGCATCGCCCGCACGCGCGCCGTTGCGGTTGGCTATGACGGCGCCACCCCGCAAATCGGCGCGACGATCACGGCCGGCGGACGGCAAGTCGGGACGATGGGCTCGGCGGCCGGCGGCCGTGGGCTTGCGCTGTTGCGCCTCGATCGCGCCGCCGAAGCGCTCTCGCGCGGCGAGGTATTGTTAGCAGGCGACGTGCCGGTGCGGCCGATCAAACAAGACTGGGCGAGGTTTGCCTTTCCGGACAGCGCCAAGGCGGCCGAATGACGCTGACCGTTGACTCAACGCTGATCCGCTGCCCGTGGCCGAAGGACGACGCGCTCTACGTCGCCTATCACGACGAGGAATGGGGCGTTCCCGAATACGACGATCGCGCCCTGTACGAGAAGCTTGTGCTCGACGGCTTCCAGGCCGGCCTGTCGTGGATCACGATCCTGCGCAAGCGCGAGAACTTCCGCCGCGCCTTCGACGGCTTCGTGCCGGAGAAGATCGCGCGCTACACGCCGAAGAAGGTCGAGCGGCTGATGCAGGATGCCGGCATCGTGCGCAACCGCGCCAAGATCGAAGGCACGGTGCTCTCGGCGCGCGGCTGGCTCGAGGCGATGGAAAAGGGCGACGGCTTCTCAAACTTGTTGTGGGATTTCGTCGGCGGCGAGCCGAAGGTCAACCGCTTCAAGACCATCCGGCAAATTCCGGCGGAGACGCCGATCTCGCGCGCGATGTCAAAGGAGCTGGCGCAACGCGGCTTCAAGTTTGTCGGACCGACCATCGTCTATGCCTTCATGCAGGCGGTCGGCATGGTCAACGATCATCTGGTCGCCTGCCATCGCCACGAAGCGGTGCAGAAGCTGGCGCGGAAGAGGTAACTCCGTCATGGCCGGGCTTGTCCCGGCCATCCCGAAACCAAAATCTCGGCCTTGCCAATCTTAGCGGGATGCCCAGCACAAGGCCGGGCATGACGCGGGGCTTAACCGCTGGCCGCTCGCCGCCGCGCCAAGCTGAAAAAGATTGCGGCGAGCAAAGTGAGCGTGCCGATCACGGTGTAGTGCACCGAGGAATTGGCATCGATATAGGACGATGCGCTCGATGTGGCCTGCACCAGCGCTGCACCAAGAAGCGTAGAGATGAACGAGCCGCGCCCGCCGGTGACGCTCGCGCCGCCGAGCACCACGACCGTGATGCTCATCAGCGTATAGTCCGAGCCGGTGGTCGGCGAGCCGATGCCGACCTGGCCGGCCAGCATCAGTCCGCCGATCCCGGTCAACAATCCCGAAATGACGAACGCGAGCCAGGTCAAGCGCCGGCTGTCGATGCCGAGCCGATAGCTGGCAAGCGGGCTTGAGCCGACGGCGCGGAAGCTTCGACCGAAGCCGGTGCGGAACAGAAGCCATTCGGCGCACAGGACCATCGCCAGCGTCAGCACCAGTCCGGCCGGCAGGAACCCGATCGGAAATTGCGCGGCATTGGAAATCGCGTCGTCGATCTGGCCCGCCGCGGTCGGCCGCAACAATAACGACACGCCTTGCAATCCGATAAAGGTCGCAATCGTCACCACGATCGCCGGCAGGCGCAGCGAGGTGATCAAGAGGCCCTGCAACAGACCGAAGATCGTCGTGAGCAGAAGGATGATGATCACGCCGGCTGCGAACGGGCCGGTCTCGACGCCGTCGGGCGCGAGAAACGACGCGAGCACGACGCACAATCCAGCAAGCGGGCCGATCGACAGATCGATGGCGCCGACCAGCACGGTGGCAAGCTGTGCGCTCGACAGAAACGCGAGGATGCTGAAGAAGGACAGGATGCTTTTGACGCTGAACGGCGACAGGAAGTAGCCGTTCAATGCCTGCGTGCCGCCGAGAATGATCGCAGTGAGAACGGCGAGCACCAACGCCGGGAAATGATCGCTGGCGGCGAATTCGCGCCAGCGCCGCACCTGCGCTACGGCCGACACCTTGCTCGCGCGCGAAACCGTCGCCGTGAGATTGGCTTCGGTGATGGCGGCGTCAGTGACCTCAGCGCCGGTCAATTCGTGCACGATGCGGCCGCGGGCGAAAATCAGCACGCGATCGCACAGGCCTTCGAGCTCGATGCCGTCCGAAGACGAGACCAGCACCGCCAATCCTTGATCGGCGATGGCGCGCAGGCGCTGGTAGATTTCGCTGCGCGCGCCGATGTCGACGCCCTTGGTCGGCTCGTCCACCAAGAGCACGCGCGGTTTGGCGGATATCTCGCGGCCGAACAGGGCCTTTTGCTGATTGCCGCCGGACAACTCGAACAGTTTGGTTTCGGCCGACGGCGCGCGGATGCGCAAGTCGCTGATGATCGCCTTGCTGCGATCGGCCTCGGTGCCGCGGTCGACCACGCCGAGGCGAGAAATAGACTCCAAAAAGCCGAGGCTGAAATTCTCGCGCAGCGTCAAATTGAGGAACACACCCTCGGCGTGGCGATCGTCGGGAACAAAGCCGATGCCGGCGCGGCGAAAAGCGCCCGGACTGTCGCCGCCGATGTTCGCATCCTTGACGCGCACCTCGCCGGAATAGCGGCGGTCAATGCCGGCGGCGGCGCGGATGAATTCGCGCTGCCCCTCGCCTTCGATGCCGGCAAGCCCGACGATTTCGCCGGCGTGCACCACCAGATCGACCTGATCGAATCCGCGGCCGCTCAAGCCTTTGACCGAAAATAGTGCGGGGCCGACGCTCGTTGCCTTTGCGGGGAAAATCTGGCCGAGCGGACGGCCAGCGATCAGCGCCACGATCTCGCTCGAGGTGATCTCATCCCCCAGCCGGCAGTCGATGATCTCGCCGTCGCGCATTACCGAAATGCGGTCGGCCAGTTCGTCCACTTCGTGCAGGCGGTGCGAGACATAGACGATGCCGACGCCGTCGCGCTTGAGCTCGCCGATCAGGTCGAACAGCTTGCGCACATCGCCCGCCTGCAACGGCTCGGTCGGCTCGTCGAGGAACAGCACTTTCGGCCGGGTGACCAGCGCGCGGGCGATCTCGACGACATGGCGCTGCGCCAGCGACAATTCGGCGACGCGCTTGTTGATCGGCATGCGCAGCTCGTCGGTGGCGACGCGCGCGATCAGCCGCTCGGCCTCGGCGGCGCCGGCCGCGCCGACGAGCGAAGGCGCCGCAAGCTGAAGATTTTCCAGCACGGTCAAATCGGGCGCCAGCGCCGGATGCTGATACACGACCGAGACGCCGTCCTCGCGCATCTGCCGCGGATCGGGCGCGCCGACATATTTGCCGTCGTAATAGATGGCGCCGGAATCCGCGCGCAAAACGCCGGCGGCGACCCCGATCAGCGTCGATTTGCCGGCACCGTTCTCGCCGACGATGGCATGAACCTCGCCCGGGTAAATCAGAACATCGACGCCCTTGAGCGCGCGCACCGGACCGAAACTCTTGCGGATGTCCGCAAGCGTCATCACCGGCACGTGCGCCGTGGCGGCGACGACCGCCGCGCTCATGGCGTCAGGCACGGCGACGTCATGCATAGCGCAGCCGCCGGGTTATTTCGGGCAACGCCACGCCGCCCAGCACGATGAGCGCGTCAGCCAAATCTTCCGCCGAGCTGCCGAAGCCGAGCGCGGTCACGAGTTGCGCGAGATAAGTGAGAAAGAACGCGCCGATGACGGTTGCGACCACGCTGCCCTTGGTGAGGCCGCCGAGCGGATTGCCGCCGACCACGACCGCAGCGATGGTGCCGAGCAGATACGGCAAGCCGCATAGCACCGTCGGCGAGACCAGATAGCCCGACAGCATGAGCGCGGCGATGGCATACATCAGGCCGGCGATCGTATAGGTGAGAATGCTGTAGGCTCTCAGCGGCACGCCGACGACATGAGCGGCCGCCGGATTGACGCTCACCGCGATGAAGCGGCGCCCGACGGTCGTGAAGGTCAGAACAAACACCGTCACTCCGGCGACCAAGATCAGCATCCAGACGAGCGTGGGTACATAAAGGAAACTGCCGGTGAAAAACTTCACCATCATCGGCGGTGACTGCACCGACGCGCCGGTGGAGACGAAATAGGTCAGGCCGAACAGGATGGCGTTGACGCCGATCGTGGTGACGAGCGGCGGCACTTGCAACAGCGTCACGATCAATCCGGTGATCGCGCCGATCAACGCGCCGGTCGCCAGTGCGGCGAAGATCCAGAAGATGACCACGCCGGTATCGGTGCTGCTGTCCGGCAGCTTGGTCACGACCACGGCGCAGAACGACATCACGCCGGCAGTGGAAAGATCGAGCCCGCGCTGCTGGATGACCAGATGCTGGCCGATCGACGCGACCGCCAGAATGGCGAAATACGGCAGTGTGGAAAGGATCGCCGCGGTCGAGATCGTGCTTGGTGCCGCGATACCGCCGATCAGCACCAGGATAGCCGTCGCGATGAACGCCTTGGCCGCCAGCGGCAATTCGGTCAGGTCCATGCCCAGTGCGGGCAATCGCAGACGGCTGGTCCGTTCGTCCGCCATCTCCTGATCCGGTCCCCTTACCAAAAACAATTCAGCCCGCGCCTCCCCCGTCGCCGGGGGAGGCCGGCGAAGGTGCTGCCTTCGCCGTTTGCGGACTTAAAGCCCTGACACGATCAACAAAGCCGCCCGGCTTACTTGCCGATTACTTGCCGAGCGCCTTCTTCTGCTGATCGTTGGTCAGCATCGAGCCCGGGATCGAGTCCATCGGCATCGACTTATCGCACTTCAAGGCGAGCTTCGGATCCTTCGAGGTCGTGTCCTCGATGATCGGGAGCGTGATCAGGCTCGGCTCGTCGTTGTCGATGCCCTGCGTTGCAGCCACGGCCTTGCGCAACGCGAGCCGCACCATCCAGGTGTGCGCGTCGATGCTCATCATTTTCATTTCAGGATGGTCGGCGGTGATGCAGCTCAAGTCCATCAGCGCCTGGCCGACATAAGCCGGGATCGGCTTGCCGGCGGCGACGAAGGCGCGAATCGGACCGACCGTCTCGCTGTAGATGCCGTCGATCTGCGGATATTTGGCGATCAGCGCGGCGGTCTTCTGCTGGGCGACGGCCGGATCCCACATGGTCGGCACCGGCTCCTGCTCCAGCACCTTGATGCCGGGATACTTGGCGAAGACCGGACGCCAGCCGTGGGTCTGCGCTTCCGTCATCGGGTTGCCCGGCGTGCCGCCGAACATGATGATGTTGCCTTTGCCGCCCAGCGTCTTGGCCAGCCATTCGGCAGCCTGCGCGCCGACTTCGCTTTGGCTCTCGGTGGCGCGGTCGAGATAGTCCTTGCCGATGACGCCCGGGAACTTGTCGCCGGTATCGTAGGGCACGACCGCGACGCCGGCGCCGGTCGCCTCCCGGGTCGCCTTGAGAATCGCCGGGCCGCCGTCCAGGAAGGCGACGATCACGTCATACTTCTGCGCGATCAGACCTTCGATGTCGGCAATGTGTTTTTCCGGCTTGAACTCGGCATCGGTGTAACGGGCGTCGGTGATGTTCTTGCACTTCGACGCTTCGTCTTCGAATTCTGCGCGCGTGATGTGGCGCCAGTAGTTGCCGCCCCAGCCGTCGGCCAGCGCAACCTTGATCGGCTTGGTGCCGCAGAATTTGGACATCGGCTGCAGATCAGCCACCGTGCCCTTCTTGTCGGGATAGAGTTTAACCTTGGCGATATCGACGGCGTAGCCGACTGTGGCCATGGCTACCACCAGACCCAACGTCGAAACGCCGACAGCTAGACTGCGAGCTGACAACATATACTTCCTCCCCTGTGCATCTGTTTTGATCCCGATCGAACAAGCGATCGGCGATTTACAGATGATCTTTGTGCTTTGGGAGCATACTCCTTTTGCGGCCGGTGCCAAGCTCTGTGACACTGCCAAAAAGTTAATCAGTTCTAGGAGAAAATCACGGTGGGATCGTGCCCTTCGTTTGGTGGGCAGCGCTCTCTTCAACGGCGCGCGACGAGTGAAGCACGTGCGTTCCACCACGCGTAGCAATCAGCGTGAGCAACAATACGCAGGCACATGTGTGTAACCCTCGTTGCGGCGCGTGAGTGGCTAGTCACTTGCGCGCTGCAGCAACGGACTGGCATAATCCCTACACACTTGGCGGCTAACCCAAATAGCGGCTCATCAAAATTCGAAACGGGAGGAATTCATGCTCAAGAGCACCGAACACATTTTGACCACACATACCGGCAGCCTGCCGCGCGGCGCCGAACTTAACGATCTTTTGATCGCCGACGAGGCCGGCGAGAAGGTCGATCAGGCCAAGCTCGCCGAAAAGATCGAGAAGCGCGTCGCCTACGTGATGGAGAAACAGCGCTGGGCCGGCGTTTCCGTCGCCAATGACGGCGAACAGGGCCGCGTCGGTTTCCAAACCTACGTGCCGAAGCGCATGCACGGCTTCGGCGGCGAATTGAAGCGTCCGTTCGGCAAGGAATGGCTGGAAAATCCGCTCTACACCGAAAAGTTCTCGGCGCGCCTGCCCAAGACCGGCAAGGTGTTCGGCTGTCCCGAATGCGTCAGCGAGCTGAAGTATTACGATAAGGAAGCGATCAAGACCGAGCTTGCGCGCTTCAAGAAAGCGGCTGCGACCATCAAGCCGCCGTTCGCTGAAATGTTCTTCGCCGAGCCGTCGCCGGGCATCATCGCGACAACGATGCTCAACGCGCACTATTCGACCTACGAGGGCTACCTCGACGCCATCGCGCGCGAGATGCACTACGAATATAAGTCGGTGGTCGATGCCGGCTATGTGCTGCAGATCGATGCGCCTGACCTCGCGATGGAACGCGTGCTGTTGTTCCAAGACAAGACCGAGGCCGAATACGTCAAGATCGTCGAGCTGCACATCGCCACCCTCAACAAGGCGCTGCACGACATACCGCGCGACCGCGTGCGGTTGCATATCTGCTGGGGCAACTGGGAAGGCCCGCACATCTACGACATCGGCCTCGAGCCGCTGTTGCAGGCGTTCTATAAGGCCAATGTCGGCGCGCTCAGCATCGAGTTCGCCAATGCGCGCCGGCAGCACGAATATGCGGCGGTGAAGAAGCAGAAATTCCCCGATAACATGATCCTGATCCCCGGCGTGATCGACTCCAAGATCAATCTGGTCGAGCATCCGGAAGTGGTGGCGCAGCGCATCGAGGCCGCCGTCGCGGCGGTCGGCGACCGCGAGCGCGTCATTGCGGGCGTTGACTGCGGCTTCGGCACCTTCGCGGGCTGGGAGTGGGTGGCTGAGGACGTGGTGTGGCTCAAGCTCAAGACGCTGCGCGAGGGCGCCGACATCGCCAGCAAGCGGCTGTGGGGCAAGAAGGCCGCGGCGTAACCCGCTTCGTGCCTCCCCCTGAAAGGGGGAGGTCGACGGCCGAAGGCCGGCGGGTAGGGGTCGGTTTATCCCTTTTCGATCCGACCCTCCCCTTCCGGGGAGGGTCATTTTTTATGCCGGTTGCGAAGTGTCGGCGGAAAGCTACTTTCTGCCGGCATGAAAACGCAAACGCGCATTTCACTTCCGCGCGCCTGGCAGCGCATGCTCTCAGGCCGGCGGCTCGATCTGCTCGACCCTTCCGCGCTCGATATCGAGGTCGAGGATATCGCGCATGGGCTCGCGCGCGTAGCGCGTTGGAACGGACAGACGAGCGGCGCGCATATTTTCTCCGTCGCGCAACACTCGCTCCTGGTCGAGACGCTGGCGCACAGGCGCGCTCCGGGATTGGATCGCAGCCGGCGGCTCGCGGTGCTGTTGCACGACGCGCCCGAATACGTGATCGGCGACATGATCTCGCCGTTCAAAGCGGTGATCGGCGACGCCTATAAGACAGTCGAGCGGCGTTTGCTCGCGGCGATCCATCGCCGCTTCGGCCTGCCGGCGAAATCGCCGCCGGAGCTGGAAAAGCTGATCAAAACCGCCGACCGCCAAGCGGCCTTCCTGGAAGCCACCCGGCTCGCGGGCTTCGACATTGCCGAAGCGCGCCGGTTTTTCGGCCGTCCGCCGCTCGTATCCACCTCGCTCGAGCGCGACTACCTCAAGCCGTGGCCGGCGGAGACGGCCGAGGCGCGCTATCTCGAGCGATTCGCCAAGCTTTTTGTCAAAAGCGAGCAAAGCCGGGCCGGCGAATAGCGGACTTTTCAGCCTTTCACTCGCGACGCTCGTCCCCTAGAGCACGATGACTTCATCCGCCGTCGCGTTCTGGGTTTTTGGTGGAGCATGATCTTTTTCGCAAAACCGGTATCCACTTTTGCGGATCATGCTCTAAACTCCCGCGCCGCGATCGGCGCAGTGGGGGCTGCGATGGACGACTTCTTCTACATGCTGCTGCTGGCCGCATTGGCGATTCCGGTGATCGCCATTGCCGCACTCGTGGTGGCGCTCTCGCAATTCAGCGCCATTCGTCGCCTGGACGAGCGGCTGCGCGCACTCGAGTTCGCGCGCGCGCAAGGGCCACTGCCACAGGGGGCGGCGCCAACCGCCGCCGCTCCACAGCCTCCATCAACCACGCTTGCGCCGGCGACGACGCCCGCGTCGACGACGCAAACTGAAACGGCGCCAGCGCCGGCAACCGAAGCCACAGAGATTACCGCGAGCGCAGCGGCGGAATCGCCTGCCGCTCCGCCACCGCTGCCGCCGTCGCCTCCACCGTCGGTGCCGCCCGTCGGCGCGGCCTCGCCCCCGCCGCCGCGCTCGATCGGCTTTGAAGAGCGGTTCGGCACCCGCTGGGTGGTTTGGGTCGGTGGTATCGCACTTGCGCTCGGCGGCATCTTTTTGGTGCGTTACACGATCCAGCAAGGGTTGATCGGTCCGGGCGTGCGCATCGCGCTCGGCGCACTGCTCGCCGCCGCCTTGGTCGCGATCGGCGAATGGTCGCGCCGAAGAGAAAGGCTTGCAGGCATTCCCGGCCTGCCCTCCGCAGACATTCCGAGCATCCTGACCGCCGCCGGTACGGTCGTGGCTTATGCGACGGTCTATGCGGCTTATGCGCTCTACGAATTTCTGCCGCCCGGCGTGGCATTTATTCTGCTCGGCATCGTCGCGCTCTTGACGCTCGCGGCCGCTCTGCTCCACGGCCCGGCGCTCGCGGGCCTGGGCGTCGTCGGCGCCTTCGGGACGCCGCTCCTGGTCGCGTCCGACAAGCCGGATTATTGGGCGCTCTATATCTACATCGCGATCGTTACTGCTGCCGCGTTTGCGCTCGCGCGCGCGCGTTTATGGCTGTGGCTTGCCGTCACCGCCATCGTGCTTGGCGCGTTGTGGACGCTGCCCGGCACGGACGTATCGCCGGTCGAAGCGATCGGCGCGCACGTTTTCAACGCGCTTGCCGGCTTCGTCCTCGCCGCGGTCTTTTTGGTGTGCGGATTGTTGTACGGCCCGGAGCCAAAGCCCGGCGAGGTCGAATGGGTCTCGACGCTGTCGCTGTCGGTCTATGTGCTGGTCACTGCCTTCCTCGTCTTCGCGACCGGCGAAGACTTGGTCCCCTTCACGGCTTTCATTATCCTCACCGCCGCGACCGTCGCCATCGCCTGGCGCACCGAGGCGGCAACCGCCGCCGTGCCGGTGGCGGCGATCCTTGCGATCGCGGTGATGGCCGACTGGGCGGTGCCGCGAAACCTCAGCAACCTGATCGCGCCGGCAGGACCTGCGGCGCCCGCAATCGCCGATCCGCAACGCTACGATTACGGCTCGCACTTTCTGCTTGCGGCCGCCTGGGCGGCGATGTTCGGCGTCACCGGCTTTTTGGCCCAGGGGCGTTCGACGCGCGCGCTCGCGCCGATCTTGTGGGCGGCATGCGCGGCGGTGGTGCCGCTCGCCATGCTGATCGCGCTCTATTACCGCGTCGCCGGGCTCGACCGATCGCTGCCTTTCGCCGGGCTTGCGCTGTTGCTCGCGGCGATTTTTGCGGTCGCGACCGAAGCGCTGGTGCAGCGCGCGCCGCGCCCCGGCCTGCCGGCGGCGAGCGCGATCTTCGCAACCGGCACGCTTGCGGCGCTTGCGCTTGCACTCACCTTCGCGCTGGAAAAAGGCTGGCTCACGATCGCGCTCGCACTGATGTCGCCCGCGGCCGCCTGGGTGAGCGAGAAACGCCCATTGCCGGCATTGCGCTGGCTTGCCGCCGCGATGGTCATGGTGACGCTTGCGCGCATCGGCTATGAGCCGCGTATCGTCGGCGACGAGCTCGGCCGGACGCCGATATTCAACTGGCTGCTCTACGGCTATGGCGTTCCGGCACTTTCATTCTGGGTGGCGGGCTGGCTGTTGCGGCGGCGCGGCGACGACCTGCCCGCGCGCATCGCCGATGCGGGCGCCATCGTGTTCACCGTGCTGCTCGTGATCTTGCAGATCCGCCACTACATCACCGGCGGCGACATCTACCAGCCGGTGAATGCGATCACCGAAGCGGCGCTCGACGTCAATGCCGGCCTGGCGCTGACCATTGCGCTCGAACACATCCGCGGGCGGAGCGGCAGCATCGTCCACAACGTGGGTGCGCTGGTGGTCGCGGCGGCGACGTTGTGCGTCATCGTCTTCGACCTCATCATCGTCATTGGCCCGCGTTTCAACAACAACCCGGTCGGCGGCTTGTTCTTCAATACGATCTTGCTCGCCTACGGCCTGCCGGCCGTGCTCGCGATCATCCTGGCGCTGATCGCCCGCACCACGCGGCCGATGGCCTATCGCATCGTCGCCGCCAGCACGGCGGTGATCCTGGCGTTGTTTTATTTGACGCTCCAGGTGCGGCGTTTCTTCCACGGCGAGATTCTCGCCGGGCCGACCAGCGATGCCGAGCAATATTGCTATTCGTCCGCTTGGCTCGTCTTCGGCATTGCCCTGCTCGCGGTCGGTTTCTTCCTGCGCTCGCAGCCGGCGCGGATGCTGGCGCTCGGCGTCATCACGCTGACGGTCGCCAAGGTCTTCATCATCGACACGGCAAGCATCAGCGGCATCTACCGCGCGCTATCGGTGATCGGGCTCGGCGTGGTGCTGCTAGGCATCGGCTTTCTGTACCAGCGTCTGTTATTTCCGCGCGCTCCGGCCGCCGGCTCGGCCGCGAGCAGCGAATAGAGCCGCAGGGATCGCTTTGACGGCGGCCGGAATCGCGATAGGGGACCCCAGAACACGAGCCGGGCGGGGTCACATTTGCGCCGCCCGATACCTATATTGGATTTGGAAAATACAAGCTTTGATTCGCTGATCTAACTGGTTCCATGATTCACGTCTGTTCCCTTGCCCGCCTGCACGCCACTGTCGAAGACACCGGCGCGCGCCATGTCGTCTCACTGCTCGGCGACGAGGCGCCGATCGACCGGCCGACCGCGATCGTCGAAGCAAATCACCTGTGGCTGCGATTGCACGATATTTCCGCGCCGCTCGACGGCTACATCCTGCCGGACGAGGACCATGTGGCGGATCTGTTAAGCTTCGTGCGCCGTTGGGATCGCCGCACGCCGCTGGTCGTGCATTGCTATGCGGGCATCAGCCGCTCGACCGCGAGCGCCTTCACCACCGTCTGTGCGCTCAATCCCCAGCGCGACGAGACCAGCATCGCGCAAGCCTTGCGGCGCGCCTCGCCGACGGCGACCCCGAACATCCGCATCGTCTCGCTCGCTGACAGGCTGCTTGGCCGCGACGGCCGCATGGTGTCGGCGATCGAAACCATCGGTCGCGGCGAAATCGCCGTGGAAGGCAATCCGTTCCGGCTGGAGCTGGAATAACCTCACGTCATTCCGGAGCGCCACAACGTGGCTAGTCCGGAATCCATATCCGCAAGCCTTGGCCTTAAGCGCCGCGCATATCCGGCAACGTCAGCGATTGTGGATTCCGGGGTCCTCGCTGAGGCTCGGCCCCGGAATGACGCGGTTCGCTAATCCGCAATCGCCGGCCGCAGCGTTGCCGTCGCGGGCGCAGGCTGCGGCGAGTCGGTCGGTGCCGGTTTTGCCGCTTCCGCAGCCGCTGCCGGCTGTTGCTGCGGTTGCGCTTGCTGCTCTTGCGGTGGCGCCGCCATCGGCGAGGATTGAACCGAGACCACCGGCGCAGACTGGCCCGGCGCCGCCTGGAACGGCGCTGTGCGCCCCGGCTGGGCCGCAGCCGGCGGCGCCGTGCGGCTGGTGATGCGCGTGCGCGGTTCCGGCAGGCGGCTCATCATCTCTGCGCGCGGATTGTGCTGATAGAAGTCGCAATAAGCGAAACCGAGGCCGGAGATCGACCCGCGAAAGCGGCGATAGTCGATCTTCTCCACCCGGAAGCAGGGCTGCATGATCATGCCCGACAGATGCGCGCACATCGAGGAGCCCTCGACCCGCAGCGTCCCGGGCGGCAGGTTTGCGAATCGCACCTCGCCGCGGCCGCCGGGCCGGATGGTGCCGACCACCGAGCCGTCGGCAAAGATGCGGCCCATGCCAGCGGTTCCATCGAAGCAGGTATAGGAGAACAGCTTGCCGACCACGAACGCCCTGGCCTGCTCGGGACCGAGCTCCTCGGCCTTCGCCGCGATCGCACCCAATACGCACGTACCGGCAACAACAGCAACGCGCACTAACATCGGCGACTCCACTCTCAGCGCGAAGGCCATGTTAACAGGATTTCTTAACCGTCCCCTTACCATACGGCCTCGTCACGATCGCGGAAATTTCGTGAGTTTCCCGGGCAAATTCTCGGTTGCTTACCGAACTTTTACCACAATGCGGCCACGCACTTCGCCGGCGAGGATGCGCGGGCCGGCGTCGATCACATCGCCCAATGCGATCTCGCTGGTCATGCTTTCGATCTTGCCGCGATCGAGATCGGTTTCGAGCCGCCGCCACGCCTCCTGCCGAAGCGGCGGCGGGCACATGACCGAATCAATTCCAATGAGCGATACGCCGCGCAGGATGAAGGGAGCAACCGACGTCGGCAAGTCCATCCCGCCGGCAAGTCCACAAGCGGTGACGACACCGCCATAGCGTGTCATCGACAGCACATTCGCAAGCGTGGTCGAGCCGACCGCATCGATGGCGCCGGCCCAGCGCTCCTTGCCGAGCGCACGCGGCTGACCGGCCAATTCCTTACGCTCGATCACTTCGGCGGCGCCGAGCCGCTTGAGATAGTCGACCTCCGCTGGCCGGCCGGTCGAGGCAATCACGTGATAACCGAGCTTGGCCAACAGTGCGACCGCGACCGAGCCGACGCCGCCGGCCGCGCCGGTGACGACGATACTGCCGCGTGCAGGTGTAATGCCGCCGCGCTCGAGCGCCAGGACGCACAGCATCGCGGTGTAGCCCGCCGTGCCGATGGCCATCGCCTCGCGCGCGCTCATGCTCGCGGGCAGCCGCACCAGCCAGTCGCCCTTGACGCGCGCCTTCTCCGCATAGGCGCCGAGATGGCTTTCGCCGAGACCCCAGCCGTTGAGGATCACCTTGTCGCCCGGCTTCCACGACGGATGCGACGAACTCTCCACCGTGCCGGCGAAATCGATGCCCGCGATCATCGGGAAACGCCGCACCACCGGCGATTTGCCAGTGAGCGCGAGCCCGTCCTTGTAATTGAGTGTCGAGTATTCGACCGCGACGGTGACGTCGCCGTCCATCAGATCCTTTTCGTCGAAATCGGTAAGCCGGACGGTCTGTCCGGTGTCCGCCTTCTCGACGACAACCGCTTTGAATGTCGCCATCGCTCCGTCCCGGTCATGCCGGCAACGGCGCCATCCGCGCTACCGGCTTCTCTACGATCGGCAAATTGATCAGCGCGGAGAGTACACCGAACAGGATCGCCAACCACCAGACCAGATCGTAAGAACCGGTGCGGTCGAACACAATGCCGCCGAGCCAGACGCCGAGGAAGCCGCCGACCTGGTGGCTGAAAAAGGTGACGCCCGAGAGCATCGCCAGCCAGCGCGTGCCGAACATGACGACGATAATGCCGTTGGTCGGCGGCACTGTGGAAAGCCACATCAAGCCCATCACCGCGCCGAATGTGATGCAGGTGAAGGCGGTGATCGGGAACATGATGAAGGCGAAGATCGCCGCGGCACGGCCGAAATACAGAAGCGACAGCAGGTAACGCTTGGGCATGCGCTCGCTGAGCCAGCCGGCGCTCAGCGCGCCGATGATATTGAACAGCCCGATCGCCGCCAACGTCCAGCCGCCGACGTCGGAGGAGAGGCCGCGATCGGCGAGGTAAGCCGGCAAGTGCACGGTGATGAACGCAAGCTGAAAGCCGCAGGTGAAGAAGCCGAGCATCAACAGCACGTAGGAGCGATGCCCGAGCGCTTCGCCGAGCGCCTCTCGCAGCGATTGCGAGGCGGCCGCCGAGGTCCCTGCCGACGACGCCGGCGACGCGAGCGCCAGCGAAGCCGGCAACACAATAAGGATGACAATGCCGAAGGCGACCAGCGCATTCTGCCAGCCGAGTACGTCCATCAAGAAAACGGCGAGCGGCGAAAAGAGGAACTGACCGAACGAGCCCGCCGCCGTTCCGAGACCGAAAGCGGTCGAGCGCCACTCGGCCGGCAATATTTTGCCGAAGGCCGCCAGCACGATCGGAAACGTAGTGCCGGAGAGACCGAAGCCGATCAGCGCGCCGGCCGAGAGGTCCAGCATCGCCGCACTGGTCGAATGCGCCATCAGCACCAGGCCAAGAGCGTAGAGGATGGCGCCGGCGCACAGCACACGGGTTGCGCCGAACCGGTCGGCAATCGCGCCGGCAACCGGCTGGGCCATCCCCCAGAGGAGATTTTGCACGGCCAGCGCGAAGGCGAAGACGTCGCGGCCCCAGTGGTTGGCGCTCGACAAGGGCGTGAGAAAAAAGCCAAGCGCGGAGCGCGGGCCGAAGGCAACTGCGGCGATCAAACATCCACAGACGATAACAACCGCAGGCGTTCTCCAGTTTGCCGCCATCGATTGAGCTGACATGGATTGAGCCGACTGGAGTGCGCTCTCGCGCGGCGTGGCGGATGCAACGGAGCGCGTCAAACATTCAGACATAATAGTCTCGGGGGCAAATGCTTCACGGGAGCGAAACAATAGGGTGCCGCCCGGGCGGCCCCAACTGAATCTTTCTCCCTTTGAGGTGAGCGCATAGCTGCCCCGCGCTCCTAAAGCATGATCCCGAAAAACATGCCCTCGGGCTTTGACCCGATGGGTGGAACGCGGTTTTCGGGAAAGATGCGCAAACAAACAGCTAGAGAAATCAGAGCGGTGCGGTCCCGATCTTGTCCTCAGGCTCCGGCGAAGCCGCCGCTTGCGGAATCTTGGCCGCTGCCTCCGGGGTCTTGCTGGTGGCGTCGGGCTCCTTCGCATCCGGATTTTGCGCGGACGGACCGGTCGATTTCACCGGAACGGGCACTGTGGCCCACACCGGACCCTCCGGGACATCGCTCCAGGCCCGCGGCCGATAGAAGGTGTGCACACCGAGCCGGTACATCTTCTTCATTTCATGTACCCAGCTCGGATGCACCCAGTAGGCATGATAGTGGGTGGCATGGCCCACCTCGGTGAGCCAGATCTTGCCGTCGAGCATGTCCTTGGAGATGGTCTTTGCCTGCTCCCACATGTCGAGCTCGTCGACTTTGCTCAAATCCTTGCCCTCGCAGGCGAAGGTGAACTGGCAACGCAGATGCCGGTGGGCGTTCTGATAAACGACGCCGCAGACATTGTTGGGATAGTAGCCGGAGAATACGCGGTTCATGATCACTTGCGCGACCGCCATCTGTCCGCGCAGCGGCTCGCCGCGCGCCTCGAAATAGACGGCATCGGCCAGGCACTTCTCCGCCTTGGCGCGCTCCTTGCCCTCGAGGCCGAGACGAACCGCCGGCGTTATCAGCCGACCCGCATCGTCCTTGCCGGCGATGCTCTCACCGCCCAGCCCTGTTTCAGGCTGAGCCTCGAGCGCCGAAAGCTTCATGTCCGGATCGCGCCCGCGCGAAACCAAGACCGGCGCGGCGCCGAGCGGCCACTGTTCCAGACCGCTGCGCGTACCCATGACGCCGCCGCCAAAATAGATCTGAGAATTCCGCTCGGCAGGATCCTCATTCAGAAAGGACAGCGGGCGCACGGATTCGGTGTCTCCGCTCTCGCCGGCCGCTGGAATTTCCGGCGGCTTGTCGGCCAAGAACGCATCGTCATCGATTTCGGCGTCGCGTGTGCTGTCGTGCGGAGGCGCTGCAGCCGCGACTGGCGGAAGACTGCCGGTCACGTCCTCGCTCATCGACATGTCGGTCGGCAAACTTCCGAACGCATCGATCGGCAGACCAAGACCCACGCCAAGACTATCGTCGAGCCGCTCGACGCTTTTCGGCCGTGCGCCTGAGATTGGCGATACGGCCGGCGCGGGCGGCGGCGCCGGCTGTGTGGCCGGCGGCGCGTTGACCGGCTGCAATTGCGGCATGGTTTCCGTGCCGCTCGAAGTCGAAGCCGGCTCCGGCACCGGCATGCGATTGCCCTTGAGGCGGCGGTTGACGCTCGGATACTCGACTTGCAACGGCGGATGCGCGAGCGGCGAGCCGCTATTGCCGAACCACACTTTCACATCGAGCGAACGCGGATCGAGATTGACCGTCTGCGCGCCAACCGGTTCGGACAGAGTGGTGCCGATCGGGCGCGAGAAACTAAAAGTCGCGGCATGAATGGTGCCGAACGGGGAAGCGATCAGATGATCGCGCCAACGCTCGGACACGCCGGGCTGCCGCGCCAGATACGCGGCAAGATCCTGATAACCGATCGATGTCGGTGCGAGCACAGCGCACAGCGCGCTGAACCAGAACGAGCCCGTAAACGCGGCCAGCGGCCGATTACGCAACGCTACCATCACCCCTCACGCGCACGCCTACACGCGACGCTTCCCTTCGAACAACAAACGCGCGTGCAGTGGCGCGAATGCGACAGGTTTTGATATTGTGAGGTTAACCTTGCGGACGTGTTAAGCCGCTGGTTCTTCGTCGTTTACGAACCGCGCCGGCGCAATCGCGGATGCGCAGTTGGCGGCCTCACCGCCGTTATTCCGCGCTCACCACCGCCGGTGGTGGCGTTTTGTTAACCAAACCGCAAGATGGCACAGCGATAGTCGTCCGCGATCTGGACGGGCCATGATGTCGATCGCGCTGTTTCCCTACGTGGTGGTGGCCTGCGTTGCCGGCGCGTTGCTCGCCGTCGCCGCCGGCGCATTCGCTTGCGCGCGGGCGCACGCAAAGGTCCGCCGCGTGACCGACGCTCTCGACCACATGTCGCAGGGCTTGTGCATGTTCGATGCGGCAGGCCGCATCGTGATCTGCAACCGGCCTTATCTGCGCATGTACAAATTGTCGCCCGACGTGGTGAAACCGGGCTGCACGCTGCGCGAATTGATCGAGCATCGTCGCCAGACCGGATTATTCACCGGCGATCCCGAGCAATACTGCAAAGAGATCATGGACGGCGTCGCCGCCGGCAACATCTCGAAGTGGATCGTGAGCGCGAGCGATGGCCGCACCGTTCATGCCATCAACGCCCCGATGCCGGACGGCGGCTGGGTATCGACGCACGAAGACATCACCGAACAACAAAAGCTGCAGCAACAGCGCGACGACATGGCCAAACAGCAGAAGCGCCGCGGCGCGATCGACGCCGCGATCGCGACTTTCCGCACCGGCATGGAGGCGCTGCTCAAGGCGTTTGGCGACAGCGCGGCCGCGATGAAATCGACGGCGACGACGCTTTCGACCGCCGCCAATCACAGCGCGCAGTCGGCCACCAGTGCGGTCGCGGCCTCCAACGACGCCTCCAGCGGCGTCAAAGTCGCGGCCGACGCCACCGACGAACTGGCCAGTTCGATTGCCGAAATCGCCCGCCAGATCACGCAGACCAACAATGTGGTGCGGCTTGCGGTCGAGGAAGCGCACTCGACCGACGGCGAAATGACGACGCTCGCGGAATTGGCGCAGAAGATCGGCGACATCGTCAAGCTCATCCAGACCATCGCCGAGCAGACCAATCTGCTCGCGCTCAATGCCACGATCGAGGCGGCGCGCGCCGGCGACGCGGGCCGCGGATTTGCCGTGGTTGCCTCCGAGGTCAAATCGCTGGCGGTACAGACCGCCAAAGCCACCGAAGCGATCGTCGGGCAAATCCTCGCCGTGCAGGGCTCGACCACGAGCGCCGTCGATTCGATCCGGCGCATCACCCAGCGCATGCACGAAATTCAGCATTACACGTCCGGCGTCGCCGCCTCGATCGAGCAGCAGAACGCCGCCACCTCGAACATCTCCTCGAATGTAGCAAGCGCCGCGCGCGCGGCGGAAAGCATGGCGCACGTGCTCGGCGAAGTCGCAGGCGCCGCGGCCAAGACCCACACTTCGGCCGAAGTCGTGCTCGGCACCTCGCGCACGGTGGAAACCGCCATGGCCGATCTGAGCCGGCACATCGAAGCGTTCCTCAACGGCGTGGCAGCTTGACGTCATTCCGGGGCGCTGCGAAGCAGCGAGCCCGGAATCCATAACCACAATCACAACTCCGAAAGCACTGTGGTTATGGATTCCGGACAGCCGCTGCGCGGCTTCCGGAATGACGAATTACGCCGTCGAACTTCCGCCCTTACCAAGCGCCGCCTGCGCGGCGGCCAAGCGCGCGATCGGCACCCGGAACGGTGAGCAGGACACGTAGTCGAGCCCTATTTCGTTGCAGAACGCGACCGAGGCGGGATCGCCGCCATGCTCGCCGCAGATGCCGAGCTTGATGTCTTTGCGCACCTTGCGGCCGCGCTCGGTGGCGATGCGCACCAATTCGCCAACGCCCTCGCGGTCGATCGACACGAACGGATCGCTCGCCAGAATGCCTTTCGACGTGTAGATGCCGAGGAAGCTTGCGGCATCGTCGCGGCTGATGCCGAAGGTCGTCTGGGTCAGATCGTTGGTGCCGAAGGAGAAGAACTCGGCGGTCTCCGCGATCTCGCCCGCCTTCAGCGCCGCGCGCGGCAATTCGATCATGGTGCCGACCTGATATTTGACCTGTGACTTGGTCTCGGCCGCGACCGTTTCGGCCATCGCGTCGATCCGCTCCTTGACGAGATCGAGCTCGGCTTTGCCGGCGATCAGCGGCACCATGATTTCCGGCATGACTGGCTTGCCGCCGGTACGCGCGACCTCGACCGCGGCTTCGAAGATCGCACGCGCCTGCATCTCGGCGATTTCCGGATAGGCGATGGCAAGCCGGCAGCCGCGGAAGCCGAGCATCGGATTGAATTCGTGCAGCTCGCGCGCCCGGTCGGCGAGCTTTCGCGCGTCGGCGCCCATGGCTTGGGCCACTTCGGCGATCTCGCGCTCGGTGTGCGGAAGGAATTCGTGCAGCGGCGGATCAAGGAGCCGGATGGTCACCGGCAGGCCGTCCATGATGGCGAACAATTCGACAAAGTCGGCGCGCTGCATCGGCAGCAGCTTCGCCAGCGCCGCGCGCCGCGCCTTCTCGTCTTCGGCGAGGATCATCTCGCGCACCGCGCGGATGCGATCCTCCTCGAAGAACATATGCTCGGTGCGGCACAGCCCGATGCCTTCGGCGCCGAATTTCATGGCGGCGCGCGCGTCCGCCGGCGTGTCGGCATTGGCGCGCACTTTCAGCTTGCGCGCCGCATCGGCCCATTTCATCAGCGTGCCGAATTCGCCGGCGAGCTCCGGCTCGCGCATCGCCACCTTGCCGGCCAGCACCTGCCCGGTCGAGCCATCGATGGTGATGATGTCGCCCTTCTTCATCGTGACGCCGCTGGCGGTCATGGTCTGCGCGCGATAGTCGACGCGCAGGGCGCCGGCGCCGGCAACGCAAGGCTTGCCCATGCCGCGCGCCACCACGGCCGCATGCGAGGTCATGCCGCCGCGCGTGGTGAGGATGCCTTCGGCCGCGTGCATGCCGTGAATATCCTCCGGCGAGGTCTCGACGCGCACCAGCACGACCTTGTGGCCCTGGCTTTTGAGAAGCTCTGCCTCCTCGGACGAGAACACGATCTCGCCGCAGGCAGCGCCGGGCGACGCCGGCAGGCCGGTGGCGATGATCTTGCGCTCGGCGTCGGGATCGATGGTCGGATGCAGCAATTGGTCGAGCGAGGCCGGATCGATGCGCGTGACCGCTTCGTCCTTGGAGATCAGTTTCTCCTGCGCGAGCTCGACCGCGATGCGCAGCGCCGCCTTGGCGGTGCGCTTGCCGTTGCGGGTCTGCAGCATCCACAACTTGCCCTGCTCGACCGTGAATTCCAGGTCCTGCATGTCGCGGTAGTGCTTTTCGAGCACGCCGTGAATGCGTTTGAGCTCGGTGAAAGCGGCCGGCATGGCGCTTTCCATCGACGGCTTGTTGGAGCCCGCCTCGTTGCGCGCTTCCTCGGTGATCTCCTGCGGCGTGCGAATGCCGGCAACGACATCCTCACCTTGCGCATTGATCAGAAACTCGCCGTAGAGCTTTTTCTCGCCGGTCGAAGGGTTGCGCGTGAAGGCAACGCCGGTCGCCGAGGTGTCGCCCATATTGCCGAACACCATCGCCTGCACGTTCACCGCCGTGCCCCAGCTTTCCGGAATGGCGTGCAGGCGGCGATAGGTGATGGCGCGCTGGTTCATCCACGAGCTGAACACGGCGCCGATGGCGCCCCACAATTGCGCGTGCGCATCCTGCGGAAACGGCCGGCCGCTTTCCTTCTCGACGCGCGCCTTGAACGCGCCGACGATCTCTTCCCAGTCGCCGGCCTCGAGATCGGTGTCGAGCGTGTAGCCGTTGCGGTCCTTGTGCTCGTCGAGGATCTCCTCGAAGTGATGATGCGGAATACCGAGCACCACGTCGGAATACATGGTGATGAAGCGCCGGTAGCTGTCGTAGGCGAAGCGCCGGTCGCCGGACTTTTCCGCGAGCGCCGCCACCGTGATGTCGTTGAGCCCGAGATTGAGCACAGTGTCCATCATGCCCGGCATCGAGGCGCGCGCGCCCGAGCGCACGGACACGAGCAGCGGATCATCGCTATCGCCGAAATTTTTGCCGGTGATGCGGCCGATTTGAGCGAGCGCCGCTTCGACCTGCGGCTTCAAATCCTTCGGATAGGTTTTGTGGTGCTCGTAGAAATAGGTGCAGACCTCGGTGGTGATGGTGAAACCGGGCGGCACCGGCAGGCCGAGATGCGCCATCTCGGCAAGGCCCGCGCCCTTGCCACCGAGGAGATTGCGCATTTCGGCGCGGCCTTCGGCCTTGCCGCCGCCGAAGCCATAAACCCACTGGCCTTTTTTGGCGGCAGCCTTCGCGGTGGGCTTTACGACCGCCTTGGCTGCGGGCTTTACGACGGGCTTGGCGGTGACTTTGCGCGCCGTGGCAACCGGCTTGGCCGGCCGCGACGGACGCGCCTTCGCGGCGCGCGTGCGGCGCACCGCGGCCTTGCTGGATTTCTTCACCGGCTGACGGGACACTTTTGAACGCGATTTCGCCATCGGACTCGTCTGTTTCCACGGAACGCAAAAGGCGGGGGCGCCTTCTTAATGCAGATGCCGGCGGCGAATGCAACGCCGGCATCTAACTTCTGTTGGAGCATGATCTTTTCGGAAAACCGGCCTCCACCCATCGGGTCAAAGCCCGAGGGCAAGCTTTTCCGGATCATGCTCTAGGGTCAGTTGAAAAAGTGATGGAGGTTGTTGAGGCCGACGATGCCGATGAAGATCAAATAGATGGCAACGATGTAGTTGAGGAGCCGCGGCATGATGAGGATCAAGATGCCGGCGACAAGTGCGACCAGCGGCGTAATGTGGGCAGACGTGATGACCATGATCTGAACCTTTTGGTTGAACTATTCGGTTGGGACGAATGCGACGCCGACACCGGAAAAGCCCGGCAGCTACACAACGCGGGAACTTGGCGCCCGGTTCTAGCAGGATTCGCGAATTTCGGAACCGTCGTTCCGTGAAGGCGCGCGACTCCTTCTCCCCGCACGCGAGCCGTCATTCCGGGGCGCCGCAAAGCGGCGAGCCCGGAATCCGATAACCACCGTCAGCGAATATGGATTCCGGGCTCGCGGGCTAACGCCCGCGCCCCGGAATGACGCTTACCCCTCGATCTTGGAAAAATCCGCGACCGCGCGCGTGGCGGCGCGAATTTCGTTGAGAAGCTTCAGCCGGTTCTCGCGCAGCGCCTTGTCATCGACATTGACGGTGACCTTGTCGAAGAAGGCATCGACATGCGGGCGAAGTCTTGCCATCGCGCGCATGGCGGCCTCAAAGTCTTCCGCCGCAACCGCGCGCTCGGCTTCGGATTTCGCGACGCTGATCGCCTGCGCCAGCGCCTTCTCCTCGGCTTGCTGATAAAGCTTCGGATCGGGCGCGCCGGTATATTCGCGCTTATCCTTCTTCTCTTCGATGCGGATGATGTTGGTCGCGCGCTTGAAGCCCGGCGAGCAGATTTTTGCCATCCTCGGTGTCGAGGAATTTTCCGAGCGCTTCGACGCGGCGGACGATGAGCAGAAGATCATCCTGGCCTTCTAAGAGCGAAACACTGCATCGACAAGATCGTGCCGCGCGCCCTGGTCGCGCAGCTGAACTTTAGGCGGTCGGCGAAGAAGACCAGCAGTTCACGGCAAGTACAGCCTGCTCCAGCACGCAGATCCATTGCGAGCGACCATGCTCTTCGCAATTGATTCGCTCTTGAGCAACTGTCTCGCTTATGTTAATGACAGCGAAATGGCAAGTTCGTTCAGGCGCCTAGTGTCGCTCATCGGCTAAGTTCGGAAACTGCCGTCGACTAAGCAGGTCATCATTGAACTGCTGTAACCAAATGACAATCTGAACAGACATTCAGACGCAGCTTCTGATTGTTCGCAATACGAGTCTAATCACGCCCAACGCGGCCCGTCGTAGCGCATAAGGGTCCTTGCTCCCCGTCGGCTTCTCGTCGATCGCCCAAAACCCGACCAGCGTGTCGATCTTGTCCGCGAGCGCGACCGCGATCGACACCGGATCGGCCGGCACGAAATCGTCCGGCCCTTTCGGGCTGTAATGATCCTCGATCGCATGCGCGACCGCTTCGTCCTCGCCCTGCTCTTCCGCGTAGTATTTCCCCATCAGGCCTTGCAGCTCGGGAAATTCGCCGACCACTTCGGTGAGCAGGTCGGCCTTGCACAGCCGCGCCGCGCGTTTTGCCTTCTCCACGTCGGCGCCGACGAGCGGCGCGAGCTCGCCCGCCAGCCGTTCGATCCGCGCGATGCGCTCCGCCTGGGTGCCGAGCTTCTCGTGGAACACGATATGCTCGAACTTCGGCAGCCGGTCTTCCAGATGCGTTTTCAGATCGGTCTCGTAGAAGAATTTCGCGTCCGAGAGCCGCGCGCGGATGACGCGCTCGTTGCCGGCGACGATCGCTGCGCCGCCGTCCTCGGCCTCGATGTTGGAGACGAGAATGAACTTGTTGACGAGCTTGGCGTGCGCGCCGTCGCGCAGCACGAAGCATTTCTGGTTGTTGCGGATGGTGGCGCGGATCACCTCTTCGGGAATATGCAGGAAGCTCTGATCGAACGAGCCCATCAGCACCACCGGCCATTCGACCAGGCCGGAGACTTCCGCGAGCAGCCCTTCATCCTCGACCAGTTCGAGCCCCTGCGCGAAGGCAAGCTGCTTGGCCTCGGTGAGAATGATATCGCGCCGGCGCTCGGCGTCCGGCACCACCTTGGCCTTGTCGAGCTTCTGCAAATAATCGGCGAGCCGGCGCACGGTGAATGGCGCCGGCGCCATAAAGCGATGGCCGCGCGTCTCGTTGCCGACGGCAACGCCGTCGATCGCGAGCGGCACGATGTCCGGCTCCTCGGTCTCCGGACCAAACGTGGCGACGATCGAATGCAGCGGCCGCACCCAGTTGAGCGCGCCCGGCTCTTTCGACTCCGCGCCCCAGCGCATGGATTTCGGCCACGGGAAGGTCTTGATCACCTGGCTCAAGATTTCGGCGATCACATCGATGGCGGCGCGGCCGGGCTTCTCGATCACCGCGACGTAAAAGTCGCCCTTCTTGTCGGGCTGCACCTTCGCTTCGCTGATCGATGTCGAGCCCCGCGGCCTTGAGAAAGCCCGCGATCGCATTCTCCGGCGCGCCGACGCGCGGGCCCTTCTTCTCTTCGCGCACGTCGGCCTGGCGGTTCGGCACGCCGTGCACCGCAAGCGCCAGCCGCCGCGGCGTCACGAACGTCTTGGCGCCTTCGTAGACGAGACCGGCATCGACCAAGCGGTCGGTAACCGCTTTGCGCAAATCCTCCGCCGCCCGCGCCTGCATGCGCGCCGGAATTTCTTCGGAGAATAATTCGAACAGAAGATCAGGCATGAATTGATTACAGCCTCTTGTGGCTGCCGTCGCACATCGGCTTTTTGGCCGAGCGCTTGCAGGCGCAGAACCAGACCTTCTCGGATGTCGCCGGCTTGAACTCGACCGGCGTGAAGCTCGTCACCTTGTGCGAGCCGTCGCAAAAGGGCTGTCGCTTCGACAATCCGCAGGCGCACCACCAGTAGGTCTTGCCGGCCTCGACATCGATCGTGATCGGCGCCCGGCCGCCGATTTCGGGCATATCGCTCGTCATGTCGCTCATAAGCTTCGTCCTCCGCCTTCGGTCGCGAGCCACGCTTCGCCGCAGGCTTTGGCGAGATCGCGTACCCGCAGGATGTAGCTCTGCCGCTCGGTCACCGAAATCACCCCGCGCGCATCGAGCAGATTGAACACGTGGCTCGCCTTGATGCACTGATCGTAGGCGGGCAGCGCCATCAGATGGCGGCCGCGATTGCTGCCGCCGGCGCCGTCGCTGTTCCAGCCGGCTTCGAGATATTTCTTGCACGCCTCTTCGGCCATGCGGAACTGTGCGAACAGCATGTCGGTATCGGCATATTCGAAATTGTGCCGCGAATATTCCTGCTCGGCCTGCAGGAACACGTCGCCGTATGTCACCCTTTGGGCGCCCTCACGGCCGTTGAAGTTGAGTTGAAAGACGTTCTCGACGCCCTGCACATACATCGCGAGCCGCTCGAGGCCGTAGGTGAGTTCGCCGGACACCGGCGCGCATTCGAAGCCCGCCACCTGCTGAAAATAGGTGAATTGCGATACTTCCATGCCGTCGCACCAGCATTCCCAGCCGAGCCCCCAGGCGCCGAGCGTCGGGCTTTCCCAATCGTCCTCGACAAAACGGATGTCGTGGATTTTCGGATCGATGCCGATCGCGTAGAGCGATTTCAGATAAAGCTCCTGCAGGTCGTCCGGCGACGGCTTGAGGATCACCTGCAGCTGGTAATAGTGCTGCAAGCGGTTCGGGTTCTCGCCGTAACGGCCGTCCTTCGGCCGGCGCGAGGGCTGCACATAAGCCGCATTCCACGGCTTCGGCCCAAGCGCGCGCAAGGTGGTCGCCGGATGAAACGTGCCGGCGCCGACCTCCATGTCATAGGGCTGCAAAATGACGCAGCCCCAGTCGGCCCAATAGCGCTGCAGCGCCAGGATCAGGCCCTGGAACGAGCGTTCGGGCCGCATGTACGGCGGCAATTCGGTCATCGCGGTCGAATTCATCGGGACGTTGTTGGTTGAACGCCCGCCCGCGGTCAAGTGCGTTCACTGCCGCTCGTCCCCGCGAAAGCGGGGACCGAGGAAAGCTTTGGGAAAAATAAACCGGATTCCCGCCTACGCGAGAATGAGCGGAGAAGGATTCAAGCCCGCGATCAACCCGGCCGGTATTCGCCGGTGCGCGGATCGGCCTTGAGCGTCGGCATCGTCTTGCGATCGACCGGCTCGGCCCGTGCGCGCAGCGTTTCGAGATCGGCGTTGACGCGCCTGACCTCGCGAAGGCACCAGCGCAGGATCACGGCTGTGCCCACCAATCCGAAAGCGAAGGCGAAGACCGGCATCGTCATCTCCGTACGCTTGCCGCCCCCGCGGGTAGTGTACCCGAAAACGGGGGTCGCACTAAAGCCCGTAGCGGGCCCATAGCGCACGGGCTTCAAGCGCCGAAATCATGTCGTCCGCGAGGCCGAGGGGAGCGGCATGGAGTCCCATCAAGGCGTTGGGCCCGATACCGAAAGCGCGGCGGCCGAGAAAGCCTCGCTCCGGCGTGATCAGCGGCATATAGACTTTGTCGCCGAAGCGTTCCCGCAGCACCGAGCGTAGATCGCCGATCGCGTCGACCAGCCCGAGACTTAGCGCATGGCGGCCGGTCCAATACTCGCCGGAGAACAGGCTTTCTTCGGGGCCATTGAGCTTGCCGGCGCGGCGCGACTTCACCAGCGCGATGAAATCGTCGTGGATTTCACGCTGCAAGTGCTTGAGCCGTTCGACGTCATCCGGATCCTCAGGCAGGAACGGATCGAGCATCGCCTTGTGTTCGCCGGAAGTATAGAGCCGGCGCTCGACGCCGATCTTGGCGATCAGCTTGTCGAAACCGAACGAGCCGCCGACCACGCCGATCGAGCCGACGACGGAACTTGGATCGGCAACGATCTCGTCGGCGGCGCAGGCGAGCATATAGCCGCCTGAGGCCGCGGCATCCTCGACGAAGGCGATGACCTTGCGGCTATTTTCCTGCGCCAAATCGCGAATGCGGCGGAAGATCAGATGCGACTGCGCGGGCGAGCCGCCCGGCGAATTGATGACCAGCGCCACCGCGGCCGCGTTGCGAACGCCGAACAGGCGATCGAGCGAGCGCGCGACCCCGGCCATGGTCAGGCCCGGCCGTAACACCGAGGAAATTCCGATCACGCCAGCGAGCCGCAGCACCGGAACCACGGGCCGATCGCGGCGGAAACGTTGCGGAACAAGTTCCCGCAGCGCCGATGCGGCGCGCGTGACCCCGACTTTCAGGCGATTGCCCGTCCCTGGCTCGGTCATAGCTCCCACATAGGATGCGGCTCGCTCACGCTCAAGTAATCGATTGTTAACCGCACGGCCTCTTACTTGCCGCAATGTCCGTGTGGGTGGAAGGGCAATGAAAATTTACGTCCTGCTTATGCTGATCAGCGTCATCGTTGGCGTTTCCTACCTCCCGCTGCGCCGGCCGGCCAAGGCACTCACGCCACTGCCGCCCGCGCCGGTGCCGAGCGAATTGGTCACCGCGAGCATCTGACCGCGGCGGCCGCGCCGCCGCCTCCAACATTCTCCTTCCGCTCGTCCCCCTGAAGGACTGAGCGGATTGCTATTGGACTTCAGCCAACGCGAGCACTGCGCCCTCGCGCAAGATCGCTTCCGCGGCCGGCGTCGGCTGCCCATCGCCGTTTGTCAGCACCAAACCCGGCAGCAACGCGAGCGGCGCGCGGCTTTGCTTGGCGGCGCGGACCAGCACTCGGATCGCCGGCGCCGCCGGCTTTGGATGGATCGGCAAAATGCCAATGCCGCCGAAATCGTCAGCGAGTGCAGTGAGCACCGCATCGAGTGCGTCGGCCCGCCAGATCAGCGTGAGAACGCCGGCCGGGCGAAGAAGCCATGCGGCGGTATCGACCCAAAGCCGCGGCGTCTCGAGCGTACCGACATGCGCAAGCCTGCGGCCGCCGTCCGGCGACGGATTGTGCGCGGCGTTGAATGGCGGATTCATCAGCACATGGTCCGCCGCGTCCGCTGAGATGCCAGCGGCGGCGAAAGCTTCCTGCGAAGCTGTGACATCGAGGCAAACGACGCGCGTGCGTTCGGCAAGTCCGTTCCGCTCGGCGTTGTCGCGCGCAAGCGTCGCCAGCGCGGGATCGATCTCGATCAAGGTGAGCGCGAGATCATTCACGCGGCGGGCGACCGCAAGCCCCGCCGCACCGACGCCGGCGCCGAGTTCGATCAGCCGCTCGCGCGGACGTGCCGAGCAGGCCGCAGCAAGGAGAATAGCGTCGTGACCGACGCGATGGCCTTTGCGCGGCTGGCGCAGAACAAGCCGGCCGCCCAGCACGGCGTCTTCCGTCACGTCAGCGTGTTCAACGCCCATCGGGCCGGAGCTCGTCCGCGAAGCCCGCTTCTTCGAGAAGCCGCCGCGCCGCATCGAACTCGTCCTCGGCGACCAGAATGCGGCGCGGGAAAATGCCGATCGAGCCTTCCAGCACGCTCATATTGCGATCCACCACCAGGTGCTTGATCTGCGCGCCGTTGAGCAACGCTTCGATCGCCGTGATCAGCACCGCATCGTTGGTACGCACAAGCTCGCGCATGTTCAGCTCCGCCGCCGCTCTTCGCCCGGCGCGCGCAAGGCGAGATAAGCAAGAAGCTTGAGCTCGCGGCGGCCGCGCGTGACGGTGTCGAGGATGAGGCCGACCGCAATCGACAGGAATGCAAGCAGCATGAGGCCGGTCGACAAGACGGCGGTAGGGAAGCGCGGCACCAGTCCTTCCTGCACGTACGTGATGAAAATCGGGATGGCGAGGCCGACCGACACGATGGCGAGCGCGATCCCGAAGGCGCCGAACAGCGACAGCGGCCGCTCGGCGCGATAGAGCTTCAGCACCGTCCAGAGAATGCGATAGCCGTCGCGCCAGGTGGACAGCTTCGAGGTGGAGCCGAGCGGGCGCGAATAATACGGCGTCGAAACTTCGCCGACCGGCAATTCCAGCTCGAGCGCATGCACGGTGAGCTCGGTCTCGATTTCAAAACCACCGGACAGCACCGGAAACGATTTGACGAAGCGCCGCGAGAACGCCCGGTAGCCCGACAAGATATCAGTGAAGGACCGGCCGAACATATGTGCGACAAAGCCGGTAAGGATACGGTTGCCAGCGCGGTGGCCGGCGCGATACGCGGCTTGTTCGCGCTCGACGCGCGTCGCCACCACCATGTCGAGACGCTCGGCGAGGAGCTTGCCCACCATGGCGGGCGCGCTCGCCGCGTCGTAGGTGGCGTCGCCATCCACCAGCACGTAGATGTCGGCTTCGATGTCGTTGAACATCCGCCGCACGACGTGACCTTTACCCTGATAGGTCTCGCGGCGCACGATGGCGCCGGCGCTGCGCGCCACCTCCACGGTCTTGTCGGTCGAATTATTGTCGTAGACATAGACCGCCGCCGCCGGCAGCGCCGCACGAAAATCAGCGACCACCTTGGCGACCGCATGCTCTTCGTTGTAGCAAGGCACCAAGACTGCCACCTGATGGTCAGCGTCGATCACATTTTCGGCAACAGATTCGCCGCTTGACATAAGCTCTCTCGGCCCCTTCTTGGCCCCTTTCACACGTGCTTAAAGCGCGATCGACGCCGACGGGACCAAACCAAGCGCAGCCAGGCCCTGCATGCGACCCTCGATATACTTGCCGCGTCACCATAGCGTTTCTATTGTCGCCCGTCCTGCATGGAGAATATTGCGTGGCTGTCGTCGTCCCCTTTGAAAGTCCGGAAAAGCCATCGATCGATCCGCTGGTCGACCTCGTGAGCGCGGATATGGAACGCGTCAACGGCGTGATCCTGACGCGCACCGGCTCCGAGGTGACGATGATTCCCGAGGTGGCGAACCACCTGATCAGTTCGGGCGGCAAGCGGCTGCGGCCAATGCTGACCTTGGCGCTGGCGCGGCTCACCGGCTACGGCGGCGACGGTCACATCAAGCTCGCCGCCGCGGTCGAGTTCATGCATACGGCGACGCTCTTGCACGACGACGTGGTGGACGAAAGCGAGCTTCGCCGCGGCCGGCTCGCCGCCCGCATGCTGTGGGGCAACGAGGCAAGCGTGCTGGTCGGCGATTTCCTGCTCGGCCAGGCGTTCAAGATGATGGTCGAGGTCGGCAGCCTCAAGGCGCTGGAAATTCTCTCGTCGGCGGCGGCGGTGATCGCCGAGGGCGAGGTGATGCAGCTTGCGGTCGCCAAGAACACGGCGACCACCGAGGACGAATACATCGCCGTGATCCGCGCCAAGACCGCCGAATTGTTCGCCGCCGCTTGTGAAGTCGGGCCGGTTCTGTCGACGCGGCAGAAGGCCGAGCAGGCCGCGTGCCGCTCGTTCGGCATGAACCTCGGCATCACCTTCCAATTGGTCGACGACGTGCTCGACTATGGCGGCGCGGCCGCCAAGCTCGGCAAGAATGTCGGCGACGATTTTCGCGAAGGAAAGATCACGCTGCCCGTCGTGCTCGCCTTCCGCCGCGGCGGCGACGCCGAGCGCGAATTCTGGCGGCGCACGCTCGAGCGCGGCGAAGCGACCGACGCCGATCTCGAACACGCCATCGGGCTGATGATCAAGCACCGCGCGCTGGAAGACACGATCGGCCGCGCGCATCACTACGGCGCCATCGCGCGCGACGCGCTCGCGCTATTTCCCGATTCGAAGATGAAGTCGGCGCTGGCCGAGGCGGTCGACTTCTGCATCGCGCGCACGCATTAATGCACAACTCGTTCAGGCTGACTTATTTCCGCTCATTCCCGCGCAAGCGGGAAGCCAGTGCGACGCGTCAGGCTTGAGACTGACCTTCTGGGTCCCCGCCTTCGCGGGGACGAGCGGAGGGAGCCTGCCGACTTAACGCGATTTCGATTTTTTGGACTCGGTGTCATCGCCCGCCCAAGGTCGTCGCCTTCACCCACCACGTGGGCTGCTTCACGGAGAGAGCCTTTTCCGCCGCCGCCGCCTCATCGGGCGTGCCGAACAATCCGAAGCAGGTCGCGCCCGAGCCGGACATGCGCGCCAGCGCGCAGCCAGGACGTTCGCGCAAAGCGGCCAGCACATCCGCGACCGACGGCTGCAGCGCGATGGCAGGCGGCTCCAGGTCGTTGGTCTGTTCGGCCACAAGCCGTACCAGTTCGCGCGCGCTCGTGAGCTTTGCGAGCGCCGCTTCGTCGAGTGCGGTCGCAGCCGCCGGCGAAGCCTTCCAGCCGGCGAAGACCGCCTTGGTCGGCAACGCCACGCCGGGATTGACCAGCACCGCCGGCAGCGGCGGCAGCGCAAGCGGCGCCGACAGTCGTTCGCCGATGCCGCGCATGATGCGCGGGCGCGGATCGAGGCAGACCGGCACGTCGGCGCCCGTGGCGCGTGCCGCGGCATGGAGATCCGCATCGTCGCGCGCGATGCCGTTCGCCTCGGCCAGAAGGCGCAACGCCGCCGCCGCATCGGACGAGCCGCCGCCAAGGCCTGCCGCGACCGGCAGCCTTTTGTCGAGATCGAAAGCGCCCAGCGCGAGGCCGGGACGCCGCGCGGCGAGCGCACGCGCGGCCTTGTGCACCAGGTTGTCGCCGCCTTCGCCGGCCGCCGCCGCGCTCGGCCCGTGCACCGTCAGCACCAAATCGCCGCCACGGGAAAAGCTCAAGCGGTCGCCGAAATCGGCGAACACCACCAGGCTTTCCAGCTCGTGGTAACCGTCAGCGCGGCGCGCCAGGACGCGCAGCGTCAAGTTGACTTTCGCCGGCGCGTGATCGGCCAGGAGAACGGGCGCAGACAAGTCTCAACCGCCGTTGCCGACCTTCTTGGTCTTGGCAGCATCGGCCGCGGACGAGGTGTCATCGGGCAGCCCGGATTTGAGCTTGACCTCGATCTTCGGCAGATCTTCCGGCTCGGGCTTCAGATCGCGTGCGTGCGTCCATTGGAAGCGCGCTTCCAGCACGCGGCCGACCCGCCAATAGGCGTCGCCGAGATGATCGTTGATCGTCGGATCGTCGGGCTTGAGCTCGACGGCGCGCTCGAGATCCTTCACCGCTTCGTCGTAATTGCCGATGCGGAAATTCGCCCAGCCGAGCGAATTGACGATGTAGCCGTCATCCGGCCGCTGCTCGACGGCGCGGCGGATCATGTTCATGCCCTCGTCGAGATGGACGCCCTGGTCGATCCAGGAATAGCCGAGATAGTTCAGCACCAGCGGCTGGTCGGGATAAAGCTGCAGCGCCTTTTTCAGATCGGCTTCGGCCTGCGGCCATTGCTTGGAGCGCTCGTAGCAAATGCCGCGGAAATAGAACACCACCCAATTCGCCTTCTCGGGCGTCGGAATGTTGGCGATCGCCTTGCTGTAGGCATCGGCGCATTCGGCGAATTGCTTGCGGCCGCGCAGGATGTTGGCCAGCGCCAGGATCGCTTCGTTGTCCTTCGGATGATCGGCGACCAGTTTTTCGAGGCGCTTCTTGGCCTCGTCGTTGCGATCGAGCGCGTCGAGATCGGACGCGATCTGAATCTCGGCGTTGCGATGCAGCGGCGAGGATTGCGGGATCTTGTCGTAGATCTTGATCGCCAGATCCGGCTTCTTGAGCGCCTCGTACAGATCGGCGAGCGACAGCATCGCCATCTGATGGTTCGGCTCGAGATAAAGCGCGAGATGCAGATAGACCAGCGCGAGATCTTCGCCGCCGCGGCGGCCGATGGAAGAACCGAGGCCGTACAACGCCTCGGCGGCGCCGGCTTGGGCCGAGTTCGACGAGCAGCGGCAGCTTCTCGCCGGCCGCGACCTGTTTTGCTTCTTCCACGATCACCGGATGATTGGGAACGGTCTTTTCGAACTCGCTGTAGATCTTGAGCGCTTCGTCCTTGTTGCCGTTGCGCGACAGGAAGCGGCCATAAGCTTGGACGTTGCGCACCGCGACTGCGTCCGCCTTATAGGCGCGCTCGTAGCGTTTGGCGGCGTCCTTTTTGTTGTTGGCGAGATCGAGGATCAAAGCGGCATGCATGTCCTTGAAGATCGAATACCAGTCCGGCCCGGAGAGCCGGTCGAGCGTGTCGACTGCCGCATGCGAATCGCCGGCGCCGGCATAGGCCCAGGCCGTCAGCAGCGTGGCGGTAAGATCGGTAACCGGGCCGCGGATCGATTGCGCGAAATTCTGCCGCGCCAGCGCATATTGCTTCTGCTTGAGCGCGCGCACGCCGAGCACAAGCCGCGCGATCCGATCGCTGCGATCGACCTGCACCAGACGGTCGGCGAGGCGGCCGGCCTCCTCGATATCGCCCTCGGTGAGCACGGACAGGAAGGTGCGGCTGAGCAGTTCCGCATTGCGCGGGTCTGACTTCAACACGTTGAGGTAATAAGCGGCCGCGGTCGCCGAATCGCGCTCGGTGCCGGCATGCCGGGCGGCGAGATAGCTGCCCGAGGCCGTCGCGTGCACGAGGTCCTGTGTCGTCGGTGTTTCCGTCGCGAGCGCGGATTGCAGCCCGAACAGCATGGCGGCGCCGGCAAAGGCGGCGTGCCGCAGCGGCAGCGTGTTGATCACGATATCTCCATCGGCGAGTCTGGATCGTCCACTGGCGAACGAAATGTTGGGCAAACGGGGAATCGCCCCCGCAGCGCGCGTGGGCGCGAGAATGATCCTTTTGCCATGCCCCTGCAAGGACACTTAGGCCGCAAGGGAGGCGAAATCGCGGCAGTTTCAATGTTCCAGCCCGCCGGGACCGTCGCCTCATCACATATTTGGATAGTTCGGTCCGCCCCCACCTTCGGGCGGCACCCAGTTAATGTTCTGGTTCGGATCTTTGATGTCGCACGTTTTGCAGTGGACGCAATTTTGCGCGTTGATCACGTAGCGCGGCTTGCCCGCCTCCTCGACCCATTCGTAGACGCCGGCCGGGCAATAGCGCGCCGATGGCCCGGCATAAACGTCGTGCTCGGAGGATTTCTGCAGGGCGGCATCGTGCACCACGAGGTGCACCGGCTGATCCTCTTCGTGATTGGTGTTGGACAGATAAACCGACGACAGCCGGTCGAAGGTGAGCTTGCCATCCGGCTTCGGGTAAGCGATCGGCCGGCACCTGGCGGCAGGCTTGAGCGAGGCAAAATCCGGTTTGCCATGGCCGAGCGTGCCGAGAAGCGAAAAGCCGAGCGTGTTGGTCCACATATCGAAGCCGCCGAGCGCGACGCCGGCGATGGTTCCGAGCTTCGACCAAAGCGGCTTGGCGTTGCGCACCCGCCAGAGGTCGTGCCCGATCGGCGAAGGGCGCCAGGCCGCGTCGTAGTCCAACAGCTCATCATGGGCGCGGCCCACGGCAAGCGCAGCGGCGACATCTTCCGCCGCCAGCATGCCGGACAGCATGGCGTTGTGGCTCCCCTTGATGCGTGGCACGTTCATGAAGCCGGCGGCGCAGCCGATGAGCGCGCCGCCCGGGAAGACAAGCTTCGGCACCGACTGCCAGCCGCCTTCAGTGAGCGCGCGCGCGCCGTAGCAAATGCGCTTGCCGCCGGCGAAGGTGCCGCGAACCAGCGGATGGGTCTTGAACCGCTGAAATTCCTCGAACGGCGAGAGATACGGATTGTCGTAGTTGAGATGAACGACGAAACCGACCGACACCAGATGGTCGCCGAAATGATAGAGGAACGAGCCGCCGCCGACGCTGTTGCCGAGCGGCCAGCCCATGGTGTGCTGAACAAGCCCGCTCTGGAAATTCTCCGGCGTGACCTGCCACAGCTCCTTCAATCCGATGCCGTATTTCTGCGGCTGGCGATCTTGCGCAAGCCCGAAACGCGCAATCAGCGTCTTCGAAAGACTGCCGCGCGCGCCTTCGGCGAGCAGCGTGTATTTGGCGCGCAGTTCCATGCCGCGCGTGAAGCCGGATTTTTGCTGCCCGTCCTTGCCAATGCCCATGTCGCCGGTCGCGACGCCAGCGACCGCATCGCCCTCGAACAAGAGCTCGGCGGCAGCAAAGCCCGGATAGATCTCGACGCCGAGTGCTTCCGCCTTTTGCGCGAGGTAGCGGCATACGTCGCCGAGCGAGACGATGAAGTTGCCGTGATTGCTCATCAGCGGCGGCATCGCAAAGTTCGGCAGCCGCACGGCGCCCGAGGGCCCGAGCACATAGAAGCGATCGGAACTCACCGCCGTGTGCACCGGCGCCTGGTCGCTGCGCCATTCGGGGAGCAGCCGATCGAGACCGATCGGATCGATGACCGCACCGGACAGAATATGCGCGCCGACCTCCGAGCCCTTCTCCACCACCACGACCGAAACGTCCGGCGCGATCTGCTTGAGCTTGATCGCGGCCGCAAGGCCCGCCGGCCCGGCGCCGACGATCACCACGTCGAACTCCATCGCTTCGCGGGCGGGAAGGTCTGCTGCACTCATAGCCTGCTCCAGAATTGGCCTGCTCCAGAATTGGCCTGCTCCACAATCGGCGCGAAAGAGGGTATTCCATTGTTCCCTCGCACAGACGCAAGGGATCGTCCATAACTTGCGGCCATGGCTTCGCTAAACAGAAACACGCGCGAGCTTCTCGCCTTCTATCGCGATGCCGGGGTCGATGCGCTCCTCGGCGACGAGGCGATCGACCGCTTTGCGGATGAATTCGATCGGCCGGCACCGAAGAGCGGCGGCGTCCTCCCCGGCCGAAGCGTTTCCCGGTGAGCAAGTGCCCCCCTCCCCGTCCCTCGCCCGCAAGGCAGGAGGGAGCGGCATAAGTGCGCCCGCCGCGATCGCTGCGGCGCCGCCGTCCGCCGAAGCCGCGGTCATGTCGGCGCGTGCGGCGGCGAAAGGCGCGGAAAGCCTGGAGGCACTGCACGCGCTGCTCCAGACATTCGAGGGCTGCATGTTGCGCACGACCGCGACCCAGCTCGTCTTTGCCGACGGCAATCCGAAAGGGCGCGTCATGTTTGTCGGCGAGGCGCCGGGCCGCGACGAGGACATCGCCGGCCTACCCTTTGTGGGCCGCTCGGGAAAATTGCTCGACCTGATGATGCAGGCGATCGGGCTCGACCGGACGCAAGCCTATATCGCCAACATCGTGCCATGGCGCCCGCCCGGCAACCGCACGCCGACGCCGCATGAGAGCGCCATCTGCCTGCCCTTCCTGCTGCGCCAGATCGAGCTTGCCGATCCGGATATTCTTGTTTGCCTCGGACAGCCTTCGACCCAGACGCTGCTCGGCACCCGGGAAGGCATCACGCGCACGCGCGGGCGCTGGTTCAAGTTCGACACCGGACGCCGCGAAATCCGCGCGCTTCCGACTTATCATCCGGCCTTCCTGCTGCGCAGCCCGCTGCAGAAGCGGCTCGCCTGGCGCGACTTCCTGGCGCTGAAAAAAGCGCTGGCGAGCTGACGACCGCAGCTTTTGCCAAATCAGTGCGCGGCGCCCGCAGCATCCGCCGGCCTGATTACGCCCCAGCCGATCAATAACGGCGGCAGCCGGCCGCGCACCGGCCGAGCGAACGCGTGCGGCACCTCGGGAACGAGATCGGGGAAGCGCGCTTTGATCTCCGGCGGCGGCGCCGGATTGGTGTCGGCAGCTGGCCAGACGATCACTGCGCCGTTGGCGCGAACGGCATCGGCGTTGAGGCGCGATCCCGGCGCCGGATTGGCGTCGAAATAGACGTTCGGGCGGCTCGGCGCGCCGACCGCTACAAGCTCGGCGACGCGCTGATCGCCGCCGACGATCGTCAGCGGCCGGCCGGTGCGGCGCGCAAAGCTCTCGGCAAAGAACTTGCCCATGGCGGTCGCGGGCTGCGCGACTTTCAGCTCCGAGCCCGTGGCCCAAGGCAAGACCACGATGGCGATCGGCGCGAGAACAGCGGGCGCAACCAACAGCGCGGCCCAGGCCATGCCGAGAATGCGTTGATGGTGCAGCTCGATGCTATTGCCGGCAAAGACCACGACGGCGAGACCGGAGAAGAGGAGAAGCGGCGCCGCGTCGGCGATCGCCAGACGAAAGCTCGCGAGGACGGCAACGATCGTCGTCAGCAAGACGGGACCGAAGGCGAAGATCTTCACAAAGTTCAGCGTCGATGGCGTCACCGGTGCCCGCGCGATCGCCGGCGCGGGTGCCGAGCCCGCGCGCGGCCATCCGGAAGCGAGCGCAACAAGCACGATCAGGCCGGCGTGCGCAAGAAGAAGCAGGCCGACGAGCTCGAACCAGGCTTCCGTGTTGCCGGCGGCGGCGCCCGCGATGCGCAGCCGCTCGATCGTCGGCTTCAAAGCGAAGCCGGCGCGCTCGAGAAACTCGAAGTGTACGTACACCATTCCGGCGACCGCGGCCCAGGCGATCCACGCCTCGAACGTCTGCGCCGCCGCGCGGCCGCGCCGGCTCGCGATCGTGAACAGGATCAGCACGGCGACGAAAATGAGTGCGTATTCCGTGGCGATCAAAAGGCAGGCCGCCGCAGCTGCGAAGGCGTACCAATAGGCCCGGCCCTTTTCGGTCACCGCGCGCCAATATAACAAGGCGGTGGCCGCCCAAAACGGCATGGCGAGGATCGCCGGCCCGAATTCCGGCGTGGGCACGCCGAACGTGAAGATGCCGGCCATCAGCAGAACGGCCATGACCGCGTGGGTCGGGCCGACCATCGCGCGGCCGAGCGCGAAGACGCACCAAAAGGCCGCGACCACGCACACTTGCGCCAATAGATAGATGCCGAACATCCCGGCGCTGCGGAACGCGAAGTCAGCCAGCCAATAAGCAAGCGGCGGGCCGACATCCGGGCGGAGCGGCGGATCGTGCGCGACCGCGAGCAAGTGCGCCAGATCGCCGGGCGGCGCGGCATAGAACAGCGTCGGCACCGCCAACCACAGCGCCGCCTGCGCCAAGACCGCAACCCAGAAAACCGGCCGCGGACGCGAGCGCAACGCTTCAATGTAAAGGGGGACGTAAAACATCGAGCCTTAGGTCATTCCGCCAGGGTGAGCGTAGCGAGCAACGGCCGCAATCCTTCAACCCCAATGCTCACACTACGAAGTACCGAAGGCAAACCGCAAAACAGCGGCTTAAGGTTTCCGCGCTCCGGCCTTCCGCCGGCGTCAGAATAACGACGTGCAGCAAACGCTTGGAGCGTTCTGCATAAGTCCGGCTAGCTACAACGGCAAAACGGCGGCGGCGAGATCGTCGGTCTCGTCGTCGAGAAGGCCGAGCGCACCGGCGACCGGCGAGAAAGAGCGGCGGTGATGGATAGTCGGACCGAGTTGGTCGAGCGCAGCGAAATGCTCGGGCACGCTGTAGCCCATATGGCGTTCGAAACCGTAACCCGGATGCGCGGCACCGAGCCGCGTCATCAGGCGGTCGCGCGTCACCTTGGCGACGATCGAGGCAGCGGCGATCGAGGCGACCAAGCCGTCGCCGCCGATGACCGCCTGACAATCGCAACCGGCATTGATGCGGTCGCGGCCGTCGACAAAGACAAGCTGCGGCTTGACCGGCAACGAGGCGACCGCGCGCGCCAGCGCCCACAGCGAAGCGCGCAAGATATTGTCGCGATCGATGCGCCACGGCGGCGCCAGCGCGACCGCCACCTGCGCGCGCGCGCAGATGCGCTCGTACAGCACCTCTCGCCGCTCCGGCGTGAGCCTTTTTGAGTTGTCGAGCCCGCGCGGCACATTGTCCGGGTCGAGAATGACCGCGGCGGCGACGACCGGCCCGGCCAGCGGACCGCGGCCGGCCTCATCGCAGCCGGCGACCGGCCAGACGCCACGCTTGAGCGCCGCGCGTTCGCGGCGGAAGGTCGGCCGGAGAATTTCCTCGTCCAGCGGCAGGCGCGCGGCTTTTGCGGTGCGACTCATGCCGCCATGTTGACCACGGCGCGGTGGCCTCCGCAACGCGCAACGGACGAGTTGGAGGATTACGGGGATAGTCGTAGCCCGGATGAGCGAAGCGACATCCGGGACGGCCTCCATGTCGTTCTCACCAAGTCGACGCACTTGTGCCGATTACGCATTATTGGACGCCATTCTCAGAGAGCGGCCTTCCTGGTTCCCCAAACTCTAAGGGAGGCTCATTGGCGTCACCAGCCCAGTCTTGCGGCAGCAATTCGCGCCGCACATAGCGATGAAAAGACGAGTGCGGCCAATCGCAGACGCGTACGACGAGACCATGCTTGACGGGATTATAGTGAATATAATCAACGTGTCGGGCGAAATCGGTTTCGTTGCGGATCGTGTGCTCCCAGTAACGCCGCTGCCAAAGCGCGAGATCGCCGTTGCTATATCGCCGGATCGGCATCCCCGACGTGAGCAACGCGCTGCTGAAATGTCCTTTGATGCGCCGCCACCTTCCCGAATAGTCGGCATCTCCTTCTGGCAAGGCGAGGATCGCATGAAGATGGTCTGGCAGAATCACAATCGCCTCGATCGCAAACGGCCTCTCTCTCCGCGCCACGCGAAAGGCTTCGCGTAGAGCAACACTACGAGTGACGAGTGTCGTGGACCGGCGATCTGCCAGTGCTAGTGTGAAAAAATAAAGTCCGCCTTCAACTCTGTTTCGGCGATATCCTACCATCTTCAAGCCCGTCCCCGGATGTCGCTTCGCTCATCCGGGCTACGATCTCACCCAAACAAGCTCAGCTGTTCGGCGCTCGGCAGCGGCGGGCGGAAGTGCTCGGTGGTGGTCTTGACGCTGGTCACATTGAAGCCGAGCCGCTCGCAGGCGATTTCGAAGCGGCGGCCAATCATCCAGGCGATCGGCCCTTGGCCGGTCATGCGCGTGCCGAACGTGGAGTCGTAATCCTTACCGCCGCGCATATCGCGGATGAGCTTGAAGACGTGCCGATAGCGGTCGGGGAAATTCGCCACCAGCCATTCGCGGAACAGATCGCGCACTTCGAGCGGCAGGCGAAGGAGCACATAGCCCGCGTGCCGCACGCCGGTTGCCGCGACCGCATCGAGGATGCGCTCGATCTCGGCATCGTTGAGCGCGGGAATCACCGGCGCCACCAGCGTCGAAGCCGGCACGCCGGCCTTGACCAATTGCCGCAGCGCGTCGAGCCGGCGCGGCGGCGTCGAGGCGCGCGGCTCCATGGTGCGCGCGAGCTTTGCATCGAGCGTCGTCACCGAGATCGCCACCTTGACCAGATCGCGCTTGGCCATGCGGGCGAGAATATCGAGGTCGCGCAGCACCAGCGCCGACTTGGTGACGATGCCGACCGGATGGCCGGCGCGCTCCAGCACTTCCAGGATGCGGCGCATGATCTGATGGCGGCGCTCGATCGGCTGATACGGATCGGTGTTGGTGCCGATGGCGATGACTTTCGGCACATAGCCCGGCGCCGACAATTCGCGCTCCAAAAGCTCCGGCGCGCTCGGCTTCATGAAAAGCTTCGATTCGAAATCGAGCCCGGGTGACAGCCCGAGAAAGGCGTGCGTCGGCCGCGCGAAGCAATAGACGCAGCCGTGCTCGCAGCCGCGATAGGGATTGATCGAGCGGTCGAAGGAAATGTCGGGCGAGTCGTTGCGGGTGATGATCTTGCGGGTGGCATCGACCGTCACCGTCGTCTTGAACGGCGGCAGGTCCTCGATCTTTTCCCAGCCGTCGTCGAAGGCGACGCGCGCGAGCGGCTCATAGCGGCCGGACGCATTCGAATGGGCGCCGCGGCCGCGCCGGCGGTCGCGCTCGACGGCGCCACCTGCCTCGCCCGCCGGCGCTGAGGGCAGCGGCGCCGGCGGGCGTCTCAATGCGGACGATCGGGTCATGACAAGAAGGTAGCGCGTCGCTTAGAACAAAACAAGAACAACTTACCGTGAGCATGCGGAAAAGGTTGGAAAGGGGCGGCAAGCGCCGTAAAGCATCGCGCTGGACTTCCCGACCAAGCACTGCCCGGGGCGCGATCGGTAGCGAATGCTGAGTGTGATCATCGCGACCCGCGATTCGGAACGGCCGTTGGTGCGGACGCTCGCCGCCCTGGTGCCGGGCGCGACCTCGGGCCTCATCACGGAAGTGCTCATCGCCGACGCCGGATCGCGCGACGACACACCGGCGGTCGCGGATATTGCCGGCTGCAAGCTTCTTGCCGCCGACGAGCCGCTCGGCCGCCGGCTGCACGCGGCCGCGGATGTCGCGCGCGCGCCATGGCTTCTGTTCCTGCAGCCGGGGATCGTGCTCGACACTCCCTGGATCGGGGAAATGCGCAGTTTCGTCGAGCGGCCGGTGCGCGACTTTCACGCCGCCGTCTTCCGGCGCGCGTTACCGGCGCAATCGGCGTTGCGCGAAGCGATAGCGCTCGTTGCCAGCACCGTCGGTACGCGGCTTCTGCCGGAGCAAGGCCTCGTCATCGCGGCGGATTTCTATCACCGGACCGGCGGCCATTCCGAGCGTGCGGCCGATCCGGAACGCGATCTTCTCCGCCGCATCGGCCGGCGCCGCCTTGCAAGATTCTCGACCCGGGCATTCCGGACTAATACTTGACTTAGTCAAGTATCTAGCCGAGGTTGCTTCCATGTCGGGAAGCACAGATCGAAGAAGCGCTGAGCGAAGCCGCGCAGGCAAACGCCCGCGTAGCGAACGGGCCGCCGCCAAAGATCGCGAGAAGGATCGGGCGGAGGATCGGGTAAGCCCCGATCGCATCGCCCGGGTGCGGCGCTTCAATCGCTTCTACACGCGCCAGCTCGGCGTGCTGCGCAAGACCTATCTCGGCAGTCCCTATTCGCTTGCCGAAGCACGCGTCCTTTACGAGATTTTCAAAGGCGGCGCGCCGACCGCAACCGATATCGGCCGCGCGCTCGATCTCGACGCCGGCTATCTGAGCCGCACGCTGCGCAGCTTCGAAAAGCGCGGGCTGATCGCACGCAAGGCCTCAGCGAACGACGCCCGGCAAAGCCATCTGGCGCTGACGGCGCGCGGGCGAAAAGCGTTTGTGCCGCTCGATCGGCGCTCGCAGCACGCCACCGCCGAAATGCTTGGCCGGCTATCGCCCGCCGACGAGGCGCGGCTGATCGCGGCGATGGCAACGATCGAAGAATTATTGGACGCCGCGCCGCCGGAGAATTCGCCGCCGCAGCGCCGCTATAGCCTGCGCCCGCCGCGGCACGGCGATTTCGGCTGGATCGTCAGACGTCACGCCGAGCTCTACGCGCAGGAATACGGCTGGGTGGCGCCGTTCGAAGGCGTGTGCGCGCAAATCGTCGCCGACTTCGTCAACAAATTCGACGAGAGGCGCGAACGCTGCTGGATCGCCGAGATGGACGGCGAGAATGTCGGCTCGATCATGCTGGCGAAGGATTCCGAGGCCGTCGCGCGCATCCGCCTGCTGCTGGTCGATCCGAAAGCGCGCGGGCTCGGGCTCGGCCGCCACCTCACCGACGAATGCATTCGCTTTGCACGCGACGCCGGCTACCGGAAGATGACGCTATGGACGCACAGCGTGCTCACCGCCGCGCGCCACATCTATCAGCAAGCCGGATTCAAATTGATGCGCTCGGAGCAGCACGAGAGCTGGGGCCGCCCGGTCGTGAGCGAGCACTGGGATTTGGAGTTGTAGGAGGCTCGTCATTCCGGGGCGCACTTTCCTCCCCCGCTCGCGGGGGAGGTGGCCCGCGAAAGCGGGCCGGTAGGGGCAAGTGTCGGGTCGCTCTCAGCAAGCCTGCCCCCTCCACCGCGCTCTTAGCGCGGTCCCCCTCCCCCGTACTTCGTGCGGGGGAGGAAAGTCGGTGCTAAACCGTCGCCCCTTTGGCCTTCTCGCGCTGCAAATGCTCGTCGAGCCGCGGCATGATCTCGACGAAGTTGCACGGCCCGTAGCGATAGTCGAGCTGATGCACCAGGATTTCGTCCCAGGCGTCGCGGCAGGCGCCGGGCGAGCCCGGCAAACAAAAAATGTAAGTTCCGCCGGCGACGCCGGCGGTGGCGCGCGACTGGACCGCCGACGTGCCGATCTTCTGAAAGCTGACAACCAGGAACAGCGCCGAGAAGGCGTCCATCTTTTTCTCAAACAGCGGCTCGACCGCTTCCGGCGTGACGTCGCGGCCGGTGAAGCCGGTGCCGCCGGTGGTGATGATCACGTCGATCACCGGATCGGCGATCCAGGCTTTGACGCGCGCGCGAATGGCCTCGATATCGTCCGGCACGATGCTGCGCTCGGCGACGAAATGGCCGGCGGCGCCGATCCGCTGCACCAAAAGCGCGCCGGACTTGTCGTCCTTGAGGTTGCGCGAGTCGGAAACGGTCAGCACCGCGATCTTAAGCGGCACGAATTGTTTGCTGTCGTCGATCCCTGGCATGGGTAAGCCTTACGCGACCAGACGCCCGCTGCTCCCGCGACGGCGGGATGTAAGCGCGCCTTCTGGATTCCCGCCTACGCGGGCACAAAACAAATGATAGCACTAAAGCGGGTTCGCCGCGAAAGTGTTGCAGGCGGCGATATCGCCTTCCTTCAATCCCCGCATGAACCAGCGCTTGCGCTGTTCCGAAGTTCCATGGGTGAAAGCGTCGGGCACGACATAGCCTTGCGTTTCTTTTTGCAGGCGGTCGTCGCCGATGGCAGACGCGGTCTGCAGCGCCTGATCGATGTCGCCCGGATCGAGGAAATTGTGCTTTCGCTGCGCGCGATTGGCCCAGATGCCGGCGAGGCAGTCGGCCTGCAGCTCGACGCGTACCTGCAGTGCGTTTTGCTGCGCCTTGCTGGCGGAAGCCTGCTGCTCCTGGCGCACGCGCGGCAGAATGCCGAGTTCGTCCTGCACGTGGTGGCCGACCTCATGCGCGATCACGTAAGCCTCCGAGAACTTGCAGGCGTTGCTGTTCGCGCAGCCGCCAAATTTCCTCTGCAAATCGTCGAAGAATGCGGTGTCGAGATAGACGCGCTGATCGTTCGGACAATAGAACGGCCCCATGGCCGAGCGCGCCAGGCCGCAGCCGCCCTGCTCGGCGCCGCTGAACAGGCGCAGCCGCGGCGGATGATAGGTGCGACCGCTGGCCGCGAAGATTTCCTTCCACGTGTCTTCGGTATCGCCGAGCACCAGCGCGACGAACTTGCCGGTCGGATCGTTGGGCGTGCCGGTGGTAACCGGCGGCGCCGTGCCGCTCTGTTGGGTGCTCGTCCCGCCGCCGGTGAGAATCTGCGCTCCATTGAGCAGCACGCTCGGATCGATACCGAAATACCAGCTGATCAGACCGACAATGACGATGGTGCCGATGCCGAGTCCACCGGCTCCGCCGGGTATGCCGCCGCGCGCTTCGCGATTGTCCTCGACATTGTCACTGGGACGAAAATCATCGGTACGCATTGCTCATTCTCCTTCGCAAATCCATCGCCCGATGCCGCTTGTTTGTTCCATCACAAGCCCACCGATTTGCTTAAGCCCCTATTTCTGTCCCACGCGGCTGCCGCATGTGCGCGCAAGGAATTTCATTCGAACCGCGCCACGCGAACATATACCTGCTGGCGCCTCTTTGCTTTTCCGAACTTCGCGGCGGCGATGCCGCAGCGTGTTACCATTGTTGCAAACGTCACCCAGGCGACAGAATTAACCAAATGTTTCCCGGCATTTATTGCCTAGTTGGACGACGTTTTGATTAAGCCGATTTTTACCTTGAGACGGCATCATCCTTGTTGTCGGTTGTAGGTCCCGCGTCGCCGATCTCGCGTCGCCTGTGTTCAGAGTTCTGAGTCATGGTTGTGTCGCGTCGCGGGGCGTCCCTCAGGACGCCCCGCGTGAGTTTTGAGTCCGCCGCGTCGCCCAGCATCCTGGTCGGCGATTGCGTTGCCGAAATGGCAAAAATGCCGGCCGCCTCGGTCGATCTCGTCTTTGCCGATCCGCCGTACAATCTTCAGCTCCAAGGCGATCTCAAGCGTCCTGACGATTCGCGCGTCGACGCGGTCGACGACGAATGGGACAAATTCTCGAGCTTCGCCGCCTACGACGACTTCACCCGCGCCTGGATCACTGCCTGCCGCCGCCTGATGAAGCCGAACGCGACATTGTGGGTGATCGGTTCCTATCACAACATTTTCCGCGTCGGCACGATCCTGCAGGACCTCGGATTTTGGATCTTGAACGACATCGTCTGGCGCAAATCGAACCCGATGCCGAATTTCCGCGGCCGGCGCTTCACCAACGCGCACGAAACCCTGATCTGGGCCGCGCGCGATGCCTCGAAACGTAATTATACGTTCAATTACGAGGCGCTGAAAGCCGGCAACGACGACATTCAGATGCGCTCCGATTGGCTCTTTCCGCTCTGCACCGGCGAGGAACGGCTCAAAGGCGGCGACGGCAAGAAGCTGCACCCGACGCAAAAGCCCGAGGCACTGCTGGCGCGCATCATTCTCGCCGCGTCGCGGCCGGACGATCTGGTACTCGACCCGTTTTCCGGCACCGGCACGACCGGCGCCGTGGCGCGGCGGCTGCGCCGGCGCTTCGTCGGCGTCGAGCGTGAGGCGCAATATGCGGCCGCGGCCGAAGAGCGCATCGCCGCGGTCGAGCCGATGGCCGAGCCGGCACTCGCCTCCTTCATGACCGCGCGCGAAGCGCCGCGGGTGCCGTTTGCGGCGCTGGTTGAGCGCGGGCTGGTGGTGCCAGGCATCACGCTCGTCGACGCCAAGAAGCGGCATCAGGCCCTGGTGCGTGCCGACGGGGCGCTCGCGCTTGGCGAAGCGGTCGGCTCGATCCACCGTATCGGCGCATTGGCGCAGGGTCTCGAAGCCTGCAACGGCTGGACCTTCTGGCATGTGCAGACGCCGCAGGGGCTGACGGTCATCGACGCCTTGCGCGCCCGCGTGCGGGCGGAGATGGGCGTGGAGTAGCTCACGGGCTCGAGGCCGTAGCCCGGATGAGCGCAAGCGACATCCGGGATCAACGCTTCAACCAAATTGCTCTTTCCGCATATCCCATCCCGCATATCGCTTCGCTCATGCGGGCTACTCGCTCGAGCGCATGCGCCACGACCTTGCGCATGAGGCTTGGCAGCGCTTCGCCGCCAAGCTCTGAAATCTTCGCCCAGCGCGCGCCGTCCGGCGCAGGCGTCTCTGCGGCGACGTCCGACACATAGACCGACAGCTCGAGCGGAAAATGCGTGAACACATGCCGCACCACGCCGGCAACGCGCCGCCACGCGATCCCCCTCTCCCGACATCCCGCGATGCTATCGCCGGATGTCGACCTCTCCCCGGCGGGGAGAGGTGAAGAAAGTATCGGCGCATGCGTGAGCACGTCGCTCTCATCGAAATCCGCCGACCATGCGGTGGTCGGCACTTCGGTCATGCCGCCGAGCAAACCCTTGGCCGGGCGCGGGCGCACCAGGAGATAGCCGTCAGCGCGGCGCACGACGAAAGCCGCGCCGCGCCGTAAAGCGCCTTCGCGTTTCGGCGTGCGGCGCGGGAATGTCTCGGCGTCACCGCGCGCAAAAGCGGCACAGTTGTCGTTCCAGGAACAGAGCGCGCAGGCCGGCTTCTTCGGCGAGCAAATGGTGGCGCCGAGATCCATCATCGCCTGCGCGAAATCGCCGGCGCGTTTTTGCGGCGTGATCGAGCGCGCAAGCTGCCGCAGCCGAGGCTTTGCGCCCGGCATCGGGTCCTCCACAGCAAAGAGCCGCGCGACGACGCGCTCGATATTGCCGTCCACCGGGCTCGCCGGCACGTCGAAGGCGATCGCCGCGATGGCGGCCGCCGTGTAATCGCCGATGCCCGGTAGCGCGCGCAACTCGTCTTCGCTCGCCGGGAACGCGCCGGCGTGACGCTCGACCACTGCACGCGCGCAGGCGTGAAGATTGCGGGCACGCGCGTAATAGCCGAGGCCGGCCCAGCCTTTCAGCACGTCATCGAGCGGCGCGGCCGCAAGCGCGCGTACATCCGGCCAGCGCGCAAGAAAACGCGCGTAGTAAGGCGCGACCGCCCGCACCGTGGTCTGTTGCAGCATGATTTCGGATAGCCAGACGCAATAAGGATCGGCGCGTTCGCCTTTCGCTGCGCGCCACGGCAACGTCCGGCGATGGCGATCGTACCAAGCGAGCAGCGCGGCGGAGTCCGCGACATTCTTCTTTTTCTCCCTCACGCCGGCGGAGGAAGCCTTTTTGCGCGTGGCCGTGGCTGCTACCGTCATGGTCCTCTGGATGACAGTTCGCATGACGATGAACAAGCCCTCCCGCCCCGTTGCCCGGCCGTTGCGCGACCTCCTCGGCAAGGTCGTGGGCGATACCTTTACGCGGCAGGGTTTTGCGTCGGCCGAACTGGTCACGCGCTGGCCGGAGATTGCCGGCGCCGAGATCGCAGCCCACAGCGAGCCGATCAAGATTCAGTGGCCGCGCCCGGACGACACTGGGGTGCGTCCCCCGGGCACGCTCGTTCTTCGTGTCGAAGGCCCGGCGGCGATCGAGATTCAGCACCTCGCGGGCGTGATCTGCGAGCGGGTCAATCGCTTCCTCGGCTGGCGCGCCATCGAGCGCATCGCGTTGCGCCAAGCGCCGCTGCGGCGAGCATCGCGCAAGCCGGAGCGAAAGCCGGATGCCGCGGCCGCGGCGCGGCTCGCCGCAAGCCTGCCCGAGATCGCCGACGATGACCTGCGGGCGGCGCTGGCGCGGCTCGGTGCCGCGGTCAAACGCCCATGATTGGTGGATAGCTATTGGTGGATAGCTCTTGTGCGCGAAGGTGTTGCGCCCAACTACTCCGGCGCGGACGTTAGCCCTTGGCGGAACGGCGCACCGGTGCCACATTCCCGCTGCAGCTTAGAGCATGATCCGGAAAAGTGGAAACCGGCTTTCCGAAAAGATCATGCTCAAACAAAACGCTAGAGCCGGATGACCACTCGAAGACAAAGTCATCCCGCTCTGGCCATTAAGGATCAGGAGTTTCCCTTGACGTTCACCCGTCGCCACCTGTTTTCGGCCAGCGCAGGTCTGGTCCTCGCCGGCACCGCTGGAGCCGTTGTGGCACCGCCTTGGCGGCTCGCCAGAGCCGATGCCGGCCAGGCGGACCCGGCGGATCTCGCCAAGACCGGCCCGGACGGCGATATCGTGCTCGGTTCCGACAAGGCGCCGGTGACCATCATCGAATACGCTTCGATGACCTGCCCGCATTGCGCGCACTTTTCCGAGAACACCTTTCCCGAACTGCAGAAGCGCTACATCGATACCGGCAAGGTGCGCTTCATCTTCCGCGAATTTCCGCTCGATGCGCTGGCGGCAGCCGGTTTCATGCTGGCGCGCTGCGCCGGCAACGACAAATTCATGCCGGTAGTCGAGACGCTGTTCGCCAAGCAGCGCGACTGGATGGTGGAAAAGCCGATCGAGCCGCTGCGCGAGATCGCCAAGCAATTCGGCTTCACTCAGAAGACCTTCGACGAATGCCTGGCGAATCAGAAGGTGCTGGATAGCATCCAGGAGGTGCGCGATCGCGCCGCCGAGAAGCTCGGAGTCAATTCCACGCCGACCTTTTTCATCAACGGCAAGAAGTTCACCGGGGACCAGACGATCGACGCCTTGGCCAAGGAGATCGACCCCTATCTCAAGGATGGATAAGGGCTTTTCGGCTTTACCGGCGGCCGCCCGAGCCGCCGGCCGGAACCCGCGGCAGCGCCACCTTGCCGGAAAGTCTGGATAACGCTGCAGCCCTGTTGCGCTCACCGGCACGACGATTCATTCTCCGCGCCGATGCGGCACCCCTTCGGCGTGAGCCCTCAAGGGCTTGAGCCGTCGATGGATTCCTTCGCCGGCCGCAGCGGGCAAGATGGACAAAACAAGCGAATGAAGCTCACGCGGCTGCGTCTGATCGGATTCAAATCCTTCGTTGAACCGACCGACTTCGATATCGAACCCGGACTGACCGGCGTGGTCGGCCCGAATGGCTGCGGCAAATCCAATCTGGTGGAAGCCGTGCGCTGGGTCATGGGCGAGGCCTCCCACAAGGCCATGCGCGCCGCCGAGATGGACGATGTGATCTTCTCCGGCAACGCCGGACGGCCGGCGCGCAACCACGCCGAAGTCAGCGTCGTGATCGACAACGGCGACCACAAGGCGCCGGCGGCTTTCAACGAAAACGACTCTTTGGAAGTCTCGCGCCGGATCATGCGCGAGCAGGGCTCGACCTTCCGCGTCAACGGCCGCGAGGTGCGCGCGCGCGACGTCAACGTGCTGTTCGCCGATGCCTCGACCGGCTCGCGCTCACCGGCGCTGGTGCACCAGGGGCGCATCGGCGAGATCATTCAGGCGCGGCCGGATCAGCGCCGCCGTCTGCTCGAAGAAGCCGCCGGCATTTCCGGACTGCACGTGCGCCGGCATGAGGCGGAGCTGCGGCTGAAGGCGGCCGAGCACAATCTCGCGCGCGTCGAAGACGTCATCGGACAGCTCGCGGCCCAGGTCGCTTCGCTCAAGACCCAGGCGCGCCAGGCCGTGCGCTATCGCAATATCTCCAGCCAGGTGCGGCGCACCGAGGCGTTGCTGCTGCATCTACGCTGGACCGCCGCCAAGCTCGAAACCGCAGAGGCGGAGCGCACCAAGGACGAAGCCGTCCGCGTCGTCGCCGAGCGCACCAGCGAGCAAACAATCGCCACCACCAAACAAGCGGAAGTCGCGGCCGAGCTCCCGGGCTTGCGCGAAGCCGAAGCCAGGGCCGCAGCGACCTTGCAGCGTCTCCTCGTCGCTCGCGATGCGCTCGAGCGTGAGGAAGCCTTGGCGAAGGAGCGGATCGCCGAGCTCGATCGCCGGCTCGCGCAATATGCCAGCGATCTGCAGCGCGAGCGCACCCTTGCCGCCGATGCCGCCGCCGCGCTGGAACGGCTCGACGCCGAGGAGGCGACGCTCAAGACCGAAGCGCAGGCGAGCGCCGCGCAATTGGGCGGCGTCAACGACCGCCTTGCCGCCGCGGAAACGGCACTCGCGGCTTCCGAAAAAGCCTTTGTCGAATTGACCGGCGCGCTCGCCGATCTGACGGCGCGCCGCAATCAACTGCAGACCGCCTTGCACGATCACGAGCAGCGCGCCGCGCGGCTTGAGGCGGAGCTTGCCAATATCGAGGCAGGCCTCGCCGCTTCCGACAGCGGCGCTCCGGATCTCGCGGCATTGGCCGCAGCTTTGGCGCAGGCGCAAGCGGCGCTGGGCGACGCCGAAGAGGGTGCGCGCGCCGCGGAAGCCGCGCACTCGCACGCGCGCGATGAGATCGACGCCGCGCGCAATCCGCTAGCCGCTGCCGAGAAGCGCGTGCAGCGGCTCGAGACCGAAGCCAAGACCATCAGCAAGCTTCTGGCGGTCGAAAGCAAGAACCTCTGGCCGCCGGTGATGGACGCGCTCAGCGTCAACGAGGGCTACGAAAAGGCGCTCGGCGCCGCGCTCGGCGACGATCTCGATGCGCCGGTCGATCAGTCAGCACCGATGCGCTGGGCGGGCGCGGCGATCGATCCGTCCGACCCGGTTTTGCCCGAAGGCGCGCAGCCGCTTTCCGGCTTCGTGCGGGCGCCGGCCGAATTGGCGCGGCGGCTTGCGCAGATCGGCGTCGTCGAGCGCGGCGACGGGCCGCGTCTCGCGGCCCTGCTCAAGCCGGGTCAGCGGCTGGTCACGCGCGAAGGCGACTCCTGGCGCTGGGACGGCTTTGCCGCCGCGGCGCATGCGCCGACCGGCGCGGCGCGGCGGCTCGCCGAGCGCGGCCGGCTGGCTGCGATCGAAACCGAACTGACGACAGCGCGCACCGAAATGGAGAACAACGTGCGCGCGCTCGAAGCCGCCGAAGCGGCGCGCGCGGCGGCCGCGGCCGCCGAGATCAAGGCGCGGGCACGCTGGCGCGAGGCGCAGCAACTCGCCGATGCCGCGCGCGAAGAACACGCCGCCGCCGAGCGCGAGATCTCCCGCAACGCCGCACGCGTCTCGGCGCTGCAAGAGGCGCGGCAGCGCACCTGCGCCGGCCGCGACGAAGCAGTCGCCGCGCGCGCGGAAGCGGAGAATGCGCTCAATGCGCTGCCGCCGGCTGCCGAGCTCGAGACCAGACTGACGCAGGTCAACGAGGATGTCGCAAGGGATCGCGCGGCGCTCGCCGAGGTGCGCGTCGAAGCACAGACGATCACGCGCAACGCCGAGCTCGCCAGCCGTCGCCTGCAGGCGATCGTCGGCGAACGCGCCGAATGGAGCGAGCGCAAGAACAAGGCTGCAGCACAGATCGAAACCATCGGTGAGCGCACCGAACAAGCAACGACCGAGCGCGCCGAGCTCGACCAGGCGCCGGAGAAATTCGCCGCTCAGCGGCAAGCGCTGATCGGTGAAATCGAGACGGCCACGGCCGGCCGCCGCGCCGCCGCCGATCGCCTGGCGGAAGGCGAAACCGCGCTCGCCGCCGCCGACAAGGCCGCGCGCGCTGCCCTCGAAGCGGTCGGCGAAGCGCGCACGGAAGCCGCCCGCGCCGAAGAACGCCGCGACGGCGCCGCCCGCCGGCGCGCCGACATCGAGCACGAAATCCGCGATTCGCTCGACGTCGAACCGGCCGCCGCCGCCGAGATCGCCGAACTGAAACCGGAAGAGCAACTGCCGGAGATTGCCGAAGTCGAAGGCAAGCTCGACCGCATCCGCCGCGAGCGCGAGCGTCTGGGCTCGGTCAATCTGTTGGCCGAGCAAGAGCTCAACGAAGTCGAGGGCCAGCACACCAAGCTGATCGCCGAACGCGACGATCTGGTCGAGGCAATCCGGCGGCTGCGGCAAGGCATCGGCAGCCTCAACAGCGAAGCGCGCGAGCGGCTGCTCGCATCGTTCGCGACCGTGAACGCCAATTTCCAGAAACTGTTCACCGAGCTGTTCGGCGGCGGCACCGCCGAACTGCAACTGATCGAAAGCGAGGATCCGCTCGAAGCCGGCCTGGAGATTCTGGCAAAGCCGCCCGGCAAGAAGCCGGCGACGTTGTCGCTCCTCTCCGGCGGCGAGCAGGCGCTCACGGCGCTGGCGCTGATCTTCGCCGTGTTTCTCACCAACCCGGCGCCGATCTGCGTGCTGGACGAAGTGGACGCACCGCTCGACGACTACAATGTCGAACGCTTCTGCGATCTGCTCGACGAGATGACGCGCTCGACCGACACGCGCTTCGTCATCATCACCCACAATCCGATTACCATGGCGCGCATGAACCGCCTCTACGGCGTGACCATGGCCGAGCGCGGCGTGTCGCAACTGGTCTCGGTCGATCTCGAAGGCGCAGTGAAGCTGCGCGAAGCGAGCTGACGCGCGCGATTATTTGATCGCGCGCAGGTCGCACTGCAAACAACCAACGTCAATGAAAAACGGCAGCCGCAGAGGATCGGCTGCCGTTTCTCACACTACGCACGCAACGACAGGGGAGACGCCGGCCTCAGCGAGACCGGTTTAGGGGAGAATTTAGTAAGGCGCTACGCCCTCGAACACGGTACCGGCGAGAGGGTCGCGCGGCTCGGGCCTGCCGGCGGGAGCGACGCCCGCCCAATAGTCGTGGTTGTAGTAGGAATCCACGTATGCTGCCTGCGTTTGCGCATAAGGCGCCTGCCAATCGGCGACGCGCGCCGCGTGCCGCTTCGGCTGCGCGGACGCAACGCCCGCAGAGGCAATCAAAGCCACTGCGGCAACGATGGCGGTGATCTTACCAGTCATGTCGATCTCCACTTCAACTTCCTGAAAATTGCCGGCCCTTTGAAGCGGCCGGACCGAACCGATGCATTTGCCTTCGGTTCAAGAGTGAATATGTGGGTGAAGCTTCGCTTTGATATCGGCAGTAATGCGAAAGACCTATTCGACAGCGCCGAACAATCGGCGCGCCACGCGCCTGATCCAGATGCAGTCTGCCTAGCTTTGCGTTTTTGGAAGACGTGACAAACGCAAAACGCGCAGCAGCCTTCATCGACGTGCGCGCGGGAAGTAAGGAAACTGCGGCGTGTGTCGCCGAGCATCGGCATCACGCGCATTTGCCAGGGCTCACGGAGTTGCACCATGCGGGGAACCCGATTTGCCGAGCTCAATGCCTTCGTGGCCGTCGCCGAGCAAGCAAGCTTCACAAAGGCGGCGCGGCGGCTCGGGCTCTCCACCGCAACGCTGAGCCAGACGGTGCGCGCTCTGGAAGATCATCTCGGCGTGCGATTGTTGAATCGCACCACGCGCAGCGTCGCGCCGACCGACGCCGGTGAACGGCTGCTTGCGCAACTGCGCCCGCTGTTCGATGGATTCGAGGCGGCAATCGAATCGGTCAACGCGTTTCGTGAAACGCCGACCGGCCGTCTGCGGCTCACCATGCCGCCGCCGGTGGCGAGGTTTGTGCTCGCGCCCGTGCTCGCGCGTTTCCTCAAGCGCTATCCCGAGATCGTCTTGGAGACGACGGTCGAATCCGGGCTGACGGACATTGTTGCCGATCGCTTTGACGCCGGTTTCCGCCGCGGCAACTTGGTGGCACGCGACATGATCGCGGTGCGCGTCACCAACGATCTGCACTATCGCGTGGTCGGTTCGCCGGATTATGTGGCGCGCTACGGCCGGCCGCGGACGCCGGCCGATCTGCATGCGCACAACTGTATTCGCTATCGCCTGCCCGGCGGCGGATTCATTCCGTGGCTGTTCGTTGAAGACGGCAAGCTGATCGAATTCGACATCGCCGGATCTCTGATCGTCATCAACGATCCGGAGCTGGTGATCAATGCCGCGCTTCAGGGCGTCGGCATCGCCTATCTCTACGAGGAATATGTCGGGCGGATGATCGCGGACGGCCGGCTGGTCAGTCTTTTGGACAAATCGGTGTTGCCGGTGACGGAAGGCTTCTTTCTGTTCTATCCGAGCCGGCGGCAGAATTCGGCGGCGCTGCGGGCGTTGATCGATTTTCTCCGCGGCGAGTTGCGCCAAAACGGCGAAGGCGCAAAGCGCCAATTGATTACGACGGCTTAGCGGCATTGATAACACTGCCGAGTCTGCCGTACAGCAGCGTCGCGATCGTTTGAGCTTTTAGTTGGGCGGCGACGACGCAGGCGGCCGACGATCCGACTCTATATGAATCGGATCGCAAGCGAAGTGCGCGCTCATGATCGGCAGCAAGCCGCTCAATCATTCCCCAGCTTGAACAAACGCCGTGCGTTGGTGCGGCCGATCTTCATGCGATCGTGCTCGCTGATCGGGCAGGCATCGAACCAGTTGGCGGCGTGATCGATGTTCTCGAACGGCCAGTCGGTCGAGAACATGATGCGCTCGGCGCCGACTTCCATCATGGCGTTGAGCAGCGCCGGGGTGTGGAAATTGCCCGACGTGGTGATGAAGAAATTTTCCCGGAAATAATGCCGGATCGGTTTCTTCGCCGGGTAGGTGTTGCGCTCGGTGATCCAGGCATTGGCATTGTCCACGCGCCATAGCGCAAACGGCAGGTTCTCGCCCATATGGCCGAGGATGATCTGCAAGCGCGGATAGGAGTCGAACAGGCCCGACCCCATCAGCCGCAGCGCATGCACGGCCGTCTCCTGGCCGAAGGCCCAGATCGGGCCCATCAGCCAGCCGTGACCTTCATAGATCTTGGCGTCGCGCGGCAGCGGGTTGCGCGGATGCAGATAGAACGGCGCCTCGAGCCGCTCCGCCACCGCCCAGAACGGCCGGTATTGCGGCAGGTCGTAATAGACGGCGGTGTCGGCATTGCCGACCTGTGAGAAGCCGTTCACCAGCGCGCCGCGGAAGCCGAGCTCCTTGACGCAGCGTTCGAGCTCGCGCGCCGCGATTTCGGGGTCCTGCATTGCGAGCGCGGCAAGGCCTTGGAAACGGTCGGGCCGCTTGGCCACTTGTTCGGCGAGATAATCGTTGGCGCGGCGCGCCATCTCGTGCGCCTGTGCCGTATCGGGCATCGCCTGCACGGCCGGCGCGTTAAGCGACAACAGCATCATCTCGATGCCGTTCTCGTCCATGAGCTTGAGCCGCCGCTCGTGCAGATCGAGCACGCGGCTTTTGACTTCCTGCCAGACGCGATCGGGAAAATAGCCGCGAGAATCGGCGAGCGTTTCCGGAATGGCGAAGTGTTCTTCGAGTGCGATTTTGCCTTGCATGCTGTCCCCTTCCGCGGCGCTGGATCGGCGCCGGCGGGTTAATCTTAACATGCTCTTGCCGCGCTTTTTGCGCCGGGAAAATCGCGCATGGCCATCCTGGCATGGTTTTGGCCATCCCCTTGGCGGAGCCCCTTGTCTTGTCCCGTTTCGGGGCAAGGGAGACGACGACAGCCGCGCTGATGAACACCCACCAGAATTACACGCTGGCATCGCGGCCGCAGACCAGCCGGGTCCTGCGCGGCTGGGCCGTGCTCTCGCGCGGCACCTTCTCGGGCGCGATCTTCCTGACCGACGTGGCGCTGATCGTGTCGATGTCGTGCCTGACCGGCATCGCCTACCACCTCGCCGCCTACCGCGAGCACGGCCACATCTCGTCCTACGTCCAGGTCGGCGTCCTGGCGGCGAGCATCTTTGCGGTATCCAACCTGTTCCGCCGCGAATACCGGCTGCCGAACTTCTTCAACTTCAAGGCGCATGGCCGGCGCACGATCCAGCTCTGGAACGTGACGCTGATTTGTCTGTTGATGCTCGGCTTTCTGGCGCAGATCAGCGTCGACTATTCGCGCGCCTGGATCGTTCTGTTCTACGTCACGACGCTGGCCGCGCTGATCGTCGAGCGCTACGCCATCGTGCGCGTCACCGCGATGGCGCGCGCGGCAGGGTTACTGTCGGCGCAGCGCATTTTTCTGATCGGCACCGGCGCCAATGTCGGCGCCTTCGTCAACCGCTACGAGCCCTGGAAGCTCGGCATCAACATCGTCGGCTGCCGCTTCTTGACGCCGGTGGTCGCCTCCGCGCCGGTCGAGGAACGGCGCGCCATTCTCGATCGCGATCTGGCCGAGGCCGCGACGAGCGTCCGCCAGCTCGAGCCGGACGCCATCTTCGTGCTGCTGCCCTGGTCGGCGACCGAGACGATCGATCGCTGCGCCGAGACCTTCGTATCGCTGCCGGTCGAAATCCATCTCGGGCCCGAGCAGGTTCTGTACAAATTCGAGGAAGCCAGGCTCTCCACGCTCGGACCGGTCGCGAGCCTGCAACTGACCCGCCGGCCGCTGACGCGCCGCGAGATCATCGAGAAACGCGTCTTCGATCTCATCATTGCGGCCGGCGCCCTCATCGCGGCGACGCCGTTTTTGATCCTGGTCGCGCTCCTGATCAAGCTCGACAGCCCGGGCCCGATCTTTTTCGTGCAGCGGCGCTACGGCTTCAATCAGCAGCCGTTTCGTATCATCAAGTTTCGCACCATGCGCACGCTCGACGACGGGCCGGTGATCCGGCAGGCGCGGCAGAACGATCCGCGGCTGACCAGGATCGGCCGCTGGCTGCGGCGCTGGAATATCGACGAGGTCCCGCAGCTCTTCAATGTGCTCACCGGCGACATGTCGCTCGTCGGCCCGCGCCCGCACGCCTTGTCGCACGACCGCGAATACGAGCAGCGCATTTCGCGCTACGCGCGCAGGCACAATGTGAGACCCGGCATCACCGGCTGGGCGCAGATCCATGGCTATCGCGGCGAAACCGACACCGAAGAGAAGATGCGCAAGCGCGTCGAGTACGACCTCTACTACATCGACAATTGGTCGCTGTGGCTCGACTTCAAGATCATGGTGCGCACAGTGTTATCGCGCAGCGCCTACCGGAACGCATATTAGGCCGTGTAACTAACGATGCTGCTTCGGTAGGGCGTTGTCCCCGTTTGACCCGAACGCGGCGGTTGTTCAACGGCGGCGCCTGCGCAAGCGCTCACGGGACGCGGTAGAATGGATCGGGGAGCAAATAGTCTTTTTCGGCATGTCCGCCGAGTAAATCCGAAGGTTGATCGCCCATATTCTCGATGATCGTGTAACCGATCCGCTCGATCTCTGCACGGATCGGAGCCTTGAAATCTACAGCCGACGCGAAATGCGCATCGTCGGGCACCATGTAGAGCATCGCGTAGCCATCATATCCGACTGATGTAAGGTTGCGTTCGGTCGCTGCTCGCTGGCTTTCCGGGCGGCCCGTAATAAAAAATACCGCAACACTCAAAGCGCGAGCCCGCTGAAAGACCTGAAGCGTTGGCGCGATCGCCGGGTCCCGCCCGAGTTGGTCCCACGCAGCCCAGCCGCACGGCGCGTCAATCGCCAAATCACAAGGACCCGCAATGGGGCGGCCAAAATCATCGCGTTTCAGAATCTCCCAGTTGGACAGTGCAGTCTCGTCAATGTCGAGGACGAGCGCGGGTCGCTTCACCGACGCAGCCCGGCTGTCGATCCAACTGGCCGCCAGGGTGGCGACAGCTTCGAGGTCGCGCTGATACGCACCGGAATTGTAATAAGCCAGGGCTGCGGCTTTGGCATCGCCGACATTGATGGGCTGCGATGTAACAGTGACGAAAACGTCCTGATCATGGGGCGAGGCCGATCCGTGCGAGCGGATGAAAAGGGTAAGCCCGACCAGGCCAATGATCACCCCACATTTATAGATCGGAAGCCGCAAGCGTGACGGCACCATATTGACCTCCAGCCGAATCATCGTCGGCTTTTGCGCGCTGCTTCCCCACCGGCAGTAAACCAGCGGGAGCGACTATTCCGACGATCGTCGTGATCAAGGGATGCGATTTAAGCTAATCGCCGATGGTCCGTTCGTCGACAAAGCGAATGGCAATCGGACGGCCTGCCACGGCTCCTGCCATGCCCATGCTGAAGTGTAGCGGGGTGCAGCGCTTCAACGCCGCATCGATGGCGATGCGATATATGTCGCGCTTTGCGGCCGGCGCGTCGTGGCTCGCGTACGTCATGCGTGGCGGGGCAATCAGGGTGCCATCGCGCTTAAGGGCGAAGCGGATGGTGTATTCCATACCATGTCGCGCCTCCGGTTTCGGGGGCGGCACCCAGCAGGCGCGAAGCGCCGCAAACATGTCGCGAATCGAACTGAGCGCATGCTCCTCCCCATCTCGACCGTTTTCGACGAGCGAGTCGTCTCCATCGATTGAAACGATTGTGAGCCGTAAGTCTTGTCCGAGCGGCGGCAGATAATAGGGAAAGCACGGCCCATGGTGGAAAACGCTGCAGAACGATGGATTGCACGGGTGCCCGCTGAAGACGCTACACGGCTGCGGATACGGTTGGAGCGATGACGGCTGGTGTGGACTTCCGCCAGGGGCAGGCGATACCGGGAGCGGTGGAGGCTGCGGCAGAACGAGTGAACTGCTTGGATTCAAAATGGGTACAGGCGGAACGATCACCGGCGGCGGCAACTGCGCCGCGGCGTCCGTCACCGACAACGTGAAAGCTGCTATCATAAAGCAGCAAACATGCATCCGACGTTCATGCCACATGCATCGCCGCCATTCTCGTCTTGACGCACGCTTGCAAAGTTTTGCTCGCGGTGCGCTCGCCGGACAAGTCTGTTCGCGAACATAGATCACCAAGAGATTGTTAACCCGATTGCTAATATTCTTGAAAGTGAATCAGCCAACATCACGATACCGTTAGAGGCTCAGATGAACGCTCCATCATATTCGGAAGCCGCTGAGAGATCGCCCTCTGAGGATGCGGCTTCGGAAACTGAAATCGGCAGTGTGGTGAAACATGAATACGGCGAGCGTGCCGCCAAGATCGGAGGCGACAGCGAGCGAATTATATCGTCGGTCGCGCTATTCACCTCAAAGTCGATCAAGGAACTTGAGGGATTAACATTCGAACTCCAAGGACTACAGGAGTTCCTCAAATCGGAGACTGAGCGCGTGCAACGCGATATCGACAATGCGCTCGCCGGTCTCAAGATAATAATCGATACGATCTCACCGTGGAGGAGCGCGCGGCAAGAAACTTCGGTTCAGGAAAGGACCTCGAAGCCCGAACCGCGAATCCAACGAACTAACCTGGCGGGCGGTCAAAAATAGCCTGCCAAATATCCGATCCAAATAGAGCTGCTGTTCCTTTGCGGCGTACGTTCTGTACTATACCGATTGGCCGCTCTGGCTCGACTTCAAGATCATGGTGCGCACGGTGCTGTCGCGCAGCGCCTGTCGGAACGCATATTAGAGCATGATCCGGAAAAGCTTGCCCTCGGGCTTTGACCCGATGCTTCGATAGACATTTCCGCGTTGACCCAAAGGCGGCATCCAGCGCCTCAGCCGCTGCCGCAGTTCTCCGGGCTTATGGAGCAAAATCCGTCGCAAAGTCCGGATTTTGCGTATCTTTCTTCATCAACGCTTTAGCTCCAAACAATAATTTGAAATCGAGGAGCTATTGGCTGAGCCTGAGAGGCGAATGCCTGTTTTTGATTCGGGAGGCGCCTAATGGCTGGGAAAAATCGCGCATCCGATTTTGTCGCCGGGATGGTATTGTTGTTCGCCGTTCACTTTGCTTCCGCGGCTTTAGCGCAGGAGGGAAGCGACCCGGTCACCGGGCTCCGTCGTGAGGCGATCCACGTCGCCGCCTGGCCCGGGGGCAAAAAGGTCGCCGTCAGCTTCGCCCTGTTTGTCGAGGAGTTCGGTTTCGGCCAAGGGCCTGTTCTTCGGCCGGACTTGGCAAACCGCAATCCGGACCTCGTGAATGAGGCCTTCCGCCAATACGGGATCGACTGGGGCATCACGCGCGTCGGCCGCATCTTCAAGGAATTGAACGTTCCGCTTACGATTGTACTGAACTCGGAGTTTCCGGCCGCGCATTCTGCCGTATGGAAGGAATTCCGCGCCGCCCAGCCCGATGCGCCCATCGTCGCGCACGGCATGAACAATACCAGCCACATGTTGCCGCTTGGGCGCGGGCTCGCCGAGCAGAAAGCCTACATTCGTCGGACGTTGGACCAGATCGCTGCCGCGACCGGGGTCAGACCTGGCTGCTGGTCGTCGCCAAGCGTCTATTCCAATGGCGACACGATGCAGGCGATGGCGGCCGAAGGGATCGTCTCGACACTCGATCAGATGGATTCCGACATCATTTCGAGACTGAAGACGCCGGACGGCGCGCTGGTGCTGCTGCCATATCCGACCGTGACGGTCGACATGGGCCAATACTTGGCGCGGATGAAAACGCCCTCGGAGATCGAGGCGCTGTGGGTGGATTACGTCTCGGAGCTCGCCACTGAGGCGCGCGCGGATCCCGGGCGAGAGGCAACGACAGTCGTGATTGGGATCCACCCATTCGTCGTCGGTACCCCCGATGGAGCAGCGGCCATGCGGCGCGTGCTTGCGCGGCTCAAGAAAGATGACATGGTCTGGCTGACCGACACTGACGCCATTCTCAAGGCCGCCGTGCCGAAATGAGCGCCTTTGCGCCGGGGCGGGTCCAGGCTTGCGCTGGACTTCACTTCACTTCGGGCACACCGCTCCGGTGTTCAGCCACGCTTCGATAAGTGCGGCCAATTGCTTTTGCGTGCCGGGAGCCGGCTCGCGTCCGAAGCCCGGCGCCCACGCCCAGCCGACCAGCGGATCGTCGGCGAGGTGCGCCAGGATTTGTTGCAGCGAGCGGCCGCCATTGCGCGCTGGATCCTTGATCTGCGTGCAGATCTCGCCGACCGTTTTGCCCTGCCACGCCATTTCCCTGGGCGCCAAGTGCCAGTGCGGGTTGCCCGGCACGCCTGCGGGCTCGAAGTTCGTGGCTTGGTGGCAGGTAGAGCAACGCATCGCCGCAGCGCCAAAGCCGTCGACGCCGCGCTCGACCGGTGGCTGATGCAGCCGGCCTGTTTCGCCTTGCAGCGGGCGATCTCCGGCCGGGTGGCAGTTCACGCAACGCGGCGAGGTGAGCGCCTTGCCGGCTTCCGCAAATAAAGCCGCCGACCGTGCCGCTGTGTCGCTGATCCCGGTAAAACTCTCTGGCGGCGCCAGCGTGGCTTGCGGCCCCGCGGATTTGACGGCCGTCGCTGACATCAAGACCAGCGCCAGCATCGGCGAGGCCAAGAGCGCCAGGCGGCTCGCCCAATTCATGGCCGGGCTCTTGTTGTTTTGTTGGAGCATGTTCTTTGACGAAGACCGGCACCCGATGCTCGAGATCATGCTCTAGCTGAGGTAACGCGTTGGATCGGAGAGAATCACGTCACGCACGGCCTCATGATATTTGATGTAGCCCGTGCAGCGGCAAAGATGGCCGTCGAGAGCATCCTGGATAGTCTGATCGAGCTCGGCGCGCGACACCCGCGATTTCGCCAGGCGTTCCAACAGCACCTGGCCCTCGTTCAAAAAACCGGCCGTGCAGTAGCCGCACTGGAACGAGAAATGTTCGACGAAAGCCTTCTGCAGCGCCGACAGTTGTCCGTTCTGCGCATGGCCTTCGATCGTGCGAATCGACTTGCCGGCAAAGCTCACCGCCGGGACGATGCATGTCGGGCTGGTCTGGCTGGTCCCGTCGGGATTGTCGACGATCACCGCGCAGCTTAGGCACTGCGCCACCCCGCATCCGAATTTCGTGCCGGTGAGTCCCAGATACTCCCGCAGGAAGTCATTCATCGACAATTCGTCGCGCACCTCGAACGGTCCGTAGGGCTTGCCGTTGATCGAGAGGCTCATCGTCGTCACTGCAGCACTCCTTTGATCATGGCTTCGGTGACCGGCAAGGATTGGAAGCGATGACCGGTCGCGTCGTAAATCGCGTTGAGGATGGCCGGCACCGCGGGGATCATCACGACTTCGGCAATGCCCTTCGGTGTGTCGTTCGGGGTGAGCGGCGGCAGCACTTCGATCTCGAGATCATGCATGGGCAAGTCCGACGCGCGGGTGATCAGGTAACGGCCGAGATTCCATTTGCCGTCGCCGGGCCCGCCTTCATAGAGCGGCAGCGATTCGGTGAGCGCATAGCCGACCGCCATGGCGAAGCCGCCCTGCGCCTGTCCGACGACGACTTGCGGAACCAGCGCCTGACCGCATTCCACCGCGCTGTAGGCTTTGGCGACCCGCACGCGGCCGCTCTTGCGGTCGATCTCGATGCGCACCAGCGTCCCGCACACCGAGGAGTAGCTGGTGCCGATGCGTTCGTTCACCGCCGGCGGGAATTTCACGTTGGCGCGATCGAGCCGTACGAAAGCGCCGGCGCCGGCACGCACCGCAAGGGCGTCGATATCGGCAGTCCAGATCTCGCCCGCCACCATGAAGGATGCGCGCGACCATTCCCAGCGATTGAAGCCGTGCACCATCGCTCCGGTGACGCCGCCGTGCGCGTGCGCCTTCGCCGCGAGAGCTGCGAGATCCAACGGCGCCAGACCGGGCATCATCAGCCGGCGTTCTTGCCATTGCGCTTTGTCCCATTGCCCGGCCCGCGGGTCGGTCTTGGGAATTCCCCAAAGCTCGAGCGCGGCCGGCCACAGCCCGAAGCGGAAGATGACGCGCGCCGCTTCGCATGCGCCGTGCGTGCTGATATGGGCGCCGATCGATGCGCTCGACACCGAACTGATCGCCGGCACCCAGCGCGGGTTGGGCGATGCGGCATCCTGCTCCGACTGCGTGATGCTGTAGGGATCGCCGGACGTGACGAGCGCCAGCGGCGCGTACGCCTCGACATTGGCCACCGTCACTTCGTCAGCCACGCCGCCGATCACCGCGGCCACGCGATTGGCCAGCGCGGTGCCGACGCCGGTCCCCATTTCGACCGCATCGGAGTGAATCGTGATCCGGCCCTCGGGCGAAATCGCGACCCGTGACAGCGTGCAGTCGGCGCCGGTGCCGAAGTCCTTGGTCACGCAGGCCACCCCGGTCCCGACCAGGATTCCGGCTTTTTGTTGCGCGCCCATTTTCGCGGCTGCCCGCTCGCGCCAGATCGGATGCTGACTAAGCTTGTCGAGAACTTCGTTTGTTCGGGTGATCCCGACCAGTGGATTGCCGGTCATGGTCTTGCCGTTGGTCGGCAAGGCGTTTCTGCTCCGGAACGCGATGGGGTCGAGACGCAGCGCCTGCGCGGCTTCGTCGATCAAGACCTCGAGCGCCGTCATCGTTTGCAACGTGCCGTAGCCGCGCATCGAGCCTGCGGTGACGCCGCGCGAGTGGATCGCAACGGTCGTAACGTCGACTTTAGGTATGTCGTAGATGCTGATCGCGGCCGTCGCCGCGACGTCGGCGACACTGGCGGAAAAGTTGGCAAGCCCACCGCCATCAAGGACATGGTCGGCGGCAAAGGCGCGGATGCGGCCGGTGGTGCGATCGATGCCGATGCGCGAGTGCATTTTGAACGCGTGCCGCTTGATCCCCGATTGAAACTGCTCATAGCGGTTGTTCGCGAGCCGCACCGGACGGTCGGGAAAGAACATCGCGGCGAGCGCGATGTAGAGCGGCATGATCGTGTGATCGCGGCCGCCGAAGCCGCCGCCCAGATAGGCGAAATGGGTGTGGATCTTGACCGGCTTGATTTCAGCCCGCGCTTCGCCGAGCAGATAGGCAAGCGACTCCGTCGCCTCCTGCGGCGACTGCGTGCCGACCACGATCTCGAGTTTTCGCCCGCTCGCGTCGTACCAGGCGATGCCGGCCTCCGGCTCGAGAAACATCGGGTCGACGGATTGCGTTTCGAACACGCGATCGAGAACAAACAGGTCTGGATTGCCGGCAGCAAGCTCGGCTCGGATCCCGTCTCCGTAGAAGGACGCCTGCGCGTCCACGGGCCCTTGCCGGTCGGCCGGCGCCCAGACAGGGATGTCGACGTCGCGGAAGCTGCGCGGCGTCACCCAACCGTCGCCCAGCGGCGAGAAGATATCCGGCGCCTGCGGGGTTGCTCCGGCAACACGCACAAAGCGATGCGAGCCGTAAGGCGGAATGGCAACGGGACCGGTCTCCTCGCCGTATTTGGCACAGCTCGGCTCGCGCAAGGCGAGCCGCGCCTGATCGAAGGTGTCGAACTGCTCGAAGATCAGCATGGCCAGCGGCTGGCCCAAATAGAGCGGCGTTTTTCCCACCGGGCAGAAGAGATCGCCCTCGTAAAATTCGGGCACGCGGATACCGGCGTTGGCGAGATCCGTGGCGGTGACCACGCGCGATGGCGCGAGAGCACCTTGCAGCCGTGAAAGATCAAGACCGGCGAAGACATGCGTCGCATCGGTCGCGCGGATAAGCAAGGCGTGCGATGTCCGCGAGGGCCAGCCGGGAAGGTCGGCGGCGCGAAAATCGGAGGCATAAAGCTTGGCGCCTGCGACCTTGGCGGGGCCATCGATGCGGCCGCCGCCGGGAGTGGCGGCCGGATTCCAGTTGCGACGGCCCGGCAGCGTCTCGCGCGTCTCGAAATCCGGGCTGGCCGCAAAGGCCGCCCGCGAGAGACTGAGCGCGATGCCGCATGATGTAGCCGACGCGACGAACTGGCGGCGTGACATGCCCATGCGTTGTTACCTCTTCGCGTATCCTAAGACCTGCTCGCACTCTCTGGCAGGCAACTTTTCGTCACTCGCGCGTGAGGCGCGCGGAAATGGTCTGTTTGCCGTCGCGACCGCCGCTTTCAATGAAGGTCGGCGATGGACGCGGGTCCCGGCCCCGGGGTGACCAGGGTCGGCCACTGCTTGGAGCCGAACGGCACCGCGGGAGGCAGGAACGGCTTTATTCCACGCTTGGCATCTTCCGCGATGATCGCCGCCCGTCCGTTGCCGCCCATCAATTCGTAGTCCATCAGATAATAGTTGCCAAAGAACAGCGCGCCGACGGAGCGGTCGGCGATGATGCGGGTCAGCGATTCGAGCATCTCTGACGGCGTGGTGGTGAACGACATCGTCTCGATGAGGATCAACCGGTCGTTGATGGCTTCCGGACCGAAGAACTGCGCCAGCACGCTGAACAGCATATTGTTCTGGCGCGCCACGTAGATCGTGTTGCTGGCGGCATAAGTCTTGTCCCAATCGTTGCCGAGCAGCTTCTTCCAGTCCGCGATCACTCCCATCCAATGCCCAATCTGGGTCTGCGCGGCCCACGCGATATTAAGTTTCAGGTAGGGAGCCTGCTTCTCCGAAAACGCCTTCAGCGCGGCGAACGGGATCGCGTCCTTCGTCAAGCACTCGTCCATGAACGTTATGTTGTTCTCGAGGATGACGCGGTTGTTGTCCCGCCATTCCGGGGGCATTGGCGTCAAGTCCAGGCCGTCCAGCGCCGACTTCATGCGGCTACGATAGGCCAGCATCGAGCCGCGCCACGACTGATCGTCGGGATTGTCAATGTATGGCCCGACGACTTCGGCCAGCGCCATCGTGCTGTGGCCGACGGATTTCAGCAGTTGATAGACGATCGGCACCGACGGCGCATCGAGCGGGGGCTGACCCGGTCGATATAAAATGAAACGCCCGCCCGCTCCGGAAAAAAGACCGAGGATGACCGGGTGCTTGCTGAGAATGTTCTTTTGGAAGACCTTGGCCGCGTCGCCGTAAAGCTCAAACATGCCGGAATTGAGCGTCAGCACGTTCTTCGTCGCGGTTTCGGCCGGCGTGGAGGCGGTGTGGCCGGCGATCGGCTCCATATAGTCCGGCAGGTCGCCTGCGCTCGCCGTTCCAATCGCGCCCGCAAGCGCAATAGACGCCATCGTCGCGTAAATCAGGCGCTTCAATCGCAAACTACCGCGCATGATTTTCCCTCCAAAGCCACCAGCAAAATCATCTGGAGGTCGAAGCCGTTAAGATTCCACCGTGCCAAGTGCCACATGTACACCGGCTAGCCGCAAACGTCGCGGAATGGTTGCCGACCTCTTGACGAATGTTGTTAAAGCCGACGCATACGGCTCCCAAGAGCCGAGGCACCAAACTGGTGATTGTGGAGTTTCGGCCCTCGGCCGGACCCAAATTTTCACTTCAGATCCGCGGCCACTTTGTCGATGCCGGCTTGGGAGCATTCGTCGTCCCTGCCCGGCGACCCGGAAACACCGACGGCTCCAACGATGTCATCGCCGACTTTGATCGGCAAACCTCCGGATATCGCGAGCACGCGGCTGTATTCCTTGGAGCCGGTCGAGGCCGGGTCGTTGAGCATCCGCTTGACGAAATCCGTCGACGAGGTCCCGAACGTGCGGGCGGTGTAGGCCTTGCGATCGGCGCCTTCGGGGGTATGAAGGCCGGCACCGTCGCCGCGCAGCATCACAAGCGGCAGACCGGCGCGGTCAACCACGACCACCGAGACTTTGAAGCCCAATTCCTTGCACTTATCCATCGCGGCTTCGGCAATCGTCTTTGCCATCGCCAATGGAATGTTCTTTTGGCTCACCAGACCTTGCGCGCTGGCGTTCGAAGACAGCACTACCGCACAAGCGACTGACCCGAAGATTTTGAAAATCGATGACATGAGACATCCTTCTCCGAGTTGATGCCTGCATTCAAACGATCCACAATTAATTTTCAGGAACAATCGAAAAGGGGGAGATTTCCCATCCCGGTATCGTAACGGAGAAGCAATCCACCTCCATAGCGTGGCATTTTGGATTGCTTGGTCGGCTACGCTCCTCGCAATGACACGCGAGCATTGGGTCCCCGCCTACGGGCGACGAGCGGCCTCGCGCCGCTACCCCACTAGCACCGAGATGGCGAAAGCGGCGCCGAGCGTCACCAGCGCAGTGGAGAGCCACAGCGCGCCGACCAGAAGCCAAATGGGCCGCGGCTTACGCAAGGTCGCAGGCGGCGAATCGACCCAAGATTCGAGCTCCGGCTCGGCGCGGCGCAAGGCCGCCGACGCACGCTCGATGGCTGCGATTTCGCGCTCGAGGTGCTCGCGATCGACCGCGGCCAACAGGCCAGAGTCATCAGGATCGGCAGCCCCACGCGCGCGCCGGTCGATTGTGGCCGTGTCGCGCGCCGCTGTGTCAGCCGCCGCTGCGGCGGCCGCATCGCGCGAGAGAAAATCGAGTGGCTGATCCGGCATGGTGGCACCTTTACGCGTCCATCTTCCTATCCGAGACAGCCGCGCCCAGCGATATTCATCCCGAGCTAACCTTAACGTGCCACGGATTTGTCTTATTTTTTGCGGGAAAACTGTGCGCGGCAGCCTATGTGACGCAAAAGGTGCAGCCGTTTGCCGCTATGCTGCCGGTATTGCCGTTCGGTGTGTTGCGACTATCAGATCGTGCCTGGAGCATGATCCCGAAAAAGCCTGCCCCGGACTTGATCCGGGGTGGAGACCGGTTTTCGGAAAGATCATGCTCAAATAGAGCGCCAGAGAGCGATGACGATTCGAAGAAGCGTCATCCCGCTCTAAGCCAGCCGGAGGATTTTGCCGATGGGTACATCGACGCTGATTGTTCTCGCCATCATCGTTGTTTTGGTCTTGTGGGCGATCGGAATCTACAACGGCCTGGTCTCCATGCGGCAGCGGGTCAATCAGGCCTTCGCCGACGTGGACGTGCAGTTGCGCCAGCGGCACGATCTCATTCCGAACCTGGTCGAGACGGTGAAGGGTTATGCCGCCCACGAGCGCGGCACGCTCGATGAGGTGGTCAGGGCGCGCAATGCTGCCGTCGCGGCACAAGGCACGCCGCAGCAGGCGGCGGCCGAGAATCAACTGAGCGGCGCGCTGCGCCAGCTCTTTGCGCTGTCGGAGGCGTATCCCGACCTCAAAGCCAATACCAACTTCCAGCAATTGCAGACCGAGTTGACCGACATCGAGAACAAGATCGCCGCGGCGCGCCGCTTCTTCAACAACGCCGTGCAGGAATACAACACCGGCATCCAGCGTTTCCCGGCCGCGGTGTTCGCCTCGTCTTTCGGCTTCGCGCCGAAGGAGTTCTTCGATCTCGGCGAAGAACGCAAGACCGTCGGCGAAGCGCCGCAAGTGAAGTTTTAGCGTAGTCATTCCGGGGCCGAGCAACGCGAGGAGCCCGGAATCCATAACCACGCCGTATCAGATATGAGACGATCCGCCGAAAACTCACGCTTCGTGATTATGGATTCCGGGCTCGCGGCCTTCAGCCGCGCCCCGGAATGACGCGATAACGATGGCCGCCTACGGGCTTTATAGCCATATCCAGTCCAATCGGCGCCGGTCGATTGCGCTGCTGATCGGGCTGTTCTTTCTCATCTATGTGCTGGTCTATGCCGGCGCGCTGGTGGGCGAGGCGCTGACCGTCAACGCCGATCTCGACATCCTCATGCAGCGCGCCTGGCGCGATCTGATCAGCGCTGCGCCCTTCGCGACGATCGGCACCGCGCTGTGGGTGGTGATCGCCTATTTCTTCCATCAGAGCATCATCGACGCGGTCACCGGCGCGCGCGAGGTGACCCGGCGGGAGGAGCCGCGGCTCTACAATCTTCTGGAAAATCTCTGCATCTCGCGCGGCATCACCATGCCCAAGCTCAAGATCATGGATACGGAGGCGCTCAACGCCTTCGCCACGGGCATGAATCAGAAGCAATATTCGATCACGGTCACGTCCGGCCTGCTCGGCCGGCTCAACGACGCCGAGATCGAATCGGTGCTCGGCCACGAGCTCACCCATATCCGCAACGGCGACGTGCGCATGATGGTGGTCGCCGTCATCATCGCGGGCGTGGTGTCGTTCATCGCCGAGCTGGTATTCCGGCTCTGGTTCTGGAACGGCTTCAGTTTCCGCAGCTCCCGCTCCGACGACCGCCGCGGCGGCGGCGCCGGCATCGCCATTCTGATAGCGATCGGGCTATTGGTGCTCGCCTATGTGCTGTCGTTCGTCATCCGGCTGGCGCTGTCGCGCTCGCGCGAATTCCTCGCCGATGCCGGCTCGGTCGAACTGACCAAGAACCCCGACGCCATGATCTCGGCGCTGCGCAAGATCGAGAGCCGCGGCGAACTGCCCGGCGCCACCTCGGCAGTGATGGAAATGTGTGTCGACAATCCGCGCCAGGGCTTTGGCGAGTTGTTCGACACCCACCCATCGGTCGAAAGCCGCGTCGCCGCTTTGGTCAAATATGCCGGCGGGCACGATCCCGGCCCCATCGCGTTGCCGCCGCAACCCGATGAGGCGGATACCGAGGCCGGCGGCGAAACGGCGCCACAGGGACCTTGGTCGGAGCCGCCGGCGAGCGGTCAGCAGGGCGAGCCCATGGGCGGCGCACAAAACGGTCCTTGGGGTCCGGCGGCCGGCGCGCCGGCGGGTAACGCATCCGGCGCGGAGGCGGGCGCGCCACCCGAATCACCGCCCGGTCCTTGGGGGCCGCGCAGCACGCGTTGACCTCTTTGCGTGCACGTTGACGCGTCGCAAGGGGGTCACAATGAAGCAAAACAGATTGCAAATTCAGCGCTAGCCGCTTCCGGCCGCAGTTAATCACAGGGCGAGGCTTCCCAAACAGCACCCGGCCTGTGTAGAACCGCTGGACTCGGCGAACTCGACTTGGGGAAAACGACGTAACGCGCTTACGTCGAGCCGCAGCTATCCAGTAGATTAAGCTTGCAGAGCACAGCGCAGCTCCAGGCGGCGCCGGGTTACCAAAGGATCGGCCATGGCCAAGCCAACGGTGGTCGTTGTAGGAGCGGACAAGGGCGGCGTCGGCAAGACCACGGTATCGCGGACGCTGCTGGATTACTTCACAGCCCACCACGTGCCGACACGGGCTTTCGATACCGAATCGCCCAAGGGCACGTTGAAGCGCTTTCATCCCGACATCACCGACATCGTCGACGTCACCTCGGTCGCCGATCAGATGCGGATCTTCGATACGCTCTCGAGCACGGACGCGAGCGTCACGGTGATCGACGTGCGCGCCGGCTTGCTCTCGCCGACGCTCCGTTCGCTGCGGGATATCGGCTTTCTCGACGCGGTGAAGAAGGGGCAGCTCACCTTCGTGGTCTTCCACATCCTCGGCTCGTCGATCGCTTCGCTCAACGAGATCGAGGACACCTCGGTCTTCACCTCTTCCGCCCCCGCTGTCGTCCAATGACGTCCGCCAAAGCGGTGAATTATCGCTGTCCCGCCGCGCTTTCTCCCTTGCGTCCCGCCTGCTGACGTCCGATATCGTCCGCTAAGAACCGCTTCCGAAACGGGGGTAGCCGCGGGTGCGGCCCGCGAGGTCGGTGAAAGCCGAGGTTTCGTTTCGTGGGGAATTTCGGCACGGAAAATCGATCAAGGGGAATCCCTATGCTGACGGCGAAGAAGGTCGAGCGCACCAAGACGCCGGGCCGCTACCGCGACGGACTCATCCCGGGGCTCATGCTCCAGATCAGCGAGAGCGGCGCCAAGAGTTGGATTCTCAGGTACGAGCTGCGCGGCCGTGAGCGCATGCTAGGCCTCGGCTCGGCGACGGCGTTCAACCTCAAAGAAGCCAGAGAGCGCGCCCGTTCCGCCCGCCAGCTCTTGGCCGACGGTGTCGATCCGCTCGACGTGAAGCGCGAACGGCAGGCCGAGGCCAAACTCGCCGCCGCCAAGAAGCTGACCTTTGCCGAGGCGGCCGAGCGTTATTTCAACCAGCATCAGAGCAAGTGGATCAACGCCACGCATCGCGACCAATTCCTCGCCTCGCTGCGCGTGTACGCCTTCCCGGTTCTCGGCGGCATGGACGTGGCGGCGATCCAGCTCGCCGACGTGCTGCGCGCGATCGAGCCGATTTGGACGACGAAGACCGTCCCCGCCGACCGTGTTCGCAATCGAATCGAGAACACGCTGGATTGGTGTGTCGTGCGTGGCCATCGTCCGCCTGGCACCAACCCCGCCCGATGGAAGGGGCATCTCGACCAGGTGTTGCCGGCAGCCCGCCAAGTGGCACCGCGTGGGCACCACGTCGCCATCGCCTACAGCGCGCTGCCGAGCTTCATGGTCGAGTTGCGCCAGCAGGAAGGAATCGCGGCACGAGCGCTGGAATTCCTGATCCTGACTGCCGCCCGCAGGGGCGAGGCGCTAGGCGCGCGCTGGGAGGAGATCGACTTCGCCAGTGCAACGTGGATCGTGCCCGCCCATCGCATGAAGGCGAAGCGCGAGCATCGGGTGCCGCTCTCGTCTACTGTCCTAGACCTTTTACGCACACTGCCCCGCGAGGACGGGAATCCGTACCTCTTCATTGGTGTGAGAGCCGGCCAAGCTGTCGGCGACCAGGCATTGGCGCGCGTGCTTAAGCGCATGGGTCACGACAACATCACCGTGCATGGCATGCGGTCGGCCTTTTCCGACTGGGCGCATGAGCAGACGGCGCACGCCAACCACACGATCGAGCTCGCGCTCGCCCACAACGTCGGCAATGAGGTCGAGAGGGCCTATCGGCGCGGGCCGATGGTGGCCAAACGCGCCCGCCTCATGACCGATTGGGCGAAATATTGTGCCACGCCGCCGGTGACGCAGACCGGCGCCGACGTCGTGCCGATCGGCGGGCGCAAGTGACACCCCATCTCGACCTCGCCGGCGCCCTGCAACTGATCGACCCAAGGCCGGAACAGTGGGACGCTTGCGCCGCCACAATCACGCAGCGCATTAAGCTGTTGCGTGATGCTCATCATTTCCTCGAAGAGATCCCGTCGCCGGGCCATCTGAAAAAAGAACTTAAAGCCATTGGCCGTGACCTGAAAAGGACCCGAGCGGCCCTCCAAAAATATTCAGCGATCAGCAAGGCTATGATCTTCGAGAAGGACGAGGCAAAACAAAAAGCGTTTCTCGGTGATCTCGATTGGCTGATCGTTTCCGCGCAATTCTATCATGACGCGCTTGTTGTCCGGCATGGCAGGCGGCCATGGGACAACATCAAGGCGGTGACGGCGAAGTTTGCCTTCGAGCTGTTGACCACGTTCGGCGCCAAGGAACCTACGAAGACGGCCGCAAGGGACGGCGGCGTATTCCTTCGCCTGGCGGCCCTCTTATACAAGGGCATCACCGGCAAGAATGCCGATCTCGGCCGGTATTGCGGCGACGCGCTCGACCATGCCGGCGACGGCCGCATCGAGCCGAACATTGTAGTGCGAGTGCCGTTCGAGCACTGACGCACGACTTTAAAATCCACCGACGTCCGTCAGCAGGATTGTCTGGGGCGCTTAGCGCGCCGGATGCATATCGTCTCCTGAACATTAGCGACCAAACAAGGCCGCCATCGGGAGACGAACGAAATGGATGCCGCCCCCAAACGGATTCTCCGCAAGCCGGAAGTGCGACGTCGCATTCCTGTTGGAAAAACAAAATTAGAGCAGGACATCATCCTGCGCCTGGACAAGGTCCATCTCGGGCCGCGTTGCGTCGGCTTCACCGAGGAAAGCGTGGACCGGCTGGTTGAGACGCTGATCGCCGAGAGCGCCAGCATCCCCGACTTCGTGCCAACGCCGAACCGTAAGTTGGCGAAGACGAGCTGAAAGAAAAGGCCAGGCCCGCGCACGAAGATCAAGAGGCGACCGTCGTCAATCCGATCTCGCCGCCGGAGCCGAAGAGCGAAGGCCAGGTGAAGGCGGCGAAGCCTATGAAAGCGAAGTCGAAGTCGTCGGACATGGACGACACAATTCCATTTTGATTGCGCGCCGGTCGTGCGATGGCCGGCGCAAATTCACCGGCATCGGGTGGCGCCGGGATCAAGCCGCTTGTGAGATAAGGAGGGCCAATATGGCCGACAACAAGCCTACCCTAGTGAAACCCCTCGAAGAAGTGGTGCCGATCGCCAAGCCGAGCGCGTTCGATCTTGAGAAGTTCAAGAGCAAGCGCGCGGCCGCGATCGCCAATGTTGAGACGCTGCAGACTGGTCTGCCACACCACTCACTGACGGCTTGCGAGCATGCGAAGACCCTATGGGTGCAGGCCACCAGCCGCCGCGATGAGAATATCGACGGCTACAAGATCGACTTTGCGCACGATCAAGACGCCTTTCCCGATCCGAAATGGCCGCTGCAGTCGCTGGGTGAGCTCATCGAGCCTGACGTTCGCCGGCCGCATGATCGACAACGCGGATCATCCGGCACTGCTGCGTTTGATCGGTGCCAGGCAGATCGCTGGCGTGAGTGAGTACTTCACCACGATCGTCGTCGCCGACTTCGAATACGAGATCGACGACGACGAATTGCCCAACGTGCTCTGCATGGTGGCGCACGTGCTGGATGAAAATCTCCGGCACGTCCGCACCATTCGCCTATGGCGCGGCGAATTTGGTCGCGACGCCGCCTTTCGACATCGGCCCCGACACGCTCTTCGTCGCCTACTCCGCCTGGGCGGAAATGACATGCTTCATGGTGTTGGGTTGGAAATTCCCCGTGCACATTTTCGACCTACACACCGCCTATCTTGGCGGCGAGCAACATTTTGCTGCCGTACAATCCGGACGAGGTGCGCAAGAAGCCGCGCAAGCGGCTGTCCGATGCCTGCCGCGCCTACGGCATTGCCGGCTGGGAACGCATCGACAAGGAAACCATGTCGCACGACATCGGCGAAGGGCGCTGGCGCGATTACGGCCAAGAGGCCGTCTTCACCTACTGCGAGGAGGACGTGCGCGCGTCGGCGCTGTTGTTGCGCGCGCAATTGCGCGGCCGTCACCGGATTGCCGGCCGGCCAATGTCGAGCGCGTGCTGCATTGGTCGAATTACAGCGCCAAGGCGATCGCGCAGATTCAAGCGCGCGGCATGCCGATCGACGTGCCGCTATGGAATCTCGTGCAGGAGAACAAGGCGGCCGTCATCGGCGAGCTGCTGCGGCAATTCGATCCGAGCTATGGCAGCGAAGATCCGATCTACACGCCGGAGGGCGAGTGGAGCTACGCGCGCTTCGAGCGTTGGCTGGTGAGCGCCGGCGTGGCGGCGTGGCCGCGGCTCGAAAGCGGCCAGCTCGATATCGACGGCGACGCCTTCCGCCTCATGTACCACGTGCCCGGAATCGAGGGGCTGCACGCGCTGCGCGACAGCCTCGGCGTCATCGTGCGGGCGAAGCTGCCGATCGGCCGCGACGGCCGCAATCGTCCGTAGCTTGTTTCCGTTCTGCACCGCCACCGGCCGCAATGCGCACGCCAAAAGCCTGTACAACGCGCACGCCGGCATGCGCTCCTTCATGGTCTTTCCGGCAGACACGATCGGCGTCTATCTCGACTGGCGCACGCAGGAAGTCGGCATCGCCGCGGCACTCTCCGGCGATCGAAGCGCTGATGCGACGACTATCAGACCGGCGATGTCTATCACGCGCTCGCCAAGCTCTGCGGCCTGACCAATGATCCCGATCCAAAACGCTGGAAGGACGAACAACCCGACGATGCGGCAGCGCATGAAGCCGCTGCAACTGGGAATCAATTACGGCATGGGCGTGCCGTCGCTGGCCAAGGGCTTGGACCGGCACCCGCTGATCGCCAGCACCATCATCGAGCGGCACAAGCGGACCTATCCGCGCTTCTGGCAATGGCGCGCCGACATGGTGCAGACCGCCATGCTCGATCGCCAGCATCGAGACGCGTGTTCGGCTGGCCGCTGTATCTCAGCCACCAGCCCGAACAAGCGCACGCTCTACAATTTTCCGATGCAAGGCAACGGCGCCGAGATGTTGCGGCTGGCAGCATGCGCGCCTGTGCGAGGCCGGCATCGTCCCGAACATGCTGATCCACGACGGCATTCTGCTCGAGGTCGCGCGACCGCGAGCAGATCGCGCAAGCGATCGAGATCATGAAGGCGGCCGGCCGCGACGTCTGCGACGGCTTCGAGATCGGCGTCGATGTCGACCAAATGCTGAAGAACGGCGCGCGCTATCGGGACAAGCGGCCAGTGGCGAAGCAGATGTGGGCAACGATGATGCGCGTGCTAACCGATGTGCGCGCGATTCCAAAAGAGCAAAGCTATGAGCAAGACCCGCTACGTGTACAGGCACAGTAAGCGCATTTTGGTTGAAACATACACCCCTCCGGCGCCAAAGCACCGGCGGAAGCACAAGCCGTTCAAGGTTAATTGGTTTAAATTTCCGGCGTGGTGGATTGAGGTGCTGCACAATGCTGGCGCTGGCGCCCGCTTATTAGCCCTGATTGTCTTGGCCGAGGCGTTCACGCGCGAGTATCTTCCGGGTGGTTCGAGGCATCTTCGTCACCGCCGCCGACAGCACGATATCGCCCTTGATCGAGAATCTGAAGAATTCAAACTGCGGGAATGATGAATGGAAAAACGGTTCTCAGCTCATGAGGAAGCCTTCTATCGGAAGCTCATCCTTCCCGAAGAGGACAAGGACGAGCTAACACCACCTCGGTGTGGATTCCGTTGGTTCCGAGCAGAGAACGTCGTCTGCTTTTAACACTACCGGCGATCAGAACACTCCCCCAACGTAAAGCCTCGTGACCGTGATCCTACCTGGACCATTCCTGGCTGCGCTCCTATTGCCAACGCCCGATCAGATCGTTCTGATAAAGCGCTTCGAGCCGATCCTTTATTGCGCGCCAGGCGAGCGATTTTTTCCGAGTGACGTCAAGCGCTACGTCGAGAAATGCAGCCTTTGGCGCGCCATGGACCCAACGGGACAGTTTGCCACGGCATCGACCTGGGGTATGGGCCCTGCGATTGCAGCTGGCAAAATTGCTGTCACGGCCTCAGAAACGGTGGGTGACGATGTCTTTCTTGGTAAAAAGGACGCCACGGACTTTCTATATCTGACCTCTACTCCCCAGCAGGAATCTTTTTTAAGTCTCTTCGACTGGCGGCCGCCGGATGCTGTACTCACCAACGCGAGCGACTATGCCAATATCGAAGCGATCGCAAACGCGTACGAAACAGGATCACTGAACGCCAGTCAGTTCTGGTATCATGCCGAGTTCTTTGACACCGTTCGATTGAAAAGTCTCTTCGCCACCGTTCTTGCCAGCAATGGACACGATTTTGCGGATCTCTTGAAACCGCACGGTTCGACACCGGCCGCTCTCAAAAACCCGGCTTTGATTTGCTACTATCTGTTTTTTCCAGCCCATGAAGAAGCGCTGGACGGGTGCAGCGGGCCTGATGCGCAACATTTCGGCGACTATGCCGGAGACTGGGGCTGCGTCGCCGTCTTGATTGACCAAGCTACGCCGAGCGATCCCTTTCAGCCTCTCTTTATCGGGCTCACGAACCGCAATATCGGTCTCGTCAAGCAACCGGACGGCAGTGAAGTCCGTGTCGGAATGCGCGTCTTGCCCTGGACTTCTGTTCCAACCCCAGACGCGCCAGACCATCCCAGCCTCGCGGTCGCCAAGGGAACGCACGCCCTCTATATGCGCGGCGAAACTCCGACACCGGTGAAGCCTTTCACGCCAGACGACTTGGCACGGGCGTCGTGTGGCGCCGCCGAAGGTACGCCCGCAACGTCCGGCGATGGGGCGCCGCCCGATAATTTTGGGACAGTTAGCGAAGATGTCGGAATTGTTTTTTTAAAGGCAATTGCCTGCGCCACACTCGGAATTCCGGCAGGCTTTATCGCAGGTTTCGTCTGGGGGGAGGCGGAGGCTTACGCCCGAAGCCACCCTGATCCGGCCCCACCGATACCGCCGCCGGCACCCAGTCCAACCGTCGACAAGGTCGCGCCAAACGACACCACCGGCAAAGTCATACATCCTGCGGACGTCACCCTTGCAAACGTCACTCCGGCCAACGCAGTTCCGTGGCCGACTGATGGCGAGACGATCAATCGGCGCCGTTATGACATTTACGTCGACCGCGACGCGACAGTGCTTTGGGCTGGCGATCCGCAAGCCGCTGGTTTTGAAGGGCGTTGGGGCCCACGGGTCGAGCATGACGGCTTGCTGCGCCGCTCCGGCATGCTGTTCCCAAATTTTTGGCGCATGTTTTTCGACGCGCTGGTCATCATGGACGTGCCGGGAGGTACAGCTCCGAAACCGCCCACACCGACGCAGAAAGCGATCCCCCAAACGGACGGTACGCCGATCGGAAATGCGACCATGCGTGGCGGTCTTGCTGCCGCCTACGATGGAAACTTCGGCAAAGCATGGGTAGATAGCCCGACGAACTTCGACCCAGATGGTGTTTGGATCGGCAAACGCTTTCCGCAATCTCATCTCTTCACCGGCATCACAATCCAGTTGTCGTCGGATTTGGGAGTGGTCGGCACCAACGGTCGCGTCCGCGTCTGCAGGGTCTTCGGAAAATCCGATATTGATCCCACCACGCCGACCGACTGCACGCTATTATATCGCATTCCGGTGGTTGGCCAAAATGCACAGGCAGGCGTACCTGATCAGGCCGGCTTCAAGAAGGACTTTTTGAACAACTTTGACACGACAAAAACTTACGATCGTGTTTGGGTCACTCTCGACAATCCGGATGGCGATGAATTGGCGGTTTTCACGCAAGTCGTTTGGTGGGCGACAGACACCTGATCCCAAGCTTGCCACATGCCCGTAAGTCATCTGGTCCTGGGTATACACGGGCCGGTGTTGAGCCAGCGATAGGTTCAACGCCGCAAGCGCGCCCAACGCGACAGCAAAGTTCCAATTGCAACAAAAACCTCAGGGCAGGTAACACCAGCCAGCCGTAAATCGCGGCCAACAATTGAACAGCAACCCCGGACAGCGAGATTCTCACCGCAGTGCGCCCGGGTCTGGGAACGACGAAGGGCCCTCTGTTTTTGATCTCGTCGCCATATGCCCGGCGAGGCGAATTGTTTCAGACCTTTGACAAACACTTCGGTGCCAAAGGCGATCCGTTGATCTTGGTGGCGAAGGGTTCGTCGCGTGACTTCAATCCGACCCTAGATCAGGGCACGATTGACCGCGCGGTGCAGCGCGATCCAGCGGCAGCGAAAGCCGAGTGGTTCGGTGAATTCCGCAACGATCTGGAAAACTTCTTTACCCGCGAAGCGTTGCTGGCGTGTGTTGATCGTGACGTGCTGTCGCGTCCACCTGATCCGGCCTTCACCTACACTGCGTTCTGCGATCCCGCGACCGGCAGCGGTGCGGACGCGATGGCGCTCGCAATTGTCCACGTGCGAGACGGCATTGCGGTGCCGGATATCACGATTCAGACGAAGCCGCCTTTCAGTGCGGCGGCCGTCGTTGATGACTGGGGGCCGCTGTTGCGGGCCTATCGCTGCCCGACGGTTTATGGCGACAACTTTGGTGCTGGACTGGTCCGCGATCTGTTCCAGCAGCGGATCGGCGTGAATTATATCAGCCACGGCGTGCCGTCGAAGAGCCAGATTTATCTGACGGCGCTGACCTATGTGAATTCGCAGCAATGTCGTTTGTTTGATATCCCGCGTTTGCTGGATCAGGCGTTGCTGCTGGAGCGCAGCCCCGGCCGGGATGGTCACGACAGCGTCGACCACGCTTTCGGCGCCCACGATGATCTGATCAACGCCTATGCCGGCGCCGTGGTGATGGCGCTGAAGCGTGCGGCGATTGATCCGCCGCTGGTGATCACTGCGCCGGGCATCCATGCCAATGGCGGGTGGATCAGCGAGCCGCGTGTACTGACGCCGACGACGGCGGAATCCGAGCCGGTGGATGGCGCTGTGTTGGCGAACCAACGCAGGCCGCCCGACCACTACCTCGCCGACTACCAACGGCAGAACGAATCCTGGCGCAACTTCACGAGCACCCGCCGCGAGCCGCCGGGCGCGGTTTTAGGTCACGGCCGCCCGAGCTGGTGGGGAAAATAGGAGGAATCATGAGCAAGCAAGCACCAAACAAAGAGCAAACGGTCGCCGAGTGTGAGCGCGTCATTGCCGAGCTTGAGCGCAAGCGCCAGGCGATTGCCGAGCGCCAGGCCGAACTGAACGCGACGCGTGACCGCCTGGCCTACTCCGCGCACGCCGGCCTTGATGCCGCAGCTGGCCGCGAGCTGGCCGTGTCCCGCACCCAGGTCTTGGACGCCGAGCAGCAGCTCATCGAGATCGACGCTGCATTGGCCACGGCGCGGCAACGCTTGCAGCAGGCGCAGCTAGCGCACGCGCGCGCCGAGGATCGCGAGCAGGCCAAAGCGTTGCGTCAGGCCTTACGCCAATTCGTCGAGGCCGGCATGGCCGTCGATCGCGCGCTCGGCGCCCTGGCGCACAACGGCCACGCGCTCACCGAGGCGCTGCGCAAGGTGCACGCGCTCGGTTGTCAGTTCCCGACGCAGCAGCAGCTCGACTCGCTCGGCCACATCTGCCTGCGCAGCGCCATCATGCAAACGCCATGGGCGCGCAGCGTCGAGACCGTGCCGCCGGGACAGCGCCGCTCGTTCCGCAGTTTGATCGAGGCTTGGGCGGCGAACGTCGAAGGCAATAACATCAAGCCGCGTCTCGGCGAGCAAACAAACAGCGAAGAGGCCGCCTGATGTTTCGCTGGGCAGACTACGAAATGATCGCAAAACCGCAAAGTGTCTACGCCAAGATTTTTGGCGTGCCGCCCGAATACGAGTTCCGCAAAGCCACTTATCGCGGCGGCAGCGGTCGTCGGCTGCATCATATCGAGGGTCTGACGCGCGAAGAGGCTTTGCACTTTCTCATGCACGATGCGCACGGCCGGTCGTTCGCGCGCGAGCGCGGCGAGCCGCTCGACGTTCTGGCCGATCATTTGGTCGAAGCCAGCAAGCGGCCGTCTGAAAACGCAGTCACCAACAAACGCAACAGCAATGAGGCTATCAACATGTCGGACCATCTTGTGGAAGTCTGCAAAAGTGTTGTCAGTGGCGACGTTGAGCCACCGTCTGAGCACGAGCTCGTGGCGGAAATCAAAAAGCTGGCGAACGCCAGCCGACGGCCAGGCGAAACGTCGGCCGCTGCGTTCACCCGGCTCTACACTTCGCAAGACGACGACGGCTTGGTGCTGCGCAAGGCGGTCCAGCTTTGCAAGCGCGCCAACGGGTTTCCGGTTTGAGGTTTTGGCGGCGTGGAATTCAAGCAATGCGCGCGAATAGGCGCCGTCAAGCAGAGGCCGAACAGCGTCGTGAGGCGCGAGGTATGAAAACGGCCAAAGCAAAAAGTGCCCGACCGACCGGCGGCCCGGTCTTGCCAAAGTCTTCGGCTTCGCCGGGCGGTCGGGTTTTCTAAGCGAGCGGTTTCATCCTGTGGCCGCTCGCGGGTTGTCGCGGCCGGGTTTACTTGTTGACCCCGTCGCGGTGCAAGTCGGCCGCGCGGCATAACAGCCGACGCCCGGCGCGCTCGAAGGGTTGATCTTCCTCCTTCCCTCTGGGCGCGCCGGGCTTTTCGGAAGGTTGAACCTCGATGTCGGTATTGGTGCTACTAGGCGTCGTGATCTTCGCGTGCGTGGCTGTCGCTTGTTCGTCAGCACCACGGCCACGCGCTCCATATACCGAACGCCGCGACCTCGACCTGAAAAGGCGCACATGACGAGTTATCGAACCTACGAACCGCCCGTCACGCTGCCGCTGGCCGCGCTGACTCCGACCAAACAAAACCTCGACGCCGACAAGGTGGCGGCGCTGGCCAAGACCATGCTCCGAGCGGGCAGCATCATGCCACCCGTCTATGTGAACGCCGCCGCTGACGGCTATCATATTCGGGATGGGCACCACCGCGTCGCCGCTGCGCGGCTTGCCGGCTTCGATGCAGTGCCGTGCTTGGTGGTGAGCGAATGAGCGAAGCCGAAGTGGAGTTCGTCATTTACTACGGCGGCGCTTCGCCCGGCGACGGAAACTTTGCCGACATCGTCGCTATCGACGGCGAAATCGTCGAAGTGCTCGCCGAGCGCGAGCGCAGGAAGAAGAAGCAAAGCGACTGAGAGACATACCGCCGCAGCGGCCGGATGTCAGATCGAACGCCGAGGTAAGCAGTGCTTAAACGTCTACCGGACGCGGGCCGTGTCCCAATCAGTGCGGCCCGTCGTACAGGAGCCTCGCGCGGTCGGCAGACAGCACGGGGCTCTCTCTTTACTGGCGCGGCCCAAGCACGCTATTCGCGCGCCGTGATTTCCCGCGTCCGCACGCCGAGTTCATCGACGTACCATTCGCCGATGATCATCTTGATCGCGGGCAATACTTCCTGACTGGCGCGGCGTGGTTGCTCGGATCGCAAGCGCTCAAGCGCAAGCTCGATTGCTGAAGCACTTGTATCGTAAGTCATGACTCATCCCCCTCGTCATGAGGTCCCAAACGTTGCTCCAAACATGGCGGCGGGTGGGCGTTCCCTTGGCGCAATCCGGGCAGTGCACTGCAAACAAAAAGACCCGCCGAACGCTTCCGCTCCCGCCGATTTCGCGAAGGAAGCTTGCCGCCCCAAAAAAGAACCCCAAGCGATTTACGCACTTGGGGTTTGGAAGTCTGTTGCCTCAAAATCAGGCTTCTTCGGCTGGGCGGCGGGTGTCGGGGGATGGGGTGCCGCCCAGCTCGGCCTGGTGAGCGGCATCTAGCAACGCGCCGAGCCTGTTCAATGCGTCATAAGCTGGAACGCCGCGCCGTGGTCGCGCGTTCAGCGAGCGTGGGGGCCGGTCCCCGCCGGCTCCTGCGTTTAGGCCCCTCCTTAAAGCCCCGGTATCTCCGTCGCCGGGGCTTCTTTTGTGGGGGAGCGTGCGGAACGCGCTCTTTGTCGCTTAGTGACGCGCTCCGCACTTCGGTCCCCGCCCCCTCTGAGGCGATAACCAAATTTCTCTCGTAGAAAACGTCACGGCAAGCGGAAACGCGCGCGCCAATTCACGCGCCCTCCGCACGTGATAAATCGGCAACAGCAACTTATCCGGCCCGACGCATCGTCATGTTCCGATCACTCCGCGCCAACACCGTGGCCCGGTCACAAAGCATCACTAGCCGGTCCGGATACGTGGCAACACTTTCGTTGTACCTCGCTCGGGCAAGTTCGAGCAGAGGGTCGCGGGCAAGTTCGCGTTCTACGCCGGCACTCTCGCCGCCGCTATTAAATAGCACGACCCAGTATCTTTGTTGTTTCACGGCTCTCCCCCAACGATGCCAACGCAAAAACTAAAGCACGTGCGGCGCATTGCCGGCTTTGCGCTAGATCAACGCAGCAACTCGCCGGTGTCTCACAAATAATTTCTATGTGGCATTTCATCTTTGAAACAGTACCAAAAGACCACGACGTGCTCTTGGCAGTGCTCGATCACGAAGGCTTCCACGCGCTCGAATTTCCTTGCCGTCGAAGTGACGATGGTCGGTGGATCGACGCAGCGACGGGCCGCTCGATTGAAGTACACCCGACACACTGGCGCGAGTGGGTCGGCGGGCCCGCCGCGTAAGCTTTCTCGCTGCGGCCAACACTCAAAAAGCGCCCGTGCCGGGCCAGCAAAGGCGGCTGGGCGCGTTCTATTCTCGAATGGGGAAACATGAGACAAAATAGCTTGTATGATTTTGGATTGGACCAATTGGACCTTCTGGCTGATCACGCTTGCGCTGGTCGCATTTGGCTTCTGCCTCCGCGATATCTACGACCAATGGTACTTCCGCAAAGTTCGCAAGGAGGTTCGCAACGAGGTTCGCGAGGTCCACGATCTGACGCGGCGTCTTGAAGCCGCAACGGAGCGCCTAAACAAGGCAAATGCAGATGCCGAAGCGGCACGCGTCAGATCGCCGCCTAAGTAGCTTACGAGTCACGGCGAAAGAGATAGGCCGAGAAGTCCATGCCTTCCGCCCGCCGCTTCCCGCCGCCGTGGGACATTGAAGAGGCCAACGCCGCCTGCTTCATCGTGCGCGACAAGAACGGGCAGGGGCTGGCCTTCGTCTATTGTGAGGATGAGCCCGGTCGCCACGCTCGACGAACCTACCGAAGGCCAAAAAGGAGACGGTGATGTTCGAAATCAACAACTCGAAAGAGGCCGCCAACTGAGTGACCCGCTTACTTGCCGTCCCGAGACTTGACTCGCGCTAGGGTATTGGGACGAATACTGACTCACCCGCGTTCGGCGGGCACTGCTAGCACAGTTGAGCCCCGGCCAGTCGCGCAATGCTGGCTGGGGCTTATTGCGCTCGGGGTTTGAATGCAGTGTGCCCTTTAGCAGATGCGGCAACGTCCCCAGGACGCGCAGCAGCCACAACCGCCGCAGCCGCCGCCCCCGGGGGTATCTTGCCGCAGGCAGCGAAAAGCCTAGCCGATTTAAGCTATGGCTTCGGTCACCGACGCCAAGTATTTCCTGGTCAAGAACTTCATCAACAATACGAGCTTCTTCGAGTGGGATCAGGCCACCCACGCCTCGTATTTCCGCAAGTTCAAGGACGCCATCGAGATCACCATCCCGAAGCTCAACGAGATGGCTTACGAGCAGGTCGAGCTCGCTTCCGTTCCGTTCCTCACTTTCGTCGCCAACAAGCTGGCGAGCGGCGATGCCGCCAATTATTCCTTCGTGTTGCGCGGCTATGTCCGGCACTGGCTCGGCAACGTCTGGGGCGAGTACGACCGCGTCAAGCTCAACGAGATCGTGGCGACCGCCGCCGCGCCAGCGGGACCGCGCGTCCAGGTCGCCGGCCGCTCGTAAGACCCAGCGGCTGTGGCCATGCAGCCGGCGCCTCTCTACATCGTCGCTTCGCCGCGCCCGCGCGTGGGCAAGACCCTGCTGGCGCGGCTGCTGATGGAATATTTCCTCGATAACCGGCGGCCGCTGGTCGGTTTCGACCTCAATCCGCGCGAGCCTACGCTGGCCGGCCGTTTTCCCAAGCTGGTCTGGCCGGTCGATATCGGCGACATCCGCGGACAGATGGAATTGTTCGACCGGCTGGTGGCGGACACTGCGAGCACCAAAGTCATCGATGTCGGCTATGGGCCATTCGAGCAATTCTTCGCCGTCATCGGCGACATCGGCTTCGCCGAGGAGACGCGGCGGCGCGGCATAGACACGATCGTGTTCTTTATCACCGATCAGACGATCGCCACCGTGCGCATTTATGCCAAGCTGCAAGAGCGCGTGGCGGCGATCTTCCAGCCGGTGCACAACGAGTCCGCCTCGTTGATGACATCAATCGAGGATTTTCCGCCGACACGCCCCGAATGCGGCACCGTCCGCATGCCGCGTTTGTCTCAAGTCGTGCGCGGCGTGGTCGACCGGCCGAGCTTCTCCTTCAACACCTACATGGCCCACCAGCCGGGCGGCCCTACCGAAATCCATAGCTGGATCGCCGATCTCTACACGCAATTTCGCGATTTCGAGCTGCGGCTCCTGATGGGACGGTTGAATTCCTCCCTGGGTTGGGCAGCGCCCGCACCCCCGCCGCCGGCCAGTCGCAAGGGCTGGCTTTCCGGATAAGCTGACCCTCGCCGACAAACCGGGCGCGGCCGAAAGGAGTTCGACAGTGCTGAAACTTGCAGGCCGCACGGCGGTGGTGACGGGCGCGGCCGGCGGCATCGGCCGCGGAATCGCGCTCGCGCTCGTGCGCCGTGGCTGCCACGTCGCGCTCGCGGATATTGACGAGGCGGCGCTGGCGCGCACCGCCACCGAGATCGCGGGTCAGGAGAGCGCGCGGTCGCTGCGAGTGAGCCACTATCGTCTTGACGTCGCAAACCGTGCCGCCGTTGCGGCGCTGCCGGCGCAGGTGATGGCGGCGCACGGAGCGGTCGATATTCTGGTCAACAATGCGGGCGTGGCGCTGGGCGGCACGTTTCTTGAAGTTGCCGAAAGCGATTTCGATTGGCTCGTCGGCGTCAATTTTTGGGGCGTGGTGCAGATGACGCGCGCGTTCCTGCCGCTCCTTTCCAACAGCGAGGAAGCGCGCGTCGTGAATGTGTCGAGCTTGTTCGGCCTGATCGCGCCGCCCGGCCAGACTGCCTACGCGGCGAGCAAATTCGCGGTGCGCGGTTTTTCCGAGTCCTTGCGCCACGAACTTGCCGACACCCGTATCGGCGTCACCGTGGTGCATCCCGGCGGCATCGCCACGTCGATCGCCAAGAATGCGCGCATGCCGGCAAGCCTTTCTGACGACGAAGCGGCCAAGCGCCGCACCTTTTTCGATTCCTTCCTCACCATGCCGCCGGAAACGGCCGGCGAAATCATTGTTCGCGGCGTCGAACGGCGAAAGGCGCGTATTCTGGTCGGCTCGGATGCCAAGTATGCTGCACTCGTCGAGCGGCTGATGCCGGTGAGTTACTGGAAGTGGCTCGGGCGGGGAGGCAAAAAATGATTGTTTGGATTGCGGGCATCGCCATCGCGCTCATTGTCCTGGTCCTGCTCGGCCTTGTTCTGTTTACCTGGTGGACCGCGCACCAGGTGGAAACGAACCTGCCGCCGCGCGGAAAATTCATCGATATCGACGGGGTGCGGCTCCACTATATCGACAAAGGCAGCGGGCCGACGCTGCTGCTCATTCATGGGCTCGCCGGCCAGGTGCTCAACTTCACGCACTCGCTGCTCGGCCGGCTCACGCGCGATTTCCGTGTCGTCATCCTCGATCGGCCCGGCAGCGGCTATTCGCTGCGGCCGGACGCGACGCTGGCGCCGCTCGCCGCGCAGGCGCGCATCATCAGCCGCTTTTGCCAGGCGCTCGGGCTGGAGCGGCCGGTGATCGTCGGCCATTCGCTCGGCGGCGCGATCGCGCTCGCTCTCGCTCTCGATCATCCCGAGCAGGTCGGCGCACTGGCGCTGATCGCGCCGGTCACGCACCAGCCGGAAAGCGTGCCGCCGCCCTTCGACGGTCTCGCCATCGGCTCGCCGCTGCTGCGGCGCCTGATCGCGTGGACGGTGGCAACGCCATTGGCGATCGCCAATCGCGAGCGCGCACTCACAACCCTGTTCGGCCCGCAGCCGGTTCCGGCCGATTTCGCAACCCGGGGCGGCGGGCTGTTGAGCTTGCGCCCGCGCTCATTCATCGGCGCGTCGATGGACGTAACGGCTGCCGAACAGGACCTTGCCGCCATGCCGGCCCGCTACAAGGATCTCACAATGCCGGTTGGCATCCTGTACGGGACCGACGACCGCATCCTCGATCCCGCGCTGCATGCTCAAGGGTTTGTGACGAAAGTGCCGGGCACCGATCTGGAGCTGCTCGAAGGCGCCGGACATATGCTATTGATCACCTCGGCCGATGAGGTCGCCGCCTTTGTCGCCCGCATCGCGCATTGCGCGGCGGCTACCGACGCGCCGCTGGCGCCGGTTGGATAGAGTCGCGAGATCATGACGCCAGAGCATTTCGATATCGTCATTGTTGGCAGCGGGCTCTCCGGCATCGACGCCGCCTACCATTTGCAGACGTCGTGCCCGCGCAAATCCTTTGTCATCCTCGAAAGCCGCGACGCCATCGGCGGCACCTGGGATTTGTTCCGTTATCCGGGCATCCGCTCGGACTCGGACATGTTCACCTTCGGCTATCCGTTTCGGCCCTGGCTATCGAATGCCGCGATCGCCGACGGCCCCGCGATCCGCAGCTATATTCAGTGAAACGGCGGAAGCTTATGGCATCGACCGCAAGATCCGCTTTCGCCACCGAGTGACAAGCGCGTCGTGGTCTTCCGCCGATGCGCTGTGGACGGTCGAGGCCGAGCACGGCGAGGAGCGCGAGCCGGTTCGCTTCACCTGCAATTTTTTGTTCGGCTGCACCGGCTATTACGACTATGCCAACGGCTACACGCCCGACTTTGCCGGCGTGGAAAAATTCGCAGGCCTTATCGTGCATCCGCAGCACTGGCCTGAAAGTCTCGACTATAGCGGCAAGCGTGTGGTGGTGATCGGCAGCGGCGCGACCGCGGTGACGATCATCCCGGTGATCGCCGAGACGGCAGCGCACGTCACCATGCTGCAGCGGTCCCCGACCTACATCGTGGCACGGCCCACCAACGATCAGCTTGCCACGGTGCTGCGCCGGTACCTGCCGACGCGAGCCGCGTATGCCATCGCGCGCTGGTATTACGTGTTGTTCGGGCTTTATTTCTACAATCTGTCGCGCCGCAATCCGAGAGCGGTGAAGAAATGGATCGTGGGCCAAGTGCGCGCACAGCTCGGCCCCGATTACGACGTGCTCACGCATTTCAACCCGCGCTACAATCCGTGGGATCAACGGCTATGTCTGGCGCCGGACGCCGATTTCTTCCGCGCCATCAAATCCGGCAAGGCTGACGTCGTCACCGACACGATCGAAAACTTCACCGAAAAGGGCATCCGCCTGCAGTCCGGCCGCGAGCTTGCTGCCGACATCATCATCACCGCGACCGGGCTGAAGCTCCTTCTGCTCGGCGGCATCAACATCGCCGTCGACGGCAAGCCGGTGACGTTCTCCGACACGATGAATTTCAAGGGCGTCATGTTCAGCGACGTCCCGAATCTGTTTGCGGCGTTCGGCTACACCAACGCATCCTGGACGCTGAAATGCGATCTGAGCTGCGCCTATGTGGCGCGGCTGATCAACTATATGGACCGCCGCGGCTACGTCGTGTGCACGCCGCGCCAGGATCCGTCGGTCAAGCCCGAGCCGCTGATCGACTTCTCGTCCGGCTATATCCAGCGCGCGATCGATCAATTCCCGCGCCAGGGCTCGAAAAAGCCGTGGCGGCTTTATCAGAATTACGTGCGCGACCTGCTGAGCCTGCGGTTCGGCGCGGTCGACGACCCGGCGCTGGAATTCGAGCGGCGGCGCGCGGCCGCGAAAGCGGCTTAGAGCAGTCACGCATTCCGGTCACGCCGGGCTTCGCTTGGCCTGATAGCCCAGTGCCGCCGACAGTTCGCGGGTGACGGCGAGCAACACCCGAGCCGGCGGACCGTTGGTCGAGCAATCAAAATCGCCGCGCGGCCCCAAGCTGGTGATGGCAGCGACGATGCGGCCGTCGACATCGAAGATCGGCGCGCTCAAGGCGCTGACGCTCGCCAATTGCGTGCCGTCGGCCGGACTGATGCCGGTCGAGCGAATCTTGGCTTGCAGGCGCCGAAAGTCGTTCAAGACGCGGCGCGACGCAGCGGCGCCGCGCTTGCGCAGACTTTGTACCTCGCCGCGCAGCATCGCATCGGTCTGTTCGGCCGGAAGAAACGCTGCGAACAAGCGGCCGGTCGCCGAGGTCAGGAGCGGCATAGTCGAACCAACGCGGACATTGAGCGTCACCGGATGACTGCTCTCCTCCCAGCGGACGATGGTCGGCCCGTTATATCCCCACACGGCGAGGAAGGTTGTGGCGCCGGTCCTGTCGCGCACCGAAGCAAGCGCCGGCGACGCCGAGCGCACCACATCAATGCGCGCCAGCGCCGCCAGGCCGAAGCCGAGCGCCATGCCGCCAAGGTCGTAACGGCCGTCAACCTGCTGAACCAGACCGACGCGAGCCAGGCTGACCAAATAGCGGTGGGTCTTGCTGGCGGAAAGCCCGGCACGCGCTGCCAGCTCTTTGAGCTGAAGCGCGCCAGGCGACTCGGCAAGGACTTTCGCAACCCGCAAGCCGATTTCGACCGATTGAATGCCGCGCTGTGATTTCGTCATGCCGTTGATTCTACGAGACGCCGGGTTTCTTAGCACTGCTTCGCCACGCCATCGAATTGGCTATTGCAGAATTAAATATCCCAATGGTAAACTTTCTTGAAGTCGACGCAGACGCCAACCGAACAAGGCGGACCGTACGAGATCGGCAAACGCCCCCACGCGCGGCACGACGGGGGCGGGATCAGGGAGACGGCGATGCCGGCGGCTCCGGTGCAGCGGATCGCAGACGAGCAAGCGGCGGAGCTGATCCGTGGCTTTGATCTCGCGCGCCTCAGCCCGGCGTTCTTGAACGACCCTTACCCGACCTACACGGCCTTGCGCGAACACGCGCCGATCCACCGTCTGCCGGACGGCTCGTTCTTTCTGAGCCGCTACGACGACGTGGCGCAGGTCTATCGCGACACGGCGACCTGGAGCTCGGACAAGAAGATCGATTTCAAGCCGGCTTTTGCCGACAGCCTGCTCTACGAACATCACACCACGAGCCTGGTGTTCAACGATCCGCCGGTGCACACGCGGGTCCGCAAGCTGCTCGCGCCGGTATTCACGCCGCGCGCGCTCAAGGCGATCGAGCCCAGGATAGAGGCGCTGGTCGATCGGTTGTTGGACCAGGCCGCTCAGTCAGGCGTCATCGACCTGATCGATGATTTTGCCGCCGCGATCCCGATGCAGCTCATCGGCGATCTGCTCGGTGTACCGCAGAGCGAGAGGGGCCCGCTGCGCAGGTGGTCGCTCACGATCCTCGGCGCGCTCGAGCCAGTCCTCAAGCGCGAGCAATTCGATGCGGGCGTCAATTCGGTTGCCGAGTTCAAGGACTATTTGACCAAGCTCATCGCCGAGCGGCAGCAAAGCCCGGGCACGGACGGTCGGGAAATTCTCTCGATCCTGATCAATGCCAGCGAATTTGCCGCCGGTTCGGCCGCGCGCGGCGGCGAGCGCCTGTCGGAGCTCGAGCTTCTCCACAACTGCATCTTCCTGCTCAACGCCGGGCACGAGACGACGACCAATCTGATCGGCAACAGCGTCGACTTGCTACTACGGTATCCCGATGCACGCGCAGAGCTGGCCGAACATCCGGACCTCATCGACACGGCAATCGAGGAGTTTCTGCGCATGGAAAGTCCCAACCAGCTCGGAAACCGGCGCGCGGTGCGCGACACCGCGCTGGGCGACGTTGCCATTGCGGCCGGCAGTTACGTCCATCTTTGCATCGCGGCCGCCAATCGCGACCCGGCGCAATTTCACGATCCCGACCGTTTGGACATTCGCCGGTCGCCGAACCGCAATTTGGCCTTCGGCCTCGGCATTCACGCCTGCGCGGGAATGTCGCTGGCGCGGATGGAGGCGCGCATCGCCATCGGCAAGCTGGTTCAGCGCTTTCCGACGATCGAGCGTGTCGGCGATTTCGTGCGCGGTGGCCGCGCGCGCTTTCGCGGCTTTTTGCATTTTCCGGTGGCGGTGCGATAGCGCCAAACAACCAAATGCCCGCGCGGGGCGAGTGTCAGTGTCGAGGAACGCGGAAAGGAAAGTGCAATGAACGCCAATCCGGCCCACATGTTTTTCTGCGGCAGCATCCCGCTGGAACACGAAGTCGACGTGTTCAACGCGCTCGCTGAAATTGGCGGCGAGCGGTTGCGCCGCGTTCCCGACGGCGAGCTCGGCGACCGCCGGATGTGGGTGATCGGCCAATACGCCGTGTTGGCCGCTTCGCCGGCGCTGGAATTCGGCCCGTTTCCGGCGGACGGGCTGACACGGCGCACCTGCTATCAGATTCCGCTGCGGCTGCGGACCGGCAGGACGGGGAACGACATTGTCTTCGACGATCTTGGCTACGCCCGGCACGCGTCAAGTTCATACGGGCTGTTTCGCGAGATGAAAAAGGCCGGCAAAATCCCGGCGCACTGGCGGCTTCAGGTCAATCTGCCGACCCCGAGCGACGTCATGCCCATGATCGAGGCATCAGCCAAAGCCGCGGCGGAAAAGGCTTACTGGAAGGCCTTGCTCGCCGAGCTCGAAGAGATCCAGCGGCGGATCCCGCATCCAGAGCTTGCGATAACTTGGGACGTCGTGCACGCCGTTCTGACGTGGGAGGACCCGTCGAACAAATACATCACTCAATTTTTCACCGACCCGAAGAACGACTTCCTGCACACGCTGGTCGAGCTTGGCGACGCGGTGGCCGGCGACGTCGAGCTCGGCTACCACCTTTGCTACGGCAGCCAGGATCACAAGCACGCACTCGAGCCGCGCGATCTGACGGCATGCGTCACCATCAGCAATGCGGTCGCAGCGCAACTTGGCCGCCGTCTCGACTATGTCCATATGCCGGTGCCGCGCGAGCGCAGCGACGACGACTATTTCAAGCCGCTGGCGCAACTCGACCGCAAGCGCATCGGCGAAGTCTATCTCGGGCTGGTCCACTATACCGACGGCCTAGAAGGCGCGCGGCGCCGCATCAGCGCGGCGGAGAAGTATCTGCCGGAGTTCGGCATTGCCGCCGAATGCGGCTTCGGACGCCGGCCGAGCCACCAAGACGTCATGCGCCTGATTGAGCTGCATGCCGATATAATCGACAATGCCCGGACGCCTTGAATTTCGGCGCCGCGGCACAAGCAACAAATAAAAAAGCGCACGAAGGGGAGCAAGCCATGAAGTCGTTGCGTATCCTGGCAATCGCCGCCGTCTTGACCTGCACGCAAGCATGGGCCGGCGAAAAGTCGATCAAGATCGGCATCCTCGGCGACCAGAGCGGGCCCTATTCCGACCTCGGCGGGGCCGGCTCAGTGCTTGCGGCGCAAATGGCGGCCGACGATTACGGCGGCAAGGCACTTGGCAAGCCGATCGAAATCGTCGCCGCCGACATGCAGAACAAGCCTGATGTCGCGTCATCGATCGCGCGCCGCTGGTTCGACGTCGAGGGCGTCGACGCGATCGCCGACGTGCCGCTCACATCCGTGGCGCTCGCCGTCCAAAGCGTTGCACGTGAAAAAAAGAAGATCCTGTTGATTACCGCCGCCGCCTCGGCCGACCTCACAGGCAAAGCCTGCTCGCCCTACACGGTGCATTGGATGGATGACACCCGGGCGCTGTCGGTCGGCACCGGCCGCGCCGTTGTCGCCGCGGGCGGCAAGCAATGGTTCTTTCTCACGCCGGACTACGCGTTTGGCGCCGCCATGGAACGCGCCGCGTCCGCGGCCGTCATTGCCGCCGGCGGAACGGTTGCGGGCAGCGCCAAATTTCCTCTCGGCACGCCCGACTACTCGTCCTACCTGCTGACGGCGGGCGCTTCGCAGGCGAGCATTTTCGGGCTCTCGACCGTCGGCGGCGACACGATCAACGCCGTCAAGCAAGCCGCCGAATTCGGGCTTACCCAAAACAATCGCAAGATCGTGGTTTTTCTGATGTTCCTGCCCGAGGTGCACGCCCTCGGACTTGCGGCGGCGCACGGCCTCTACATTACCGATGGATTTTACTGGGACGAGAATCAAAGAACTCGCGCCTGGTCACAGCGCTTCTTCGAGCGCATGAAGAAGATGCCGAGCAAGTCGCAGGCCAACACCTATGCCGCCGTCACCAACTATCTCAAGGCGCTGGACGCGGCGAAATCCGACGACGCCGAGGCGGTCGCCAAGCAGATGAAGGCGGGCCCGCTTGACTATTTCGGCAAGCCCGCGGTCATTCGGCAAACCGGCCGCGTCGTCTATGACCTCACCGTGTACGAGGTGAAGAAGCCCGACGAGTCGAAATATCCATGGGACTATTACAAGCCCGTTCGCACGGTGACCACCGAAGAAGCGTTCGGGCCCGACGTGCCCGGGGACTGCGTCCTGCCATGAACTCCGCGTCGCGCTGATTGTGTGCCGAGGCAAGTTGCGCCGGGCGCGCTACCAGAGCCTGATGATTTTAGGTCGGGTCGGACGATTTATGGTCGTCGCTGCCGACGAAGCGAACCAATCCAGCGGGCGCTTCAAGCATCTGGATTGCTTCGTGCGTCGCTGCTCGCAACGACGAAGCAGTGACTAAACCGCAACGCGTCGCACTTAATGCCCCTCGAAGCTCACCAGCGTGCGCACCGGCACGCCGAGCTTGCGGATCTTGTCGGCGCCGCCGAGCTCGGGCAGATCGATGATGAAGCAAGCGGCCAGGACCTCGGCGCCGATGCCCTTGAGGAGCTTCACCGCTGCCTCGGCGGTGCCGCCGGTGGCGACCAGGTCGTCGACCAGGATGACGCGCTCGCCCTGGAGCACCGCGTCCTCGTGCATCTCCATTTCGTCGATGCCGTATTCGAGCGAATAGCCGATGGTGACGCGCTTGAACGGCAGCTTGCCCTTCTTGCGGATCGGCACGAAGCCGGCCGAGACCTGATGGGCGACGGCGCCGCCGAGAATGAAGCCGCGCGCTTCGATGCCTGCCACCTTGTCGATCTTGCCGCCCGCCCAGGGGTGCACCAGTTCGTCGACGGCACGGCGAAAGGCGCGCGCATTGCCAAGAAGCGTGGTGATGTCGCGAAACACGATGCCCGGCTTGGGATAGTCCGGGATGTTGCGGATCGCGGCCTTCAGATCGTTGCTCATATCTAACGTGGCGGTCATCATGGTCGTGAGCCCCAAACTCGTCTGCGGAACTTCCGCGGGGATGCAGCCGGCCGCACTGTGGCGAACCACGGCGACCGACGCAACCCGAACGCGACCGGAGCGAAGTCTGGAGCGTTAACCCGGCAGGCGCGCGGCTGGCGTCAGGCCCGCGGCCCTTAGAGCATGATCCGGAAAAGCTTGCCCTCGGGCTTTGACCCGATGGGTGGAATCCGGTTTTCCGAAAAGCACGCCCTCGGGCTCGACCCGAGGGATCATGCTCCACCAAAGATCTAGAGCGCGGTGACGATTCAACTTGAAGCCATCGCGCTCTAGGCCACTTCCGGATGGTGAACGTCGTGCCAGACCTTCTTCTTGGTGAAATAGAGAAGGCCGGTCAGCACGATGAGAAACACGAACACCTGGAAGCCGAGCCGCTTGCGCTCGTCGAGCTTGGGCTCCGCCGCCCACATCAGGAAGGCGGAGATGTCCTTGGCGTACTGATCGACAGTCGCCGGCGCGCCGTCGGTATATTCCACCTGTCCGTCGCTCAACGGTTTTGGCATCGCGATGGCGTGGCCGGGAAAGTACTTGTTGTACTGCGAGCCCGGCGGCAGCGCGACCCCGGCCGGCGCATCTTCGTAGCCGACGAGGATGGCGTGGATGTAGTCGGGGCCGTCCTCCTGGTACTGGGTGAAAGCATCGAAGATGAACCAGGGGAAGCCCGCTTCGTAGCCGCGCGCCTTGGCCAGCACGGACATGTCGGGAGGCAGGCCGCCTCCCATCGCCGCGCGGGCAGCCTGATCGTTCGGGAATGGCGGCGGGAAGTGATCGGCGAGCTTGCCGGGGCGCTGGAACATTTCGCCCTTGTCGTTCGGCCCATCGGTCACCTGGAAGCCGGAGGCGATGGTCGCCGCCTGGGCCTCAGTAAAGCCCGGCCCGCCCGGATCGGCGAGGTTGCGGAACGCCAGAAGCTTCAGGCTGTGACACGTGGAGCAGACTTCGCGATAGACCTTAAAGCCGCGCTGAAGCTGCGCGGGATCGTACAAGCCGAACGGGCCGTGAAACGACCAATGCTGCCGCGGCGGCGCCTCGGCCTCTTGGGCGGAAGCCGTCCGGACGGCGGCCGCCGAAAGCGACGCCGCGAGCGTGATGGCAAGGACGATGCTGCGATGCGCGTTCATAGACAATCTCCTAAACCTTCGCGCCCGAGGCCGGCAGCACAGCTTCCGAGATCGAGTTCGGCAGCGGCTTGGTCGTTTCGAACAAACCGAGCAGCGGCAGGATGATGAGCAGGAAAACGAAATAATATGCGGTGAGGATGCGGGCCGCGATCACGTAACCACCTTCAGGCGGCTGCGAACCGAGATAGCCGAGCCCGATCACCGCCAGGAAGAAGACGATCAGGAATTGCCGGTAGAGCGGCCGGTAATTCGCCGAGCGCACGCGCGAGGTATCGAGCCACGGCAGGAACGCGAGCAACACGATCGAGGCGAGCAACGCGATGACGCCGAGAAGCTTGTTCGGGATCGCGCGCAGGATGGCGTAGAACGGCAGGTAATACCATTCCGGCACGATATGGGTCGGCGTCTGGCCGGGATTGGCCGGGATGTAATTGTCCGAATGGCCGAGATAGTTCGGGATGTAGAACACGAACCACGCCAAGAACAAGCAGAACACGCCGATGAAGAACGCATCCTTGACGGTCGCATAGGGCGTGAACGCCACCGTGTCCTTCTCGGTCTTCGGCTCGACACCGGTCGGATTGCTCTGCCCAACCATATGCAGCGCCCAGATGTGCAGCACGACCACGCCGGCGATCACGAACGGCAACAGGTAGTGCAGCGAATAGAAGCGATTGAGCGTCGGGTTGCCGACCGCATAGCCGCCCCACAGCCAAGTGACGATCGGATCGCCGACCCACGGAATGGCCGAGAACAGGTTGGTGATGACGGTGGCCGCCCAGAAGCTCATCTGGCCCCAGGGCAGCACGTAGCCCATGAAGCCGGTGACCACCATCAAGAGGAACAGGATGACGCCGAGGATCCACAGCACCTCGCGCGGATCCTTGTAGGAGCCATAATACATGCCGCGTACGATGTGGGCGTAGACGGCGACGAAGAAGAACGAGGCGCCGTTGGCATGCAGGTAGCGCAGCAGCCAGCCGTAGTTGACGTCGCGCATGATCGATTCGACGGAAGTGAAGGCGAGATCGACGTGCGGCGTGTAGTGCATCGCCAGCACGATGCCGGTGACCATCTGCGCGCCGAGCATGAACGCGAGGATGCCGCCGAACGTCCACCAATAATTCAGGTTGCGCGGTATCGGATAGACGATGAACGAGGAATAGACCAAGCCCGCGATCGGCAGCCGCCGCTCCAGCCATTGCATGACGGGGCTTTGCGGCTTGTAGATCGAATTTGCGCTCATGATCGAACCTTATGCGTTGGCGGGCTTAGGCTTCATACCGGCGGGCCGAGCAGGCGGACTTTGGTGCAGCCAGCTGACTGCCGCGGCCGCGCACGGACCATGCCAAAGTATCTGACATAGCGCCGCGAAGGCTGCGCTGCGGAGATTGTGGCCACCCGTCACACCCTCTTCCGTCTTGCCGGTCTCTCCATCCGCGCCGCGGACCGCCCCTGAAAAGGTCCATCTCACGGCGGAAGGGCCGTCTCATCCGACCTGGGGGAGATCAGAAGCGACGCAATCCGGCGGCGTTTTATTGGCACCCTTACCGGGCGAGCGCAAGTGTGCGATCACACGGTGCGCGCAAAGCCGGCCCCGATCTGCACAGGAGCCCGCCGGGTTCCGGTTTCGCCCTGGCAAGGGGCTTAAATCCCGCCTCCGAACCACATAACGCGCTCCGTTTCCTCGACCGGCCGACCCCATGCGCATCGCTCTCTACCAGCCCGATATTCCGCAGAACGCCGGAACAATTCTGCGCCTGTGCGCCTGTTTCGGCATCGAGGCCCATATCATCGAGCCGTCTGGATTCCCGACCACCGACCGCGCCTTCCGCCGCGCCGGGATGGACTACCTCGATGCCGTCGAGATCGTGCGCCACAGCTCCTGGCGCGAATTCGCCAGTTGGCGCAGCCGGCAAGGACACCGCCTCATTTTGTTCACGACCGCCGCGACAGCCTCCTATCTCGACTATCGCTACCGGCCCGACGACATCCTCTTGTTCGGCCGCGAGTCGGCCGGCGTCCCGAACGAGGTGCATGACGCGGCCGATGCGCGCTTGAGGATTCCGATCCGCGAGGGTCTCCGCTCGCTCAATGTCGCAGTTGCCGCCGCACTCGCTGCGGGCGAGGCGCTGCGGCAGACCGGCGGGATGCCGGGCTGACGATGGAACGCTAGCCATCCGTGTATATTATGTTAATATACAGAAATGTTCGACCTGAGCCTGGTCAGCGGATTTGATTGGGACGACGGCAACCGCCTTAAGAGCGCCAACAAGCATTCAGTTTCTATGGCGGAAGCCGAGCAGGTGTTTGCCGACAGCGGACTCCTTCTCGCCGAGGACGTAAAGCATCGTCAGGCCGAAGCCCGTTATCACGCCATGGGCCGGACGGCCGATGGCCGGCCGCTGCATGTGACATTTGCGCTTCGCGGCAGCGGAACACGCGTTCGGGTAATTTCGGGCCGCGATATGAACCGGAAAGAACGAGCCGTCTATGAGCAAGAAGAAGCTTAAGCCGATTCCAAATTTTCGCACTGAAGCCGAAGAGCGAAAATTCTGGGAAACGCACGATTCTACCGACTACGTAGATTGGAGCAAAGCGAAGCGGGTGCAATTTCCCAATCTGAAATTGTCGACGACTGCGATTTCGCTTCGCCTGCCCCAGGGCCTTTTGGATCGCATCAAAATCGCAGCCAACAAGCGCGACGTGCCGTACCAGTCGTTGATCAAGGTGTGGCTGGCCGAGAAGGTTGACACGGAATAGGCGACTTCGCGTCTCGAGCGCGATGCCTTCAAGCGGATTTATCCTTTCCTCCCCCGCACGCGGGGGAGGTGGCGCGCGAAAGCGCGCCGGTAAGGGCAAGTGTCGGGTTGCTCTGAGGAAGCCTGCCCCCCTCCTCCGCACTTCGTGCGGGGGAGGAAGCTGAACTAAGCCGTCACCACGCCGGGCTTGCCGCTCTCGACCGCAAACGTCTTCAGCGTCGAAATATCGGCCTTGGGATCGTGCGCATCCGAGATCACCCGCATCTGCACCTGCATATGCGCGCGCTCGAGATCGACACAAACATAACCGCGCCGCCGACTCTCGAAGAAATGGACATGGGGATTGTCGGGCAGCGCCTGCGCGATGAGCTCGTGCGGCGGCCCGTAGGACGAGATCGAGGTGCCGACGAATTCGGTGGCCACGATCGGCGACTTCGGATCGTCGAAATCGATCCGCAAGTCGTTGGCGAAGAACGAATGGATGTCGCCGCTGAACACGACCGGATTTGACACCTGCGTCTCCTGGATGCGCTTAAGGAGGCGCGTGCGGTTTGCCGGAAAGCCGTCCCAATTGTCGGTCGAGACGACGAATGCGTCGTTCTGCCGGACGTGGTACTGCGCCATCAGCACATCCTGCGCGATCAGATTCCACTTCGCCTTGGTGTGCGCCAGCCCGGAAGCGAGCCAGGCCTCCTGCGCAAAGCCCATCATGGTGCGGCCGGCCTCGCGCCGCTCCGGGCAACTGGCGTCGCTTTCCAGATGCATGCCGCCTGTGAACGGCGGCTTGTAGCAGGCCTGCCGCGAGCGGTATTGCCGCCCGTCGATCATCGACACCTCGATGAGATCGCCGACCTTGAAGCGATCATAGAGCCGCATGATCGGCCCGTTCGGCAGCGACAGAATGGGCCGCACCGGCATGTGCTCGTAGAACGCCTGATACGCCGCCGCGCGCCGCATCAGGAACATTTGCGGGTCGTCGAAACGCTCCGACCATTTGTCGCCGTAGTCGTTCGACACCTCGTGGTCGTCCCAGGTGACGTAGGCCGGCACTTCCGCATGCAGCCGTTGCAGGTCCGCATCGAGCCGATACTGCGCATAGCGGTTGCGATAAGTGGGCAGCGTCGCCGCTTCGATCTCGTCCGAATGGCGGCGCACGGTCGGCCGTTTCTGCTCGATGGTTTCGTAGATGTAGTCGCCGAGAAAGAGCACGAATTCCGGATTTTCGTCGGCGAGATGCCGATAGGCGGAAAAATAGCCGTGCTCGTAATTCGCGCAGGAGGCAAAGGCAAAGCGCACTCGCTCCGGCGTGGCATCCGCTGGCGGCAGCGTCGCCGCCCGTCCGATGCGGCTTGAGGCTTCCCCGCTGGTGAAGCGATACCAATAGGGCCGGCCCGGCTGCAGGCCGCGAACGTCGAGATGCACCGAATAGGCGAAGGCCTGCTCGGCGGTTGCTTCGCCCCGCCGCACGACATCGCGCAAGGCGGAATCGGTGGCGATCTCGTAACCCACGGTCACATCGCCGCCACGCATGCCGCCCGGCGTCTGCGGATTGGGCGATAAAGGCTCGGGCGCAAGCCGGGTCCACAGCACAAAGCCATCAGGGCGCGGCGCCCCCGACGCAACCCCCAGGCTGAACGGATCGCCGGCAGCCCAGCTCTGAGCGCCGGCCGCGCGCAAGATGAAGGGGGACGCCACGACGCCAAGGCCTGCGCCGGCCGCGGCTTGCAGCAGGCGGCGGCGCGTCGGTCGGTTCGGAATCACTGTCATGTGGCGGGGTCCAATCTCCAGAGCCCAGTATAATCGCCGGCCAATGTGACAATTGCGAAAAAGATGACGGCCCGGCGCCGTTGTAATACATGACCGATCATGGACTTGAACGTGATCGAGGCGCGCAAGGGCTCGGCCCGCGCCTGGTTCGAAACCCTGCGCGACCGGCTCGTGGCGGCCTTCGAGGAGATCGAGGACGCGCTGCCGGCCGGCGCGCCATTGGCCGGCCAGCCGCCGGGCCGGTTCGTGCGCACGCCTTGGAACCGCACCGACCACACCGGCCAACCAGGCGGCGGCGGCGTCATGGCCATGATGAAGGGCCGCGTGTTCGAGAAGGTCGGCGTGCACGTCTCGGCTGTGTTCGGCGAATTCGCACCGGAATTCCGCAAGGACATTCCCGGCGCTGCCGACGATCCGCGCTTCTTCGCCACCGGGATTTCGCTCATCGCCCACATGCAGAATCCGCATGTGCCGGCCGTGCACATGAACACGCGCTTTGTGGTGACGACCAAATCCTGGTTCGGCGGCGGCGCCGATTTGACGCCGGTCCTGCTCACCCGCCGCTCGCAGGAAGACCCGGATACGATCGCATTCCACACCGCCTTGAAGGTGGCCTGCGACAAGCACGCGGCCGTCGCGCCCTACGAGAAGTTCAAGACCTGGTGCGATGAGTATTTCTTTCTCAAGCACCGCGGCGAGGCGCGCGGCATCGGCGGCATCTTCTATGACTGGCTCGATTCCGGCGATTTCCTCGCCGACTTCGCCTTCACGCAGGATGTCGGCCGCGCCTTCGTCGGCATCTATCCCGAGCTGGTGCGCCGGAACTTCGCCAAGCCGTGGACCGACGCGGAGCGCGAGGAACAGCTTGTGCGCCGCGGGCGTTACGTCGAGTTCAATCTCCTTTACGACCGCGGGACGATTTTTGGATTGCGCACGGGGGGCAATGTGGAATCCATCTTGTCTTCCATGCCGCCAGTGGTGAAATGGCCGTGATGGCGGCCGGTTTAGTCGGGGGGCCGAAGCCATGGATTTGGGTATTGCGGGCCGCAAGGCGATTGTCTGTGCCTCGAGCCGCGGCCTTGGCCGCGCCTGCGCCAAGGCGCTGGCAGAAGCGGGCTGTGAGGTGGTGATCAACGGCCGCGACCGCGAGCGGCTTCTCGCCACCGCCACCGAGCTGCATCGGGCGACCGGCGCCAAGATCACCCCCGTGGTAGCCGACGTCGCTTCGGCGGACGGCCAGAAGGCGCTGTTCGACGCCTGCCCGGAGCCGGACATTCTGGTCAACAACAATGGCGGCCCGCCCTTTCGCGACTTCCGCGAGCTCGACCGGCAGAAAATGCTCGATGGCGTCGTCGCCAACATGGTCGTGGCCATCGAGCTTGTGCAGAAAGCCATCGATCCGATGATCGCCAAAAAGTTCGGCCGGATCGTCAACGTCACATCCGGCTCGGTAAAGGCGCCGATTCCCGGCCTCGATCTTTCCTCCGGCGCGCGCGCCGGCTTGACGGCATTTTTCGCCGGCGTCGCGCGCAGCGTCGCCGGCTCCAACGTGACGATCAATTTCCTCCTGCCCGGCGTGTTCGCGACCGATCGCTTTCAGACCTATGTCGAGACCACCATGAAGAAGAGGGGCATCAGCGCGGAGGCGGCGCTCGCCGAGCGGGTGGCCGCGGTTCCGGCCCGGCGGATCGGCGATCCCGATGAATTCGGCGCGGCCTGCGCGTTTCTTTGCTCGGCGCAAGCCGGCTATATCACCGGTCAAAATCTCTTGATTGACGGCGGCGCCTTTCCGGGCGCTTTCTAGCCGAGGAGCACTTGATGCAGTATTAGACGGTCCCGGCGCCGCTCCTCCCTGCCCTCGCCGCCTGTCCGGGAATAGGAAGGGGCTCTCACGGCGCGATTGATTTTCTTCATTGACAGCAACAAGAACGAACCCCTCCCCCGCCCCTCCCGCCCAAGGGAGGGGAGGTTCTAGAAACCGCGATAGCGATCAAGGAGCCTCTGAATGAAACTCGTCCGCTTCGGCGCCCCCGGGCGCGAAAAACCCGGCATGCTCGATGCCCAGGGCCGCGTCCGCGACCTCTCCAAGGTCGTGCCCGATATCGCCGGCCCCGCTTTGTCGCCGAGCGGACTGACCAAGCTGCGCAAGCTCAAGCCCGAGAAGCTGCCGCTCATTCGCGGCACGCCGCGGCTCGGGCCGTGCGTCGGCGACGTCGGCAACTTCATCGCCATCGGGCTCAACTATTCCGATCACGCCGCCGAAGCCGGTATGCCGATCCCGAAGGAGCCGATCATCTTCAACAAGGCGCCGAGCTGCATCTGCGGGCCGGACGACAACACCATGATCCCGAAAGGCTCGACCAAGCTCGACTATGAAGTCGAGCTCGGCATCGTGATCGGCAGCCGCGCGCGCTATCTCGCCAAGAACAAGGCGATGGAAGCGGTCGCCGGCTATTGCCTTGCCAACGACGTCTCCGAGCGCAGTTTCCAGATCGAGCGCAGCGGCGGGCAATGGGGCAAGGGCAAGGGCTGCGAAACCTTCGGCCCGCTCGGCCCGTGGCTCGTCACCAAGGACGAGATCCGCGACCCGCAGCGGCTCGACATGTGGCTCACGGTCAACGACGAGACCCGGCAGAAGGGCTCGACCCAGACCATGATTTTCGGCGTCGCGCATCTCGTCTGGTATTGCTCGCAATTCTTCGTGCTCGAGCCGGGCGATGTGATCATCACCGGCACGCCGCCCGGCGTCGGCATGGGCATCAAGCCCGAGCCGAAATTCTTGAAAGCCGGCGATGTCGTGCACCTCGGCATCGACGGGCTGGGCGAGCAGCAGCAGAAGATCGTGAAGTTCAAGGCGTGACCTGCCCTCATCTCCCGCTCGCGGGAGAGGTGCATCGCGCAAAGCGCAGTCGGTGAGGGCCGTGTCACTTGCTCTGCGCCAGCCGCGCCGCTCCACCACACTCCGTGCGATCCCTCTCCCCCGCTTCGCGGGGGAGGAAAAGGCCGTGCTACTTGATCGCTTGCGGATTGATCGGCGAGCCGGTGCCGCCGGTGATGACGAGCGGCGCGCCACAGAAGAAAAATTCGTAGATGCCGTCGGCGTCGCAGTCTTCCGCCAGCTCCTTCACACAGAACATCTCGCCCATGGTCAGCCCCATGGCCGGAATGACCACCCAGTGCCAGGGCTGGTTGACTTCGGTGGTCTCGTTCGGCCGCACCTCGACGCCCCAGGTGTCGGAGCAGATCGCGGCGATTTCCTTCTCGTGACACCAATAGCAATTCTCGAACCGCACGCCCGGCGCCGGACCGCCCGCATAGGCGCCCCAGTCCTTTTGGCGCAGGCAGCGCTCCATCTGGCCCGTGCGAAGGATGACGAAATCGCCGCGCCGGATCTCGACATTCGCCTCCTTGGCGCATTTGTCGAGCTCGTCGTTGGAAATGGCCTCGCCGTCCTCGAGCCAGGGGACGCCGCGAAAGCGCGCCACGTCGAGCAGCACACCGCGCCCGACCATCTTGTTCCTGGTGTGCTCGATGCCGAGCTTGCCGAGGCCGTTGCAATCGGCCTCGCGCGCATCGAAGCCGTTGTACATTTTTTCTTCGATAGAAGATATGTCCGAGCGAGTCCCAGTGCGTGGCGGCCTGCACCGGCATGTTGATGGCGTCGTCGGCGTAGCGGATGCCCGGCACCTTATCGTAGCGGCCGGCGACCGCATCCGTGCCGGTGGCGAGCATGGTGTGGATCGGATTCCAGCGGCCGCCGAACAATCCGGTCTGCGGGCCCGTTCGGTCGAGCGGAATGCCGAGCGCGAACACCTTGCCGGTGCGAATCAGGCCCGCCGCCCGCACGATGTCCTCCGGCAGGATGTGATTGAGCGTGCCGATCTGATCGTCTTTGCCCCAGCGCCCCCAGTTTTTGAGTTTCTCGGTAGCGTCTGCGATCGCCTTCCTGCCGACCGTGATGTCCATTCAGGAGCCCTTCCTCCGACCTGCTCAGCTTCGCACGTCTTCGGACCGGGAAACCACACTGGGAAGATGTAAATTTCGTTTAGCAGCAATGTTTTCCATCGTTTGAGGACAGCCGTATCGATCGGCGAAAGCGCGGCGTTGTTGTTAACGTCAATTGTTGCTCAACCGTTCCCCGAAAATCGTCAGCTGCGCCGCCGTGCTTGCGCGCGCTGCCTTGCCGCCCACTCCCGTGGGGATGGAGCCCATCGCGGATAAGTCAGAGCACGACCGTGGCGATGCGCACCTGTCGTACGCAAGCGCCCTGCCCCGCTCGCGCGGGGAAGGGCAACGCGTTACGCGTCGGCTCCCGCGAGTTGCGGCACCGAGGCGGGAGCGTCGGCGGGTTTCTTCGGCTCGAGCGCGGCTGAGACCGCGTCTTCGACCCGCTCGAGCCAGATGAATTCCATCTCGCGGCGCGCGACCTCGGGGATGTCCTCGTAGTCGCGGCGATTGCGCGCCGGCAGCATGACCCGCTTGATCCCGGCCGAATGCGCGGCCACGACCTTTTCCTTGATGCCGCCGACCGGCAGCACCAGGCCGCGCAGGCTGATCTCGCCGGTCATGGCGGTATCGCTGCGGATGGTGCGATCGGTCATCAGCGAGACGAGCGCCATGAACATGGCCACGCCCGCGCTCGGCCCGTCCTTCGGGATCGCGCCTGCCGGCACGTGCACATGGATATCGCTCTTCTCGAAGCGGCTTGCATCGATGCCGAGCGCGGCGGCCCGGTTCTTGACGATCGAGAGCGCGGCCTGCGCGCTTTCCTTCATCACGTCGCCGAGCTGGCCGGTGAGGATCAGCCGCCCGCCGCCGGGAATCCGCGTCGCCTCGATGAAGAGGATGTCGCCGCCGACCGGCGTCCAGGCGAGGCCGGTCGCGACACCGGGCACGCTCGTGCGCATGGCCATCTCACTCTCGAACCTGGGTGGTCCCAAGATCGCCACAAGATCCTCGCGCGTGATGCGGATCGGACCGGACGAGCCCTCGGCGATGCGCACGGCCGCATGCCGCAGCGTCTGGCCGATCTGGCGCTCGAGATTGCGCACGCCGGCTTCGCGCGTGTAGTTGGCGATGATGTCGCGCAACACGTCGTCGCCGAGCTCGACCTGGCCCTCTTTCAGCCCGTTCGCCTCCATCTGCCGGCGTACGAGGTAGCGGTGCGCGATCTGCAGCTTCTCCTCGCCGGTGTAACCGGCCAGGCTGATGATCTCCATGCGGTCGCGCAGCGGCCCCGGAACGGTGTCGAGCATGTTGGCGGTGGTGATGAACACCACCCGGCTCAAATCGAACGGCACCGCGAGATAATTGTCGCGGAACGTGTTGTTCTGCTCGGGATCGAGCACTTCGAGCAAGGCGGCGCCCGGATCGCCCTGGATGCCGGAGCCGAGCTTGTCGATCTCGTCGAGCATCATCACGCAGTCGCGCGAGCCGGTTTTGCGGATCGCCTGAATGATGTTGCCCGGCAACGCGCCGATATAGGTGCGGCGGTGGCCGCGGATTTCGGCTTCGTCATGCACGCCGCCGAGCGAGACACGGACAAACTTCCGACCCATGGCGCGCGCGATCGACTGGCCGAGCGAGGTCTTGCCGACGCCGGGCGGACCGACGAAGCAAAGAATCGGCGCCTTGCCCTGCGGCGCGAGCTTGCGCACGGCGAGATATTCGATGATCCGCCGCTTGATCTTGTCGAGGTCGTAGTGATCCTCGTCGAGGATGCGGCGCGCTTCGGCGATGTCGATCGGCTTCTCCTCGGGCAGCTTCCAGGGCAACTCGATCAGCCAGTCGAGATAGGTGCGCACCATGCCGTATTCGCCGGCCGCTTCCGGCATGCGTTGCAGCCGGCGCAATTCCTTGCGCGCCTGGTCCTCGACTTCCTTCGGCATGCCGGCATTGCTGATCGCCTTGTCGAGCTCGGCCATTTCGGCGGCCTTGCCCTCCTCGCCTTCGCCGAGCTGGCGCTGGATCGCCGCCATCTGCTCGCGCAACAGCACCTCGCGCTGGCGCTCGTCGAGCGCCGCCTTGGTCTGCCGGCCGATCTCCTGCGAGAGCCGCAGAACTTCGATGCGATGCGCCAGAAGCCGCGAGACCTTGTCCATGCGAACGGAAATGTCGACCGTCTCGAGGATTTCCTGCTTCTCCTCGGGCTTCACATCCATGTAGGCGGTGGCCAGATCGGCGAGCGCCGACGGCCCTTCGATCGACTGGATCGCGGCCAACAGATCGGGCGGCGCCTGCGGCAAGAGCTGGATCGCTTCGAGCGTCTGCGCCTTCAGGTTGACAAAGCGCGCTTCCACCTCGGCGGTCTTGACCTCTGGCTCGGGGATTTGCAGCACGCGCGCGACAAAGAACGGCCAGCCGCTGAGAAATTCGGCGATCTGGAAGCGCTGCTCGCCCTGGCAAACGAGATGGTGCGAGCCGTCCGGCGCCGTGATGTAGCGCACGATATTGGCGAGCGTGCCCATGCGGTGCATGTCGAGCGGGGTCGGCTCGGACACCTCGGCGTCGCGCTGCAAAAGAATGCCGACCTGCCGCTGATCGCGCACCGCCTGCTGCGCGGCCGCGATCGATTTCGACCGGCCGAGCGTGATCGGCAGCACGAGGCCGGGAAACAGCACGGTGTTGCGCACCGGCACGATGATGAGCGCATCCGGCGGCAAGGGCGGCAGCGTGGCCGCTCCCGATGCAGCTTGGTTCGATGACAACATTTCAGCTTCAGCCACGATTAGGCCCCGCTTTCTGCAAGGTAATCACCAGACATCCATCGACGACCGCGCGGCGCACGCCGCTGTAATGGCCGGCCGGCAAACGCAGCCGCCGGTAGAAGCGGCCCTGCGGCAGCTCCAGGCGATGAATGACGGCGGTGCGCAGCGCGGGCGGATAGGTGCGCGCCCCACCGATCACCAGTTCGCCGTTGTCAATGACGGCTTCAACGCTGTCGGGATCGACGCCGGGCAATGCCACGAACGCCAACACGTCGAATTCGGTTTCCAGGATATCGACCGGCGGCTCCCATGCCGGCTGCCGCGCCCGCGTACCCGCCGGCCGAAACAGCTCACGGTGCATACGCTCGGCGCGCGCCAGCATCTCGCACGCTTCCGACCACATCCAATCGCGGGCCACATCACGGGCCATCAGACACCCCCACATCTAGCGTGTGACAAATGTGTGGCGTCGTGCCTCGGTTTTCAACGTCGGGTCAGGCGCCAGAGCATGATCCGGAAAAGTGGAAACCGTTTTTCTGAAAAGATCATGCTCCACCAAAGATCTAGAGCGCGATTAAAGCCATTCGCGCTTTTCGTCATTGCGCCTTCGTATCGGCACCCTACATCCGCAGGGCCGGGATAAGTGGAACCTCCGCGGCGCGGCCAGATTGTTGCCGTAGCGCGGAGCGGATCGCCGGCTGGCAGGGCGGTCCGAGGATGAAACTTCGCCATCCCGGAGGTGCATATGGCACAGACACGCCCGGCGCAGCCAATCAGGCAGACGATCCCGGCGCCGCACAAGATCCCGCTATCGCTGACCGTCAACGGCGTCGAAAGGAAGCTTGAGCTTGCGCCGTGGACCACTCTGCTGGACGCGCTGCGCGACCATCTCGATCTGACCGGCACCAAGAAGGGCTGCGATCACGGCCAGTGCGGCGCCTGCACGGTGCTTGTGGACGGCCGCCGGATCAATTCATGCCTGACGCTCGCGGTCATGAAGGACGGCGCCAAGATCACGACCATCGAGGGCCTGGCCAAGGACGGCGCGCTGCATCCTCTGCAGCAGGCGTTCATCGAGCACGACGCTTTCCAGTGCGGCTATTGCACGTCCGGGCAGATCTGCTCCGCCGCCGGGCTCATCGCCGAAGGCAAGGCGAAAACGCCTGAGGAAATTCGTGAGCTGATGAGCGGCAATATCTGCCGTTGCGGCGCCTATCCGAACATCGTGGCGGCGATCCTCGAGGCGATGGAGCGGTCATGATCAATTTCCAGTACTCGCGGGCCAACAATATCGCCGATGCCGTGCGCCAGATCGCGGCCGACCCGAAGGCGCGTTTTATCGCCGGCGGCACCAACCTGATCGATCTGATGAAGGAAGAGGTCGAACGGCCGTCACGGCTGATCGACATCACCCATCTGCCGCTCAAGGCGGTGGAAGAGACCGCCGAGGGCGGATTGCGTATCGGCGCCTTGGTGCCGAATTCCGATCTCGCTTATCACCCGCTGGTCGCCCAGCGTTATCCGATGCTCGCAAGTGCCATCCTCGCCGGCGCCTCCGCGCAACTGCGCAACATGGCCTCGACCGGCGGCAATCTCTTGCAGCGCACGCGCTGCCATTATTTTTACGACACCGCGACGCCGTGCAACAAACGCACGCCCGGCAGCGGCTGCTCGGCGCTTAACGGCATCAATCGCATGCACGCCATTCTGGGCACGAGCGATGCCTGCATCGCCACGCATCCGTCCGATATGTGCGTGGCGCTCGCGGCGCTGGCCGCAACGGTGCATGTCACCGGCCCCAAGGGCGAGCGCACGATTGCGTTCGCCGATTTTCATCGCCTGCCCGGCAGCACGCCAGAGCGCGACACCAATTTGGGCGCGGACGAGATCATCACCACCATCGAGCTCCCCGGAAAGGGCTTCGCCAAGAACCACACGTATCTGAAAATCCGCGACCGGCTGTCCTATGCCTTTGCGCTGGTGTCGGTCGCAGCCGCGCTCGAGCTCGACGGCGACACGATCAAAGAGGCGCGCTTGGCGCTGGGCGGCGTCGCCCATAAGCCCTGGCGCGATCTCGGCGTGGAAGCGTCGTTGCGCGGACAGACCGCAAAGCGCGAAGCTTTCATGCACGCGGCCGACGCATTGCTGCGCGGCGCCAAGGGCCACGCGCACAACGCCTTCAAGATCGATCTGGCGCGCCGCGCCATCGTGCGGGCGCTGACACAAGCGGCGCGCGGCACGCCGCAATCCCAATCCTCCAAGAAAGTGCTGTGAGCGCCATGAGCTATATCGGCACACCCACCTCCCGCATCGACGGTCATGCCAAGGTGACCGGCGCTGCCAAATATGCCGGCGAACACAATGTCGACGGCCTCGCCTATGCCGCGGTCGTGACATCGACGATTGCCAAAGGCCGTGTCGCACGCTTCGACTTAAGCGAAGCGCTGCGCGTCGAAGGCGTGCTCGACATTCTCACGCATGAAAACCGGCCGCCAATGGCGCGCTCGACCAGCGCCTACAAGGACGATGTGGCCACGGAGCAAGGCGAACCGTTGCGCCCGCTCTATGACGACAAGATCCTGTTCAACCGGCAGCCGATCGCCTTGGTCCTGGCGGAGGAATGGGAGATCGCGCGCTTTGCCGCCTCGCTGGTGCGCGTGGACTATAAGCCCGAGCCGTTCGCGACCGACCTCTTTGCCGAACGCGGCAAGGCGGTGACCGTCGAGAAGCCGGAGAAGCCGCGCGGCAAGGCCGACAAAGCTCTTGCGGCTGCAGCGGTACGGCACGAGGCGGAATATTTCATTCCGATCGAGCATCACAATCCGATGGAATTGTACGCCTCGACCGCGGTCTGGGAGGACGGCGGCAAGCTCACCGTCTACGACAAGACCCAGGGCGTGCAGAACGTGCAGCGATATCTGTGCGGCATCTTCAACATGAAGCCGGACGATGTGCGCGTGCTGTCGCCCTATATGGGCGGCGGCTTCGGCTCCGGCTTGCGGCCGCAATATCAGGTCGTTCTCGCGGTGCTCGGCGCCAAGGCGCTGCAACGCTCCGTGCGTCTCGTGCTCACCCGCCAGCAGATGTACGGGCTCTCCTACCGGCCGGCGTCCATCGAGCGGCTGGCGCTCGGCGCCAAGCGGGACGGAACGTTGGACGCGATCACGCACGAGGCGATCGCCGTCACCTCGAGCTACGAAGACTTTTCCCGCAACGACACCGGATGGTCGGGCCTGCTCTACAAAAGCGACCATGCGAAGTATGGGCATCGGCTGGCGCGGCTCGACCTGCCGACCCCATCCGACATGCGGGCGCCGGGCGCCGCGACCGGCGTCCACGGGCTCGAATGCGCCATGGACGAGCTTGCGGTCGCGCTCAAGCTCGATCCGCTCGAGCTGCGGCTGCGCTGCTATTCCGACCGCGACCAGCACGACGACATTCCCTACACCAGCAAGAAGCTGCGCGAGTGCTACCGGCAGGGCGCGGAAGCCTTCGGCTGGCACAAGCGCAATCCGGAGCCGCGCTCCATGCGCGACGGCACGGAGCTTGTCGGCTGGGGCATGGCAAGCGGCGTCTGGGAGGCTCTGCAGATGCCGACCGCCGCCCGCATCGTGCTCACCGCCAATGGCCACGCCGAGGTAGCCTGCTCGTTCTCCGATATCGGCACCGGCACCTACACGATCGCCGCGCAGGTGGCGGCCGATGAGCTCGGGCTGCCGCTCGACAACATCACGGTCAAGCTCGGCGATTCCTCGCTGCCGCAGGCGCCGGTGGAAGGCGGCTCGTGGGGAGCGGCGTCGGTGTCGCATGCGATTGCCAAGACCGCGGGCGACGTGCGCAAAGAGCTTCTACGCGCGGCCAAGACGATGCCGAATTCGCCCTTGGCCGCCACCAAGCCTGAGAGCGTTGCGCTCCTCGACGGCAAGCTCGTCGACGCCAACGACCCCGGCCGCGCGGCGTCGATCGCCGATGTGATGCGGCATGCGCGTCTCGACCGCATCGAGCGTGAAAGCACCAATTCGTTCAAGGAAGACAATTCACACGCCCGCAATACCCATTCGGCGATCTTCGCGGAAGTGAAGGTGGACGAAGAGCTCGGCATCATCCGTGTCACCCGCGTGGTCAGTGCGGTAGCGGCCGGCCGCATTCTCAACACCAAGACGGCGCGCAGCCAGATCATGGGCGGCGTGGTCTGGGGCATCGGCATGGCGCTGCACGAGGAAACGCTGATCGATCACGCCTTCGGCCGCATCATGAATGCCAACATCGCCGAGTATCATGTGCCGGTGAATGCCGACATCCACGACATTCAGGTGATCTTCGTCGAAGAGCCGGACGAGCTGATCAATCCGATGGGCATCAAGGGTGTCGGCGAGATCGGCATCGTCGGCGTTGCCGCGGCCATCGCCAACGCGATCTACCACGCCACGGGCAAGCGCGTGCGCGATCTGCCGATCACGCTCGACAAAGTAATGAGATGATCTTTGCCACGGTGCAAACAACGAACCCGCGCTGCAACGCCGCGCGGGTTTTTCATTGTCATCGACGCATGATCGTTGGAATGCCGCCCTTTCGATTTCCCGGTCACGCTCAGAACGGATAAGGATTCGGCTTGTCCTTGATGGTCATCCACTGCCACTGGGTGAACTCATCCCAGTTGGCCGGGCCGCCAATGCGCGTGCCATTGCCGGAGGCGCCCGAACCACCGAACGGGATATGCGGCTCGTCGGCGACGGTCTGATCGTTGATGTGCAGAAGCCCGGTATTGAGCCGGTTGCCGACCGCGATCGCGCGGCCGACATCGGTCGAGAACACGCCGGCCGAGAGGCCATATTCGTTGTGGTTGGCGAGCTGCACCGCCTCGTCATCGCTGCCGATCGAGGTGATGGCGGCGACGGGTCCGAAAATCTCCTCGTCGAAGGCGCGCATGCCCGGCTTCACGCCGGTGAGCACGGTCGGCTTGTAGAACGGTCCGTCGAAGGTGCCGCCGGCTTCGAGCTTGGCACCGGCCGCGACCGAGTCCTTGACGATGCCGTCGATGCGCTGCACCTGCGCCTTGTTGATCACCGGCCCGAGCGCGACCTGTCCGAGCGGATCGCCGACCGGCAGGTGATTGGCCTTGGCGACGAGCTTCTCGGTCAACGCCGCGACGATCTTGTTCTGCGCCAGGATGCGGCCGGTGGTCATGCAGATCTGGCCTTGATGGAACCAGGCGCCGAACGCAATCGCAGAAGCGGCCGCATCGATATCGGCGTCTTCCAGCACAATCACCGCATTCTTGCCGCCGAGCTCGAGCTGGACCTTTTTCAGATGCTTGCCGGCAAGCTCGCCGATGCGGCGGCCGACATGGCTCGACCCGGTGAACGAGACCATCGCGACGTCCGGGTCGGTGCACAACGCCTCGCCCGCCTCGGCGCCGCCAGGCAGAACGTGCAGCACGCCCTTCGGCAGGCCGGCTTCCTCGAACACCCGCGCGATGATGAACCCGCCGGTCATGACGGTGCGCGGATCGGGCTTGAGCACCACGGTATTGCCGGTCGCCAGCGCCGGGCCGACCGCCCGCATCGACAGGATGAGCGGGAAGTTGAACGGCGAGATGATGCCGATGACGCCACGCGGAATGCGGCGCGCGAGGCTGATGCGGCCGGGATTGGACGGCAGCACCAGGCCCTGCGGCTCCGTGCACATCGCCGCGGCGCGATAGAGGCCCTCCGTCACCATGTGGATTTCAAAGCCGGCTTTGGCCGGGATGCCGCCGGTTTCGCGCGCGATCCAGGGGATCAATTCCTCCTGATTGTCTTCCAGCACGCGGGCTGCTTTGCGCAGGATGGCAGCGCGCTCTTCGTACGGCGTCGCCGCCCAACCGGGCTGCGCGGCGCGCGCTTCGGCGGCGGCTTTGCGCACATCGGCGGCGGTGGCGTTGCCGACGCTCGTGATCTTGGCGCCGGTCGCCGGCTCCACGACGTCCAGCGATCCGCCGGCGGCGCTCCGCCATTCGGTGCCGAAGACGCGGCCGCGCCAGGTATCTTCGATGAGAAATTTTCCTGCCGGTGCATTCATGACAATTCCCTCCCGGTGCCTGGCCCTTGCCGGCTGTTGTCGCCGAAGGCGATGCTCGGCTGGGCGCTTCGTGATATTCAGAAAAATATAGCGCGTTTCCAGCCAGGACATAGCCCGTGCGATTTTGCCGAACAAGGTCCGACATCATAGAAACCGTTCGGCGCCCGCCGGCTTCCCGCTAAAATCCCGGCCGGACTTGTCGCCGCTCGTCTTCGTTCTGCTCGGCGACGCAGAGCGCGGCCCGAAACTTCAGTTCAAAGTCAGCCGGCAGCGTTCCGCCGATTGGTCCTCGGGATCGTGCGTCTCCGCCGCGCGCAGCAAATTCCAGCCGAGCGAACGGCACGCCTCGAACGGGATGCCGAAGCAGACCTCGAAGCCGTCCGGGGTTTTGAGCGTGGCGATGAGGCAGGACTGCCCCTTCGCGCTTTCGATCGCCCACTCGCCGAGCCCGAAGACGTAGCGGGCATCTTGATCGCCGGTTCTCTGCCGCAGCGCGCAAGCGAGCAGCTGCGGCAATGTCATGATCAAAGACTCGGCCTGCTCGATGGGCATCTCCAATCTGACCGCCGTGCCTGAAACATCGAGGAACTCAAGCCCGACCTCTGCGCCATCGGCCGCCACGCGGCAGGTCGTCAGCTTCTCACTCCGAATTTTCACCATTGCAGGACCGCTTCTCGTTCGGTTCGCCGATCATTCGCTATATATAATGGAATATAACGCAAGACGCAGCGCGAAGTCCAAACCCAATTTCGGCCCCGGAAATAGCGGTAAACGACCCTTCCGCCGGGCCGCTGCCGCTCACCGCGAGAAGGCTTTGCGGATGCCAGCGACCAGACCGGCGAAGCCGTGCCGGTAGTACGAGGCACTCAGCGGCCCCAAACGGTCACAGGGATTGCGCAACGCTTCGCGCCCGCGCAGCAGCGGATCCTGCATCTCCCGGTCGCTGAACGATGGTGCGCCGATAAGCCGCTCGCGACAGACATAGGCGCGGCGGCGGTCCGGCTGCATCAGGGTGAGTGGGTCGAGCCGCCAGACGTAGACGCTGTGGTCGAGCGAGGCGGCGACGACCTGCGTGCCGTCCGGGCTGAATGCTGCCGCCGCGACCTCGCCCGCGGGGCCTGTCAGTGTCGCCAATACGGTCCCGCCGTCAGCATCCCAAATCCGCGCCGTGTGATCCGCCGAGGCGGTGACAATACGCGAGCCGTCGCGGCTGAACTTCGCGCTCACTATTCGATCGGTATGCCCGGCGAGGATCGCCAGGAGCGTGCCGCGCTCAGCGTCCCACACGCGCGCGGTGCCATCGAACGAGGCGGTGACGACGCGCCGGCCATCGGCGCTGAACGCCGCGCCGTTCACCCAGTCGCCGTGTCCCGCGAGCGTGGCGATCGGCGCACCGGAATTGCCGTCCCATAGTCTCGCCGTGCGATCCGCCGATGCCGTGACAACGCGCGAGCCGTCTTGATTGAACGCAGCGGCGATCACGCGATCGTTGTGCCCGGTCAGCGTCGCGATCGGTTCCCCCGTCTCGGCCTTCCATAGCCGCGCCGTGTGGTCGAAGCCTGCGGTCACGACCCGCGCGCCATCCGGGCTGAAGCTTGCGCCGTTCACCCAGTCGGTGTGGCCTTTGAACGTGACGAGGGCGGCTCCGGTGTCGGCGTCCCACAATCGCGCCGTATTGTCGAAGGCCGAGGTGAGGATGCGGGCGCCGTCGGGACTGAACGCCGCGGCGACGACGCGTTCGCTGTGTCCGGAGAGCGTGGCCAGTGCAGCGCCGCTTGTCGCATCCCACACCCGCGCCGTCTTGTCGTCGGATGCCGTGACGACCTTGCTGCCATCCGGACTGAAGGAAGCGGCGGTCACTGCGTCGTCGTGGCGCAGGGGCGGAGCGACGGCAGCGCCGGTCGCCGCGTTCCAGATTTGCGCGGTGTTGTCCTGCGAAGCGGTAACGACGCGCGTGCCGTCGCTGTTGAATGCGGCCGCGGTGACCGCATCCGCATGCGCTGAAAACACGGCGGCCGGTGCGCCTCTGTTCAGCGCGAAGATGCGCGCCGTGTTGTCGAAGGAAGCGGTCACGACCGCGCTGCCGTCCGGACTGAACACCGCCCGGAAGACCGGCCCGGTGTGCCCCGAGAGCGCCGCAACGACGGCGCCGGTATGGGCGTCCCAGACACGCGCCGTCCCGTCCTGCGACGCTGTGACGACGCGCTTGCCATCGGCGGTGAAGGATGCGGTCCACACCCAGTCGCCATGGCCGGTGAGCGTCGCCACCGCGTTGCCTGTTTCAGCGTCCCAGATGCGCGCGGTCTTGTCGAAAGACGCAGTCACGATACGGCTGCCATCCGGGCTGAAAGCCGCGCTCATGACTGGCCCGGAATGCCCCGGCAAGGTCAGGAGCAGCGCGCCGGTCGCGGCATCCCAGACGCGTGCGGTCCTGTCTTCGGAGGCGGTGACGACGCGTGTGCCGTCCGGACTGAATTGCGCGTTCCAGACCCAACTGGCATGGCCGGCGAGCATCACGATTTCAGCGCCCGTCTCGGCCGACCAGACGCGCGCCGTGGTATCGAACGACGCCGTGACTACGCGCGATCCGTCCGGGCTGAGGGTGGCGGCGGTCACGGCATCGGCGTGTCCCACAAGCTTGGTAAGAGTCTCGCCGGTCGCGGCATTCCACAATCGCGCGGTGTGGTCATTGCCGGCCGTGAGGACGCGCGTACCGTCAGCGCTAAAGGCTGCGCCATTGACGCGGTCGGTGTGGCCGGCGAGCGTTGCCAGAACCGCGCCGGTCTTGGCATCCCACACGCGCGCCGTCTTGTCCCATGAGGCGGTGACGACGCGCCCGCCATCGGGACTGAACGCCGCGCTGTTCATCCAAAATTTGTGCCCGGATAGCGTCGCGGTGACTGCGCCAGTCTGTGCATTCCACACCCGCGCCGTCCCATCCCAGGATGATGTGACAACGCTGGCGCCATCCGGACTGAAGGCCGCGCTGCTGACCAGGCCCTTATGCCCAGCCAACGCGAGCCGAAAGGTGCAATCATGCGCCGAGCCAAAAAACGACAGATCGTCTTGCAGCGGCCGGGACTGAAATGAGGAAGGGAGAGCGCCCTCACCCGGCAATCCGGCGACGACGAGCCGCAGCGCGCGGTCGCACGCCCCTTCGCGGAAGGCGGCGGCGCTGGTGCTGCCGAACACGCGGGCTTCGCGTTCCGCCGCTTGGCGCGATACGACGATCGCGCTGGCGAGAGCGACCAAAGCGGCGGCAAACATAACCGCCGCAACGACGATCACCGCGGTCTGCGTTCTAGTCGTTTTGGCGACCGGGAGGCTCGCGCGCGCAACCGCCGCTTCGTCGCTCGTGCGCTTGGGGATCTCAGTATCCATTCCTGCTCGCTGCCCGCGCCGGATTTCACCGGCGCGGGCCGCAAAAGCAAGAGCCCGTTTTTGTGGGCTTGGTTCCCGCGGCTTACGCCGCAGCCTTCGAGTAGAGCCGCTTGGAGGCAAGCTCGGCGCCTTCCGAGAGCGCCTTGAGCTTGGCCCAGGCGATCTGCGGGTGGACGCGGCCGCCCAATCCGCAATCGGTCGAGGCGATCACATTCTCGGCCCCTACCGCCTCGGCGAAACGGCAGATGCGGTCGGCAACGAGCTCGGGATGCTCGATCAGGTTGGTCGAATGGGTGACCACGCCGGGCAGGATCTTCTTGCCCGCCGGCAGCTTGATTTCCTTCCAGATTTTCCACTCGTGCTCGTGGCGCGCATTGGCGGCTTCGAACGAATAATAGTCCGCGTTTACCGCCAGCATCAGATCGACGAGGTGCTTCATCGGGATGTCGGTGGTGTGCGGGCCGTGCCAGCTGCCCCAGCACAGGTGGAAGCGGATTTTGCTGGGCGGCAATCCCTTGATCGAGTGGTTCAGCGCGTCGATCTGCATTTTGGTGTAGCGCCGGTAGCCCTCGACGCTCGGCTCGATCTTTTGCTGATCCCAGTTTTCGCCGATCGCAGGATCGTCGAGCTGAACGGTCAGGCCGGCGTCGATGATCGCCTTGTACTCCTCGTGCATGGCATCGGCGCAGGCATAGAGCAATTCTTCCTCGTTCTTGTAATATTCGTTCGGCATGCGCGCGCAGCTCGCCGGCGCAATCGAATTCATCCATGCGCCTTCGGTGCTTAGTCCCGCCGCCTTCAGCCCGGCCTTGAAATACTCGATGTCGCGCTTCATCGCTTCCTGACCGGTATATTTGATCGGGCCTTTGACCAGCGGGCTGTGCTCGGTCATGAACTGTTCGGGCAACCCGCAGCCGGAATGCGGATCCATATAGGCTTCCTGGAATTTGCTCATGTCGCGCCGGTCGTGCCAATCGCCCACGACGAAATCGTTCGGCGCCATCGGCGTCTTGGTGTGCGCCTTCAACGTCGTCATCCAGAGGCCAGTATTGGCGACCTCGACGCCGCTCAGGCGCCGCACCACGTACGACCACCAGGAGCCGTAGTCATAAGCCCAGCCCATGGTGTGGCCGAGCTCACCGTCGTTGATCAGGTCGACGCCGGCGTCTTTCTGCAGGCGGACCACGTCGACGACGGAGTCCTTGAGCACTTTTTCGAACTCGGCCTCATCGAGCTTCTGGCCGAGCGTCCGCTTTTGGCTGACGTCGAGAAGCTTTTGCGGCCGCGGCAAGCTGCCGACATGGGTGGTGAGAATCCGATTAGCCATAAGTTTTTCCTCCCGATTTATGCGACTATTTTGTACGCGCATTGCGTCGGACGTGCGAAGCGCCGCGCGCGATTTTCAAAGTCTATCGAATTGGGTTCGCAGTCGGCAAGCGTGCGCCGCGCGGTTGCGCGATAACGGCGCGGCGCGTTCCCGGAGCGTGGGCGAGGCGGGCAATTGCCCAAGCGAGATTGGGCACGCGGCTCGACTTTGGCGTCGCCGGCGGTCTATGCGGGCACGCGGCGCGCGCCCTGCACACCGCTTGCCAGCGCGCGAACAAGATCCGCAACCGCGTTCGCGGTTCCGGCGGTCGCCTTGCCGTCCGCACCGAGATGCTTGCGCACCGTATCGACCAAAGCCGAGCCGACCACGACGCCATCGGCGCCTTGCGCGATCGCGCGCACCTGCTCGGCAGTGCGCACGCCGAAGCCGACACAGACCGGAAGCGCGCTGTGCCGCTTGATGCGCTTGACCGCTTCGCCGACTTTGCCGGCATCGGGCGCCGCCGAGCCGGTGATGCCGGTGATCGAGACGTAATAGACAAAGCCCGAGGTGTTCGCGAGCACCGCCGGCAATCTCTTATCGTCAGTGGTCGGAGTCGCCAGCCGGATGAAATTGAACCCCGCCTTGAGCGCCGGCAGGCACAATTCGGTATCTTCCTCCGGCGGCAGGTCGACGATGATCAGGCCATCGACGCCGGCGCTTTTGGCATCGACCAGAAACCGCTCGACGCCGTAGATGTAGATCGGATTGTAATAGCCCATCAGCACGAGCGGCGTCGCATCGTCGCCGCGGCGGAACTCGCGCACCAGCGACAGCGTCCGCTTCATGTTCTGCCCGCTCTTGAGCGCGCGCAAACCGGCCGCCTGGATCGCCGGACCGTCCGCCATCGGATCGGTGAACGGCATGCCGATCTCGATCAGGTCGGCGCCGGCGTGCGGCAGCGCTTTCACGATCGCAAGCGAAGTTTCGTAGTCGGGATCGCCGCCCATGACGAACGTCATCAGCGCGGCGCGGCCTTCCTCCTTGAGCGCGGCAAAGCGCCGGTCGATGCGGGTGGTCATTGCGCCTTGCCCTGCAGATGCGCGGCGACCGTGGCGAGATCCTTGTCGCCGCGGCCGGAGAGATTGACGACCATCAGGTGATCCTTCGGCTTTTTCGGCGCAAGCTCCAGCACCTTGGCGATGGCGTGCGCGGGCTCGAGCGCCGGGATGATGCCTTCGAGCTTGGAGAGAAGCTGAAACGCGTTGAGCGCCTCGTCGTCGGTCGCCGACAAAAAGGTGACGCGGCCGAGATCGTTGAGCCAGGCATGCTCGGGGCCGATACCCGGATAGTCGAGGCCGGCGGAAATCGAATGCGCCTCGTTGATCTGGCCGTCCTCGTTCATCAAGAGATAGGTGCGATTGCCATGCAGCACGCCCGGCCGCCCACCTGCGATGGAGGCCGCATGCATGCCGGTCTCGATGCCATGACCCGCCGCCTCGACGCCGTAAATCTCGATACCGCGCTCATCGAGGAAGGGATGAAACAGCCCCATCGCGTTCGAGCCGCCGCCGATACAGGCGACGAGCGAATCCGGCAGCCGGCCTTCGGCCTCTTGCATCTGCTCGCGCGTCTCGCGGCCGATGATCGATTGAAAATCGCGCACCATCATCGGATAGGGATGCGGGCCCGCGATGGTGCCGATGCAATAGAAGGTCGAGCCCACGTTGGTCACCCAGTCGCGCAGCGCCTCGTTCATCGCGTCCTTGAGCGTCTTCGATCCGGACTCGACCGGCACGACTTTTGCGCCGAGCATCTGCATGCGAAACACGTTCGCCTTCTGCCGCTCGACGTCGACCGAACCCATATAGACGATGCATTCCAGACCGAAGCGCGCGCACAGCGTCGCGGTGGCAACGCCATGCATGCCGGCGCCGGTCTCCGCAATGATGCGCTTCTTGCCCATGCGCTGCGCCAGCAAAATCTGGCCGAGCACATTATTCACCTTGTGCGCGCCGGTGTGATTGAGCTCCTCGCGTTTGAGATAGATTTTCGCACCGCCACCCGAGAGGCCGGAGGCGGTCTGTCTGCAATGCGCCGTGAGGCGCTCGGCGAAATAAAGCGGCGACGGGCGGCCGACATAGTGCGTGAGATAGCCGTCCATCTCCTTTTTGAACTGCGGATCGACCTTGGCCTTGGCGTAAGCTTCTTCCAGTTCCAGGATCAGCGGCATCAGCGTTTCGGCGACAAAACGGCCGCCATAGATGCCGAAATGACCGCTGTCGTCGGGCCCGGTGCGGAAGGAATTCGGTTGCTGGATGGTCATCGTCAAAACTCTTTCACACAAGCCGCATTCATAGCCTTCCCTTTCCCGGGTGGGGAGAGGGGTCAGGGCGAGGGGGCGGGCGACTTCTCCCCGCCCGGCAGGGCCGCAAATGCGGCCTTCCGCGCCGCGCGGATGAAGGCGCGGATCTTGTCGGGATCCTTCTCGCCCGGCGCGCGCTCGACTCCGGAGGACACATCGACGCCGGGCGCTTTGGTAACCCGCAAAGCTTCGCCGACATTGCCGGCGTCGAGCCCGCCCGACAGCATGAAGGGCACGCCAAGCGCGAGATTTTTGAGAAGCCGCCAATTGAAAGCCTTACCGAGACCGCCCGGCCGGGTGGCATCTTTCGGCGCGCGCGCATCGAACAAAATGCGGTCGGCCACCGCGATATAGTTCGCGGCGAGAGCGAGGTCGCCTTTTTGGGCGATCGGAACGGCTTTCATCGCGGGCAGGCCGAAACGTTGCTTGAGCGTCGTGACGCGCGCCGCCGTCTCCTTGCCGTGAAGCTGCAGCATGTCCGGCCGCAACGACTGGATGATCGCATCGAACCAGGCGTCGTCGGCATCGACCGTGAGCGCGACTTTTTGCGCCCGGCCGCGCACGCGCTCTCCCAGCAGGCGCGCCGCCTCGAACGAGATGTGCCGCGGCGAGGGCTCAAAAAATACGAAGCCGACCATGTCGGCGCCCTCGTCGAGCGCGACATCAAGGGCCTCCGCCGTCGAGAGGCCGCATATTTTGACGATCAGCGACATTTCTTGCTTCTAGCCGGGCTCTTCTACATGGCCGCGCCGGGTTTGTCCCGCGCGGGCCGCCGGCGTTTAGCTTCTTGTTTGAGCGTGATCTTTTCCGAAAACCGGCTTCCACTTTCGGGATCACGCTCTAAGCCGGCGGCCGCAGCCGCAGCGGCGCGGACGGTTCCCGAGCACGCGGGGCGCTGCCCTGGTTACCCGCCATGCCCTCGTAGGCCGAAAGCTTGCCGCGCAGCACCAGCATCTCGCGCTCGAACCTGCGCGCCGCGCCCCGCCATTTGCCCTGACCAAGCCAGGAGGCCACGCCGCCGATAATGACGCCCACGATGAGCAACCCGAGGATCAGCGCAAACAACGGCAGCGACAGCGATGCGACCGGCGTGTCACCGCCGAACGGATCGAAGGAGATCGTCACATTCTGCCGGTTCGCGACCGCGAAGACGACGATGACGATGACCAGCGGCACCAGGATGATCGCCGCGATGATTCTGCGCAACAATCTTGCGGCCTCTGTTTTTCCACCCGCTCATCCCGCGAAAGCGGGAATCCAGAGGGAGGGTTTGCGATTTGGCTCAGCCTGCTGGGCCCCGCCTTCGCGGGGCGAGCGGCCTGGACCGGTGCGGCTGATCAGGCCTCGCTGCCCTGATTGAGCCGCTCGCGCATTTCCTTGCCGGTCTTGAAGAACGGCACGCATTTCTGATCGACCGACACATGGGCGCCGGTGCGTGGATTGCGCCCGGTGCGCGCCGGACGCTGCTTGACCGAAAAGGCGCCGAAGCCCCGCAACTCGACGCGATCGCCGCGCGCCATCGCGGCGACGATCTCGCCCAGGATGGCGTTGACGATCTTCTCGACGTCGCGCTGATAGAGGTGGGGATTCTGCGCAGAAATACGCTGCACAAGTTCGGACTTGATCATTGTGAGCCCTGGACCGCGCCTTGCACCGCTTTTTGGACCGTGCCTGGATCGACGATGTGACGGAACGGCAATGCCCAACGCCCCGCCCTATTCAGCTCCGGTAGGGTGCCAAAGGGCCAACAAACCGTCAAGATTAAGCCGCTCCACGGCCTGTATCGCTCCCCAGTCGTCGACGTGCCGTGCCAGGGCGCCAAGCCCGGCCGCATCCAGGGTCGCAACCGCCATGGCGTGAAGGAACGGCAAATCGCGGAAGCGGTCGTGGAGCTGGTAGTCGCGGACCGGAAGCTTGGCGTCGATATTCTTTTCCTTGGCGAGCCAAGAGATGCCGGCTTGTTCGTCGCCGAGCTCGTCGACGAGCTTGAGCCCGATGGCCTGATGGCCGGTGAAGACGCGCCCGTCGGCGACCGTCTGCAATTCCTCGTCGTTGAGGTGACGGCGGCTCTGCACCAGGCCTTTGAACCAGGCGTACGAATCCTTGATCAGCGATTCGATGGCCGCGCGCGCCTCCGGCGACGTCGGCTCGAAGCCGTTCGGCGCCGCCTTGAGCGGCGAGGACTTGATCGTTTCCACCTTGACGCCGATCTTGCCCAGAAGATCGCCGACATTCGGATACTGAAACAGCACGCCGATCGAGCCCACAATCGAGGTCTGCTTGGCGATAATGTGATCGCCGGCAATCGCGGTGATATAGCCGCCGGATGCCGCGAGCCCATCGACCACGATCACCAGCGGCTTCTTCTCCTTCAACCGCATCAGCGAATTGTAAAGCTGCTCGGAGCCGGCCGTCGTGCCGCCGGGGCTGTCGATATGCACGATCACCGCGCGCGCCGTGGACGATTGCGCGAGCTTGTCGAGTTGTTTGACGCGCTCCTCGTCGTCGCGGATCAATCCCTTGATGGTCACGCGCGCGATATAGGAGCCGGCGCCGGCAAAGCCCGTGCGATTGCTCCAGGCCGCGGCCATTCCGGCGATCGCCAGAATGATCACCGCGATGGCGAGCACACGCCAGAAGGTAAGCTTGCGCCGCATGCGGCGGCGGTCGACGATCAGGTCGGCATCAAGCGACATCGGCGAGTCCTTTCACTTTTCTCCTCCCCCGCTGCCGGGGGAGGTGGCGCGCGACGCGCGCCGGTAGGGGCAGGTATCGCCGGAGCAGAGCAAGCCTGCCCCCTCCACCGCAAGCGGTCCCCCTCCCCCGCTGCGCGGGGGAGGAAAATCTCGTCTACTCCTTCGTCTCTTCCTCGCCCTTGCGCTTGAGCGCGGTACCGAGAATGTCACCGAGCGTCGCGCCGGAATCGGACGAGCCGTATTGTGCGATCGCCTCCTTCTCCTCGGCGACTTCCAGCGCCTTGATGGAGACCTGGACCTTGTGGGAACGGCGATCGAACTGGATCACGCGCGCATCGACCTTCTGGCCGACGGCGAAGCGGTCCGGACGCTGCTCGGAGCGGTCGCGCGCGAGCTCGGAGCGCTTGATGAAGGACACATACTCGGTGCCGACGATCTTCACGTCGATGCCGCCTTCCTTCACGTCGATCACTTCGGAGGTCACCACCGAGCCCTTCTTGAGCTCGCCGGCCTCGCCGCCGGCGGCCGCACCGGTCTCGGCAAGCTGCTTGATGCCGAGCGAGATGCGCTCCTTCTCGACATCGACGTCGAGCACCTGCGCCCGCACCTTGTCGCCCTTCTTGAATTCCTCGATCACCTGCTCGCCCGGCCGTTTCCAGTCGAGGTCGGAGAGGTGCACCATGCCGTCGACATCGCCGTCGAGGCCGAGGAACAGGCCGAACTCGGTCTTGTTCTTGACCTCGCCTTCGACTTCCGAGCCGGGCGGATATTTCTCCAGGAACACTTCCCACGGATTGCGCATGGTCTGCTTCAATCCGAGCGAAATGCGGCGCTTGACCGGATCGACTTCCAGCACCTGCACTTCGACCTCTTGCGAAGTGGAGACGATCTTGCCGGGATGCACGTTCTTCTTGGTCCACGACATTTCGGAGACGTGGATCAGGCCCTCGATGCCGGGCTCGAGCTCGACGAAAGCGCCGTAGTCGGTGATGTTGGTGACCCGGCCCTTGAAGCGCGCGCCGACCGGATATTTGGCTTCGATGCCCTGCCACGGATCGTCGAGCAATTGCTTCATGCCGAGCGAGATGCGGTGGGTCTCGTGGTTGATCTTGATGATCTTGACCTTGACCTGCTGGCCGATGTTGAGAACCTCGGACGGATGATTGACGCGCCGCCAGGCGATGTCGGTGACGTGCAGGAGGCCGTCGATGCCGCCGAGATCCACGAACGCACCGTAGTCGGTGATGTTCTTGACCGCGCCGTCGATGACCTGGCCCTCTTCCAGATTCTGCACCAGCTCCTGGCGCTGTTCGGCGCGGGTCTCTTCCAGCACGGTGCGGCGCGAAACCACGATGTTGCCGCGCCGGCGATCCATTTTCAGGATCTGGAAGGGCTGCGAATTGTTCATCAGCGGCGACACATCGCGGATCGGACGGATGTCGACCTGCGAGCGCGGCAGGAAGGCGACGGCGCCGTCGAGATCGACGGTGAAGCCGCCCTTGACCTGATTGAAGATGACGCCGGTGACCTTTTCGTTGTTCTGGAACGCCTTCTCCAGCTTGCCCCAGCTCTCCTCCCGCCGCGCCTTGTCGCGCGAGAGCACCGCTTCGCCGAGCGCATTCTCGACGCGTTCCAGATAAACCTCGACGGTATCGCCGATCTTGATCTCGGCGGCGCGGCCGGGACCTGCGAATTCGCGCAGCGCCACCCGGCCTTCGGTCTTCAGGCCGACATCGATGACGGCCACGTCCTTCTCGATCCCGACAACCGTCCCTTTGACGACGGATCCTTCCTGCAGATGACCATCGCTGAACGATTCCTCGATCATGCTGGCGAAGTCTTCGCGCGACGGCGCGGCGGTCGCTACTTGAGCCATGAACACTCCGAGCCCCGTGGATGAAAATGATCCCGAACGCGCAGCAGCCGCCGGTATGCCGGCGGGTGGGGCCAGAAGCCATACGATCGGGACAAAGCTTGGTCCGGTGCCTAGCGAAGCGCGCGAACGGGCTTAACCTCCAATGACGAAAGCGCTGTCATTAGCGCTTTCGGCCCGTTCGGACGGCTTCGATGATGTCGACGGCAGCCCGGAATGCGGCGTCTATACCCAAATGCGTGGTATCGAGCAAGTGCGCGTCGGGCGCCGCCTTCAAGGGGGCGGCGGTGCGCCGGGAATCCCGTTCGTCCCGCCGCAACAGGTCGGCCAGGACCTCCTTTTCGTCGGCAGGCTCCCCTCGCGCCCGCATTTCGGCGGTGCGGCGGGCGGCGCGCACCTCCGGCGTGGCCACCACGAAGATCTTCACGTCCGCGCCCGGCGCGATGACGGTGCCGATATCGCGGCCGTCGAGCACGGCGCCCGGCGGCTTCGTGGCAAACCCGCGCTGATAGTTCATCAGCGCCTGGCGGACCTCCGGTATAGCCGCCACGACCGAGGCGGCTTCGGTGATCGCCGGCGCTTTCAGCGCGCTTTCGTCGAACTGGGTGGGGTCGAGCGCGATCGCGGCATCGATCGCTTTTTCGACATTGTCGGGCGCGTAGCCGGCATCGAGCACCGCCTTCGCCACCGCGCGATAGATCAAGCCGGTGTCGAGATGCGGCAGCCCATAAATTGCCGCCACCTGCTTGGCGATGGTTCCCTTGCCGGAGGCTGCCGGGCCGTCTATAGCGATGATCATCGGCTTGAGCATATCGACATGAAAATAGGCATGCACGTTCAGACTGATGCACGTCAAGAATGACATGCACATCACGATCGACCTGCATATCGATACCAAAAAGCACCTCGACGGCAGCGCGCGGATCGAACCCTGCGCATCGTCGACGCTTCACATGCATGATTGCGTGATTGATGCCTGAGATGCCCGAGCCCTCGCCCATCAAAGCTTTTGCCTGACAAAGCGAGTCTGTGATTTCACGGCTCGGAATGTGACCGTGATGGCGACCAGGAAAGCCTGCCGATGAAGTTTACGAGACGGCTGATGCAAAAGCGCTGGGTCCAGAAGACCATCGGCGTCGCAGCGGCCGAGTATTTGCGTCTGGTGTGGATGACAAGCCGCTTCACCATGGAGCCGGCGGATCCTTATCGGCTCTATGAGCGCGAACAGCCGGTCATCCTCGCGATGTGGCACGGTCAGCATTTCATGCTGCCGTTCCTGCGCCGGGGATTTCCGTTCAAGGTTTTGATCTCGCGCCATATCGACGGCGAGATCAACGCGATCGCAGCCGAGTGGCTTGGCGTCGGCACGGTGCGCGGTTCGGGCGATCACGGGCGCCGATATCACGTCAAGGGTGGCGTCGGCGCCTTCAAGAGCATGATGGATGCGATCGCCGAAGGTTGGAATATGACGCTCACCGCCGACGTGCCGAAAGTCTCGCGCGTCGCCGGGCTCGGGATCATCAAGCTCGCCAGTGCAACGGGACGGCCGATTTTCCCGGTTGCGCTCGCCACCAGCCGCCGCAAGGTGCTCGACAACTGGGACCGTTCGGCCATCAACCTTCCTTTCAGCCGCGGCGCGACCGTTGTCGGTGACCCGATCCGCGTGCCGGCCGACGCCGGTCCTGAGGCGCTCGAACACGCGCGCAGCGCGCTCGAACAAGCGCTCAATGCGGCGACCGAGCGCGCGTACGCCATCGCCGACCGGCTACCGGCAGCCATCCGTAGCGCAGCCCCGCAGGAGCGGCTTGAGATTGAGCGGCGGGTATCGAATAATGGGATCATCGCCGATTGAGGCTGCAAGTGGCCGGTAAGGCGTTGCGCGGGGAAGCACATTGGCAATCATCGACGACGTTCGTTCCATCATCGCTAAATCGCTGAATATCCCCGTCGAACAGCTCACGCCGGACAAGCGTCTCGACGAGTTGGGCGCCGAGTTGCTCGACGTGATCGAGATCGTCTTCGCGCTCGAGGAGAAGTACGACATCGCCATTCCGTTGCAGGGCAGCGACGCAAGCCGCGTGTCCGCGTCCGGCAAGAGTGAAGGCAAGAGCGAAGACAAAAGCGAAGGCCAGGACAAAAGCGGCGGCTCCGAATTGCCGTTTACCACCGTCGGTGATGTCGCCGAGATGGTCGAGAAGCTGGTCGCGGCGAAAGCATCGAAATGAATTGGGTCGTCATCACGGGAATTGGAGTGGTCACTCCGATCGGCAGCACCCGTGACGCATTCTGGTCCGCCTTGGTCGAAGCCCGCTCGGGCATCGGCCCGATCACCATCATCCCGACCGAGCGCTTGAATACGCGCATCGCGGCTCAGGTGCTCGATTTCAAGCCGACCGATCATTTCGATCCCAAGCGCGAAGGCCTGCTCGACCGCTTCGCGCAATTCGCCGTCGTCGCAGCACGCTCGGCGTTGCGGGACTCGCAATTGGAATTGACGGAAGAAATCGCCCTCGATGCCGCGACCATCATCGGCAATTCGACTGGCGGCATGAACACCCTCGACGATTCTTTCCTCAAGCTCTACAGCCAGAACGGAACGCGGGCGCATCCGCTGTCGATTCCGCGACTGATGTCGAATGCCGCCTGCAGCGCCATCTCGATGGATCTCGGGCTGAAGGGGCCGACCTTTACCATCGCGTCGGCCTGTTCATCCGGCACGCATGCCATCGGCCAGGCCTTTCAGATGGTGCGCACCGGTCAATCGCCGATCGCGCTCACCGGCGGCACCGAAGCCTGCCTCACCGTCGGCACGTTCAAGGGCTGGGAAGCATTGCGCGTGCTCAGCTCCGATACTTGCCGGCCGTTTTCGCGGACGCGCTCCGGACTCGTGCTCGGCGAGGGCGCCGCCATGTTCGTGTTGGAGGAGCGCGACCACGCGATCGCACGCGGCGCGCCGATCTATGCCGAGATGCTCGGCTTCGGCATGAGCGCCGATGCCGGCGACATCACCGCGATCGATCCGAGCGGCGCCGCGCGCGCCATGCGCGCGGCCTTGAAGGACGCCAAGGTCAATCCGGACGACGTCGATTACGTCAACGCCCACGGCACCGGCACGGCGCTCAACGACAAGGGCGAGACTGTCGCGCTCCGCCACGCCTTCGGCGACGCCGCCGATCACCTCGCCGTGTCGTCGAGCAAGGGCGTGCTGGGCCACAGCCTGGGCGCGGCGGGCGCAGTCGAGCTTGCCGCCACCGCGCTTGCGCTCCATCACCAGATCATTCCGCCGACGGCCAATTTCGAAGAGGCCGATCCGGATTGCGACCTCGATTATGTGCCGAACACCGCGCGCAACGCGCCGATCAAAAACGCGATGTCGAGTTCATTCGCCTTCGGCGGCCTCAATGCGGTGCTGGTGCTCGGGCGGGGGTAAGCGCCGGCGATCGGCTAGACCCTGATCCAATTCAATTGAATCGCATCACGGTCTAGATTCTTCGTTTTGAGCATGATCTTGTCCGAAAACCGGTTTCCACTTTTCGGGATCATGCCCTAGGACGCGATATCCGCGCCAAGCCCGCGCATCAGCGCGACGAAATCCGGAAAGCTTGTGGCGATAAAGCTCCCGTCGTCGATCGTCACCGGCTGTTCGCTCGCAAGCCCCATCACCAGAGCCGACATGGCGAGCCGGTGATCCATATGCGTGGCGACGAGCCCGCCGCCGGGCGCGCGCCCCCTGCCCTCGACGAAGAGATCGTCGCCTTCGATCTCAACGGTGACGCCATTCGCCCGCAACATGTCGGCGGTGCCGGCAAGCCGGTCCGATTCCTTCACGCGCAACTCCTTCAGCCCGCGCATCACCGTCGTTCCTTCCGCAAACGACGCCGCCACCGCGAGGATCGGATATTCGTCGATCATCGCTGGCGCCCGCGCCGCCGGCACCTCGACGCCGCGGAGCGCGCCGCCGCGCACGCGCAGATCGGCAACGTCTTCGCCGCCTTCGATGCGCGCATTCTGCCGCTCGATCGCGGCGCCCATCTCGGCGAGCGTATCGATCAGACCGGCGCGCAACGGATTGAGCATCACGCCTTCGAGGATCACATCGGAGCCGGGCGTGATCGCCGCCGCCACCAGCGGAAAGGCCGCCGACGACGGATCGGCCGGGACCACGATCGGCCGAGGCATCAGTTCTGACTGCCCCACAAGCGTGATGCGGCGGCCATGTGCGCCATGCTGCTCGACCCGGACGTCAGCGCCGAAATGCGTCAGCATTTTCTCGGTATGGTCGCGCGTGGCTTCGGCTTCGATGACGACGGTCTCGCCCGGCGCCGCAAGCCCGGCGAGCAGCACCGCCGATTTGAGCTGTGCGGACGCAACCGGCGGCTCGTAGACGATCGGGATCGGATCGCGCGCGCCGGCAAGCTGCAACGGCAAGCGGCCGTCGTTTGCGACGAGCGTATGGGCGCCGATCCGCTCCAGCGGCTCGAGCACGCGCCGCATCGGGCGCTTGCGCAGCGAGGCATCGCCGTCAAAACTCGCGGTGATCGGGCAGCCCGCGACCGCACCCAGCATCAGCCGGCAGCCGGTGCCGGAATTACCGAAATCGAGCGGCGCTGCCGGCTCGGCAAATCCCGCAACGCCGACTCCGTGCAAGCGCCACGCGCCTAGACCGGTGCGCTCGACGGCCGCTCCGAGGGCACGCACAGCCTTGCCGGTATTGAGCACGTCCTCGCCTTCCAGCAAACCGGAAATGCGCGTCTCGCCGACCGTCAGCGCACCGAGAATGAGCGCCCGGTGGGAGATCGATTTGTCGCCCGGCACGCGCACGCGGCCTTGCAATGGGCCGGAACGGCGGGCGGTCAGAGGCTGATGTTCAGTATGCATGGCAAAGCCAGCGCCTGCGTTGTTAGGTCGGGATGACACGGCGAGGCATAGGAGGAACGGGGTAACGACCGGTTACGGTGTTCCAGTAGGCCCAGGAACGCCCATCGATGATGCCCGGTGGCGCATGTTCCAGCGCTTCGCGGAAATCATTCAGGTCGAGATAGCGCCTCACCACCTTGATGTCCTCCAGGGTGCCGTACGTCATTAGATAGGCCATGAAGCGGACCGGATTCGCCAAGGCCTCTTCGGGCGGCTCGAACCAGATCACGCGCGGGGCAACACGGAGCAGATCGGTATTGCGAGGAAGGGGCTTCATTTCTGTCTGACGTACGCCTTGATGGCGTTCAATGTAGGCAATCTTGCCGGATCGGTCTTTTGTACTGCGGCGCTGAGTCGGTTGCGGGTGTCCATAGGAAGTCGGGCCAAACTCGGGTCATCGTGGTATGCGATGGCCTTGAGCGAGAGCAGAGGACTAAATTGGTTTCCATAAATCGTCGCTCCGGCAGCAAGCATGTTGGCCAACGGCAGGCCGGATTTGGTGAGCAAGGCGTCAATATCGAGGTAGTCCTTGGCCTCCGCACGCTGCGTCACAACGGCGGCCTTCATGCCGGCAAGATCGATTAGCGAAGCGACCTTGATCCCGGAGCCCTCGGCGAGTTCAGGCTCGGCCACCTGTCCCAGGTCAAAGTTGCCGAAGAAGCTAAGCTGTACCGGGCCGCCGCGATCCACCGTCACCGCAAGATCGTTCGGTGCCGATTTGCGGACCGTGGCGTCCTTTAGATAGGGCACAGTTTTCAACAGCGAATGTGGCTCGAAAGTCACTGGCGAGAAGAAATCGAAATCGACCGACTGGCGGTGCCCCAAGCGCAGTGCGATCGCCGTGCCGCCGTAAAGAATGAAATGATCGGGGGTGCCCGCCAGCTCGGGCCAAAGCTTTCGCTGCGGCTCAGGAAGAACGTCAAGGCGAGGCGTAAATACTTTCAACATACCGCATTATAGCTCATTCGGGCGTAGCGGGTGTAATCCCCTGCCTTCTCGTCAGGCCAGCGCCTGGCTTTTCAGGTTCTCGAGCGCCGTCTTGCTCAACGGCGGGGCGCCGAGCTTGCGCGCCGCGCGATGACCTTCGAGCGTCGCCTCGTAAACGGTGCGCGGCGCAATCGCGCAGCCGATCGCCTCGACGCTGCGGCCGCGCTCGCGCAGGAGATGGTAAAGCGCATTTTCCGATGCGCGCGCCGTCGCCATCACGATCGTGTCGGCCGTGATCGGGCGCATTTTGGACGGCGCGTAGATGTTGACGATCTCGACCTCGCTGCCGTTGATCCGCTTGACGGCATGATCGGTGATGATCTCCACCTCGGCCTCGTAGAGATAGGTCAGCACCCAGTGGAGATAGACCTCCGCCGTCGTTTCCCAGCCGATCATCGGCCATTTGGTGAGAAGTCTCACTTTGGCGCCGAGCCGCGCCAGTTTGACGGCGGTGAGCGGCGCCGCCACATCGGCCATTTCGTCGATCACCAGCACGTCGCCGGAAGCGGTGATCTTGTCGAGCGCCACTTCGTCCCAGGTGACGCAACGGCCGCTTTCCCATCCGGGCAGCGGCTTGGCGGTCTGGCCTTGAAAACCGTCGCGCCGATAGCGCGCACCGGTCGCCACCACGACATGATCGGGCTGCTCGGCGGAGAGCACCGCGTCGAGATTCTCGGCGGTGATTGCGTTGCCGGTCTTGATCACGGCGCCATTGCCGCGCGCCTGCTCGGCAAGCCAGGTGGCGATCGTGCCATATTGCGTCCGGTTGGGCAGCGCGCCGTAGGCGCGCACATGCCCGCCGACCTCCGGCTCGCGCTCGTAGACCACGACATGATTGCCGCGCGCGGCGGCGACGCGCGCATATTCGAGACCGGCGGGGCCCGCGCCGATCACCAGCGCGCGCCTGGGCGCAGCGACCTTTCGCATCGAGCTTGCGCCCCAGACCCGCTCGCGTCCGACCACCGGATTGTAAGCGCACTGCACGCGGCTGCCGCGGATCACCGCGCGCCAGCAATAATTCGCGGCGACGCAGCGGCGAATATCATTCACGCGGCCTTCTTTCACCTTGGTCATCCACTGCTCGTCGGCGATCATCTGCCGCGCCAGCAGGATGGCATCGGCATCGCCGGAGCCGAGTAGTTCGTCGGCAACGCCCGGATGACTGACGCGACCGACCAGCAGCACCGGCTTTTTCGCCACCGTCTTGATCGCGCGCGTGTACTCGCGCTCCCAGCCCTGCTCGAACGTCATCGGCGTATGAATCCAGGAATGGTGCACACCGGCCGACACGCTCACATAGTCGATGTCGAGCTCCTTCTCGAAATCGGCGTGGATGCGCTTGATGTCCTCGATCTCGAGATCGCCGTCCCAGAACGATGTCGAGTTGATGCGATAGCCGATGAACGGCCGATCGCCGATGCGCTTGCGGATCCGCCGCATCGCCTCGATCGAAAACCGCAGCCGGTTCTCGTAGGAGCCGCCCCAGCGGTCGGTGCGCTTGTTGTAGAACGGCGAGAGAAACTGCCAGGGCAGATAGCCGTGGGCGATGTGAAATTCGATGCCGTCGAGGCCGGCGGAGATCGCGCGCCGGGCGGCATCCTCGTAGCACTGCAAAATGTATTCGATCTCGTGCTCTTCGAGCTCTTTGGGCGTCGGACCGCCGGGAATTTCGCCGGCCGGCACCTGGCTCGGCGCCAGCATGTAGGGATTGTATTCGTCGGGATCGCGTGCCGGGTCGGTCTTCAGGAACGGCGTCGGCGAACGCAAACCAAGATGCAGAAGCTGGACCGAGAGCGCGCAGCCGTGCCGTTTCACCGCCCGCGCCACATTGGCGAGCCCTTCGAGCTGCGCGTCGTTCCACAGGCCGGGAAAGCCGAGCGGCGTATAGATCGTATCTTTATTGATGAGGTGCCCGCCGAGAATGATCATTCCGAGCCCGGTCTTGGCGCGCTCCTCGTAATAGGCGACCGCTTGCTCGGTGAAGATACCCTCGTGCGGGCTTCTGACCCAGGTCGGGCATACCGGCGCGAATATCACCCGGTTCGGCAGGGTCGTATTGCGGATGCGAAGCGGCGACAACAGATGGCGATAGGCCTCGGCATCGGTCACGGTCGTTTCCCCTCTAACGTCTTTTGTTCGGGGAATAAAAGAGCATGCCGCGCCGGAAGGTGCACGGGCCTTGCGGTTGCCGCCGTAAACAATCGGCCTTCCGAAGGTTGCAATCCGCTATTGACAGGCGCTTCGCGACTAGCCAAGTGAAGCTCCCAAATTGAAGGAACTCGGCCGTGGCCAAACCGGAACTTGGCACCAAGCGCGTCTGCCCCGAAACCGGACGCAAATTCTACGATCTCAACAAGGATCCCGTGATCTCGCCCTATACCGGCAAGGTCGTCCCTGTTGAAATGCCGACGACGCGCGCGCGGCCCGAGCCGGCGGCCGCCGTGCAGCGCGCAGCCGCCGCCGCTCCGGTCGAGGAAGCGGCCGCGCCGGAGCCGCAGGAGGCTGAATTCGTTTCGCTGGAGGACGCAGACGCCGAGGCGCAGGGCGCCAAGGGCGCGGTCGAGACCGCGGAACCCGATATCGAAGAAGAAGTCGAGATGGACGAGAGCCTCGACGATGCGGCCTTCATCGAGGAGCAGGAAGAAGAAGACGCCGACGTCACCGACATCATTGGCGGCGACATCGAGGACGAGGAGGAAGGATAACCGGAAGTTCAGTCATCGGTGGTTCGATGATCGGACTGCCGAAGCGGGCGTCATGCTTGCGGCGACCGCAATGACCGATACCCGGTTCAGGGGCCATAGCTCAGTTGGGAGAGCGCTTGAATGGCATTCAAGAGGTCGTCGGTTCGATTCCGATTGGCTCCACCAAGTAACTTGTTGATTTTGAACACGATTTGGAGAGGACTTTTTGGCGTGCATCCCCGCTGCAGCCTTGGGGAAGCACGGGGGAAGCACGGCAAGCGTTTTCGAAGGCTAGTGGATATCAACATACGTCCTCAGTGACAGCGGGTGAGTATCGAACGTCGGGGTAACCGGGTAATCAGCGCTTCAGCAGGTCCGCCACCTTGGCGAAGTTCACTGTTATGCGGCCGCGCAGCAATTTCGGTAGCAATGAACCTCAATTGTTCTAGTGCCCATGATCGAGTTAGGCCGCACCAAGAAACAGCTTTCTAAGCTGAAGGTCGCAGCTTCGAATCCTGCCGGGTCGCCAGTCTCATGTCTCGCCTCTTTTAGATCAATGACTTAGCGTCAGGTTGGGTAAACGGGATTAAGCGTTTTGTTCCTCTCGCCAAGCGCAACAGCGGTGTTCCTTTGAAACGGGTTGTGCGCTCGCAAGGTCCTTCAAGGGTCGGCTTCTTGCGTCAGTTTCAGTGTGGTTTCCTCAATGGCAACAGATTGGCGACGTTGCTTGGATATGTGAGTTGCGTCTCGAAAACATTGTCCCGGCCAGTTCGCACGCGAAAGGTCACAATCGTTTTCTTGTAATCAGATGGAAACACTATCGCGTATACTGGCCCCATTTCCTCTACACTTACGGGATTTCCTAGGATATCGAGTTTGGCTTGCGCTGCCATAGACGCTACATCACTCAGCGTGTTTGTCGTGTCGTGCCGCTTTATCGCATCGTTGATTAACTTCAACAGTGCGTCTGTGATTGGCACGCCAATGCGCGCAACTAGTGTGCGCGCCTAATCTACCGAGCAACAGGGCCGGTTGATGTTGCATCGCGCGCGCGATCTTTTGATGCGGCAACGGACCCAGGTAATCAATGCCATGCGGGCGCATTTGGCCGAGCTCGGCATTGTGGCTGCGCAAGGGCGTGACGGGATCAAGGAACTGCTGAAGATCATTGCTAGCGAAGCGGATGCGCGCCTGCCGGTCATGCTCACACGAGCCTTGTCGTGCTGGCGGCGGAGCTTCAGGCGATGCAGACGCTGATCGGATCGATCGAGAAACGCATCATGGTGCAGCACCGCTTGAGCGAGGCGAGCAAGCGGCTCAAGAGCATCCCCGGAAGTGGTCTTATCGGAGCCACCGCGATCGCAGCGACCGTCCCGGATCCGAAGGTTTTTGGATCGGGTCGTGACTTCGCGGCCTGGATCGGGCTCGTGCCGCGCGAAGACTCGACTGGCGGCAAACAGAAGCTCGGGCCGATCTCGAAACGGGGCGATCGCTATTTGCGACGAATTCTGGTGGTCGGAGCCTGCGCAGTGTTGCGATAGGCGCGCCATAAGCCGGAGAAGTATCCTCGGCTCACAAAGCTTCTCGAACGCAAACCGTTCAAGGTGGTCGCGGTGGCGCTTGCTAACAAGATGGCGCGCATCGCCTGGGCGTTGTTGGCCAAGGGCGACACCTATCGGGTGCCTGCGCTTGCGGCCGCGGCGTAAGGAGTGTGGCGATGGGAGGATGAGGTTGCGTCTGTGCGTTCACGAACTGCAGGGGTGATGACGGCATTGATGCGAAACGGTCGAGACCGTCGATTGGGAGAACCCGTGATGGGTCACGCGATACTTGAGCGCGTGCTTTTGTTTGGGACCCAATCAGCGGATTACATCAGGGCCAGCGGCCATAACGGCTGCATCGCGACGGAGGTAATCCTCCAAGCGACAACAGGCCGAATACATGACCGCACCCGAACGCTTCGCTGATAGTCAGATTCCTCTTGCACCGCGGGCCCATCCGTTGCCGCATCGCGAAAGACTGCATTCAGTCACCTCGTCGGTGATGGCGAGAAGGCCTGGCAAGAACATTAAGCGAGCCAGGAAAGCTGCCCTTCAAACTCGCAACGAGTGGGTTAAACTCCGCGTGCTGCCCTTCCAGTGGCGCAGGCGACGGGACCCCGATGCAGCAGATTGCGGAGTGGCTCAAAAAGCTCGGTATGTCCGAGTACGCGGCACGTTTCACCGAGAACGGAATTGATGTCTCGGTACTTCCCCATTTAACCGATCAAGATCTCAAGGACCTCGGCGTCCTCTTGGGTCATCGACGGAAAATACTCGCGGCAACTGCCGAGTTGGGCAGTGAACCCGTAGCGCCACCTGCACCTCCTCCTGTTCCGCCGGCGCCGGTCTCGGCCGCCGCTGCGCCACCGCCGACCGCCGCTGCCACGGCCGCGCCGGACGCCGCCGAACGCCGGCATCTGACCGTGATGTTCTGCGATCTGGTGGGCTCGACCGCGATTTCCGCGCAGCTCGATGCCGAGGAGTGGCGCGAGCTGGTCGGCGCCTATCTTGACGCCGCTTCGGCGGCTGTGACCGAGATGGGCGGCCAGGTCGCCAAGAAGCTTGGCGACGGGCTGATGTCGCTGTTCGGCTATCCGGTGGCGCAGGAGAACGATTCCGAGCGTGCAGTGCGGGCGGCGCTGTCGATCCAGCGCTCGCTTGCCGAGTTGAACCGCAACAACGCCGGTTCGGGCAAGCCGTCGCTCACCGCCCGCATCGGGCTGGAAACCGGTCCGGTGGTGGTGGATGCGGCGGGCGAGATTTACGGAGACGCTCCTAACGTCGCGGCGCGGGTGCAGGCGCTGGCCGAGCCGGGTGAGGTCGTGGTCACGGCTCGGGTACAGCGTCAGGTCGCCGGGCTGTTTGTTGCGGAAGAGCGCGGCACGCACACGCTCAAGGGCGTGCCCGAGCCGGTGGCCTTGTTCCGGATGGTGCGGGCGAGCGGCGGCGGGCGGCGCTCGGGGCCGCGCAATTTGACGCCGCTCGTCGGCCGCGACGAGGAAACGGCGATGCTGATGCGGCGCTGGGACCGGGCGCGCCAGGGCGACGGGCAACTGGTGCTGATTGTCGGTGAGCCGGGCCTGGGCAAATCGCGCCTGATCGAGGAATTTCACGCCCGGCTCTCCGAGGTGCCGCACACCTGGGTCGAATGGAGCTGTTCGCAGCTTCTGCAAAACACGCCGCTGCATCCGATCGCGGAATGGGGCCGCCAGCGCTTCGGCGGTGCCGACGTGCCCGCTGCACAACGTCTCGCCGAGCTTGAGAGTTCACTGGCACAGGTCAAACTCGATCCAGCGGAAAGCATCCCCTTGCTCGCGCCGCTCCTCGACATTCCGCTGCTGCCGGAACGGGCGCCGAGTTTGGCTCCGGAGGAGTTGTGGCGCCGGCAACTGGCAGCGCTGACCAACTGGGTGATCGCCGGCGCGAAGGCCCAGCCGCTGGTGCTGGCGTTCGAGGATCTGCACTGGGCTGATCCGACGACGCTCGACGTGCTGCGCGGCATCGCCGAGCGCGGCGCGCTGGCGCCGTTACTGGTCGTAGCGACGAGCCGACCCGAGTTCCGACCGCCCTGGGGCATGCGCTCGCATCACGGCACGATCTCGCTCGCCCCGCTCGATCGCGGCCAGGTGCAGCAGATGGTGGCAGACCTGTCCGCCCGCCATGCGCTGCCGCGCGACGTGGTCGAGGATGTCGCCTCCCGCACCGGCGGCGTGCCTCTGTTCGTCGAGGAAGTGACGCGGTTGTTGCTAGAGCGCGGCGAGGGCGGCGGCGGCATCGAGGCGATCCCGGCGACGCTGCAACAATCGCTGATGGCGCGGCTCGACCGGCTCGGCCCGGCGCGCGAGGTGGCGCAGATCGGCTCGGTGATCGGACGCGGCTTCTCGTATGGGCTTTTGCGCGACGTGACAGGGATGGAGGATACGCCGCTGCAAGCCGCTTTGGAACGGCTCGCTGAGGCCGACATAGTGCTGGTCCAGGGCCTGCCGCCGGAGAGTGATTATCGTTTCAAACACGCGCTGATTCAAGACGCGGCTTACGAAAATCTGCTTAAGAGCCGGCGTCAGGTCTTACACCGCCGTGTTGCCGAGGTTCTGCTCAATAGCGACGTTCCCGCCGCCGCGCCCGAACCGGAGTTGCTCGCGTATCACTTCACCCAAGCGGGCCTTAACGACGCTGCAATTGAATGGTGGGGCAAAGCCGGACAGCGGTCACTGGAGCGCTCGGCACTGGTCGAGGCCGTGGGTCAATTCACCCGGGCTCTCGATCAAATTGCAGCCTTGCCCGACACGCCCGCGCTTCGTCGCGAGCAGATCAAGCTGCAGGTCGCGCTGATAACACCGCTCATCCACATCAAAGGGTACGCGGCGCCGGAAACGAAGGCCGCTGCGGAGCAAGCACACTTGCTGATCGAGCGGGCTGAAGCGGTCGGAGAGCCACCCGAAGATCCTTTACTGTTATTTTCCGTCCTCTACGGTTTCTGGGTCTTGAACTATATCGCGTTCAATGGCGGCGCGGCGCGCAAGCTTGCGGCGCAGTTCCTGACGCTCGCCGAGAAACAGGGGGCGAGCGGCCCTCTGATGATCGGGGATCGCGTCATGGGCATATCCTTGCTGAGTGCGGGTGAAATGACGCAAGCCAGGGCGCATTTGGATCGCGCAATGGCGATTTACGATCCCGCCAAGCACCGTCAGCTGGCGACGCGATTTGGCCAAGACAACGGGGTATCAGTCTTGTCCTATCGCTCGTGGGCTCTGTGGTTTCTTGGTCATCCGCAGGCAGCTGTCGCGGATTCGGATCGGGCGCTCAAGGATGCGCGCGAAATCGGCCAAGCTGCTACTCTAATGTATGCGCTAACCCACGCTTCGTTAACCCACACCTTTTGCGGAAATTACGCAATAGCAAAGGCAATCACCGACGAACTCGTCGCTTTGGCAAGCGAAAAAGGCACCGTATTTTGGAAGGCGCAGGGGATGCTGCTGCAAGGTCAGCTTTCTGCCCTGACAGGAAAGGCATCAAGCGCAATCGAGACAGGCAGCGCCGGAATGGCCGCATATCGGTCAACGGGATCGACAGTGTGGGTGTCCTTGCACCTGGCATCTTTGGCGAGAGCTTATGCGGACCTCGGAAAATTTGACGATGCTCGGCGCAGCATCAGGGAAGCGACGAGCGCCATCGAGACAACAATGGAACGATGGTGGGAGGCCGAAGTCCACCGAACCGCCGGTGAAATCGCGCTTGGGGCGTCGGAGCCGGATACGCCGAGGGCACAAGCGTATTTCGAGCGTTCACTGGCCGTCGCGCGAGCGCAGCACGCAAAGTCCTGGGAACTGCGCGCGGCGATGAGCATGGCGCGGCTCTGGCGCGACCAGGGGAAGCCGCAGCAAGCTCGCAAACTGCTCGCTCCCGTCTATGGCTGGTTCACCGAAGGCTTCGATACGCTCGATCTAAAAGAGGCCAAGGCTCTGCTTGGTCAGCTACACGACTGACCAAGACATTCAAAAAACCGCCCCGAATTTTGCTGCGTTGCGTGAGGCTGGTGGTGGCCTTAGCGGCATGTGGCTATGAAACGGCTGTGGGTCGCTTTCGGGCTAGTAGCGGACATGACCGAACTTGATACTGGTTGGCGCCGGTCGCGAATGACCCGGAGCCGACATGAACCGGGAATGTCTCGCTGCAATGCACGGCGGCCCTAAACCTCCAAAGATGCACTCATTGCGAGCATCGGCCGCGGGGAGACCTAATCCGAAGGCGCGACTTATCTTACGGAGATTCCCGGCGGCCGCCATCTCCTCAAACTATGGTTCCAACTGGAACGCTTTGCTGATGGCGAAATAGGTTGTTAGCGTCGTAGGCTGCCTTGACCGACGACAACCTGGACAGGTTAGTACCCCAGTAGGCATCCGCCCAGTTCTGAAGGTCGAGATCGCAGTAGTTTACGTAGGCCGCACCCGGCAGATACGGACGCATCGCGGCGTAGACATTGGCAACATTGGTAAGATGCGAACCACTCTGCGACGCATCCTGCCAGCTTGAGAAATATTGAATGCAGTATTGTGTCCCGTCTCGCCGGGGAAAAGCTGTGTCTGCAACTGACACATTTCCTATCTGGCCACCATACGCATCACATAGAACTGCAATACCACCGACTGGAACGGCAGCGACGGCGCTCAGCAAGTCCGCTATTGCAGAGGAAGCGAGCGGGCTGAACACGTAATCTGACTTAGCCTTCATGTACACCGACTCATATGTCAGAGGCCCTGCAAAATGATTCACCCCGTCCAAAAAGCTAAGGCTTTGGATTTTGAGCGGAGAAGATGGTGTCTCCAAAGTCACAAGCGAATGCAGTTCGTTGCGCAGTTCGGCCTCGGAGCCGATTGATTGTCCGATGCACCGCAAAGAAATCAAGCCATTGCCTGCAGGACCAAGCTTCATAATAGACGTGATCGAGTTCGGAGCGTTCGGGGCCCACGTCTGCCAAGCGTTAAAAATGCCTGCGGCGTGTGATTGGGATAACCTCCAGGAAACACCAAACACAAGAACATTCGTGAGAGCAAAAATGCTCAACACGAACTGCGTTGCAATTCCGAAACTGCCGCCACCACCGCCTCTGCATGCCCAGAACAAGTCGGGTTCAGAGTTTGCTGTCGCTTGCAGCGTACTCCCTTCGCAATCGATCATGGTCACCTGCCGAAGAACGTCGCACGTCAATCCATGCGACCTGGCCAGCAAACCGTGACCGCCACCCATCACATGCCCGGCGATGCCAACCGTTGGGCAACTTCCAGCAGGAAACGCATACCCTTCATTTGCAAGTTCTTGGTAAACATCATAGAGCGAAACACCGGCGCCCACGGTGACGGTCCCTGCGGTGGTATCGACACTGATATCTTGCAGACCTCGAAGGTCGATCACGACGTCCTGTGACTGCGAAAATCCTTCGTAGGAATGTCCCCCGCACCTGATGCCGAACGACAAGTTATTTGAGCGCACCCAATCGATCATGACAGCGACGGCATGCTCTGTCTTGCACACTGCGCGGAGTGCCGGACTGAGCTGGGTGCGGAGGTTGGCCGAAGCCAAGTAGCTGGCATATTGAGGATCGGATGGTGTTAGGAAGAGTACCTCGCTCGCGGAAAGGTTAGGCAACGGTGGCAATGCCGCAGAGGACTGCGGCTCTGCGGTCGCTAAACGATTGGCGGACGCAGAACCTATATGCGTCGTGTGTGCAGGAGTGAATTCCTCGACAAGAAATGGATGCTCCATGTCTGTCCTCTCAACTCAATCGGGACACAAGGATAGACCAAAAATGTTCAAGCGTCGGCCGGATGTTTCTTTACGGGTCGGGCCCGGCATATGAAAGTCTGGATTAGAGCAAAAATCGATCAAGAATTCTGTTTCTCTTTGTGATGCATTTCACCTAGTCACAAGCATAGCTGTTCATAGACAGAGCGGTAAATTCCCCGCCAGCGATGCTGCGCACCAAATCCCAATCCACAAAGCGCATGCATTGCTGGGATGCAGGCAGCAGCGATAGGCCGTGCCTGGCGATTTAACGTAATTGCGTATTGCGTCTTGGCTGTGACCCGGAAGAAAAGTCAGCCCACACTCAGTGCGAGCACGGGGCGTTTTGGAGGCGTGGAGGAGGAAATCGTGAATAGTGGACCAATCTTGTCGATAGGCTCCGCCGGCCCTGATGTTCGGCGACTGCAGATTATTTTCGTAATGACGAAAGTGTTGAATGTTTCCGACATTGATAGCCAGTTCGGCCCAAAGACACAGGACGCAGTCAAATCATTCCAACAAGGAAACAATCTTACGCCGGATGGGGTGGTGGGACCGCTGACGTGGCAAGCGCTTCCTGCAGACCCAAACACGCCCCGACTAGCACGCGGGTCGACGGGACCCGCTGTGTCCGCATTGCAAAAGGGGCTAAAGGCGTTCGACGGTCCAAACACACCGACCGACCCTGGGCAGATCGACGGGAACTTTGGTCAGAGAACAGAATCAGCCGTGCGTGCCTATCAAACTCGGCAAAGCATCGCAGTCGACGGAGTTGTTGGCGACCAGACCTGGTGGGCTCCTGCAGGTGCAGCTGGGGCCACGCTGGCAAAGTTAGCTGGCCTTGTCACTGCGTAATCAGGTGGCGCTAACCAGAAAGGCTAAATCTACAGGAGAATTTAAGTACGTCGCAGTCTCAACAAAAGGCGGCACCAGTCCATGTCCAATACACTAAGCCCGTGGCCAGTCGTACAGAACGGCAGCCAAGGACATCCTATACGGACCCTTCAATTTCTGCTCCGGGCGCGCGGCCACAATCTCGCTGTCGACGGAATATTTGGTTCGGCCACGGAAGCTGCTGTCAAAGCATTTCAAACAAGCAAGGGCATGACAGCTGATGGGGTGGTGGCTCCGCAGACGTGGTCGGCTCTGATAATTCAGGTGAAAAAAGGTAGTTCTGGGGACGCGGTTCGCGGCGTCCAAGAGGAATTCCAGTTCCGCTCTGGCGAACCTGGTAAAGGGCTCACGGTGGATGGAATCTTCGGACCACAAACGGATAGCACGGTCCGAGGCTTCCAACACGCTCTGTCGCTCGACATTCCATCTGTCACAGTGGATGGGATTGTCGGTCCGGTCACTTGGCAGGCGTTGGTCAGCGGCATGTTGTCGGGATAGGCACTAATAAGTGCGTCACCACTGAGTCTGGTTTTATGGAGGCGTGCGATGGCAGAACCTAACTTACAGAAGGGCTCAACTGATCCGGCAGTGCGGGATTTGCAGGAGGCTCTCAAAGCCCTCGGCTACAATCCGGGGTCGATCGATGGCGTGTTCGGAGCGACGACCGAGGCTGCTGTTAAGGCATTTCAGCAAGCGAAGGGCATTTCTGCCGACGGCGTCGTTGGCAAGGTAACATGGATCAATATTGATGAAGCCGACCAGAGCGAGCCCGTCTTGAAGATGGGCTCGACCGGCCTGCCGGTTCGTCGTGCGCAGAAACGAATGAGTCTGGTTGGATATGATGTGGGCGGTGTCGATGGACGCTACGGCGCCGCTACGAAAGGCGCTGTCAAGAAGCTCCAGCAGCAGCGCGGGCTCGCGGTTGATGGAGTTGTCGGTCCGCAAACATGGTCAATCATCAACTCACTGGAGAACGAAGGACCGGTGAGCTGAAAAGCAACCCTTCAGTACGTTATAGTCTTTGCATTGGGCAACGAACACCGTGGAGGCTCCGATGGCCGGAAATGAGCTGACGGCTTCATTCAATTGGACCGATAACCAACTGGCACATTTGGGTTTTTCAAGAAATGATAAACCGATTGCCTTTACGGAGCATGAGATTGATCTGACCTTCAAGGACCCACGGGGGAACGGAGAAATTGAGAAGATTCTCTTGGATCCTCAATACCGTCCGGGTAATGCGTCCAATGCTGACTTTTGGGTCGAAACAACCATCACCTCACCAGTATCCAACAGAAAGGTAAGCGAAACCGCCCTGTGTTATTGGAACAATGACAAAAGCGTAGCAGTGGGCAGCATTGAGGACGACGGCGGCCGGATTGCCATTGTGGCGGAAAGCGTCACCGACGCATTAAAGACTTCCAGGTTTTCATTTCTTGTTGTGCCCATGTCGGGGTATTCGGCTTTCCGAATTGCCGAGGACGTTCCCGTCGGGAACGAGTCACCGGGACTGATAGGCATAGAAGTAAAACTAAAGAGCCCCACGCCGGTTTTATCAGGGATCTCTTTCCCACCGACGTTGGCGCGCGGGTCAACAGGCAATGTTGTATCTGCGCTGCAGAAAGCTCTGAAAACATTTGGCACCACAACCGATCCTGGGCCCATCGATGGCGACTTTGGCGCGGGGACTGAATTGGCCGTGCGCACCTATCAATCCCAGCAAAACATTACAGTCGATGGGGTTGTTGGGCATCAGACGTGGTGGGTTCCGGCAGGAGCTAGCCGGTGCAACGCTAGCGTCGTTAGCAGGCCTGGTTTAGCCCAAACTTCGCGGCGTGATCGTAAAGGCGAGCCCGGCGGCTTCGCATCATCTCAAGCTTATCGTGACGTGACGCCGCAGATCGATTGCTCCGCGGTCTACGCATATTGGTGCTTCTCCGCTAAGCGCGGCCTGACCTCCTGCGGGTCTGATATCCTCGGCTGGTATCGGCGCCCAGTCGGCTATGTCGAACGCAACCTCTAGAGAGCAAATCAGGCGCCCGAGCCGAGCACGAATTATCCATCAACCCTCAAGGTAGCGAAGATGGTGATGCCTTCGTTGCAGGCGCGCGACAAGAGTGATCGAATATGGGCTGTGCTGCGACTGCTCATGGCAGCTTGTGGCACAAATCTGCCGAAGCAAGGTGGGCAGAGCATGTCTGCTCTGCCCACGTATTTCAGACATCGACTTGTTCGGCTATCGCGAAGGCATCATCTACCTCGATGCCGAGGTATCTGACGGTGCTTTCGATTTTGGTGTGGCCAAGCAAGAGCTGCACGGCTCGTAGATTTCCGGTTCGGCGATAGATCAACGTTGCCTTTGTTCGCCGGAGCGAATGCGTGCCAAAGAGCTTGGGGTCGAGGCCGATGCTGGCGATCCATTCCGAAAGGAGCCGCGCGTATTGCCGTGTGGTCAAGCAGTGGCCGAAGCCGCGCCGACCTGTGAATAGAAATTCGCCCGGCTTCTTACCCGCGGCCTTCAAGTAGTCGTCGATGGCTAGACGGGTCTGATCCGTTAGCTCGAACTTGACCGGGCGCCTCGTCTTCTTCTGCCGCACAGTGGCTCGATCCATCGTGTAGCCGTTTGGAGCAACGTCCTCGACTTTGACAGCCACGACATCGCAGCCGCGAAGCTTGCTATCGATGGCCAAGTTAAACAGGGCGAGGTCGCGTATTCGCCCCTCTAGCAGCAATCGAGTTCTGATCGACCAAACGTGCTTTGGTCGCAAGGGTGGTCTGGCTCCGATCAGCTTGCCCTTGTTCCAAGGCGTGCGTTTGTTCGTCGGTGAGCAAATTTCATTGCCGGGCATGGTCGTACTCTCCGTTACAGAGGATCACGATCATGCGCCCCCAACCCCGAAGGTCGCGAAACGATGTCGGCTTTCAGAGGGTTACCGTCGTAAAGACGCTTGGGCGCGAATTGGGTTTGGCGCGAGTGACCCGAAGCGGTCAAAGTTTTGTTTTGAATCTTGCACTGCATCAAAAACGCTGGGCGCTTACTCGATCAGCTCGTCGGCAGTTAGTTGACCGCTGGATGGCCAGGTTCACGCCCAAGCTTTTGCCGAAGTTGGCCCTTGGCGACACCGAGTGCGCCACGCGCAACGGCCATTGGCCAACTCTTGCCCGTTTTTTCGGCAATCACGGCATGCGCCTTGTGAGCGTCAAGGAATGCACCCGTCAGGACGTTGGCGTCGTTGAAGTTCTCAATGAAGGCGTCGGCGATGCGCTGCTGGCCGCTGGAACCCCGTGCGCGGCCGTCGCTGCCATATTGCGCGATCAGCATCTGCTTGCCCGCTGTTGTGATCGGCTCCAATAGAATGTTGTTGAATGTGTAGGTGACACCGCCGGTGCGCGCGTAGAAGCGCTCGAAGGTTTCGATCATCCATTTCTCGTCGAACGGCTGATCCTTGCGCGCGATAGTCGATTCCACGAGATTGCGAGCCATCTTATTGCCGTTGTTTGCGCCTTGCCCGCCGATCGGATCGAGCGCCATGGCGGTGTCTCCGAGCGGCGTGACAATTCGGCCTGACGGCAAACGGCCGACCGGTTTACGCACGGTCGGCGCGAACCGGCCGACTAGCCAGCCGTTCGGGTCGGCGAGCTGCATGTTCTTTGCCCAGTCATAGTCCCAGGGAATCACCTCTTTGATGATCTGCTTATAGAGTTCGACCGCCTGTTCGCCGCTTTTACAGGCGCCGAACCGGTCGAGCGGACCGCCTGGCTTTGCTTCGATCAACATATTCCAGGTCGGCCCATGGTCCTTGTGGAAGTAGGGGACGTAAAAGGCTTCGCCGAAGGGAGCAAAGAAATTGAACTTGACAGGCAAGAACGGCACGCCGTCAAAGCCCATCTTGCCGCCGGTCGTGATGATCATAGTGAGGTTGCGTTGGGGCTTATCATAAACGCTGCGCGCTGCGTCACGTTCGAACAGATTGCAGAGATCGGCACGTCCGGCCGCCACGATCGTTAGCTCATGCGCAGCGGCAATCTCGTCGAGCCGGGGCACCGTGACGTTCTCGATCACGATCTTGCCGCCCTTTGCGGCGAAGTCGTTCATCCAGCGATGGCTCTGCAATCGCAGATCGACGGCGATGAAATAGTCTTTGAGGCGACCGGCCAGCGTCAGAAGGCGATTGTCCTTAGCGGGGCTGAAGGTGAGGTGCACGCCTTCGCCTTTGGGCGCGTCCCTTTCCCAGTAATTGAGGCCAAGTTCGCGCTCGTACTCCAGCGAGATATTGAAAGCGCGCGGCGGTGCCGGTCGGCCGGCTCTCATTGAGCCACTGGTCGGCCGTTCGATCGGAATAAAGCGTCACGCGGTATCCGGCGTTGATGAGGCCATGAGCCGCGAGAAGACCGGCCTGACCCGAACCGATGATGGCGATGTTCCGCATTGCCCCTCTCGCTATTTGTGCGGCCGGTAAATCTTGACCGGCGCCGACGCTTCGAAAGCCTGCATCGTGTACTCGACCAGTTCGAGCTGATTGCCCCAGGGATCGAGCACGTAATTGACGCGAGTCGTGGCGCATGGGCCCTGGTCGAGAACAATTGGCCCATCCATAACTTTGCAGCCGCGATCGGCGAGATACTTCTTGGCAGCTTCGAGGTTCTCGACCTTAAATGCGATGTGATGTCCGCCGCAGTCGCAGTTGCGCGGTGGCCGTCCCTGCCGTTCCGGTGGCTGATCGTACTGAAATAGCTCAAGCATCAGGTTTGGACCAATGCTGAGCATGGCAATGGTGAGCCGCGCTCCGGCCACGTTAATGTGCGCCTCGGCCCAGTCGCGCCCATCGTTCATGCGCGGCATTTCCGCTGCGTCGAACGGTCCAATCCGATAAAGCTCATAACCGCCGATTATGTCGCAATAGAACCGCACGGCCGCTTCAAGATTTGGCACCGTTAGCCCGACGTGGTCGACGTGGGACAATCCGGGCAGTCCCCTGCTCATCGGCATCTCTCGCTTTGGCTACCCAATTAGCCAACTTAAACTTCTTTTGATACTTTAGCTTGCCGCTTACAAAATTGAGACGTCAAGTAGGCCGTCCACGCCTCTGCTGGAGTTGAACTGACAATTGCTAAGTGCGATTGCCGCAGTCACCGAATGGCCTAAGGATTTAATAACGACGCGTTTTTGGATAATCTCGACTTATGTGCTGCTACTTTCTCGAGCGATGGCCAAGTTCCAGCTATCACAAATTTATCGGTTTTGCGTGTCAGACGGCGTACCCAGGCGCTCCTTCATCGTCGCGTTGATCGTCGGCACAATACTCAATCTTATCAATCAAGGCGACGCGCTTTTCGGAGATGGTCACCTTAACCTAACAAAGATTATCTTGACGTATGCCGTCCCCTACTGCGTCGCGACCTTTGGTGCAGTCTCGTACCGGTTGAGCCTCTCGCCGAACGTCAGGCGGCGACCCACACAGCAAAACTAACGCGCAGAAGATCACGTCCGACCGGCGTGGGATGTCTCCTACTGCCCGTTTCGACGTTCGCGGCGCCGCACATCATGTCTGATTGAGGTATAAACGGACCTAACGCAGACATCGCATTTCGGTAGCGATTAACTCATCTCGGTCATTGGGACGAAGTTTTGCTGTGCTGCACAACGCAATTCGCATACCCTGGTGTATATCCTGGAGATGCTTGGCAGTGATGACGCAATCCTCGAACGTTTCCCCGCTCCGCGGCGTGCAAGCCTGCGTGTTCGATGCCTATGGTACGCTTTTCGATTTTGCGGCAGCGGCCAGAAAGTGTCGCGACAAGCTGGGGGACGATATCGATAAACTGACGGCCCTCTGGCGCGACAAGCAGCTGCAATATACGTGGCTCCGGGCTGCCCAAGGACGCCATGCGGATTTCTGGCAGGTCACGGGAGACGCTCTCGACTTTTCCTTGGAAACGATGGGCCTCAAAAGCGATCTTCGCGATCAACTGATGACGCTTTACCTCACGCTCGATCCGTTTCCCGAGGTCACCGACGTGCTCGGTAAATTGAAGACCGCCGGCATGCGAACTGCGATTCTCTCTAATGGTTCGCCCAAGATGCTCGATGCCGCGGTCAAAGCCGCTAGTCTGGAGCACCTTCTGGATGCGGTCCTTTCGGTCGAAGATGTTGGCGTCTACAAGCCCCATCCAAAGGTCTACCAACTGGCCGTAGATCGGCTTGGCATTCCCGCATCGGCAATTTCGTTCCAATCGTCGAATTCATGGGACGCCTATGCGGCGTCGGCTTTCGGAATGCGGGTGGTGTGGTGCAACCGCTATGCACAGCGCCGTGAACGCTTGCCAGGCGCCCCTGATCGGGAGGTGCGGTCTCTGGCCGAACTTCCTGCCCTTGTCGGAGCGGCCTGAATTTATGCGTCGCGCTCGTGGCCGAGAGTATCCTGAGTCTGATCAACAAGCAGCCGGACGAAATGGTATCCCGTCTGAAAGCGAATAGCGAACGGCTCGTCTTACCGTCGAGTAGATCGGTTCATGCAGGGAGATGCCATATGGGGGATGACTTCGATAAGCTAGTTGGGATTACTTCGATAAACTGGATCAAAATCGTCCTTACCTATTCCTACCCTATGCCGTGAGCACCTTACGGGGCGGTTTCCTATCGGATGTCGAGGCCACCGACATGGGTGATTGCCGTTCATCCCGATCGCGGCCCAGAGTTCGAGCAAGTGACCGGGTCGCGCTCGATTCCCTGATCACGTGCCTGCATTGTCGAACGGTCCGGATGGAGCGCATGCCGCTCGACGCATGTCGGATCGTCTACGACTGTACTGGATGTGCCGCGAGACTACGACCGAAGCCCGGAGATTGCTGTGTATTTTGCTCCTACAGTGTCCCCCGGTCCAGGTTGTTTAACTAGCTGCCGCGATCGTCGCTGCACATCGGCACGCTGAGGACACTGCGATAACCGCCGAGCGCGACGACAGAGACGACAAATTCCTAGAGCCCGTCAGCCCGCGATCGGGGGATATCTGAGATGCCATTCCGTATCGCGCTCGAAGGCGTCCGCCACCCTGAGCACGGTCGCCTCGTCGAAAGGCTTGCCGATCATCTGCAAACCGATCGGCATCGCTTCCGGAGAGAATCCGCAAGGAACTGAGGCTGCAGGAAGTCCAGAAATGTTGAACGGAGCGCAGAACCGCGCGGATACTGCGAACACCGATTCTTCGCGCGTGCCGATACGCGATACCGACTGCCCGATCTTCAGGGCGGTCGAAGGCTGTGTCGGCGTTACCAGAACATCGACATCTCGAAGGGCCTGTTTGAAGGCTACTTTCACCGCTGTTCGGGCCCGTTGGGCGTTGATGTAAGTAGTGGCCGGCATCATTTCACCAGCCTCTAGCAGAAGCCTGGTTTCGTCGCCGAACAGTTCGGGGGTCGCGCGCAAGGAGGTTTGGTGATAGACGGCGGCCTCCGACATGGCGATCGCTAGCATGCAATCGAGAACGCCATCAAGGTCCGGAATTGCCAACGGAATGGCTTTCGCGCCTAGAGATTCCATGTGCTTGATCGCCTTCGCGACCGCCTCCGCTACGACCGGCTGCACGTCCTCATTGAAGTAGTTCGTCGGCACGCCAAGCTTTACGCCGCGTATGTTGCCGGTGAGGCCAGCGGTATAATCGGGAACGGCGACGTCCTTGGTATGTGGATCGAGTGGATCCGGACCCGCGATAATGTTGAGAAGGATCGCCAGATCGCGAACCGAACGCGCCATCGGACCAGCGTGGTCCAAAGACCAGGAAAGAACCGCGACACCAGCCTTGCTCACGCGTCCATATGTCGGCTTGATCCCAGCAATACCATTCGCGGCCGCCGGCGCGCGGATCGACCCGCCGGTATCGCTTCCAGTAGCCGCAAAGCAAAGACCCGCTGCGATCGCCGCACCCGAACCACCGCTCGAACCTGAAGGAATATGGTCGAGATTCCAGGCATTTTTGGTCGGATGAGAGTCAAAACCGAACGCAAACTCGTGGGTGGTAACCTTGCCCAAGATCACCGCACCCGCTTCGCGGAATTTCCGAACTACGGTGCAGTCTTCTTCGGGAACATAACTCTCGCGTACCTTGGAGCATGCGGTTGTCTTCACGCCTTTGGTATCGTAAATGTCCTTAATCGCGATAGGGATGCCATGCAAAGGACCGCGATACTTTCCGCCTGCGATTTCCTTCTCGGCGTTCGCAGCCGATTTCAACGCATCGTTCTTCAGCACGGTTACATAGGAAAGCAACTTTGAATCGATCTTGCCGATGCGATCCAACATCATCTCAGTCAACGCAACGGGAGAGAGCGATTTATCCGAGATCCGAGATCCGGCCGCCGCGATATCCAGTTTCCAAGCGTTCGACAAATCACTCATCATCCGTGCTCCTCAACGAGCGTCGAAATAAACGGAGAGAGGCGCGTCTTGCTTGAGTGCCGACGCCTTGCGCGGCTGTTTCGAACACCTTGGCGGTCATGCACTCGGCCCCTCCGCCTCGCGCCGCATCAGGCGAAGCTGCCGCCTGCCCGGGAGCCCGACCACAAGCATAACCCACGGGCTACGTCGTTGAAGTGGCACTCAATCCGAACAGTTCGGACATCCAAGTCTCTGCGCACAAGTAAAGCGGACCGCCCACACCCGGCCACCCCGGATAACAGTGTCCGAAGTGTTGAGAAGCCGCGCGTATTGTCTTGAGCGCCAACCGCCCCAAAATCAGCCGATCGATCCAGCCCGCGGTAGTGGGCGATGCGGGAGGTGCAAGCGACGCGATCAACGTAAGCGACGTGAGGGGTAGCGTCGACGTGGACGGTGACACGCCGCTCCTTTGGGTGCTGCGTGACATTCTCGGAATGACGGGCACGAAATTCGGCTGCGGCATGGCTTTGTGGCGCGTGCACGGTTCATCAGGATGGAAACCCAATTCGGTCGTGCGTGACGCCGGCGCTGTCATCCGTCATCACCATCATCGAGGCAATCTCCAGGACCCTGCTGGACGGAAGATCCAGAAGGCCTGGCTCGATCTCGAGGAGAAACACAATGAACGGGTGTCAGTCGTCGACCGAGTCGTACAGCGAACGTCAATATAACCTGCAGCGTGTCAGCGACTTTCACGCGGTTCTTCTGGGCATGGCCGCCCACGATTTGCGCCAACCCTTGCAGGTAATCCAGAGCACGTACGAATGGCTGAGCGGCAGGTTCGATGACGACGTCGAGAGGATGCGGCTGCAACGCGGCGAGCGTGCGGTTTCCAAACTCGGCGAGCAGCTCCATCGGCTAGCCGCGGGGATGAACGAAAACTGCCCTTCGAGAAGGGTGACGAGCGGACCGGGGGCAAAGAGAAGTAGACAGCGGTCACTGGAGCGCTCGGCATTGGTCGAGGCAGTGGGTCAGTTCACGCGGGCACTCGATCAAATTGCGTCCTTACCTGCCACTCCAGCGCGGCGTCGCGACGAAATATTCTGTGATTGTAGTTCTGAACTCACAATGCTAAGGTGCTTCCGGGTGGTAGACCATACCACCTTCCTAACTTTAGCCCCAGCATTAGCGTGCCGGGGCTTTTTCCTTGTCCGGCCAAAGGCACCTTCGAACTGAGGGCTGATCCAAAACCTCTGTTTTTTGCGAAGTACAAAATTTTCCAGAGGCGCTGGTGCGCTCATCTCAAAATTATGTGACATGATAAAGTTTTTCAACCGGCTCGTAGGCTCTTCCCAAGAAATTGGATACCAAATACGGCCTTTCGACGGGCACGCCGCGAAGTTTTGCCGTCAGCTCAATTTTTGAGTTTCAACACATTCTCATTCGTCAGCGCGAGCGGCACGTCCGTTTTATGCGTTGGCCGTGCGAAAACTCCGAAGTTCGATCGGCTTGTAGAAATTCTCGCTTCGATTTCGGCAATTTGAAAATCAACGCCGCTTGCCAACCACTGTCGGGAGAAGATAATCGAGAAAACAATGCTGCGCGTTTCTAGCGCTCGTACGTTTCCACACAGCCTAGGCCATTATCGGACGTTTTAGTCTTTTTACGCGCTGCCGAATAACGTAGCCTGCATTGATAACGGCTCCCGCGCAGCAGCCACCCGCTCCCGCCGTGGAGGGAGCTATCTCGCCGATGACATCCCGCAATTGGATGCATAAAGTTCCCGCCGCCGTCCTGAGCGCGACCATTTTGGTGTTCGGCGCGGGATTGTTCCGAGAAACACGAAGAGCGGCACCCATAGGATGCCGCTCCCGTGTTTTAAAATGGTGGTCAGTCGTCCGCTTAGGTCTTCATCGCCGCCTTGACGGCTTCCGCCGTGATCGGCAGCGAGCGTACGCGCGCGCCGACCGCGTTGAAGATGGCGTTACCGATCGCCGGCGCGATAACCGTCACCGCCGGCTCGCCGCAGCCCACCGCCGGCTCGCCGTTGCCGATGATGCTGACATCGATTTCCGGTATCTGGCTCATCCGCATCGGCGTATAGCTATCGAAGTTCCGCTGCTCGATGCCACCGTCCTTCATCGAGCCCTTCTCGAGCATTGCCAGCGAGGCGCCCCAGAAGATGGACCCCTCAATCTGGGCGCGCACACCGTCCGGGTTGACGATCGTGCCGACATCCATGGCGAGGGTGACCTTCTTAAGCGTCACCTCGCCGGTGTTGGGGTCGACTTTCACGTGAGCGACGCAAGCCGTCCACGTAGGACTCGAGCGTTCCTGCGAGCTGACGCAGGCGACGCCCATGCCCTCGTTCGGGCCGAGCTTGATCGCTCCGTAGCCTGAGCGGCCCACCGCGGCGCGCAGCGCATTGGCGAGACGCTTGGCACCGCCCACATTCTGCGGCTTGTCGCCGCCAGCGTTGGCGCCGGCGCCGTCAAGGAGCTTCAGCCGCATCTCCACCGGATCCTGGCCGCCGGCGTGGGCGATCTCGTCCATGGTGCTTTCGACCGCCCAGAAGGTCCAAGCGGGCGCGACCGAGCGCAACTGGCCGGAGGGCGTCGCTCCCTGCGCCAGCTTGTTCTCGAAATTGCGCACCGTATGGTTGGGGATCGAGTACCAATAGTCGGCGCCGTTGATAGCGAAACTGTCATGCAGGCCTTCAATGCTATCTCCAACTCGCTTCCTATCCACGGCCGGAGTGAGGAAGGCTGGGATGCCCCATTTCGCGGTCGGCCAAGCGCCGATCACGTCGTGCTCCATGGCGATCGCTTTGCCATCGCCGTCGAGGCCGACTTTGACCTTCTGGTAGGTCAAGGGCCGGGTGAAATCCATCTGCATGTCGTCTTCGCGGGCAAAGATCAGCTTCACCGGCTTGCCGACGGCCTTGGACGCGGCGATCGCTGGTACCACCATGTCCGACTCCAGCCGGCGTCCGAAGCCGCCCCCCAGGAAGTGCTGATGGAGCGCGATATTCTTGGGATCGGTACCGGCCACCACGGACCCAATTATGGTCGTGCGGGTGAAGAACTGATTGCCGGTGTAGATGTGCCAGACCCCGTCCTTCTCTAAGGCGAGGGCGTTCATCGGCTCGAGCGGACAATGGATATTGATGCTCGTCAGATATTCGCTCTCGATTACCTTGGCCGCCTTTTGCCATCGCCGCCGCCGAATTGCCGTCTTTGACGAAGAGGAAGCCTTCGGTCCCCTGCTTCTGCAGGCGGCGCGACTTGTCGATGATCGACTGGTCGGACACGTTGGCGTACGGGCCCCTATCCCAGTCGATTTTCAGCGCCGCCGCAGCCTTCTTGGCGGCTTCGTAGCTCGTCGCGACGGCGACGACCCAGCCGGAGGTCGTGGCAGTCTTGTCCTCCACCGTGACGGCCTTGACGAAGCCCGGGATCTTCTTGGCATCGCTGTCGTCGACTGATTTCACCGTTGCGCCGAAACGGACGGGCGGCAGCGCCAGCTTGCCGTACAGCATGTCCGGCACGAAGGCGTCGATGCCGTATTTGGCGGTCCCGTTCGTCTTCGCCGGAATGTCGAGTTGCGGCAACGATTGGCCGATCTTCGTATATTGATCCGGTGTCTTCAGCTTGATTGCCTTGAGGTCGTCGGCAGTCCAGACCTGGCTCGCCTTTCCGCTCGACACGATCTGCGCGTAGGTCAGGCTCCTCTTCGACTTCGCATGGTGGACATGCGAATCTCTGGCGTACAGTTCACTTTCCGGTACGCCAAGCATCTCAGCCGCAGCTTTGATGAGCGTGATCCGGCCAGCGGCGCCGGCGCGACACATCGCGTCGAAGTTCATTCCGGTGCTCCAGCTGCCGCCGGTGACTGCGGCGCCGAGGATCGGATCGTTGTATTTCGGATCGTTGGAAGCGAGGGTGATGGCCATGTCCTTCCACGACGCCTCAAGCTCCTCGGCGACAAGTTGCGCCATGGTGCTCGCGATGTGCTGGCCCATATCGGCCTTGCCGACGGTGACCGTCACCTTGCCGTCATGGCCGATTGCGTACCAGACGCTAGGCTCGAAATTGGCGGCTGGAGCTGCCAAAGCATTCTTGATCTCGGGCAGGGCGACGTAGCCGAATACGAGTCCGGTGGCGGCGGTTCCGACAAGGAAGCTGCGCCGGTCGATGTTCGGCAGAACGTCAATCTTCTGATGCTTTGTCATGGCTTAGACTCCCCGCATGTCGGCGGCGGCGCGCATGATGGCGCGTTGGATACGCGCATAGGTCATGCAACGGCAGAGATTGCCGTCCATGTGCGCGATGATTTCGGCCTTGGTGGGATCGGTGTTTTTGGCGAGCAGCGAAGCGGCTTGCATGATCTGCCCGGACTGGCAGTAGCCGCATTGCGGGACCTGCTCGGCGATCCACGCGCGCTGCAGCGGGTGCTCACCCTTGGGATCGAGACCTTCGATTGTGGTGATCTTTTTGCCAGCGGCGGCAGATACGGCGGTCTGGCAGGAGCGCACCGCCTCACCGTTGATGTGGACAGTACAGGCGCCACACAAACCGGCGCCGCAACCGAACTTCGTGCCGGTCATCCGCAGATGCTCGCGGATGACCCACAACAGCGGCGTATCACTCGGTACGTCGACCGAATGATCACGCCCATTGATGCTCAGGGTGGTCATTCTTCCTCCACTTGGCGGGTCTTCTTTGGCCACGGACTGCCGCCCGTCAGCTCTGTGGCATCGCCGAATTTCGGCGGCTTCGGCCGATGCGCGCCGCCATATGCGGATCACCCAAGGGCCGGATTTTTGCTGTGCAAAAGTTATAGGCAGTGCTGCGCAACAATGCGCCATGCTACCAACCCGCCAAACGTTAGCAAGAAAAATTCTAAACTGGCTCGGACAGGAAATACTGGCTCGGACAGGAAATTGATTATCTGCAACCACTTAGCTTCGTCGATGCTCTGTGATTACAGGTTCGTGATCAGTCCAGCGCCGATGAGCACGCAGTTGAAATGGCGCGCTCGGCGTCGCCGGTAGGCTTATATGACACGATCAGAACATCAGAACGTCACGCCGGGCAGTAACTATGACCCAGACGCCACCGGGTCTGTCAAAGCCGCGTAGGCGCGGTCAATCTCGCTCGTGGTGATTAGCTCAATGACATTGAACTTGGACACGGCCCCAGTAGATACCATCAAAGCAATAACCGCCGCTGCCGTGGCGGCGTCGCGGTATTCGGCAGTCATGGCGATGTGATATTCGCCCGAGGCCGTGAAATAAATCGATTTTACTTTTCCACCGACGCTTTCGATTGCCTTTCGCGCGAATGTTTCCCGTACCGTCACTTTCTCCTTCAACAATACCTTCGACCCCTCTGTCGTATATCGCAACAGTGCGAGAAATCTTGGCATATGTTCCTCTCCCGAAACGTGCTCCCGACTGAGGAGGAAGATATTAAGGTTCAAGCGTGCCAACTAGCCGCGGAAATGCCACCACAAGCGCGCTGGCGTGAAAATCATCGATGACCGTGGCATTGAAAGTTTGAAGATCATCGGGCTTGCGTGATGGAACGCAAATCCATAGACCGCCTGATTATCAACTCTCCCTATCAAGAGCCGCAGCGCTACTGGCTTTATCACCGCGAGCGTCGGACGTTCACCCTCGTTGAAGGCGAACGCCGCCAGGCGATACGGGTTTTCGGTCATGACCTGGATGGCGCCAGGGCCGTAGGTCTTGTAGATGCGCACCGCCCGCGCCGTACCGACACCATGGCTGTGCAGGAACACCATGATTTCCCGCACCGCCTTCTGCTCGGCCCAGGCAGCCGTGATGCGGCTGGCTCGTACTGGTCCGATGCCGTCGACCTCACGCAGTCGGTCCGGTGTCGCCTCAATAATGTCGAACACCTTCTCGCCGAAGGCACGCAGGAGCTTCTTGGCGTAGGCCGGGCCGATGCCTCGGATCATGCCGGACGAAGATACTTCTCGATGCCGTCGGCCGAGGTCGGGGGCGATGTGCGCAGGAACCGCGCCTTGAATTGCTGACCGCGTGTTCGATCGTTAACCCATTCGCCTGACGCCGTGATCCACTCACCGGCTGCAATAGTTGCGGCATGCCCAACAACTGTCACGACATCGCGATGTCCGCGCGCCTTGGCCCGCAGAACGCAAAAGCCATTCTCGGCATTATGGTACGTGACGCGCTCGACGAGACCGGCAAGAACCTCCTGCGACTGATTCCCGGACGGGTGTTTCATGGTCGGTGCGGCAGATCCCCATTTGCACGCACGCCATCGTGCTCAGGCTGGCAACTGCGCGGCAGTTCGCGTGACTTACGTCTCGCTTCTCAAAGCTTTCCAACGCAATCCTGACGGCGCGCTTATATTATAATGTCTCCTACGGCCCGTCCTCTTGTCACTCCGCGGGCGCCACGACCCTCGCCGTATCGCGCAATGTGGAATGACTGCCTTCCGGACACATTTCGAGGTGTCGCTGGTGGAGCTTAACCACAGCGGAGCGGTGGCCGATGGACATGATCGTCGTCTTCGGTAGCCGTCGCGCCAATACGGCGTAGAGCTCGGCCTCCAGCTTCTCGTCGACCGCAGATGTTGACTCATCGAGGAACAACCAATCGGGCCGCATGAGCAAAGCGCGGGCTAACGCAACGCGCTGCTGCTCGCCACTGGACAGCCGCTGTGACCACACTTCCTCGCGATCGAGTTCGTTGACGAGGTCGCCGAGATGGGCATCGACAAGCGCCCGGCGAATGTCGTCGTCCGAATAGGTACCGGGTACCGCCGGATAAGTGACAGCTGCGCGAAGCGTACTGATTGGAATATAAGGCTTTGCCGGCACCACCATCACGCGGATACCCGCGGGAATGTGAATACGGCCCTCGCCAAAGGGCCAGATTCCCGCGATTGCACGAAATAGTGTTGATTTGCCGGAGCCTGAAGGGCCCGAAAGGGCGACGTTTTCACCCTCGGCCAGTACAAGATGTTTTGTCTCCACGATGAGTTTTCCGTCCGGTAGGAAAAGATCGACATCCTCAAGGTCGATCCTGGGGGTATCGCTGGCCCTCGCAACCCGCGCCGGCCCGGCATTTGCTGAGCGCCTCCGCCTGGTCGATCGCCACATCAAAAGAATTCAGACGGTCGACCACGGATTTGAATCCGGCGAGGTAGGTGTAATAGTTGACGAAAAAGGTCAGCGCGTTGGCGACGTGCCCGAACGCGCCTGCGGTTTGCGTCATCACACCAAGCTCGATTTTGCGGGCGAAATAGAACGGCGCTGTGAAGATATAGGGAATGATCGGGGAGATCTGGCCAAAGGTGTGCGTAAATGCCGTGACGCGCATACGTCGATAAACGAGGGCGAGATAATTGGCGATGAGCGCCCCAAAGCGCTGCCCAGCCATATTTTGCTCTGCGTCTTCGCCGTTCAGAAGCGCCACCTGCTCGGTATATTCGCGCAAGCGGGCAAGCGAGAAGCGGAAGTCGGCTTCCATGTGCTGACGCTGAAAATACAGCCCGATGAGCCGGCGCCCGATCAGGTGAGTAATCAATGTCCCCAAGCCTGCATACAGCAGGGCGACCCAGAACAGAAAGCCTGGCAGGACGATGTCAGTGCCGGGCAGCGTGAACGATTTCGACAGGCCCCACAGCACGATGGCGAAGGAGACGAGCGACGAGACCGTTGAGATCAGAAGGATCGAAAAATCGTAGATGCCATACGCGGTACTGGAACCGTCCGAGCCGCCATTGATAAAACGGTAGACGTCTTCGGCGATGCGCTGATCCGGATTGTCGGTTTGGCCGGCGACAAGGCTGATCCGGTAATGGTTGTGGTGCGCAAGCCAGCGCGACACAAAATGGTCGGTCAACCATCGCCGCCAACGGATGACGAGCATCGACTGCGTGAAAAATTCAATGACCGTCGTCGCCACATACAAAAAGGCAAACGGCGTGAAGACGAACAGGAGCTGATGCCAGAACGTAACCGCATCGTGATTTTGAATGGCATTGAATAGGTCGCGGTTGAAGAAGTTCAGCCGCACGATGATGCCGACTTGAGCCTGATTGATGAGCACAAGGAAAACGACCATCGCCACACCGATCCGCCGCTCTAATGACGTAAAAGGACGGAAGGGCCAGACGCGCGCGCGGCCGGCTTCTTCGGCGTTGAAGTAGCGGTCGGCGATCCGCATGATCTGTCCCACCATGCCGGACTGCGCCACCAGGTAGACAAGGATCGAGAAGATTGCGACCGTCAGCGGCAGCGATTCAGGCGGCAGATACTCAGCATAATCAGCCGGCCAAAACCCGGCCCTGCCAGCCAACACGGCGAGACCAAACACGATTGTCTCGGTCGAAAAGATGCCGACGAATATCTTGAGAAAGCTCGATATCGCCGTCGAACGGAAGGTCGTGGCGGCGCAGAGCAGGACGACAATGCCGAGCAGCGCCCCTGGGAGGTCCAATTGCCGCGCAGGCTGCACCAGCGCGAGAACGCCGAACAGTACAAGAGTGACGCTCAACGGTTTCATGGCTTGTTCCAAGTCTTGCGGGCGCACGCGCCTCGCCGCGACCATCCATAATATGTGGAGCACTACGTGTTGGCCATTACTTTGGTCTTTCGTCCTTAGCCCCCACGATTGCCAGGGCCAAAAAGCCGACGCACGCGCCGATCGTGCACCCGAGAATGACGCCGAGGAACATCAAACGTTTCGTTTTCTTGCAATGATGCCGCGAGCAGTCGCCGTGCAGAGCCAGCCGCTCAGAAAACCTGGGACGGACCAGAGGTCCGTCCCCAGCCTGCGGGTGCGGAGGAGACGACGCCGCCCCGTCAGGCGCGGGCGAAGGGAATGGCGACGAACTTCATTGTGTCGTCGGATTTAACCCGCATAAGCACGGCGTGCTTGCCATTCTTTTGGGCTTCACCGACGGCTTTACGCACATCCGCTGCGGTAGCAACCTTGGTCCCGCCGACTTCAAGGATGACGTCGCCGCTCTTAAGCCCATGCTCCGAGGCAAGCCCGTCAGGGTCAACCTCGGTCACGACCACTCCTTCGGAGCCGCTGCCGGCCATCTCCCCAGCGGGAGCGAGCGACAAGCCAAGTTTCGGCAAGCTCGCTCCTGCTGCGTCGGAGTCGGGACTAGCCGCGCGCGCTTCTCGCTCCTTCGGCACCTCGCCTAGTGTCAGCGAGAAGCTCTTCTCCTCGCCGTTGCGCCGCACGGTAAGCTTGGCAGTGGCGCCGGGCGTCATTGAACCGATTTGCCTCGCGAGGTCGTGTGCATCCTTGACCGCATGGCCGTTCACTTCAGTGATCACGTCGCCAGAGAGAATGCCTGCCTTGGTAGCGGGGCTGTCTGCTTGCGGCTCGGCGACGAGTGCGCCCTCGGTTCCCTTTAGGCCGAGACCTTCGGCGATGTCGGAAGTGACCGGTTGAATCTGCACGCCGATCCAGCCGCGGCTGACCATGCCCTTGTCCTTGAGCTGGGCAACCACTGTCTTCACGGTCTCGGCGGGAATGTCGAACGCAATACCGACCGAACCACCAGACGGTGAGAAGATTGCGGTGTTGACCCCGATGACATTGCCTTCCATGTCGAAGGTTGGTCCGCCGGAATTGCCTTTATTCACCGGCGCGTCGATCTGGATGAAGTCGTCATAGGGACCGGAACCGATGTCACGGCCACGAGCAGAAACGATACCAGCCGTCACCGTTCCACCAAGGCCGAACGGATTGCCGACCGCGACCACCCAGTCGCCAATTCGCGGAGCCGTTTCCGCAAGCTTGACGTACGGGAAATCACTGCGGCCATCCACCTTGATTAGGGCAAGATCGGTACGCGGATCGGTGCCGACCACCTTGGCATCATAAGTCTTGCCATCATCGGTCGTGATCTCGACGGCTTTAGCCTTGTCCACGACGTGGTTGTTGGTCACGGCATAGCCATCGGCCGTGATGAAGAAGCCAGAGCCCTGAGCCGTCATGATGTGGCCGTTCGGCCGGCGCTGATTGTCGGGTGCATTTTCACCGTCGGGCATTCCGAAGTGGTGAAAAAATCGCTGCATGTGCGAGTTCGGTGGAAACGGCCTATCGCCGTCAGAGACCCATCATTTCGCGCGCCGGCGTCCACTTTGACGCGCACCGATATGACGGCAGGTTTGACCTTCTGCGACCAGATCCGCAAACCCCGACAGGACGCTGCATACTTTCCGCGGCGTTGGCCGTCGCATAGGTTGGCAGCTTCGCCTGGTGGAACACGTTGGGGCCAACAGCCGCGCCAGCGACGCCGAGGCCGGCCACGGTCGCAAGCAGGACAAGGCGACGCGCTGAAAGAGCGCGCGGCCATTCACGTAGAGGACGAATAGATCTCATGATGAATCTCCAGTTGGGATCGACGCCGTCAAACGACGCCACATTGGCTGGACCAATGGAGGGAATTGCTTTGCTGCAAAGTGGAGGCGCGATTAAATTTTTGTAATTGAAATGAACTGCAGATCACTCTCGCGTGACGAAAGCAATTACGATTGTGACGAGCGGTTGAAGAGCGCGTTCAATGCGACGGCACAGTTTCATTTGGATGCGAGAGAGCGCTCAGTGAAATGCTCAAGCTAGTCTAACCAATGAACTGACCAGGAAGTTCTTGTGTGTGCTGATAAAGCTTGTTTAGTTGATAGAACGATTGCTGTTCGTAATTGGCGTTGTTGCGTCCCGCGCCCGAAGCCCATGGCCGCGCGCGTTTGAAATGGGTCCGGTGCAAAATCATCACTACCCTCCGACTTGCTCGCCAAAAATTAATCTGTTGGCCACGTCGCCGAAAGATCGCCGCCTCTATTCACCCGGCCGCGCGGCACTGCTTGCCTTTTGACGAAGACGCCTTTGTCGATCCGCGAGCTGTTGAACGCCGCGCTTGGTAGTCACCGTGAGCCGAGCCTCGTCATGAGTGCCGATAATTCCCCGTTAGCGCCGCAGCGGTGCTCAAGCTGTGCTCAGTCCATGAAACTGATCCGAAGAACGCAACGATTTGGCGGATTGCCCGATCTGTGTACCTTCGAATGCCCAGCATGCGGCTTGTCGCATACAGAGGAATGCAGGCCGGCTATATGGCACGCAGCCCACGTATATCGAAAGCAGGCGAAGGCATGCCGCGAGCTGGCAATTCAAGCTCGGGGAGAAGATCGGAAATTTTGGTTTCGTCTGTCCGAAGGTTGGCTGAAGCTCGCTCAAGATGACGACGAGCGGATCGGCTAAGCGGTACGGTCATGCCTCAGCGCCGCTTTCCCCCGCCCTGGAGGGCCGAAGAACACGATGCCTGTTTTATCGTGAAGGATCGCGCCGGGCTGAACCTGGCCTATGTGTATTTTGAGAACGAGCCCGGCTGCCGCTCGGCTTCAAAGCTGCTCTCGCGCGGCGAAGCCCGCCGTATAGCCGTGAATATCGCCAACCTGCCTGAAAAAGACGCTCAAAGCGTGCCAAAGCGAAAGGCTGAGCCTGTCCTCAACTCTGTGGCATTGATAGGCGACAGGTTTTGCCGCGCGGGCGGCTATCGCGGCTTGGGTCAAAGCCGTCTTTTTGTTGGGCGTCTGACGACCGCCGCGGCGCTCTCCGGGTCTGGATCCTCGCATTGCTATTTCTTTGCTATTCTGCGCCTACGAGTGGCACCATATCTGCTTGTTTTGTCTTCTGCGACATGGGCGACGACCTAGAGTGTGTGTGCCCTTATTGCTCGACGCTCTATCGCCATAACCCCGCGCTGGCGCCCAACCAGGCGTACCCATCGGAATGCGAATTGCACCACTTAGGCTGACAACAGCAGCCGAGGGCATCGGATTTGGTACCCCCCCTAGCCCTATACCAACGTATCGATTAGCCGCTGATCAGGACAATGGAGCGTGACCGCGCTCCTTCTCAATCTCTGGCTGTTAGGCAAACCGCGGCAACCCCATCCCCCGACAAGGTTGTTGATGCCGTGTTGTGCTATTGGCCCGATGTCCCCCGACTCTCGCCCTTGGTGCGTTTGCCTAACATGAGCACACCAGCTCAGGAGCCCCGGGCGGGCCACACGCTCGGGGTTCTCTCCCTTCTCCTGTACGGGTCAAGTGGCATGAGCTGACATAGGAGCAGCTAATGGCTGAGCCAGAAGTGGAAGCCGCATGGCGAGCCGAGTTCACGCGCATTCACGACACCGAAGCGTTCCAAAATGGCTCTGACGATCCGAACGCAGCGTTTCGTTGGTCGGGTGATGAAGCCGAAGCTCGGCGGCTCCAAGAGGAGCGCGCCCACCACTACCTTCGGTGGACCTTCGTTGGCGCTTTCGCTGTTATGATCGTCGGCGTTATCGGCGTGGGCCTGTCGTTTTTTGATTAACACGGCCAAGTCCGCGCGCGTGAGCAGCGTTTAAGCGACGCCTTACGTCGTCCTGTGCAGCAGTGCGCGAACATCCTTCGCATAAACCACCTCAGTTGGCGGCCCCGCCTTCTGTCCGTTAAGCCCCGGTCTCCTCGGCCGGGGCTTTCTCTTTCCACGGTCCCCCTAATCAACGGCTCAAGCGCTGCTTCACGCCGCAGATCGAGTTTTCAGCACACCCGCTAATTGCCCCATAAGGTAACCAAGCACAGCGCCCAAGATGGCGGAGACTACGATGAGGAATAGCGGATTTGAGTTGTCTCCCGCCGTAAGCGCATCCAGCTTGCCCGCCGACAACGTGTAACCCACCAGCGCGGCATACCCATAGACATTGGCTGGCACGCAGGAGAGCAGATCGGTGGAGGCTACGATAACGAGAAAGAAGACTGTTACTCCAACGACGATCGCCGGCCACACCGTTCCCAATCCCGGCACCGGAACTTTGGCGATGATTAGAAGCGCAATCCAGGCAACGATAGCGCCATAGATCATGCCGACGATCGTCTTACTAAGTGCTTTGATATCACCACCCGCGGCAAAGAAGCAGCCTGCTGCGATGAACCCAACCCAGACGAGAGCGAAGCCGCCCAGAGGCCCGAGCGCGATGAAGGCCCAAATGCCGCCGAGTACGGCGACACTCACTGATAACGCGAGTAATTCCGTCATGGCGTCCCCCTTGGTGTTGCGGGACAGCGCACTCACCTGAAATGGTTTTGTTTCTTTGTTTTAGGAAGCGCGTCCCTCTACAAACACTAACATGATTTCCGCACCGGTGCATTCGTGAAATCATCGCAGTGCCCAGCTACGCCAAACGGGCTTGCCTGTGAGGGAACATCAACCGCGCTTGATCGTTCGACGAATGAAAGGCCCGGTGCATTGCCGAACAAGCGATCACGCGCGCGGGATGAACTGCTCGCGTTGGCCAGAGCGCGGGAATATTGGGATCGAGCGATCAAATACCTGAAGCTTGCACGCCTCGCATCTGATGCCGATGTGCAAAGGCGCTTCATGGCCATCGCCCAGCATTACCGCGCCCTGGCGCAAGCGGAGGAACGCAACGCCGAACGCATGGACGTTGAGCGACGGTCGAGGAATACCGGCCCCTGATAGCTTTTTCCGAGCACAAGACAGCCAACTGTGCTCACGAGGCGCGGCGGATCGCCCGCCAATATCGCCAGGCTACCAAAGCTGTTGCGCGCTCGCTATGCGTTATAGCGTTATGGGTTGGTTCGTTGTTGAGAAATGCGAGCCCTCAGTCCCTAGGAAAAAATCACCGAGGGCTCGCCCAGGTGGCAGTCCCACTAACAAATGATCTGTTTCAAGATTGGCCCCGTCTACTTACACCCCCTACACCCCGACAAATGATTGTCGTCCGGCAAATGGGGCGCGAACAAGGCTGGCTGTGGAAGCTTGGGGGCTAAACGGAGAGAACCCCGAGCAGTGGCGGCCCGGGGTTCTCAAATTAGGCAGGTGACCGCGTAGGGGTCATCGGGGGATGGGGTCCACAGGGTCAACCTAAACCGAGCGGCAGTAGCCTTGTCGGGGGCGGGGTGCCGTGCGGCTTGCCTAACCGCAAAAAAGCTACGACGGGTGCGCCGTCACACTCCATTGTGCGAAAGCGCAATGGACCTGTACTTCGGTATATCCGCGTCAAGGCGAGCCCCGCCGCTTACGCTAGACGCAGTGGCGACGCCCCGGCAGTCTGGGACGGAACATCCGAGATGTGGGCCGCCCTCTACGTATTCACCGTCTGCTTCGTCGCTCTCACGTTGTTTGCGGCTGTCCACGAGCTCGAAAATCGTCCGCTCGCCGCTGCGCTCAAGTTTTTCATCATCGCCGTTGCCGTTGCGGCAATCGCAAGCGCAAGACGATTGTTGCCCTGACCTCAGCGGGCTGAGCCCTCCGAAGGATATGGCTCGATCAAATTCCCGCAGAATTTGCGCAGCACCGCTGCGCGGCCAGCGGCAAATGATTTTGAGGGGGGTAGGCCAACGCGGCCCTCCAGAGAAATGCTTCCCGAACAAGCGACGCGAGCAGATAAACAACAACAACAACACCCTCGACGCAATCGCAAAGGCTGGCACAGCATTCAGGTCGTTAAGTGATCCTTGGGCGGACAACACGACCCCGCACGGCCGCCTGATGCTCACTGTGCTTGGCGGCCCCGCCGCCATCTGATCCTCACCCGAACCAACGAAGGGCGGGTTCGAGCTAGGGCTCGCGGTGTTCGGTTTGGAAGGAAGCCGAAGCTCACCAAGCATCAACAAACCGAAGCTCTGGCGAGGATGGCCCAGGGCGAGACGCTGACCGCGATCGCAAAGTCCTACAACGTCAGTCACATAACGATTAGCAGGCTAGCGGGTGTGGCCTTTATGCAATAGGTCCGGACAAACTCCGCGCCGGTAACACAGCACCCTGGTGTTGAAGTTTGCTTTCGCTATCCTGGCGCGGTTCTAAATACCTCCTCTCTGTTGGACGGAAGAACCTTGAAGTCCCGACGAAGTATTTCGTCGGGACTTTTTTATTAGGTCTCGGATTAACTGATCGCGTCAGCCAAATCCAAGGCGTGGGTAGCCATAGCCTCCTTTTGTGGCTTTTCAGGCGCCGCTGGTAATTGAAGAACTGTCGCCTGCTGGCCTTCTACCAGGGTTGTCAGAAGAACGATTTCGCCGTTTGGAAATTCCAGCGCATCGTGATGGGTGGCCCGCTTGTCCTTGTTGATCTGTCTAAAGATCGCAGTCCTGTAGCTGATCACCGTTGCGTTCCATGGGCGCAACCACTTGGACCATTGCCTAACTTCGTTCGCGAAGGACAACTCAGTGCCCGGAAGCAGACAAACTGCCATTCCCATATCTTCGGGTGCGCAGAAGCCCCCTGTGCCCAAATTGAACATGCGGGTGGTGAGCTTATCCCCGACTTTCGCAGGCCGGGACCTAACAGCGTGAAGGCTGAAGTCGCACATCGAGTGCACTCCTCTGCGGTGCCCCAGCCGAATGTAACCTTAGCCCTTTTCTTGGCCGGGCACCATCGGCGAGCTGACTGTCTTCCTAGATAAAGAAATCAGCACCTGCGCGACGCACACTGCGGCCGAAACCTCTCGCTCCCTCAACCACCACACGGTCCAACTTTCAGTCGAACACAAACGTGCAACCGTTCAGCGCGCCTAACGAGCGCAACCGTGCAGCGGCGAAAACGTGTAACCTGGGAGGCGAAGAGTTGGGGCGATGAGCGTTCTGCTTCATCCAATCGGTCCGGCCGCGCAAAGTGTAACCTTCATCCTACAAAATTCTTTAGGATCATTATGAGAATGGTATGATGATGTTTTGGTGTAGAATCCGGGGCATCTCATGAAGCCAACGTTCGCCTTTACCCTTTCGACAGCAAGCCTCCTTCTTGTAAGCGCGCTGGCTTGGGCCGGGAGCCAGTATGGGCCCGGCGTTAGCGACACTGAGATCAAGCTCGGCAACACTTCCCCATACAGCGGGGCAACCTCGCCGTACGGCATAATTGGCAAGTCGGAGGCCGCTTACTTCCGTTTGGTCAATGACCAAGGCGGCATCAACGGGCGGAGGATCAACTTCATCAGTCGCGATGATGGCTCAAGCCCGCCTAAGACGCTTGAGGCTGTTCGCAAATTGGTCGAGGAAGACCAGGCCTTGTTGATATTCAGCGCGCTCGGCACACCCCCTAATACGGCGATTTGGAGTTACCTGAACGAGAACAAAGGTAGAAGGGGCCCTCTCGCAGGAGGACGCGTAGGGATCATCTGTCCCCACCTGTTCTTGACTTAATTATTTGATCGGAATGTCTGAATTCGCGGCAGAAAGCTCGTTCTTTTCCCAACGCCTCGACGTAGTTTTAGCCGATCTCGAACCCGTGGGCGAAATTCGAGACCTGACGGCCCTCAGCCTTTTGGCTCCTATTTCACTAGATCTCGACTTATAGTGTTCACGCTTCCGCAAGAACACTGAAGTTATTATTTCGAGTGGCAAGACAAAGTTTGTGGGACGCGGCTCCTACTAGCTTCCCCATATTGGCGAGTTTCAGTTTTGCATCTGTCGTCTCAGCCTCTGCGCAAACTGATCTCGCATATCTTGAGTTTTCCTTGCAGCATCAAAGACGATGAAGCTGTTCAAGGACGCGTTCGCGCCGAGCAAATTAGCAACATCAAACGCTATTTATCAGCGATGCTGCTTGCTAATATCTGCAACGCTGGAATACTCATCGTAGCGCTTTGGGCATCGCCGCAACACCAGTTGGCGATTACTTGGGCCTCCACAACTCTTATTTTCACACTTTATCACGGCTTCAAGAATTGTCATTCGGCTCACGCGAAGCCGTCGTATGTTTCACGCAGCACGATTACTCGTACGGCCCGTAATGCCCTATTTTTTGGCAGTTTGTGGGCGATGTTACCCCTTTTGTTTTTCTCCAACGCCTCGCCAGGCGAGCAAGTTATCATCGCTTGCCTTTGCGCCGGTGTGCTGGGTGGCGGGACGTTTGTATTGGCCAGCGTCCCCGCGGCGGCGATCGCATTCACCGCTCCTATCGTTGCTACCTCCGCTATAGCCATTTTGCGAAGTGGTGAGCCGAAATTTCTTGTGGTGGCAGTCTTGATGATCACCTACGTCGCGGCGCTATGGCGGGCTGTATGCGTTTATGCCTCGCAGATCGCCAAGAGAGTTGTTGAACAGGTTCAGGTTGAGAGGAGAGTTCGCCGCGACGAGTTGACCAGCTTGCCAAACCGATTGGCATTTTTTGAGGGACTTCAGAGCGCTTTTGCTCGGCTCGGTCGTCTGCACGAGCGGTTTGCTGTACTCTACCTCGACCTCAATGACTTTAAAGGCGTCAACGATCGCTTTGGCCATGCAGTTGGCGATAGATTGTTGGTTCAGGTCGGTCGGCGGCTCACGGATAGCGTAAGAGAGGTCGACCTAGTTGCAAGGTTGAGTGGAGACGAGTTTGCCGTTATTGTAGCGGATGCAAAGGACGCCAGCGTTGCAAAGATAGTGGCTAATCGAATAGTTGGCAGCCTTGATAATGCGTTTGTAATGGATGGTATCGAGATCTTCACCGGGGCGTGTGTTGGAATCGCATTTGCACCGTCCGACGGCGCTAGCCCCGAGCTTCTTCTAAAGAGCGCCGACCAGGCGCTGTACGCCGCGAAGCACGGACATGGTGGTGCGATTTAACTATACGATGCCGGGTATAAAGACGCGACGCGGCAACGTCGCAATGTCGAACGGGATCTTCGCCATGCTCTCCGTAGCAACGAATTTTTTCTGGTCTTTCAGCCCATTTTTGCGCTCAATAACAATCACATTGCAGGATGCGAGGCCTTGCTACGATGGAGGCATCCTACCCTCGGCGTCAGGTCACCCAGCGAATTCGTACACATCATGGAGGAAACTGGGCTGATCAACGAGGTAGGCCAATGGATCTTTCTTGACGCCTGCAAGGCTGCGGCTACTTGGCCGAAACAAATCCAACTCGCTGTCAATGTTTCGGCAATTCAGCTGCGTCAGACAAATATCTTGTCCAGCGTCGTAAATGCGTTAGCAGCGTCGGCTTTACAGCCCGATCGCCTTGAAATTGAAATTACAGAAACGGCAGTTCTAGACGAGAGCGAACAGATTATATCGAACTTGACGGCGCTGCGTGAGCTCGGTGTTCGTATTGCGCTGGATGATTTTGGGACAGGTTACTCCTCGCTCACTTACTTGCGGCGACTTTCTCCTGATAGCATCAAAATCGACGGCTTGTTTGTACGCGAAATAGGCATCAATGCTGACAGCGCGTCGATTGTAAAATCTTTGATTGCTCTTTCACATGACCTCGGCATCAGGGTCGTTGGCGAAGGCATTGAAGCAGCCGAGCAGCTCCATTTTCTCCGCAGCCATAATTGCGAGGAGGGGCAAGGATTTTTATTATGTGCGCCAAAGTTATCGAATGAAATTGAAGATATTTTAATGACGGCGGATGAGGGGAAAATCGCTGCTGCTTAGCTTCGCCCGATGCAGACATTGAAGCGCAAGGCCAAGTCGGCCTTGATTTTCGTTTCGGAGAGGGGTGTACCGTTCACCCTGGCTGATCGAGCGCGCTGGCGTCGCGGCCAAGATCGACTTCCGCACACGCTGGGCTATGCCGGCCGGCTGTCCTTGCGAACACGGGGACCGATACGCGCGCGCTGCAAGCGTACCTCCAAGCCGGCGGATCAGTTAGCAATAACGCAATCGCCACGATCATCGCCGCAGGGACGTCGCCGACACGCGGATAGATCGGAGTAGTAATCGGCTGCGTGCATCGATCGACGATGCGCTATCAATTCAGGGCTCACCGTTCTGGGCGTCGACCTATGTCCAAGCGTCAAAACGTCCACGGCCACCGCCATCGATCTGTCCCACCGTGTTCGAACTTAATTATTTGATCTGAATCGCTTAATTCGCGGCAGATGGTGACACGGTGTAACTTTCCGACTGCTAGGGGATGTTGCGGGCGCCGGGGCACTGAAGCGCGAGGCCAAGTCGGCCTTCACTTTCGTTTCAGAGCGGGGTGCACCGTTGCACCTGGCACTAGCCGGCCAAGCATTCCCCTCAGCAGTTGGCGTCGCCGGCGCGTTCAGCTGCTGGCCACAAACAAACACGCCTCTGCGGTCATGCCGACCCTCCCCCTAGGCGGACCAGACGGGGGGTGGTCTCGCGGCTGTCCAAGCGTCAAAACGTCCACGGCCACCGGCATCGATCTGTCCCACCGTGTTCGAACTTAATTATTTGATCTGAATCGCTTAATTCGCGGCAGATGGTGACACGGTGTAACTTTCCGACTGCTAGGGGATGTTGCGGGCGCCGGGGCACTGAAGCGCGAGGCCAAGTCGGCCTTCACTTTCGTTTCAGAGCGGGGTGCACCGTTGCACCTGGCACTAGCCGGCCAAGCATTCCCCTCAGCAGTTGGCGTCGCCGGCGCGTTCAGCTGCTGGCCACAAACAAACACGCCTCTGCGGTCATGCCGACCCTCCCCCTAGGCGGACCAGACGGGGGGTGGTCTCGCGGCATAAAAAGGACCCACTCGGAAATATCTAGGACCCCAAAACTGGCTTTAACTTTCCAGTAAGGTTTTGACGGTGACACGGTGCACGTGCCCTGTGCGCGCTACTGTCATTTCGACAAAGAGATCCGGACATTTTCGGCGAGGAGGTATCGCGGCGAGCAAAGATATTAACGGGGCGATCACAAGCTTGGACAACGCAGGCGCTCGCAAACGGGATGGGGTGATACCTCGTCATTCTGACCGCGGCACCGCGGCTCTGTCGCGGTAAAGGTGAAAATCTTACGCGCTCTAACGCGCCGTTGGGTGCGTGAGGGCACATGTGAACGCTTTAGGAGGGCCGCTCAGCTCGTGCGACGATGGCCTCACAGGCGACGGCTACGCGTCAAGAAACGACTTGTCAGATCGAGCGTGTCGAGATGCCAAACTTCATTGCTTTATTTCCTGTGGTGCCTGTCCGACCTTGCGATAGGCTGTTAGGAACCGATCGACGCGCGCCTCGAGCAGCGGCCGCATATCCGGATGGGTGAAGATGTAGAGCTCATTGTCCCGCACCGCCTTCAACACAAGCGCCGCGACATCGCTCGGTGCCATTCCGTTACGAACGAGCTCCGCGATCTGTTCTGCGAGCGGTCCTATCGAGCGCGGCGGTGGTGCGCCATAGTCCTTGGGCCAATTCCGCCGGCTTTCGGTGATGAGAGTGGCGACCCAGCCGGGGCACAGAACGCTGACGCCGATGCCTTGCGGCTCGAGCTCCGTCGCCAGCGCTTCGGAAATTCCTACCACCGCGAATTTGGTCGCAACGTAGGCGCCGAAACCGAAGGGGAGAAACCCCGCCATGGAGGCGGTGTTGACGATATGGCCGCCCTCGCCGTGGTTTTGGAGCAGCGGCAGGAACGCCTTCACGCCATGCACGACGCCCATCAGATTGACGTCGATCGTCCAGCGCCAATCCTGCAGCGAGATATTGTCAGCGCCGCGGGCGCCGCTCACACCGGCGTTATTGCACAAGACATGCACTTTGCCGAAGGCGTCGATGGTGGCCTGCGCGGCGCGCTCGACGTCGGCATAGTCGCGCACGTCGCACCCCACGCCGCGGACCTCGGCCAGATTGCCTTTGAAGGCCGCGACCGCCCGTTCCAGTGGCTTCGCCTCGATATCGGCGAGCATGACGCGCATGCCCGCCTCGGCGAACGCACGGCCCATTGCGAGTCCGATGCCGTTGGCCCCGCCGGTGACGAACGCCGTTTTTCCAGCAAGATCGCGCATGCTACGCCTTCCTCCCTAAGACCTTTTGATGCAACCTTATAAAACCGCCAAGTCATGGATGGCCTCACGACGCCAGCACTTCGAGGAGCGCCTTCGCCTCCTTCAGGTCCTTGTCTCGAAGCCCTCGCTAAACCATCCGTAAACCGGAGCAAGCAGTTCGCGAGCTTGCTGCGGCTTGCCCTTGTCACGCCAGAGGCGTGCGAGGCTCATGGAGGCGCGGAGTTCCCAGGATTTGGCTTGTTGCTGACGGGCGACTGCGAGCGCACGCTCGAAATATCCTTCGGCTTTGGCGGTGTCCGGCTTGGGCGATTTGAGAGCGATTTCACCAGCAACACGATTTACCTCGGCTTCCCACCACTTTTCCTTGGTTGTCTCCATCGTGTTCATCGCTTGGGCAACGTAGTGCCGAGCGTCGTCGAATTTCTCGAGCGCAGCATAACTAGTTGAAAGCACCGATAGATGGAAAGGAGCTAGGAACTTAGCTCCGGTTGCTTCGTAAGCATTTCGCATAGAGATCATCATTGGAATTGAATTTGCCGGGTCGCCAGTCAGAGCCAAACGCGTGGCCTCCATCCCTTGTGCTGCTGTTTTCCAATAGAGGCTACCTTTCACGTCCGCCAAAGCGACGAGCTCGCGTAAACACTCGCCTCCCGCAGCGTAGTTTCCGCAAAGCATGTACGTGAGCTCTGCGTGGGCCAGCGCGAACATCAAAGGCGTAGCATAACCAAGTGCACGTGCGTTCTTGATCGCTCCACTAGCGTCGGCAAGCGCGGCCTCAGGGTGGCCAAGCATCCATAATGCAATGGACCGAAAAATTAGGGCGGCTACTCTGGGGTCCTCACGTGCCATTGACGCACGAGGCAGCCCAGGATCGTAAAGTGTGATCGCATGATCGAGATGCACCTTTCCTCTCGTGATTTCTCCTGTCAGCAATAAAGAAGTGCCCACACACAAATGCCCGAGAACAAGCTCAGCCAAGCGTCCCTGTTTCTCGGCTAGCTCAAGCACACGGTCCGCGACGTCACGACAGGCTTCAACATTGCCTGCGACAACATTTGCGGTGAAGTAACCGCTAGGACTAAGAACAGAAGCTGCGGGTTTTCGGGCGGTTCTCCGATTGCGTTGGCCCGCTCAATCAGCAGATTTGCTCAGCTTTGGTTCTTCGCTTGCCCCAACGAAATAACTCGTGGCACGCTGAGAGTTGTGGTACTCTTGCCTATCACCGACAGAGAAGAAGCCAACGAACGCCCAGGCATCGGTGGCTGAGAGACCGATTTTGTGCTCCCGCCGATACGGCTGAGTGGAGTGCAAACGTCGTGTTGCAAAATCTAAGCAAGCAAGTCCGTGATTGCATGCGGCGCGCGGAAGAATGCGCTCACGTCCGCTTCGGATCGTCTCGCATACGCCAGCTCAATCGGGAATTCCCGGCGGGTTTCATGTCAGGTTCGATCCACTAGCCAAGCTGAGGCAACACTCGCGGGACCAAGCGCGCGTTCTGCTTGGGGTTCTGCGACGTGGCCCATCAAGAAGACCAATGGCCATCCTGAGCGCCAACGCGAGCCCGAAGGTGTAAGAGGAGCGTAAGGCCGCAGAAAACGCCAAAACCATCCTTGGCGCGCTGACGCCTTCCCGCGGTCGCACTGATCGCATCATCTTCGTTCTCCGCTATGCCGCGAACCTCGCAAAGACCGGTGCTTTGACAAGACTTGTGAGCAGGCACGCCCTCGACCGCGCCCGCATAGAGGCGGCAAGCGCACTCAATGACGCATGCAGGTTGTTGGATCGCGGGCATCTCCCTCAATATGCCATCGACCAAGCGATGATTACGATTATGGCGCGGCTGGAAGCGCTGCCCTCCTGAGGCCGACGCTGCGAATAAAATACCTGCTATGTGGTGCGTAGCCGATTTAACTTGGACCTCGCGGGAGGGTTACGGGCACACATACGCCGTCAGCCCGCCGCGGGCGAAAAAAAAGCCCCGGTACTGGGGCCGGGGCTCTACTCATTAATTTCGCGGGCACGAATGCCTGCCGTCCGCGGCATCTCACCGTTTCGCTCCGAGATCGGGTCGCGAGATCGCGTTGAGTACTGTGTTGCCGTTCGGCTTATTGGATGATCGACGGATTGGCAGCTTGCTTTGGGTCGGAGAGCCGGTCCACTGCTCGCTGGAGAACGGTCACTGCGTGGCTTCGCTCACTCGCAGACATCGCCTCTAGATCAATATCGAGTTTGAGTGTCCCATAATCTTCGTGAATGAGGTCACGGCTCTTACCAACATTGTCGTAAACATCGATGACCTGGTACGTAGCCACGGGGTGGGAGATGCCCTTCACATTAATGTGTCCGCGCTCCTCACAGCAGACCGCGTCTTTGACAAGAACGTAGGTCTCATAAGAGATAAGAATCTCGTCCGGCGGGGCCGTTTGTTCCAGCCTGGACGCAAGATTTACACCGCTGCCGATAATGGTGTAGTCCATTCGGACCTCGCTACCGAAGTTTCCGACGGTACAGAAACCAGTGTTAATTCCAGTTCGACAACGTGGCGGTTTTTCTATACCCGAGGCTCGCCAGAGGCTATCCAGTTCGCGCATTCTCTTGCGCATGGCGATCGCCATCTTTACGCATGCCACCGCATCCGCCTTAACGCCTTTGGTGTCTGGGTCGCCGAAGAAGATGAGGATGGCGTCGCCGACGTACTTGTCGATCGTCCCACCAAATTGGAGAGCGATCTTCGACATCTCAGTCAGATAATGGTTGAGGAGCTGCGTCAAATCCTCGGATTCGAGCCGTTCAGTCGTCTCCGTGAAGCCTTCGAGGTCGGAGAAGAAGATCGTTAATTTCTTTCGCCGACTGGCGACCGTCGCCTTGCTACGACCGCTGAAGATCGACTCATAGACCTGTGGTGACAGGTATTTTGCGAGTTGACTCGAAAGTTGCTCCAGAGCATTTGTTTTAAGGGAAAGCTCTTCCTCGCGCTGCTTGAGTTCGGTGACGTCCGAGTAAACGGCAACCGTCCCGCCCTCGTCGGTCTTGCGCTCACTCACAATGACCCAACGACCATCGCGACGCCGCTGCAAGAACGCCGTGGTCGGATTGCGGTGGCGTGCTAGACGTTCTTCCACCCACTCCTCGAGTCGGCCTTGCGCATCTTCTATGTCGCCATGCTCGGCGGCACGTCGAATCAAAGTCTCAAATGTCATGCCCAAGAGCAATTCGTCGGCGACGTTCGGGAAAATGAGCGTCCGGTACTTGCTGTTGCAGGCGACTAGGCGGTCCTCGTTATCGTATAGCGAGAATGCCTCAGAGATGCTCTCGATCGCGACCGAAAGTCGAAGCCGTGCTTCGGCGATTTCCCTGAGGTTGGATTTCTGGACCTCTATCGCCGTGTCGCGAAAAACGCCAAGCGCCTGCGCCATGCGACCAAGCTCGTCACTGCGTTTGCGGCCCGGGATATCAACCGACGTGTCACCGGCCGCAAGGTCCGTCATCGCCTTGGTAATACTTTCGAGAGGCCGAATGATCCACGGCACAACGTAATAGAGCATAACGACTACGGCGCCGACGATGCTCACGACCGTAATGATCAACATGAAAATTGCGCCGTTTGTGATGGCCTGCGCCGCCCCAGAGCCGGCCGCATTGCTGGCCGTTTGCGCCGCCGCGACCAATCCTGCGATCTCGTCGCCAAGCTGACTGGCTAGTGCACGGCTGCCCGCCAAAGCCGACTGAGCGGCAGCGATTTGTTGCAGCTCCGCGCGTCGCAAGCCGAAGACGCCGTCGTCTCCCTTCCCAGAGTCAATGAACATTGATGCGGCCTTTTGCACCTGAGCAGCCTCCGGCGACGGCGGCAACTGTCTCAGAATTTGCTCGACGTGTTCCTTAGCAGCGACGAACCGCTCGTTTAAAGGCTGGAGCAAATTCACATTCGATGTGCTTGCCGCCTGCTCAAGCAGGCTGACCGCAAGACTGCCCTCCGCGCGCAGCGTAAGCAGAAGCTGCAAGACATCGGCGCTTACATCGATGAACTCTGTGAGTTCCTTCCTGTTGTTTGTGGTGACCCTCTCGGTCGTGAGCACCAAATCGAAGGCAGCATCGTCGATCATCGGGATCAGTGTGAGCAGTAACGACTCGTGCGCAGTCTTCAGCGAGGACAGTTGGTGCTCGTTCGCGTCCAACGAGTGTCGGTCACCCGATGCCGCTCGCAGCGTCCGCTCCCGGAGGTCGAACATATTGTCGGCGCCGGCACCGAGGGCCAGCAGGCGTTCGACGCGGTCACGCAGGGGAGTTGTCTCAGGCCCTCCGGGGAGAAGCTGAAGGCCCCTATTGATCGTCGCAGCTGCGGCGAGGAATCGCTCACGTATCGGCTGAATCAACGCCGGATCGCTCACATGCGCGGCTTCAGCGAGCAGGCCGGCGGCCAAGTTCCCCTCGGCGTTGATGGTAAACAGCTTGTCGATTTTACTTACGTCGCCCTCGACGAGATTTGTTGTCGCCTTGATACTCTCCGCAGTGACGTCCTCGCCTCTGGTCACCAAGTTGAAGACGGAATCGTCGATCAGAGGCTCAATCGCTATTAGGAAATTGGCATGGGCAACGGAGAGCCCTGTGATGGTAGCCTGACGCTCTGTTTCGAGTCGCAGGCGTTTTTCGACCGCGGAGTTCAATTCTTTGATCTTCGTCGTAGTTTCCCGCTCGATTTTCGAAAGAGCGAGCGTTTTTTCCGGTGGCACGTTCGACGAAATTAGATCCTTGATCAGAGCGACCAACGCGCGTGCGCGCTCCTCCAGTTTTGCTTCTTCCAGAGCTCGCTCCTCCTGACTGCCGACAGTCATTAGCGCTGGGGCAGCGGCTGCGATTTCGGCGCTTTTTTCAGCAGAGCTAAGGGCGATAACTATGCCTGGAACGCTTTCGACCGTGATGCGTGTGACCGCGCGATCGATATCGCGGAAAACGTACCAGGCAACCGCACTCGCTAAGGCGGTCAAGGCCGCAAGAGAGAAAAACGCAAGAAAAAGCTTGGCCTTGATGCCGAACTTGGAAATTTGGGAACCGCTGGCGACCGCCGTCCTCTGTCGCGACGGCGTCTTGTTGACCTCAATCGAGGACGCCTGGGCCTGTTCAACTGTCATTTGGTCGACTCAAGCCGCTCCTTGGGCACGTCAACGCCAGCCCGAGGCTCCTCCCATCTGACGTCGGCGTTGCTCAATCTCTCGACTGCCTTAAAGCTCCCGTCCGGTTGGATGACCGTGAGATAGACAGTATCCATTCCTTGGTTGCTAGCCGGTCCATAGGCCAGCGTGACGCCATCCAGGTCGAAGACGCCGACGTTCCTGATGGTCGCGAGCAATCCAGCACGGGTTACTGGATTTTCAGAGTGACTAAGCGCTTCAACTACCAGTCGACCGGCGACATAGCCTTCCAGCGACACAAAGCTTGGCTTGGCGCTCGGATTCACTGACTTCAGTGCCCTCTGATAGCGGGCGACAAGCGGAATTTTCGTATCATTCGGAAGCGGAACCACTTGCGTCACCACGACGCCCTCGCCGTCGCGACGAAGCTCTTCTGCCAATGGCTCACTACCTACGAAAGAGATGTTCACGAATACGGCATCCAACTTGATCATGCGGGCGAGCTTGATGAATTCGGCGCAAGGCTTATAGGCGCCAACCATTACCACCGCCTGCGGATGACCCCGCCGAATCGCCAACAAGGCTCGCTTAACGGCGGTCGTACCACGCATGTAGGTGCCTTCCGCCACAAGACCCAAGCCTCGCTTTTCAAGAGCCCTTTTCACACCGTCGAGGCCGGCACGGCCGAATGAATCGTCTTGGTACAGAATGGCTATGCGCGACAAGCCAAGATCGGTTGTCAGATGCTTGATCCAAGCCTCGGTTTCTTGGCCGTAAGAAGCGCGGATATTGATCACGTTTGTCAGAGACGGATCGCGCAAAAAGTCAGCGCCCGTGAAGGGTCCGATGAAGGGCACCCCCTGCTCCGTTGTAATTGGCTGCACGGCCTTTGACGTCGGCGTTCCCACTTCGCCGATCAGGGCAAATACCCTGTCTTCGTCGATGAGCTTATTTGTCTTGGCAATCGCGACTTCCGGTTCGTAATCGTCATTGTACGAGATCAGCTCGAGCTTGCGGCCATGAACCCCGCCAGCGGCATTCGCCTCGTGGAACGCAGCCAATATGCCCTCCCGCATTCCGAGGCCGAGGGCGGCTGCCGGCCCCTTCAAGGCGGCGGACTGGCCAAACACGATGCGGTCATCGAAGACGCCTGGCTCAGCGCGGAGGGTCAGGGTCCCAAGCAAGCTCAGGACGACGACTATAGCTGAAGTGGGTATCGTTTTGAGAACCGAGATTGGCATGCGATTTCCCCCCAAACGCGGCGTCATTTCAACTAGTCGCCCGCTCTCAAGCATGGCCTCTCATGCTTCCCTAGACCCAAGCGAGCTATCTTATCGGAACAGACCAGCACATTGGAAGCCGCCGAGTGTGCGTCGCTACAGCAAGACCGTGGTCCCAAGACCGGAGTCTCGAACGATGCGTTACGAACTCACTGAGTACGAATGGTCGGCCATCAGACCGATGTTGCCGAACAAGGCGCGAGGCGTGCCCCGAGTGGATGATCGACGTGTCCTCAACGGCATCTTTTGGGTGCTGGGATCTGGCGCGCCATGGCGTGATCTGCCGGAATGTTATGGCCCATATACTACCTGCTATAACCGCTTCGTCCGCTGGCGGCGAGCTGGCATATGGCGCCGGCTCATGGACGCGCTTGCTGCCGCTCATGATGCCGCCGTCCAAATGATCGACACGACCATCGTGCGGGTACATCAGCACGCCGCCTGCGTTGCTCGAAACAAGGCTCAGTCCATGGGCCGGTCACGAGGCGGAATGACCAGCAAGATCCATGTAGTGGTCGACACAAACGGCCTTCCTGTCCGTCTGGGCCTCACAGCAGGCGAAGCCCATGACAACCGGCTCGCCTTCAAACTCTTGTCCGGTCTGAGATCAGGATCAATGTTGCTGGCCGACCGTGGTTACGATGCCGACTGGATCAGAGCCTTTGCCGCCGAGAAGGGCGTTTGGGCCAACATCCCGCCGCGATGCAATCGCAACGAGCCTATCTGCTTCAGCCCATATCTTTACCGCGCCCGAAATTTGGTCGAACGGTTCTTCAATAAGATCAAGCACTGTCGTCGGGTCGCGACTCGCTATGACAAACTCGCGGCAAACTATCTCGCCTTCATTCAGCTTGCATCGATCAGGCTGTGGCTGCGCGTTAATGAGTTCACGCCCATCGTATTTTGGCGTCTCAGCCTCTAACCTCTGGTGTGGCTGCGTTCTCAACACATAGTCGCCCAGACGTAAATTTCTACTGAAGACTTTTTGCTGCGATGCGGTCTCAGTGCGACGCAACATACGCTGCGCTTATTTCGTTGCACCGCCAACAGATAAGCGTTGAGCGGCGTGTAAATGTTAACGTCGAAGTGCAATGGCGTCTTCTCAAAGTGCATGGTCTTCTGGACTTAAACGTGGAAGAAAATGAAAAAGGTGAGGGATGAAGGACACACGAGCCTGGAGCTGACTTTAACAGAAGCAGAACTAGAGATGCTTATAAGCGTGGTTCGGGGCACGTCCGGTGGTCGTTTTCCTGAACTTGAATTTAAGCTGCGCGCAGCCTGGAGAAGGGCACTCCCGCAATCTAACTAATCTTCGACCATCGCTGATGTTGGCTGAAACAAATTGTGCGGCGATGATGGCTCAGGCTTGTCGCTGCGGCGTAATTCATTGCCTCTCACTGAGCATTCATTTGCGACGGGACGTGCTTCATTGCGCGCTCCGAAACCTAGCCCAGCTCCTTACCGGGCTTTTGTTGTAGCGACCCATCCTGGAATTTGGCGCACAGCGAACGGCGCGATGCCGAATCAGAAATATCGGGGGATAAGCGGAAGTACGCGAGTTGCGCTCGAAACGACGTTGATGACCCCATAGCGGACTGAAGCTGATACTCGGATATAATAGCCGTTCGCCGGAGGGTACGCCGTTGAAGGGTGGCCCGATCATACGCCGTTAGGACACCATCTTGACCCCGAGGAGCGGTGGCTCGGACATATTCGGCAAAACTCCACCAATCCGACAAGATGATGCCCCGCGCAAAGTCGCTTTCGCGAGAGGACGGTGGGAGGAAAGTCATGCGTATAGCATCAGGTTTCACCGCACTTGAAGAGCTACCGTGGGAACGCATCAACGATAAAATTGAACGTCGTGTACTTACGGGAGAGCAGGGAATGGTGGTGTGGTGGAAGATAAAGGCAGGCGCACGCGCTGCTTCACACAGTCATCCACATGAGCAGATAGTGTGGATGCTAAAGGGTCGGATGGACTTTCGAATTGGAAACGAAACGCGCTCGATGACTCAGGGTGATGTGGCTGTCATCCCGGGCAACGTGGAGCACGAAGGCTTCTTTCCGGAGGACACTGAGGTCGTTGATGTGTTTTCGCCACCGCGTGAAGATTTCCTAACGGGACAGCCGCCCTCGTACATGGCTGTGCAGAAATGACTCTGCCAGGCGCTAGGGTGTTATGGTCTGAGAAGCTGCATCTCGAATTAAGGACTTGCTTGTGCACGCTTGTGGTTACCTTGAATACCTTCTAAGCTTTCCTACCATCTTTTGCCCGTACTACGCCACGGCGCGGCTGATCGCGCCGTTTTTTTATGCCTAGTCTTATTGCGGTATCCTCAATGTCCCTGAGATGCAATGTCGTACATCGAATGCGCTGATCCACCGCTCAAATTGCAAGAGGTGGACTTGTCGGTGCGTCTTGCCCGCTGGTAGCATAGCGCGACCGTTCATGAATGGGCGGTGATCCAAGAGTACAACAGGGAGGAAAGCGATGCGAAGGTCCGGCGGAGCTCTTTTGGCGGTGACCCTCGTCGCCGTGGCTGCGGTTGGCGGATCAGCGTCCGCGGCTGACAAGATTAAGATCGGCTTCTTTTCGACGCTCGAGGGTCCCTATACGGCACTCGGCGAAGATGGCCAGCGCGGCTTCGACCTTGCGCTGATGCAACACAAGAACAAGGCGGGCGGTAAAGATCTTGAGATCGTTCGCGGCTCTTCGGATGCGTCACCCGACTCGGCATTGCGCGCGGCAAAAAAGCTCGTCGAGCAAGATAAGGTGGACATTCTTCTCGCACCTCTGTCCGGATCGGAAGGTATTGCGCTCCGCGACTACGCCAAGACCCAGCCGCAAGTCACCATCATCAACGGTTGCTCCGGGGCCCTGGAAACGACCTACGTGACGCCGGCGCCGAATTTCTTCCGCTTCAATATCGACGGCGCGCAGATGCACAAGGGGCTTGGGCAATACATCTATAGCGTCAAGGGCTATAAGAAGATCGCGACCGTGGGCGAAGACTACTCGTTCGTCTACACGCAGGTATTCGGACTCGCACTCGATTACTGCCCGCTGGGTGGCCAGATCACCAAGCGTATTTGGGTTCCGCTTGGAACCAAGGACTTCGGCTCGGTGATATCCGGTCTTCCGGACGATGTGGACGCCATCTACTTGGGCCTCGGTGGCGCCGACGCACTGAATTTCCTCAATCAGTACCAGCAGGCGGGAGGCAACGCGAAGCTGTTCGGCGGCTCGATTATGGTCGACCAAACCGTTCTGTCGGCGCAGGGCAAGGCCAAGGAAGCCTTGCTCGGCGCGGTTTCCGCGGCACCCCAAGCCGACGCCTGGGATGATCCGAAGTGGCAGGCTTTCGTTAAGGCGTATCAGCAAGCGTGGCCACCGGAAAAGCGCTTCGCCGGACCGTCGCTGTGCGCGACCAACTACTACGATGAGACCAGCGCCATGTTGCGGGCGCTCGATGAGGTCAACGGTGATCTGAGTGACGGACAGAAGAAATTCCGCGCGGCCTTGACCAGCATGACGCTGGATGCCCCGAACGGACAGATGAAACTTGACGAAAACCGCCAAGCTATCGGCACGAGTTTCGTCTCTGAAGTGGTGAAAGATCAGAACGGTAATCTCGTTAGCAAGGTCGTGCGGGTGGTGCCAAACGTTGACCAAAGGCTCGGTTTCTCCAAGGAGGTGTTCGACAGGATCGGCCTGCCGGCACGGGAAGTTCCGGTCTGTAAGAAGAGTTACGACTGAGGCCTTTGCGATCTGAAAACTCGGCCGCCACAATGGCGGCCGAGACCGGTACATTGCTGTTGCCGCGGAGTTTTAAGCTTGTCGCGCATACGTATTCGGGGGGCGACCATCGTGTCGATGGATCCCTCCATCGGCATCATCGACGACGGCGATCTTCTGATCGACAACGGCAAGATCATTGCCATTGGCCAAAAGCTCGGCAGCTGGGCGGTGATGGAGATTGACGGGCGTGGCATGATTGCTATGCCCGGCCTAATCAACGGGCACATTCACCTGTGGCAGACGGCGCTGCGCGGGGTCGCCGCCGACTGGACGCTGGACCAGTATTTCGGTGTACTCATTGGTCAGGTGGTACGGCTTTACACGCCAGAGGACGTCTACATCGGCAACCTCGTCGGTGCGCTCGACCAAATCAATTCTGGCGTCACCACCCTTTTTGACTGGTGCCACATCGTCAACACGCCCAATCACGCAGATGCGGCCGTCGATGCGTTACAGGATGCGGGGATCCGCGCTGTTTTTGCATACGGCACGCCGATGACTCTGTTCGGCACCAAGGAGCCGCACCCCGTCGACGCGCGACGGATGCGTCGCGACCGGTTGGCCGGCAGCGATGGGCTGGTCACAATGGCGCTCGCCATCCGGGGGACCGATTTTGCACCCGGCACCGCTGAGCCGGATATTCAGTTCGCGCGCGACCTCGGGCTTATGGCCTCGTTCCACGTCGCCTGCGCCAAGCATGGGCCGCGTCCCCAATCGATGCAGAGCTTGGCCGACCAGCGCTTGCTCGGCCCCGATCTTAACTTGGTTCACGCGAATTTTTTAACCGCGGACGAATTTCGCGTGATTGCCAACCATGGCGTCAGCACATCGATTACTCCTGAAGTTGAAATGCAAATGGGCCTGGGACTTCCACCGACCGGCGCGGTCCTCGCCGCGCGCGGAAATCTAAATATCGGAACCGACGTTGTTACAGGCGTAAGCACCGACATGTTCACGCAAATGCGCTTTCTTCTCCAAACCCATCGGGCATTGGTGAATGACACTTTTCATCAGCGGGAAACAATGCCAGACCGGCTGGCGATGACGGTTAAAGGAGTGCTTGAGCACGCCACCATAAAGTCGGCGCAATGCATGGGACTCGACCGACAGATCGGTTCATTAACCCCGGGTAAGCAGGCCGACCTAATACTTCTACGCAAGAGTGATATCAACATGAGGGCCGCTGTCGATCCGGTATCGTCAATTGTCCTGCATGCCGGTGTATCCAATGTTGATACCGTGATGGTACGGGGTAAACTCGTGAAGCAACATGGCAAGCTTTTGTATCGCGACTTAGGGCGTCGACTGCAGGAGCTCGATCGTTCGTCTCAGCGGCTTTACGCCGGCTTCAGATCACATGCTTCTGCGGCCTAATGTCGACTTAGGCAGCTTCCTAAAATTGACCCTGCAGTTGCGGCGGTTGGTCGCGCCAGTTACCGATCTTGTTTGAGGAGATCGGAAAAACGTTGGGCCTGCCTGGGGCGTATCGTCCAGGGTGGGGAGGCGCCGCGACGGGCTGCGATTGAGCCCTATGCTGACTATTTGTAGCAGGGGTCGAAGGGGGATTTGCCGCCTGGGAGGGTTGGGCTCCGCGTTCGAACCTTGTCGGCACGACATCCTGAATCAGATGAGGATCTGCGCAAGGTACGTAGGTTTCAGGCAAGCCGTATTCGCGGCGAACAATGTTGGCGCCCTGCGCGGCTGCAGCGCTTTTGTAAAATGCAACTAGTCGATTAGCGCCTTGCCGACCAAAGCCACAATCCGATGTGACGAGGAGATTCTCAACGTCGACGTACTTGAGTGCCTTCCGGATGTCCTGAGCGACGTCCACAGGCGTCTCCGCGTTGAGAGTCCGATGGGAAACGACGCCGATGGCAAACTTCTTGGGCGTCTTACCCTTCCAGGCGCCGAGAAGCTCGATTTCGGCGAAACCTCGGTCTTTCATTTCCAGAGTTAGAACGTCGCAATTAATGCGGTCGAGATAGATCTCTAGAGCGCTGGCATAAGATGTCTGATCAAATACGCGCTGCATCATTGGATTGCCCCAGCACGTGTGTATCCAAACTTCCGCAGCGTCGAGTCCGTCGAGCTCGTGATTTAGTGCTTCGGTCAAGAAGTTGAGGGTGTCGGTGGCTTCTGGATGGTAGCAAGCAATGAAATAAATCGTCGGCTCTTCCACCTGAATAACGCTACAGCCGGAAGCGACCAGCTCCCGTAGCTCCTTGTTGATAGCCGTCGCCATATCCCAAATCATCTGACGCTTGTTGTCTTCAATTCGATACTCTGGCGTATGGGAGTCAAGGAATAGAGCCATGACCTGGCCAGAAACCGTCCCGAATTTGACTGGCTTGCGCGTGCGAGATTGAGTCATTCGGAAAATTTTTGCGTACTCAAGCGGATTACGCGGGTTGGGCTCAATCTTGCCTGTAACGATCGGCCAGCGCCAGGATGTATAGATTTCGTTGAGCAGCGTACCAGGTGGATACCTCAGCAGTTCGGAACGGGTGCTTTCGGGCTGCAATTCGTCGTACGCCAACCCCTGCCAACGTTGCAATGGATAATGGTGCCACGATCGGCCCGCTAAATCTGCGTCCAGGAAGTAATCGCCACAGGTGACGATATCGAGACCAGCCCGTTCCTGATCGGAGACGACGACGGCGAGTGCATCTGAGAATTGCTCCCGGTAAATTGGATCGAGCATGGCCGTGTCCAACGGCCGTCCCCAGAGACTTTGGTCGTACCAAGCTGGTCTCGGCCATGAGCCCGTGGTAGTCGCGGCCAAAGGAACATTCTTGGTAGCTGTAAATGCCATGGATCACCTCCAGAGAAAACTCCGAAGCCTACTTTAACCGCTGTCTGCCGGCACGAAAAAATAGGGTCGGCACACTGCATCGCCATCAAGAACGACTGAATGCAAGCCCAGAGCCGCCGCCAGGTTTCGCAACTGTCCACCGTAATTCACTGAGTTTGCGCGCGGCGCGATGTCCTTCCAGTGTAGCTTCGTAAACCGTACGCGGCGCAAGAACGCAGCCAATTGCTTCGATGCTCGCGTGACGCTCTCGTAACAAACGATAGATTTCTGTTTCCGAGGTCCGTGCCGTAGCCATCACAATAAGATCGGCATTGATGCGACGGGATTTTTTTGGTTGGTAGACGTTGGCGATTTCCACCCGATTTCCGATTATTTGTCGCACAGTATGTGAGGTAATGAGTTCGACGCCCGCCTCTTGCAGATAGGTCATAATCCAATGGAAATAAACCTCAGGCATCGTTTCCATTCCGATCATTGGCCATCTGGTCAGTAGCCTGACCTTGGCGCCTCCTTTGGCCAATTTGACTGCCGTGAGCGGGGCCGCCACATCCGCCATCTCGTCTACGACGAGAACCTCACCAGGTACGGCGATCACGCGATCGAGTGCAACGTGATCCCAAGATACGCACCTGCCGGTCTCCCAACCTGAAATGGGCTTACCGGTCTGCCCTTGAAATCCATCTCGCCGGTAGGCGGCGCCCGTTGCGACCACGATATGATCTGGTTTTTCGGCCGCGAGTATCACGTCAAGATTTCTCGGCATTAACGGGTCTTTCGAGCTTGATCTCCGTACCGTTGCCCGACGCTTGCGCCGCTAGCCAAGTGGTGATTGTCCCGTATTGTTGGCGATAAGGTAAAGCGCCGTAGGCGCGGACGTGGCCGCCCACCGCGCGCTCGCGCTCGTAGACTATGACAGCATGGCCCTGGCCTGATGCAACGCGGGCATATTCGAGACCGGCCGGCCCTGCACCGATGATCAGGATGCGTTTGGAAGCGTATGTCGTAACAGTAGAGCTGGCGCCCCATATGGCTTCGCGGCCAACGACCGGATTATAGGCGCATTGCACACGGCTACCACGCACTACCGACCGCCAACAATAATTTGCGGCGACACACCGTCGAATATCCTTCTCGCGACCCTGTTTGACCTTGGTGAGCCATTGCTCGTCGGCGATCATTTGGCGGGATAGTAGTATCGCGTCAGCGTTGCCTGAGTTTATCAGGTCCTCCGCAATTTCGGGATAGCTGATACGGCCAACCATGAGCACCGGTTTGCTCGACACGGTTTTAAAGGCACGGGAGTTCGCGCGGGTACCGATTCGGGTGCGGGTGCGCCGGAGGCACTCTACTGGAAACCGAAGGCGGTTCTCGTATGATCCACCCCATCGCAATTCTCCGAATACATACAACTAACGGATTTCAGTTGAGATTTGGCGCGCCCCTCGCCCAGGCTTCGTCACAAGCCACTAAAGCCCACGCTAAGTCGCAACCACTGTTTCTCGCGATGCGTTGGCTGCCAACGCTTCCTACTGTCACGCCGGATACCGGATCACCCGCCAAGCGTGTGATGCAACAGTGTGGCAACGAACGCGAAAGCACAAGCGAACAGCAATTTCCGCATGACACACTCCTTGCTCGTTGGTTCCAAGGCTATCAATTGGGGCAATCGCGGATGTGACTACCGTCACTGGCAAGCATTTTTGAGATAAGATAGGGCAAGGGCCACCTAGCTTGTTCGTCGGGCGAGCAGATGGGGATATTTCGCCCCCAATCGAAGATCGGGTTGAGCGATATCCTCTTTCTAGGGCAGTGATTATGGCCATTTGCTTTGTCGCGGCAATTTTTGTGCTCGGCTACTAGCAACGCGGACGGAGCCACATCGCCGTTCGAGCGTTTAGCTTTGGTTTTGGGGGGATGGGAATTACCGGTATTCTTTTCCGATCAGTAAGCCCTGCGGCTATCCGCGGGTAGGTGCGAACGTGGGGCTTCACCTTCTCTAGTTGGTGGTCGGTCGGCTGTGACCGGCCCGATATTGCGCGCCATCCGGCACCCGACAAATGGGCCGCCAGCACGACTTGGCTTATTGCCGTTCCGCTTCGGCACGATGGGCTCTTTGATGATCGCGGATGATCGCGAACGGCCCGACCGGCTGAACTTCAATGGCGATTTGTTCCCCGGTGCTGGCGACGCTGACGCGATACTTAACGCGCGCGCACCCGGACGGCGAAAGACGCCGAAGCTGTTCGCTCTTTAGGTAAGATGCATCATTGCAGTTTGGCCAGGACATGTAGTTAAGTTCGCGAAACTTGCTTTGCCTAAACCCGGATCTGGGGTGGCGACCTATCCAAGCACGGGATCAGACGGCCACGCCACGGTATTCTGGAGCAAGTTGTAAACTTTGGGAAAATTCCGGTGTTGGACGTCGGCACAGCCAAACGAATCCGTGACGGGCGCATCCAGATCATGCCGAGCCTAGCGACAATTCTGAGGGCCGGCGTCATTTTTGAGGGCGGCAAGGAGCGCCCCTTTGACGCGATTATTTTTGCCACGGGATACCGCCCGAATTTTCAGAACTTCCTGACCTCGACGATAGCGTTAGCGATTCATCGCGAGGCGTCGATCCTCCCATGTATTTTGTGGGATTTAAAAAATGCCGTCACTGGGCTCTGGGAGATTTCCAAAGAGGCACAGGCAGTCGCCCGCGATATTGGGCATCGGCTCGCTCTCAGGCGCCAAAGCTAAGCTCCGGTCGCTTTCCGGGACTGCAAGACTGCGGCATTGGGACCTTTCGCGGGCTATCCGCTGTGCAGGATGATGAGT